>JANPMV010000086.1:0-108273 GCA_031427135.1 Cyanobacteria bacterium VAR_87_metabat_62 | reverse complement strand
AAAAAGATAGGGAAAAAGAAATAGCTTGTTTAGAAGCTTTCATTAAAAGCGATATCGATGCCAGAGAACTCAAACGAGCAATAGCTGTAAGGATGGCGCTCTCAGGTAATATCTACCATGAAATCAGCAAGATTTTAGGTGTAAGTAATTTTTTTATTGGTTATTGGAAAAAACAATTTAAAACCAAAGGCATCGCCGGAATCAAACTAGGACATAAAGGGTCAAAAGGGTATTTAACAGCTCTACAAAATACTGAAGTAATCGAGTGGTTAAAGAATCAAGAATATTGGAACTTAGATGAGCTGGTTACTTATTTAGAGCAAGAATTTGGTGTGATATATAAATCAAAACAGAGTTACTATGAACTTTTCGACCGGGCGAAGATTAGTTGGAAAAAAACTCAAAAAACCAATCCTAAATTTGATGAAGAACTGGTAAAAAAAAAGACGGAAGAAATTAACGATATTTTATTTAAAAACAAGGCTGGTATAGAATCTGGGGAAATAATAGTATTGTTTTTAGATGAATGTCATCTACTTCATGGTGATCTAACTGGTTATGTTTGGGGTCAATCCCAAATCAGAATTGAAGTTCCAATTACCAATGAAAAAGATAGACAAACTTATTTTGGCGCACTCAATTATCAAAGCAAAGAATTCCATGTTCAGAGCCATCCATCTGGTGATGGAAAATCAACAGTTAAATTCATAAAATACTTACAAAATAAATATAAAAATCGCCAGATTATCTTGATTTGGGATGGAGCTAGTTATCATAAATATGGAGAATTTAGAGACTTTTTATTAGAACTAAATGGTGACAAAGAACCTGAGAATTGGTCAATTACTTGTATTTTATTTGCTCCCAATGCTCCCCAACAGAATCCCGTTGAAGATATTTGGTTACAAGCTAAAAACTTTTTAAGAAAGTATTGGTATTTATGCAGGTCTTTTAAGATTGTCAAATTTTTGTTTGAGTTTTTTACTAACGAACATAAATTTGATTTCCCCAAAATACGTCAATATACTTACACACAGAAAATCATTTAGGATTGCTCTAGATAGAGAAAATCATTTAGGATTGCTATACAATATACACATCTATAACTTATTCTAAAAGCCTTATGCCTTTTACTGAACTTGTTCCTCTTCTTAAAGAATTATCTCACGCCGAGAAGCTATTACTACTCCATTTCCTGGTAGCTAAATTGCTGAAGGAATCTGGTTTAGTACCATTGAGCGATCGAGAAACACCCGCTAGTCAAGGGTTGCATGATTCTTTTGAGGCTGCTTCTATACTAGCAAGAGCGTTGGCAGAAGATAAGGTTGCAACGCATGGTTGATCGAGTCAGATTCGCCTTTACGGAGGTCGATCCAAGTCTTGGTGCATTAAGATGGTGTTCTCTTATTACGCGGAGGTTTGTATTGACTGATAGGGCTGGATGAGAATCTCAGCCGGAATTCCTAACTCTTGATTCAGCTTCCGAATCATTTCCAAAGTCAAGGAGCGTTTGCGAGATAATATCTCAGATACTCTAGCTCGACTACCAATACATTGTTCCAAATCGCTGCCAGACCATCCACGGGCGTCCATGTAGTATTGAATGGCTGCAATTGGATCGGGTATTGCGATCGGAAAATGTACCTTCTCGTAAGCTTCTACTAGGGTACTGAGGACATCTAGGCGATCGGACTCAGGTGTATTAGGAGCTGCATCAAACAGCAACTCAACCTCTCGAAGGGCTTCCTGATAGTCAGTTTTGGTTCTAATTGGACGTATTTCCATATATCAATTTGTGTTTAGATTGTTTCTGCATCTACCTTGTCATACTCGGCATGAGTGCCAATAAAGCGGATAAAAATAATGCCGATGTCATAACGAATGGCAACAATCAGCCGATAGGAATTGCCTTTGATGTTAAACACAACACGATTGTTCGCAATGATGCTAGCATTACGATGAGCGGACTTAACATCGACTGGACTCTGCCAATCGGCGTGAGACGCTTCGTAGTACCAAGTTTTTAGTGCTTCTGAGGCATCTGGATGAGTTTCCCAAAAGTTTCGCAAGGTGCTGCGGGACAAAATACGCATAGAACTTATAGTAACTCGATCTTAAAACGGGAGCAAGAGGCGCTTGAAGAGATGCCAAATCTTTTTCCAAATTAAGCCTAATGGCTTGGGCTTCAGCAGCGGCGAACCTGTAGTCGGAAAGGCAGTCGGGTTGCTTCTAGCCTTCAAAATCACCGCGATCTTGTGGGCGCAGAGCACCGTCTGCTGGAAGCCCTTGTTAGTAGCCAAGAGTGGCTAGACGAAATCGGCTCAATTCTTCTACCCATTGCTTTGATACTGATAATAATATTTGTGATGTCTCTCGAAGACATTCAGGCGTAAAAAAAATTAGATCCTCACCAAGTTCTCGATTGAGAAAAGGAGTCACGTTTCCGTGACAAAGATCATTTCTTAGGGCAACGATATTGACATCTACACGGTTAGGTTTAGTTGTTGCTAAATTTGCAATAAAGTCACTTTCACCTGGAAATGCTAGGGCTAGAATTGGCATTCCCTTGTCGCCTGCTTGATTTATCAGAGTATTACTCAGCAACTTATAATCGCTCAGATCTTCGTTAAAGGACTTGCCTGCAAGTTGATGAATGGTTATTCGGAGGGTTGCCTCTATACCATTGATGAGCGATAAGACTCCTGGTATATATAGATCCTTCCGCAGCGCTTGTGCCCCTTGCACAAAAAACCAGTGCATTTCTGAACCACGCAAATGTGCAAAAAAAAGTCCATCATTGGGTTGGTCAAATACCGAAAGCATATCGCTCATATTTTTACCTTGAATGTATAACCAACGTAGTAAAATACCAAGCTGATTTTATAACTTGTCCTCTTCATAGCAACTGGCTTGATGACTTGGCAGCTAACTTCTAATTGTATCGCAGTTGCGGTACAGTAAGGGATATAATCAAACAATACCGCAGCTCGACGATCGCCTACATCTTTCTTACTCCCCATCAGCATCTCCCTTCCTCGAAGGTTAGGTGCTGTAGTGAGAATTAGCTAACAGCTACAGCCTCCCCCAAAGGATGCTGCTGCAAAACAGCTTTCAAATACTTCCCAGTATAAGAACGAGCATTAGCCGCCACATCCTCGGGTGTTCCCGCCACAATAATCTCACCTCCCTTATCTCCACCTTCCGGCCCCAAATCGATCGCCCAATCGCAGCACCGAATCACATCCAAATTGTGTTCAATTACCAAAATTGAATTCCCCTTGTCCACCAATCTTTGCAGCACATTTAACAGATGGTGAACGTCGTAAAACGACAAACCAGTCGTCGGTTCATCAATCAAATAAAGCGTCTTCCCAGTAGCACGACGCGACAGTTCCGTTGCCAATTTAACCCGCTGTGCTTCCCCTCCCGAAAGAGTGGGTGCAGGCTGTCCCAACTGAATATAACCCAAACCAACATCAAGCAAAGTTTGCAGTCTCATCGCCGCCCTGGGAATATTTTTAAACATTTCCAAAGCTTCCTCCACAGTCATGTTCAAAACATCAGAAATTGACTTGCCTTTATACTTAACTTGCAATGTTTCTCGGTTATACCGCGCGCCTTTGCAAACCTCGCACTGCACGTAAACATCCGGCAGAAAATTCATCGAAATTACGTTCACACCTTGACCGCTGCAAGCTTCGCACCTTCCACCTTTGACGTTGAAAGAAAACTGTCCAGCTTTGTAACCTCTGGTTTTAGCTTCAGTGGTTTCGGCAAACAAGTCTCGAATCACATCAAAAAGTCCCGTGTAAGTAGCGGTATTAGAACGCGGAGTTCTGCCGATGGGAGATTGATCGATGACTATTACCTTATCAACTACATCCTCGATAGAGCGTTCACCTTTTGTTTTGAGCGCATCCATGTCTGGTGGTAAAGGAACTTTTTTGGTGAGATAATGTTGCAGCGATGGATACAGTAATTCATTGATGAGTGTGGATTTTCCCGACCCGGAAACTCCTGTAACACAGACAAGTTTTCCTAGGGGAATTTCGACATCGATATTTCTTAAATTGTTGCGACGAGCATTGGTGATTGAGAGGGATTTGCCATTGCCTTTTCTCCTTTCATTCGGGGTTTCAATGACTCGCTTTCCTGACAAATATGCGCCCGTCAAAGATTCCTCAGCAGCCAGCAAGTCTTCTAAACTTCCTTGGGAGATGATTCTGCCGCCATGTACGCCTGCACCGGGGCCGATATCGACTATGTGATCTGCCGATCGCATTGTTTCTTCGTCATGCTCCACTACAATCAGCGTGTTGCCTAAATCTCGTAACTTTGTCAAAGTTTGCAGCAGGCGAAAATTGTCTCTTTGGTGCAGTCCGATGCTGGGTTCGTCTAAAACATAGAGGACACCTGTCAAACCGGAACCGATTTGAGTCGCAAGGCGAATTCGCTGCGCTTCGCCGCCAGAAAGGGTCATTGCGGCGCGGTCTAACGTTAGGTAATCCAACCCGACATCAAGTAAAAATTGCAGCCTGGCTTTGATTTCTCGGAGGGCTAAATCGGATATTTGAAATTGCCGATCGCTCAATCCCAAATTATCCACTCGTTCCCGACATTCCCGAATTGAAATACTCGTCAAATCGACAATTCCGTAGTTTCCTAACCGCACCGCAAGTGCTTCCGGTTTCAACCGCTTACCATGACAAACCTGGCAAGGTTGATCGACTCGATACTGTTCCAACTTCTGCTTGATCAAATCGGAACCCGTATCGTCGTACTGGCGCTGCAACATGGAAATTACGCCCTTAAAATCTCTCCTCAAATCGGTGGTGCCGGAGTCTCGCTTCTTACTTTCTGCGGTGTTCTTGGACTCATTCCCGTACAAAATCACCCGCTGGTGTTCGGGAGTCAACCGGAACCAAGGAGTGTCGATATCAAATCCGCAAGCATCGGCAACACTGCACAGCAAAGAGAGATAATAAGAATTGTCTTTGTCTGACCAAGGGGCGATCGCACAATAAAGAGGCGCTTTGTTATCGGGAATCACCAACTCCGGCGCAAACGTCCGTAAACTCCCCAAACCGTGGCAGTTTGGACACGCACCGTAGGGGGAATTAAACGAAAATAACCGGGGCGAAAGTTCTTCCATTACCGCGCCGTGTTCGGGACAAGCAAAGTTTTCGGAAAAGACGATCGGCCCATTTGGTTCAGGATTGTCGTCTGTCGGTAACTCCTCAATTATGGCTATTCCTTCGGAATGGCGCAGACAAGTTCCCAAAGAATCAACTAAACGTTCTTCTAAACCCGGTTTCGTGATTAACCTGTCAACAACTATTTCGATGTTGTGCGTTAGATTTTTATCTAATTCGATATTTTCCGAAAGTTCTAAAATCTCGCCGTTAACTTTAACCCGACTAAATCCTTCGGAAGCTAAACTTGACAATAATTTGCGGTGAGTGCCTTTTTTGCCGCGCACAACTGGTGCCAGAAGGTGAAAGCGAGTGCCGTCTGGAAGTGCCATCACTCGATCGCACATTTCATCAATTGTCTGCGGCGCAATGCAGCGATCGCAAATGGGACAATGCGGTTCGCCAGCTCTGCCGTAGAGCAATCGGAGATAATCGTAAATTTCTGTAACAGTACCGACGCTCGATCGCGGGTTGTGAGAAGTTGACTTTTGGTCGATCGAGATAGCCGGACTCAAGCCTTCGATCGCGTCTACATCCGGTTTATCCAATTGTCCCAAAAACTGTCGCGCGTAGGCGCTGAGAGACTCCACGTAGCGGCGCTGCCCCTCGGCAAAAATTGTATCGAAAGCTAGGGAAGACTTGCCCGAACCAGAGACACCCGTAAAAACTATAAGTCGATCGCGCGGCAGTTCCAGATCGATATTCTTGAGGTTGTGCTGTCTCGCACCGCGAACCCGAATCGTATTTTGGCTGTTGGAGTTAGAAGTCGTCACATTATGCCCGTTGTGGGATGCACTTGGCTGGGTGTGTGAGGTTTTGGCGCGTTGGGACATGAGAGTAGTGCAAAACAGTGCTTAACCATCTTAGCGTTGCCGATCGAATAGCTGGCATCCAAACTCAGTCGATTTTCGATTTTCGATTTTCGATTTACTCTACAGATGAATCTGACAGAAGCCCCAAAACCCAGACTTATGAAGGAATTCCGGGTTGTATCTAGTCAAAATCCGCAAATTATTGCACGCCAATAAACTTGTGAGTTTGCAAAGACAACCTGTAACTAGGATTTTGTTTTAGCAATTCCAATACAATCGGAATCCGTGACTCTTTAGAGTTCCATTCTGGCTGCAAAAAGACCGGAATATCAACATTATTTACTAAATACTTATGATAAAAACTAACTTCTTCTCCACGATCAATCACCAACTTAATTTCATTAGCTCTCTTCCAAAAAATCTCTTGCACCGGATATTTAGGACTGACGTGTTCCTTAGGAGAAAGAGTAATCCAAGCCAGTGGCGAAACATCCTGCCAGTAAGCACCAGAAGTTTCAATGCTGACCTGTTTACCCGCTGCTAACAAAGCTGCAACTAACTCCGGTAAATCCCGGTGAATAAAAGGCTCACCGCCACTAATTACCACCCTCCGAGACTGCAATTCTGCTAGCAATTGGGCGATCGACCTCGGCACCGCTGGCAAACCTTTACCCCCATTCGCATAACCCGTATCACACCACGGACAACCCACGGGACAGCCAGCCAATCTGATAAAATCAACTAAAGTTCCCGTCCAAAATCCTTCGCCTTGAACGGTAGACTGAAACGTTTCGTGAATTGGCAATTTTAGTTGTAAATTAGACACCAGAATCTCCGCTTAAAACCAATTAACTATATTATTTAATCGGTTCCCAGGCTCTGCCTGGGAATCTATATCTAGAGGCTCTGCCTCAAAGAGTTGGAGGCAGAGCCTCCGGATCTGCGTTACTAGGCAGAGCCCAGTAACGAGAAATTTTAAAATTAACCGTAAACCGCAAACAACTCTTTAATTCTGTTCAGGTTGCATCATCGTCGCCCAGCGGCGTTTCAATGCCAAAGTCAGTCCGTCAGCAATGGGTACAACACTGAGAGTTACTCTGGGATCGTTACGCAATTTGTCGTTGAAACTGCGAATGGCGAGGGTACTTTTGTCTTGTACTTGAGGATCGGCAACTCGTCCAGACCACAGAACATTGTCAATTACAATTAAACCGCCATTGCGTACAAGTTGCAGCGAGCGCTCAAAATAAGCCTCATAATTTTCTTTATCGGCATCGATGAAGGCAAAATCAAAGGTTCCTGCTTGTCCCTCGGCTATTAGTTTGTCGAGAGTATTGATTGCTGGGCCCAATTGCAAAGAAATCTTGTTGGCCACGCCCGCAGCTTCCCAATACTTGCGTGCGATATTCGTATATTCCTCGCTGACATCCATCGCCACAATGTGACCGTTAGGAGGCAATGCTAAAGCTACGCACAGCGAGCTATAACCAGTAAAAACTCCAATTTCTAAGGTTTTTGTCGCTCCCATAAGCTGCACCAGCATCTCCATAAACTGACCTTGTTCGGGAGCTATTTGCATCATACCCATAGGATGCTTAGCAGTTTCTTCCCGCAGTGAAGCCAGAATATCGGGTTCCCGCAGGGAAATAGATAATAGATAATCGTAAAGTTGATTTTCTAGGCCAAGAGTTGAGTTCGCCATCGGTTTGTCCTTGCTGCTGACTTGGGATTTTAGATTGTAGACGTGCAGTTATTGGAAATTGGAGACGATACGTTCATCAGTTGACAGTTGACAGTTAACAGCTACCTCTTCTATCGACGGCTATGGGTAGCTGTCAACTGCGGTGCCCTGAGCGTAGCCGTTCGCTTTAAATCGAAGCGAACGATTTAAAGGGTCAACTGCGGTGCCCTGAGCCCTTCGACTACGCTCAGGATAAACTACGTCGAAGGGTCAACTGTCAACTGATGAACATCTCGGTTCCGAGCTGGTAAGAAAGCAAAACGCCCGATCGACCTTTCAATCAGTTTATCTGGGCCACAGGCGATCGAGTAGCTCACCGTTCGTCCGTACTTCAACCAAAATTTCTCTTTTTTTAACCCCTGACAATTATATATTTAGCATATTTTCTGCTATCAGTGAAGTTACGATTTACTTTTTAAGTTATCTAACATAACGATGCGATAACTACAAATTTAGTTCAATAGGAAGCTTTGCTAAGTGTCACACCATCTCGAACTCCACTTCCCAAATATATTCAAAATCAAAATAACATTTCGCAAAGGCGATCGCCATGTATTACGGTTTCTCCGGTTTCGGTGCCGTCACAGGCATATTTTTACTGTTAATTTATACCATTCTGCAATGGTTGCACGTTCCCGCCGGCAATTTCATCGATTGGGTAATTGCCATTGCTATTTTTGAATGGCTGTTGCTGATAGTTACAGTTCCCTGGAATATCCATTTTGAAGCGAAAGAAGTTTTAGCGCAAGCCGCAGAATCAACCGAAAAAGGTATTGCAGTAGACGAGAAACAAGTCAAATATGTTAACTTACTAGCTAGCCGATCGTTCCTAACGGCGATCGCCCTTCATCTGGGGAGCGCGATCGGACTTTACGCCCTATCCGCCGCCGGAATTAGCGCTGTTGGCTATCTCAGTTCCGGTGCTGCACTGCTATTAACCATACTGCGTCCAGCTATCCGAGGTTATCAGTATTTAGCCCAGCGGCTGACAACAATCCGCAGCCAATTTCTCTACCCCCGCGAAGATATTGTCGAACTTCGCAGCCGCTTTGCAGACTCAGAGTCTACAATCAGAAATTGGGAAACTAAATTTAATTTAGAAGACCCGAATTCTTGGGTAGCTTTGCAAGAGCGTCAGCAACGAGCCGCTAGAATAGAATTAACTACTTTAGCCGCATCAGTAGAAGATTTGCGATCGACAAATCAGGCAGAACACATTAAACTCGCAAGAGATGCCGAAAGTGCGATCGCCCAACTTACCTCGGACGGACAATTTCTCAACCACGTCCGCGAAATCATCCGCTTCTTTAAAGAATCATGAAGAGGAGACGGCAGTGCCGTGTCCCTACCGCGATCAATTGTAGGGATACGGCACTGCCGTCTCCTCTTTATCATTCCGGCGCAGCCGGAATTGATATCATTCCCAATTTCCAATTCCCTACCTAAAGATAGATGTCAAGTCATTGCCAACTATAAACTATTAGTTAAGTCCTCAATTACTCAGTCTCCGGGAAGAGAAAAGAAATGTATTTAAAACAAAATAAACTATTAGAAAACTCTAACCAAAGGTAGTTTGTGAATGAGTTAGCTTAGGCTTAATATTTAAACATAAGCCAAAGACCTTTTGAAAAAATTGAAGAAGGAATAAATCATGACTAATCGCCAACCAACACCGACCGACGCAGAAATTAGCAAATCAACACCGACGGACGAAAAAATCGAAGCGAAGATGGAAGCTCCCCACTACGACAGGGGGATTACTCCTGCGGAAACAGCAGCGCGGCAAGAACGCGAAGGCTCTAACTTCATGCACGCAACCACTGAAGCAAAGCAGAAAAGCGCAAAAACTGACGACCAAACTGATGACGAAAGCATTCACACTACAGATGGTTATACAGTAGACCAAGAAGGTCTGGTTAACAACTACGCGATCGAACCCGAAATGTACATCAACGAACCGGGCGATTTGAGAGAAAAAGAGGAAGCCGAAGCCGCAGAACGCGCTCGAATTCTCGCAGAAGTCAAAAGTAAAAAAGGCGAAGAAGGAAAACTGACAACAGAAGCAGACACCCGCGGCAGAGGGCCAGGAATTATCTAGGTTGTCTGGTTAGATCAATTCCGGTTGCATCGCAATTAATATTACCCGAAATCAGGACACGGCAGTGCTGTTTCCCTACGCCAGATCAATTGTAGGGAAACGGCACTGCCGTGTCCTCTATATCTTAAAATTAATTAAGCCCTCACATTTTCGCTCAGCCAATTAAACTTCGCCTGAGCAAGGGCTAAATTTTCCAGGACGTTCGGATTAATATCCTCCCGATCCATTTCTGGCTGATCCAATTCTATATTGCGACCGTATTCTATATGTCTGATCGTACCGCGCATCCGGTCTGCCAGACACAGCGAAATTCCATAATAAAATCGGGAAGCAAAGCCCATATCATGTTGCAGTTTGATGATTAACTGTCGCCTGGGAATTGCCAGTAAGTGAGTTTCTTCGATCGCCTTTACCGTTGCCAAAGGAGGGCGAGCATCAATAAAAGAAACTTCTCCAACAAGTTCTCCAGTGGCTATTTTAGCAAGCTCTTTAGTCTGCTCAGAGTTGAGCAAAACGCTCAAACTTCCCTTCAAAACAATGTATAGGGCATCTATTTGTCTCCCTTCCTCGATCAAAATCGTGCCCGGATCGAGAATTTCTTTCTTGCCTTTTTGGACTATCCAGTCGATATCATCGTTATTTAACTGGCTCAAAATGAAAAGTGCTTTTTTTCTGCTGTCGGGCATAACTTTAGCTCCCTATCTCTTTTTGATATAAATTTTATAAGGCACATCCCCTACTTTTTCCGAAGTAGTCCCTCGCTCAAAACAATTTTTTTATGCTGTTTCAGTTCTTCGCAAAACGTTTATAGGGCAGGCTTTATCAATAGCAGATGAATCACACTGAATCATAATCTATCAATAATAGCATTTGTTTAACACATCTTTTTTAAGTCGATCGGCATCCACAACATCCTGCTTCATATCCGTCTCAAAACCAATCCAGTTTCACCCGCACAGCTTGGCTACGGGATGGGGCGCGGGAGACAATCTTCCGCGCCCAGTCTTGACCATTAAATCGATCGCAAATCAGGATAGCCGGCCAACATATCATCAGCCGTCAGAGTATCGCCGTTTGCTTGAGGAGTCCACAGCACTTCAACCGCCAATAACTGATCGCTGGATACTCCTCCAATCTGGCGCAAAGCTTGGCGCAAATCTTCAGAGTTTTTGACTGTTGGCAATTGCAATTTGCCTTGAGTACCGACAATCACCGTCACCACAATAAACTCCCCGGGTTCTGAATTCAGATCGGAACCAACCAGAGCGCCATTTTCCTGCAAACCTGGCAGGATCTTACTGCTCCCTGCTTGCCGGAGCTGATTGTTGTAGTTCGAGAGCGTTTCTTCAGTAAACTTACTGCGTTCTGCCAAAGAAAATTGGTTAAATTTAGCTTCTGCTGCTTCCAAGCGAGTTTGCGTAGATTCAGCGCCTGCGTAAACCCAGTATTCAGGATGTCGCAGCATCGCCAGAGTAGATTCTTGCAGCACTTGAGCGCGACCAACCGCTGTATCGGTATCCGCTTTGCGCGCTAGGGCGTCGAGTTCGCCTTGCAAACCGCGGGCCTCTGCTAGCAAACCAACTTGCAAGCGGGCGACAGATACGGTGGTAGTAGGGACGTTGTTGCCAAGTTCGTCAGTTCCACCCCCGGCGCTGCGGAAGCTTTTCACGAGGAAATTCGCGATCGAAATAAAGATCAAAATCGAGAACAGGCCGCCAAACCCGCCTCCAAAGCCGAAAAACGGCAGCAAGAATGGGAAACCGAAGCCCCCACCAAATCCACCACCATAGCCGCCGCCCGGATAATAACCGCCTCCCGAGGGCGCGTAGGTGCGACTGGGAGACGAGTAACTGCGCGCTGGAGCTCTAAAAGAGCCGCCTCCCATCCGTCCTCCGCTGCGAGCCGCCAAGGCTCCGTCAGCGTTACTGAAGGCTAGCGTCAGTACCAGACCGATCGCAAATAGTGATTTCAAAAGTGGTTTGATCTTTGAAATTAGTTGCTTGTACATAAGACCGTTACTATTCGATACATTTATAATTTACAGTCTATCTTCGCGGATGGGCAGCCCGGTTGCAGGTGTAAAGCCAGAGAGATATCCGTACCCAAGGACTAAAGTCCTTACTACAAACCATAGAGTCGGGGGCTTTTACAGAAGTTTACGTAACTCAGGGGCGATCGACCAACAATAAGCTCTAGACTTTAAAATAAATGCCGTCAGTCCTAGAAAGCAAGACACGATCTACCCTAAAAAAAACATTATGTTTCCAACTCACCGCCCCCGCCGCCTCCGCAACCATCCCCAACTCCGCCGGATGGTACGCGAAAATATCTTGACAACCAGCGATTTAATTTACCCTCTATTTGCCGTACCAGGGGAAGCTTTTGCCAAAGAAGTTAAATCGATGCCTGGAGTCTACCAGCTATCGATCGACAAAATAGTAGAAGAAGCAAAAGAAGTTTACGATCTCGGCATTCCTGCGATTATTTTATTTGGCATTCCCGCAGACAAAGACACAGACGCTACAGGTGCTTGGCATGATTGTGGCATCGTCCAAAAAGCGACAGCAGCAGTTAAAGCAGCCGTACCAGATTTAATCGTCATGGTCGATACTTGTCTGTGCGAATATACCAGTCACGGGCACTGCGGCTATTTGGAAGTCGGAGATTTAAGCGGTCGCGTCTTGAACGATCCGACACTAGAATTGCTGAAAAAAACCGCCGTTGCTCAAGCTAGAGCTGGTGCAGATATTATCGCACCTTCGGGGATGATGGACGGTTTTGTCGGAGCAGTTCGCGAAGGATTGGACTCGGCTGGATTTGAAGATATTCCGATCATGTCTTACGCGGCAAAATACGCCTCAGCTTATTATGGCCCATTCCGCGATGCGGCCGATTCTGCTCCACAATTTGGCGATCGGCGTACCTATCAAATGGATCCGGGAAACGGCCGCGAAGCTCTCAAAGAAATTGCTCTCGACATTGCCGAAGGCGCAGATATGCTGATGGTTAAACCCGCTTTAGCTTACATGGACATCATCTGGCGCGTCAAGGAAGCAACTAATCTGCCAGTAGCTGCTTACAACGTTTCTGGAGAATATGCAATGGTAAAAGCTGCCGCCCTCAACGGTTGGATAGACGAAGAAAGAGTAGTGATGGAAACCTTGACAGGATTCAAGCGTGCTGGTTGTGATTTGATTTTGACTTATCACGCCAAAGACGCGGCCCGCTGGCTGCAAAACTGATCTCTAACCTTTGAGATTTGACATTTGACTCCACAGCACAATCTTCCCTCTGTTCTCGTGGAGTCAACACTTCTAAAATCCAGGATTTTTTAGCAATGATGCACTCTACAAGCTGAAGGGCGATGGCGTTCCGCCCCGCAAGCTACGACTTTTTTGTAGGGGGCAATACCCCCTCGCTACCTTCAGTAGTTATGAGTTCAGACTGGCAAATTTTGAGTCAAAGACTTTTTTACAAAATTTAGACAAAAAAGTATTAATAATTACCGAAATTAGCTACAGGATATGTGTGAATAAACATAGTTTGGTAAATCGGGAATTCAATCATTGATGGTTCCCCAGCAAAATCAACTTTCACTCCTGTAAGACAGTAAAAATAACACAGTTTAAATACAACTTGAAGGCACCGCAGAGCATGACATCAACGACTAGAGATTCGAGTCACATTCAATTTTGCACAGATCGCGATCGCGCAGACATCGCGCAGATCCAAGAACTATTTAAAGCAGCCGCCTTTTGGGCGAGGGAACGCAAGATAGAAGATTGGGAAATTGCGATCGCCAATAGCGAACCAGTTGTGACAGTTTGGGACTGCGCGAGGGCGATCGGCTTTGCCAGAGCCACCTCCGACGGCATCTATCGAGCTACCATCTGGGATGTCGCCATTCACCCAGATTACCAAGGTGCAGGACTCGGCCGCAAATTAGTGCAAACCGCCTTGAGTCACCCTCGGATGTGCCGAGTAGAGCGAGTTTATCTGATGACAACTTACAAACAAAGCTTCTACGAGCGCATCGGTTTTCAGCACAATGCCAGCACCACAATGGTACTTGAAAATCAGCTCTTAGAAGAAAATGTCGAATTAGAAATTAGCAGGAGCGAATTGCTAACTGCTAATTGTTAAATAAGCACAAAACTTGCACCAAAGTCTATAATGTGTAGGGTGCTCTTCGGCGCACCTTACTACCTATAAATTACCCACAATCAGGACACGGCAGTGCCGTTTCCCTACAATTAATCGAGCGATAGTTATATTAAATCCGTTAAGATCGGAACGATCAAAATGGAGGACACGGCAGTGCCGTGTCCCTACAATGTTCTCTCCCTTCTTCCTTCTTCCTTCTTCCTGAAGCGGTTCCTGAGCGAAGTCGAAGGGCCTTATTCCTTCATCACAAACTTGCCAAAGGAATAGAACACTGAGTGCGGTTAAAATTGCACTCTTCAGACTCAGAAGGCACGGCCAGAACCTCCAACTTTCCATTCATCAAAGTTAAGAGAGTCTGATTCATCAATAACCTCATTCCCGAAGACACCTTAGAATTATCGCTGCTCTTAGTAGGATCGCACTCCAAATCGTGCTTCAGCAAATCCCAAGACTCGCTCCAAGCACTCACTGAACGCTGATCGTCCACCCAGATGTGAACGTATCCAGATTCTGGCGAAGAATGTGCAGAAACAGAAATACTTCCCTCCTCCATCTGAGCAACAGCAGTATCTACCAAATTGACTAAAACTTGCCTAAATCTGGGCAAATCTGCCAATACATAAATCCCCGGCTCTGGCGGCAATATCTCCAAACGAATGCTGCGATTAGCAGCTTGCAAGTAAGTTAAATCATCAACTTCCTCAAAAACCTTAGCTAACTGAATCGGCTCAATATCCATCCTGTCACTGCCGTGTTCAGTTTTAGCAACAGAGATAATTTCATCTATCAATTTCACCAGCTTGAGTGCGGCGACGTGAGCTTGCTCGACAAACTCTCGTTCCTCAGCAGGATCGTCGCACAAATCCGAGAGAATTAATTGCAGCGTACCAATCATTGTGCTCAGGGGCGATCGCAACTCATGAGAAGTTCGAGCCAAAAAACCCCCCTTAAATTGACTCATCTCCGATGCCATCTGATAAGCCAATTGAGTTTGCTTAAGTTGCTCGGAAAGGGCATCAAACTCCTCTAAGTAATTCTCTTGAGGAGTTGGCGGCACATTGGGCGCAGGTTCTGGCTGTTGCGAGCTTTTTTGCCGCGGACGCCAAATCAAACTGCTTCCCAAACCCAGTCCCAGTCCCATACCTAAATATATAAATTCGCTCCAGCCGATCGGCGCCATATTGATTTGCCTAGGAGTTTAGATTTTAGCATTCTAACTCGATCGTGCCTTGCCGCAATATTTCCCAATTACTGCCAGTCCATTTCGCCACAGTGGAAGGCAAACTGGAAGCTGTTATCGCTGTTGGCAATTCAGAAGGGACTAATGTCAAGACTTCGGGAAACAAAGCCTCAATTTCTGCCACCAACGACAGAGGTGGCTCGCCGGATAAATTAGCACTGGTAGTCGCCAAAGGGCCTGTCTGCTCTAAAATTTTGAGAGCCAGCGGAAAGTTAGGCACTCGTACTCCGATCGTAGTCCGATCGCTCGAATTCATGGCTGCTGGGACTTTTTCCGAAGCCGGCAGCACCAAAGTTAACGCCCCCGGCCAATAGGATTTAGCCACTTGCTGCCACAATTTTAACTCTGCTGGACTCCCCTCCACGTAAGGCCACAAAGCCTCCGCCGATGCTGCCATCAAAATCAGCGGTTTGTCTTGACTGCGCCGTTTGGCTGCAAAAATCAACTCCGCGCGATCGGGCTTCGCAGCCAAAGCAGGTACAGTATCCGTAGGAAAACTGACGATACGATCGCCAGAAATTGCCCCTTCAACTAAGGTATTTATCGAAACTTGTGTCATGCCATTTTAGATTTTAAATTTCAGATTTTACGGCATATTCTTGACTTTTAAAGACGATAGGCTAAGGCAAAGCGATCGATTCCTGCCAAATCCGCAAATATCTGAACTTTGCCGTAACTCCCGTGACTTTCCAGCATATCAACTACCGCCGTTTCCTGTCCCGCCATCATCTCAACCAACCAAACTCCCCCGGATTCTAAATAATCGGGAGCCGTTTCTACCAAATGCCGGATGCAATCTAACCCGTCAAAACCGCCGTCTAAGGCCAGATGAGGTTCGTGCTTCAAAACTTCCGGTTGCAGAGTCAGCACCGTGCTGCTGGGGATGTAAGGCGGGTTAGACACCATGCCGCTAACCCGACCTTTCAGAAATTCTAACGGTTCCCACCACAAACCTTGATAAAAATTAATTCGCGATCCAAAACCCAAATTGTCAGCATTGATTTGAGCAACCGCCAAAGCTGCCGAACTGCAATCTACCGCATGAATCGTCGCATTTTTCAACTCCGAAGCTAAGCCGATCGCGATCGCCCCGCTGCCGGTTCCCAAATCCACCCAATGCGATTTTGAAAATTCTCCCCCTCGAAGCTGGGACTGGTTTAAATCTGCTCCCCCCCTTACCAAGGGGGGGTTGGGGGGGGTAGATTTGCGATCGCTATTTTCAGAGCCCAAACAACTGTTAACAGCTTCCACAGCCAAATCGATCAGCAATTCCGTTTCAGGACGAGGAATTAGCACCGCCGACGTTACTTTGAGCGAAAAATTCCGCCAATGTGCAACTCCCGTTAAATACTGTACCGGCACTCGTTCCTGCAAACGTCGCTGCCACAATTGAGCAAGTTCCGATAAAGGCAACTTTAATTCAATTTTTGGCAAATCTTTAAACGACTCCAAACGCAGAGCCAATTTATCCAAGCCTGCTAGCTCTTGCAGCAGCCAGTCGAGTTCGGAATGGGGAATGTCAGAGGCGATCGCCAGAACCTTAGCTTGATTCACCCATTGCCAAAGCTCTAAACCAGAAACAAACATAAGACTTTTTGGGAACGGGGAATTGGGCATCGGGCATCGGGCATTGGTAACTAATGACAACAGTTAACAGTCAACGGTTAACAGTCAACTGTCAACTGACTAAATATTAGCGAGCCGGAGCTGGCCGAGCTGGAGCTGGAGCTGGGCGAGCCGGAGCCGGAGCTGGCCGAGCTGGAGCCGGAGCTGGGCGAGCCGGAGCCGGAGCAACCTGTGGATTTTGGTTCCCAGCACCCGCAGGTTGGAGCGATCGGACAAATTCCAGCGACTCCCGAGACGGAACCAAAATCATTTGGGTCAAAAACGGGTCATTCTCAGTCCGCAAAGCTTCCAAAACGCTCTCCAAGTTCACCACCTCAATCTTAATGGTGGCAGTCACGTTAGGCTGCTGCTGCTTAAAACGCTCGACCATTCCCTGCAATTCCTCCTTGTTAAAAAACAGGGGAATCACCTCTTGCTGACCGCGTTGAATCGTCAAATAACCATTTTCCGGGCCGCCTCTTGCCAAAAACAGAGGTACACCGTTGAACTCGTTAACTTGTTGGCCAGTTTGCTGAAGTACAGTTTTAGCCGACTGCACCTGCTGCGGAGCCGGAACGAAAGCAAATTGCACTTCCTCTGGCTTGCCTTTATTTGCTTGAGTGATCTGATAAATTTCCCCCAGCGACACCGGCATCACGCGCACCGACGCCGCCAACTGAGGATTTCTCGTTTTGAGTTGATCGACAAAAGCTTGAGCATCTTTCTGGCTGATGAAAATTCCGGCCACGGAAGCATTACCGGTTTGACCTTGACCCTGCTTCGGAACAGAAGCGATTAGGGGCGCACCAGTCGCGTCTGTAATCGTAAATACTGGTACCGGGCGCAATTTTTCCAAAATTTGTGGCTCGGGGATTGCCAGTGCAGACATCTTGCCAATGAGCGACGGGGCGAGCAGAGTGCTGCCGGCAATCCCCAATATTGCACCCAAACGAAGTAATGATTTCATGTTTTTTCCACTCCCGAGCGATCCTGAAACACATTAGCGCAAAGACTGGCGTCTTCGCACGATCGGCAAAAACTGCCTCAATCTGTTTTCACTTTGAACAAGTGTAAACATCAGAGCCAGTTTTTGTTTCAGTCTATTATTTCAAATTGTGCGATCGGGATGACAGGATTTGAACCTGCGACATCCTGCTCCCAAAGCAGGCGCGCTACCAAGCTGCGCTACATCCCGTTGTAATAGTTATCTATCCTTTAATACCTAACCACAAAACCCCCGACTTGTCAAGCTTTTTTTTATTTTAGTTTTCGATGCAGCTACGCCGAAGTTGTTTTCAGGTTGTGCAGTTCGATCGCCCGAAGGCCTTCGCTGCGGGGATACACCCACAGCGTAACTGACCGCAGCGCACAGCCCTTCTGAGGTGTTTGGCAGCGTGAACAGTGCATTTCCCGGCGTTGCTGATTTACGGTATGAACGACTGAATCTGCCAAAAATGAAACCAGCGAGTCAGTCAATCTTCTGAATTTTCAAGCGAGCCATTTTCATACCCCGATCGAGCAACGCCGATTTTCTCAACAAATCAACGCTCTCGGTGCACCTCAAGAGCTAATCTGGATACCAAAACATACCTTTAATCCCCTCTGGATCGGACATAAAGCCTAAATTTCGGTAGAAATCCACCACTTGAGGGTCAGCAAATAAGGTAATGTTGCTGATATCTTCACTGCGGAGTTTTTTAATGATGTATTTCATCAGTGCCTTGCCCATGCCTTTACCCTGGTAGTCAGGATGAACTACCACATCCCAAAGCGTGGCATTAAAAGCATGGTCTGAAGTCGCTCTGGCGAAACCTACCAGCCGTCGCTGGCTGCCCCGCATCTCCCACATAGAGACGACTAGGAAGCTGTGTACAATAGCTTTTTTGACTTTACGCAGGGGACGGCGGGACCAACCCACTGCATTACAGAGTTCTTCAAGTTCGTAGAGGTCAATGTCCCGATCGCAGCTGAAAAAGATGCGAGCGTTGCCGCTGGCGGGTTTGCGAAACGTTGGGGAAAGCGGATCGCCGGTTCCAACGGCAACATCTTCCTCAAGTTCCGCTGTTTGGGGTACAGAGGCGGACTCCGAACTACTAAATAAGTTTTTCCAAAAACCCATGCAGGCGCGGTTAAGGTAGTAGAAGTTGGACGACGTGAAAGAGCACCCGACACATAAACCCACTCCGATCGGGGTGGGATGAATTGAGGGTAGCCTTTCGAGCAACAGTTTACGGTACACTCATCTTACGCCGAAAACAGCGATTTGTCGTTCAACATTAGAGTCTGCGCTTTTTGGTTCTCCTTTATTTTGGTATAACTGTGCTGCTGGGCTGTACCCGGACAACCCTCTTTTGAGGTAAAATTTGTTGCCGAACCAGGATACAGGCCTTTTGAAAGTTGCTTCTTGCGAGTGCCTTTCCATCGCGCCGGAACTCATACACTTGGTGGGAGAGATCACTTTCAATGGCGCAACCGCGACATTAAGACCGATATGTTCCGAGACCGATTTGACTTCTGCTGTTAGTGAGGAGATAAAAACAATTTAAACTCGGATCGTCAAGTCTAAAATCCCATTGCCATAAGGCATGGGAGAGTCAATACATAGTATATCTCCCGCACCTTCTCCTCAATTATGGCTTCGGGTTTAAAACCATCTACACTAGAACTTCTCAAGCGCTTTAACCGAGCGTTTCCGCAGTTTTACGAGCAATTTGTCAGCAGCGAAATCCAACTGCAAAACCTCAAATTAGCTTACCAACTTTACAAAACTCGGCAAGCAGTCATTGAAATCAGAGCCGAAGGTAACAAAAGTGCCCTGCATTTTGCTTACCGGAACCAATCTTTTTTGCTGAGCGATATTTTTGGAGTGCTCGCCGCCTATGGACTGACGATTCACAGTCTGAGTCTGTACGGTCAAATTTACCCGCCGATGCTGGTATTTATCAAATTGGTAGTATCTCGCGGTGGCAAGGTACTGGCAGATAAAACAGCAGAAAACGTCTGCAGGGCGGTTCGAGAGGCGTTGGCGGGGCATTTTGAAGTTGAAGAGATGTTGGCCGTGGAATTCAATCTAGACGCGGGTTTGGAGGATGTGGCAACTGAATTCTACGTCGATCCGGTTTTCCACTTGCCAGCTCTGCTGATTGAAGCAGATAATCAGCCTGGACTTTTTTACAAAGTTATGTATGCCATCTGGCAAGAGGATTTGTTGGTGGTAAATGCTAATTTGCTGGTTTGGCGCGGCAGAACTCGCCTGATTCTCTATTTATTGGGGCCCAATGAAAGTTTAATTCCTGAGTATCTGGGGCAGAAAATCGCTGAGGGAGTGCGACAAAGATTACTGGGCGAGCGATTTTAGCTGAAGTGGCAGACGGGAATCCCTCGCACGACGACGATCTTTGATGCTAATGCCTCGCTTGTTGATTTTGGAACAGGATTAAAATATGGCAACCATCGACATCCTAGGGTTTCGGCACGCTTACGATTTGACGGCTCCGACTGCAACTTCCCCAGTTCTGGTATTTGTCCACGGCTGGCTGTTAAGCCGCCGTTACTGGCAACCTTTGATCGATCGCTTGGCACCAAACTATCAGTGCCTAACCTACGATTTGCGAGGGTTTGGTGATTCTCAATCGGACGCTGGCGACAACAGCGATCCCGAGCGTTGCGAAACGCTCAATTCCTGCTACACTCCCGCAGCTTACGCTCGCGATTTGGAAATTTTACTCGAAAAACTGGATATTTCTGGTGCTTGGCTGGTGGGACATTCTCTCGGCGGTACGATCGCTCTTTGGGGAGCCAGCCAATTGTCCGATCGCATTAAAGGTGTCGTCTGCATCAATGCAGGCGGCGGCATCTATCTAAAGGAAGAATTCGAGCGGTTTCGAGCAGTCGGCAAGCAGCTAGTAAAAATGCGTCCCCGCTGGCTGCCTCATTTGCCCTTAGCAGATTTCGTGTTTGCCCGCGATTCTGTGGCAAGCTCGATCGGTCGATCGTGGGGAAAGCAGCGGTTGAGAGATTTCGTAGCGGCTCATCCAGAGGCAGCTTTGGGGGCTTTGTTGGACTCCACCACAGAAGCGGAAATTCACCTGTTGCCGCAAATAGTGTCCCAACTCAAGCAGCCTGTTTATTTTATTGCCGGCACTAAAGACAAAATTATGGAACCAAAATACGTGCTGCATTTGGCTAGCTTTCACTGGATGTTCCAAGGTTGCGGCGAGAATGTCCTTCAGCTTGATTGCGGGCATTTGGCAATGGTGGAACAGTCGGATGCCGTGGCTAGTTACCTGCAAAATATTCTTAAGGAACACAATTAGAGGGCATGGGGCATGGGGCATTGGGCATCGGGCATCGGGCATTGGGCATTGGGTACACACCAGGCTCATGGAAGCTTCGCTTCCAACTTGAAAGTTATATCAAATCCGTTAGCTTCGGAATGATCTAAACGGAGGACACGGCAGTGCCGTGTCCCTACCCATTAATTGTAGGGACACGGCACTGCCGTGTCCTCGGTATCTTCCTTCTTCCTTCTTCCTTCTTCCGTCTTCCGTCTTCCGTCTTCCTTCTTCCTTCTTCCTTCTTCCTTAACCTAAAATCTGTTATGTTAAATAGATAAGTCTGCCCGATCGCCCTTTTGGGACAGACGTTTCGATGAATATAGTGGCTTTCAACTCTAAATTCTAATTCTACTTAAATATCTGTGCGCGTTAACCTCACCGATCGGCAACAACACATCCTTTGGGCAACGGTTCGCCACTACATAGCTACAGCGGAACCCGTTGGCTCAAAAGCTTTGGCGGACGAATACAACCTCAGCGTCAGCCCAGCCACAATTCGCAATGCGATGGGAACTCTTGAAAAAGCGGGACTGCTCTATCAGCCCCACACTTCAGCCGGACGAATCCCCTCTGACTCCGGGTACCGAATTTACGTAGACCAGTTGATTCAGCCGTCTGATACCCTGGCCCGCAAGGTGGAACAGGTACTAGATCAGCTTAATTGGTCGGATGGTCGGATGGACGCGGCACTTCGCGGTGCTGCTCAAATTCTGGCAACTATCAGCGGCTACATTGCGATGATTACCATACCGCAAACCAATATGGCTTGTTTGCGACACTTGCAACTGGTGCAGCTAGAGCCGGGAAAGGTGATGCTGATCGTGGTGACGGATGCCTACGAAACTCATTCGGTTTTGGTGCAGTTACCCAAAGGCGCAGAAGGTAATTTGCCTGATGTGGAAATCGTCGATCGCGAATTGCAGATTTTATCGAATTTTTTGAACAGCAAGTTGCGGGGACGATCGCTCTCGGAACTCTCGACTGTAGACTGGAGCGAATTAGACCGGGACTTTGAACTGTACGCTGAGTGGATGGAAACCATGCTGGTTGCTTTGAGCAGCCGTCAAAGCAATCCAACTTACACGCGGATTCTGATCGGCGGTTTGGCAGAAGCGCTGCGCTTGCCGGATTTTTCGCAGTTGCAGCAAGTTCAAACCCTGGTGCAACTGCTAGAACAAGAGCAGGAATTGCTTTGGCCTTTGATTTTTGAATCGCCTGAGTTGGACACGCCCGGGAAGCGGGTAACGGTGCGTATTGGCTCGGAAAATTCCTTAGAACCAATTCGTGGCTGTACTCTGATTTCTTCGATTTACCGCCGGGGATCAGTGCCGGTTGGTAGTGTTGGGGTTTTGGGGCCGACGCGGATGGTTTACGAAAATGCGATCGCGGTGGTGGAAGCTGCGGCGGATTATTTGTCGGAAGCTATTGGCGGAAATCGAGTGAATTTTCCCAGCGGCTGATCGAGGGCGATCGCACAATCTCTTATTAGATGTACCCTAATTCGATCGCCCCAAGCTTAACTGGTTTGGGGTTTTCTTGTCTATGAATGCACTGGCAACCTGAAGAAACTGGGTTTGTTGACAAAAAACCTCGGGTTTTAGAGTCTGCCTAAGCCAGTAAATTAAAGGGATGCTGCTTATTTATATGACAATACGGTTCACTTAACACTATTTATGCGCCGGAGATCCCCCTAAATCCCCCTTAAGAAGGGGGACTTTGATCCCCCCTAACCCCCCTTTTTTAAGGGGGGTTAGGGGGGATCTGTCTTAAGTGAACCGTATTGATTTATATGAGATGGGATCGCCGCTCATCGCCCCAGCCAGAAATCAATAGAGGACGCGCGGAATCCGCAGGCAGAAAAATGTCCAATTCTTAAGACATTTTTGAGAGATCGTCAAAAAAATACAAAAAAGATTAGTCTTGATAAGAAAGCTATATTTTTTTTGCAACTAGCCCGGGTTAGACAACTGCAAATAACTTTCAGCAAATTTGGCTTGATTGCAACTTCATAAAAGATGTAAGCGCTGAGTTAAGATCGAAACGAAATTAAGGGAATTTTCTTTTAGCATTCAATGAAATCGACCGATAAAACTAAAAATACCTTTGCGATTACAACCCCTCTGTACTATGTAAACGATTTACCTCACGTTGGTAGCGCTTATACAACTATGGCTGCGGATGCCCTAGCCAGATTTGAGCGGCTGCGGGGCAAATCTGTTTTGCTAATTACGGGGACGGACGAGCACGGGCAGAAAATTCAACGCACGGCTGAGAGTTTGGGACGATCGCCCCAAGCTCACTGCGATTTAGTGGTTCCCGGATTTGAAGCGCTTTGGAAGCAACTAGACATCCAGTACGATCGCTTCATTCGCACAACTTCGCGGCGTCACGAGCATATTGTCAAAGAATTTTTCCAGCGTGTCTGGAACTCCGGCGACATCTACTTGAACGAGCAAAAAGGCTGGTACTGCGTCTCCTGCGAAGAATTCAAAGATGAACGCGATTTGCTACCGGGAAATCGATGTTCCATCCATACCAGCAAGGAAGTTGAGTGGCGCGACGAGGAAAACTACTTTTTTCGCCTGTCGCGGTATCAAGACAAACTGCTGGCCTTGTACGCGGAACGTCCCGACTTCATCGCGCCGGAAAGTCGGCGCAACGAAGTCCTCAGCTTCGTCAATTCGGGACTGCAAGATTTTTCGATTTCTCGGGTGAATCTCGAATGGGGCTTGCCGATACCGGTTGACCCGAGCCACACCATTTACGTCTGGTTTGACGCTTTGGTGGGATACGTGACGGCTCTGCTCGATCCGGACACTGACCCAACCTTAGAGAATGCTTTATCTAAATGGTGGCCGATCGACCTGCACTTGATCGGCAAAGATATTCTCCGCTTCCACGCCGTTTACTGGCCGGCAATGCTGATATCTGCCGGTCTACCGATGACTGGACGCATCTTCGCACACGGTTTTTTGACCAAAGATGGCAAAAAAATGGGTAAAACGGAGGGAAATACTTTAAACCCAGTCGAATTGATCGATAAATACGGCGCTGATGCAGTGCGCTACTATTTCCTCAAAGAAATTGAGTTCGGAGAGGACGGTGATTTTAACGAAACTCGGTTTATCAATACATTGAATGCTGAGCTGGCAAATGATTTGGGAAATTTGCTTAACCGCACCTTAAACATGGCTCGCAAATATTGTGATGGCTACGTTCCAAATGTGTCGGGCGAAAACATTTCCGGCGACAACCTTCTCAAGGGTATGAGTCTGGATTTGGGCGATCGAGTAGCGGGTTTTTACGAAGAGTTGGCTTTTAGTAAGGCTTGCGAAGCCGTGCTTGCATTAGTTAGAGCCGGGAACAAGTTTATTGACGTACAAGCACCTTGGAGTTTGTATAAGCAAGGACAGTTAGAAAGTGTCCAACAAGTGCTATATTCTGTTCTGGAATCTGTTAGACTGGCATCTTACCTTTTATCGCCGATTATTCCGAATATCAGCACTGCTATCTATCAGCAGTTGGGTTTTTCAATTGACTTTAACGATCGGGTTGCCGTTAACAGTTTAGCGACTTTTGCAGCTCATGCTGCCTGGGGCGCTTTGCCTGCAAACCAAACTCTGGGGGAACCCCAACCTGTTTTTAAGCGGCTCGAACTGCTCGAAACAGTACCTTCATAGTTGGCAGCCAGCGCTGGGGGTGCTATAACAGATTACGAATTAGCACTTATTTGATTACCAATCTTTCATAAAAATTGAGGCATAACAATCATGTTGAATAGAATAGAAAGCAACGACCTTTTTACGCCGGAACAGGTTCTAGAAAATCGGGGTCGAGTGGCAATTTTTATTGACGGGTCTAACCTTTTTTACGCGGCTTTGCAGTTGGGGATTGAGATTGATTACACTAAGCTGCTGTGCCGTTTAACGGCGGGTTCGCGGCTGTTGCGCTCTTTTTTCTACACGGGTGTCGATCGCACTAACGAGAAACAGCAGGGGTTTTTGCTGTGGATGCGCCGCAACGGCTATCGGGTGATTTCTAAGGATTTGGTGCAGTTACCAGACGGCTCTAAGAAGGCAAACTTAGATGTAGAAATTGCTGTGGATATGATGGCTTTGGTTGGTTCTTACGACACGGCGGTTTTGGTGAGCGGTGACGGTGACTTGGCCTATGCTGTGGATGCTGTGAGCTATCGCGGCGTGCGGGTTGAGGTGGTGAGTTTGCGATCGATGACGAGCGACAGTTTGATCAATGTAGCCGATCGCTATATCGATTTGGAAATGATTAAGGATGACATCCAAAAAACATCGCGCCCTAATTATGCTTACCGCCCATTGTCGGGCCTAAGCTTGATGGACGAACACGACGATAGATAGGGAATGGGGGATGGGGAATGGGGGATGGGAATTGGTAATAGGTAAGGGGTGGAATTATTAAAAATTAGAAGTTAAAAATTTAGGTCAAATATGACAGATTTTGAATTTTTGATTAGTGTTTTTAATTAGCCAATTACCAATTATTAATTCCCAATGCACAATGCCCAATGCCCAATTATTGATTACCAATGATTAATTTAAAATCCCAAAATTCCTATCTCAAATCCCCAAAGTTAATGCTGCTATTTTTGGCAGCATTAATCTTGGGGATTGGTGCTTGTGCGGCTCCGCAAGAGGCTCAAAAAAGCAAATTAGCCGATGATATCAAAACTGCTCAGCAGTCAAACAGCACTTTAACTCTGAACAAAGTAACCCTAGAACAAGCAAACGAAAAGGGCGAGACGTTCTGGAAAGTAAAATCTACAAATGCCGTTTATAGCAAAGATAACAAGATAGTTAACGTTCAGAAACCAGTCGGCAAATTGTTTCAGGACGGCAAAGAAATTTATGACATTCAGGGAGAAACCGGGCAGGTATTTCAGGAAGGAAATCAGGTTTTTCTCAAAGGTAACATAGTCGCTACAGACCTGAAAAATGGAGTGGTATTGCGCGGAAATGAGTTGGAGTGGCGGCCGAAAGAAGATGTTTTAGTTATTCGCAATAATTTGACGGGAGACCACAAACAGGTGAATATTGCAGCGAAGGAAGCGCGGGTTTTCAGTAGGGCTAAGAGGATGGAGTTATTCGGCTCTGTGGTGGCGAATGTTAAAGATCCGGTGCTGCAATTGCGAACTGAACACTTAGTATGGTTTGTGGAGCAACAAAAGGTGAACAGCAATAAACCGACTCAAATTGACAGATACAAAGATAAAAAAGTAACAGACAGCGGTTTTGCGGATAAAGTAGATGTAGACTTGAAAACCAAGATTGCGACGCTGACGCAAAACGCTCAGTTGATGCCATCAGACCCGCCGCTGCAAATAGAAAGCAGTTTGATGAGTTGGAATTTTCCGGCGCAAAATGTGGTATCGCCCGGGCCTGTGAAGGTTTTTCACCGGGTGGAAAAGGTGACGATGACTGGCGATACGGGGCGGGGAGATTTAGATAAAAAAATATTTTATTTGACGGGAAATGTGGTAGGAATTGGGGAAAAACGTCAATCTCAATTAAATACCGATCGAGTAACGTGGTATTTGACTAACCAGACTTTCGACGCCGAAGGAAATGTGGTTTACAAGCAACTAAATCCGGTGTTTAATTTGACTGGGCCGAAGGCTTCGGGAGAGCTAAAAAATCAAACTGTGGTTGTGAAAGGTAACGGTGGCGGCGGCCAAGTTGTGACGGAGTTTGTGCCGGATGAGAATAAGGGAATTTTGGGGCAGTAGATGGGATTTGCAACCGCAGATGCTGGCAGATGAACGCTGATGAACGCTGATATAATTAAGACTAGATTGAGTAAGGAGGGTTGGGATGACAGTAACTTTAGAAAAGTTAGAAAAGCTGGATGAACCTATCTTAATTGACGGACTGAGCTGGAGAGAGTTTAAGGTGGTTGAACAGTTGCTCTCACGTCCGGGCGTGAGATTGTCGTTTTTAGATGGGGTATTGGAGATTAGACGTATGCCGGGAAGAAAACATGAAACTGCGAAACAGCGGATTTCAACGCTGGTGGATTTGTATTTGGAATCCGCAGGAATTGATTTTACTCCAACGGGTTCGGTGACGCTCGAAAGTGAAACTGGAAGGGTGAAGCGAGAGGCGGATTTGTCTTACGAATTGGGGGCTAGCCGAGAATTTCCTGATTTGGTGGTGGAAGTTGTGGTGACTAGCGGTGGTATTGACAAGTTGGAAGCTTACAAACGCCTGCAAATTCCTGAAGTTTGGTTTTGGGAAAATGGTAGGCTGCGTTTGTATTCGCTGGGGGCTGATGGATATGTAGAGATCGATCGATCTTTTGTGCTGCCAGATTTAGATATTGTACTGTTGGCGCGGTGTATTAATATTGAAAATCACCTTCAGGCAATGCGCGAATTTAGAGAAGCGATTCAAGGTTCTTAGAAGCCTGTTTTAATAAAAATCAAAATTAGAAGCTGTTCACCGCCACACTCGCCTTAAATTCAACACAAATCCCGGCAATACATCTTCGCCGGACAACTCGGCTGGATCGATCGATATTTCTACTTCTGTCTGCTGTCGGTAAATCTCTACCCGCCGATTTTGCGGGTCAATTAACCAGCCCAATCTCGCGCCGTTGTCCATGTATTCCTGCATCTTAGCTTGCAGAGTGGAGAGACTGTCGGAGGCCGATTCCCTACGGGATAGCTTCGCTTCACGCAATTCTACTACAAATTCGGGACACAGCGGAACAAAGCCTTTTCGCTCTTGTGCAGTTAGTCCTTCCCAGCGAGCTCGACTCACCCAGGAAGCGTCGGGAGAACGGCGGGCACCGTTAGGAAGGATGAATCCAGTAGAAGAATCAAAGCCTTCTCCTAAATCTTCGTTTGCTTCACACCAGTTGCCGAGTTGTCCGCTGATACTGAGATTGCGATTGCCTGATTCGCCTCCGGTGGGTGGATTCACTATTAATTCTCCTTGTGATGTTCTTTCTAATCTCAAGTCGGGATTTGCCAATGCTAGGGTATCGAATTGCTCGCAACTGACAACTAAGCCGATCGCATTTGGCAATTCTATAGAGATAGTTTCTGGTTGAGTAAATGTTTGTACCATATTCAATTCCAGGTTTTTTTTAGATTGAACTCGGCAACAAGAAAAGAGTTAAATAAGAACTATCGCGGCGGGTGGGGCGGGTTTACGAGATTGTGTGTTTTCGGCCATTATTTTTGGTGAACCCGCCCCTACAATTTTTTGACAATCGTGCAATAAGTTTGATGCTTTTTACAACTGTCCGAAACCTTTTTTAGGCTTATCTTTTTTCTTTTTCTTCTTCTGTCCGGCGCCCATATAGCCGCGACCAGGCTGCATTCCGCCGGGCCCGCCCATTCCCGGCATTCCGGGCATTCCCGGCAATCCTCCCATCCCTGCAAAGTTGCCTTGACTCATTTGCTGCATCATTGTACGCATTTTCTGGAAATCGCTTACCAGTTTAGTTACGTCGTTTTCTGCATAGCCTGCGCCTTTGCCGATGCGACGGCGGCGGGATGGAGAACTTGCTAAAAGTTCGGGATTGCGACGTTCGTCAGTTGTCATCGAATTAATCATGGCTTCGGTGCGTTTTAGCTGCACTTCTCCCTGCCGCATTTGTTCGTCTGAGAGTTTGTTCATCCCCGGAATCATTTTCATGATGCCGCCGAGGGAACCCATATTTTTTAGCAGTTTTGTTTGCTTGAGAAAGTCGGTAAAGTCGAACTTTGCCGTGAGCATTTTCTCTTGCATTTTCTCGGCATCGGCGATGTCGAATTCTTCTTGCGCTTTTTCGACTAGCGTCAAGACATCGCCCATGCCGAGTATTCTCGATGCCATGCGATCGGGATAGAATGGCTGTAAGGCTTCTACTTTTTCGCCGACTCCGACAAATTTAATCGGCGCGCCGGATATTTGCCGCACAGATAAGGCTGCACCGCCGCGGCTGTCACCGTCTAATTTGGTTAAGATTGCGCCGGTAATGCCGATTTGGTCGTGGAAGGTGCGGGTTAAATTTGCCGCTTCTTGGCCTGTCATGGCATCAACAACTAACAGCGTTTCGTGGGGTTGTACTGTTTGTTTGATGCGAAGCAATTCGGCCATCATGTCTTGGTCGATTTGCAGGCGGCCTGCTGTATCGACGATGATTGTATCAACGCCTAGTTGTTTGCCGTGTTCGATGCCTTGGCGGGCAATTTCTACGGGGTCAGTATCTGTACCTAGTTCAAATACTGGTACGTCTATTTGTTTGCCGAGGGTTAGCAATTGGTCGATCGCCGCTGGTCGATAAATGTCGGTTGCGACTAGCAGTGCGGTACGATTTTGCTTGCGGAGGTGCAGCGCTAGTTTGGCGGTGGCTGTGGTTTTCCCGGTTCCTTGCAAACCGGCCATCAGGATCACTGTGGGCCCGGATTCGGCGGTGGCGAGGGGTACGTTGGTTTCCCCCATGACGCGGACGAGTTCGTCGTGGACGATTTTGATAAATTGTTGGTCGGGACGGACGCCTGAAACGACTTCTGCGCCTTGTGCTTTGGCCGCTACTTCTGAAATGAAGTTTTTGACGACTTGGAGGTTGACATCGGCTTCCAGGAGGGCGCGGCGGACTTCTTTGAGCGCGTCTTGGATGTTGCTCTCGGAGATTTTATTCTGTCCGCGCAGTTTTTTCCAGGTGGATTCGAGTCGATCGGCAAGTGCTTCAAACATAGGGCATTGTTGGCTAGTCAGTCTTTTTCATTTTAGGGCTAAACGGGGATGTTTGGATTAATGTTTTGCTAAAAGTTAGATTTTTTATTTTTTAACCGCTGATGAACGCGGATTAACGCTGAAACTACTTCAAATTCATGTAGTAGGGTACGTTTGTCCAAACCCTACTTTCTGGAATATGATTAAAGTATTTTCGTCGCCTAGCCACAATTTTAATGTCTGTTTATGCCCAAAAAGATTCGAGAACTCAAAAGCCTGCTGCTAAAAGCTGGGTTTACTTATCGTTCGGCAAAAGGCAGCCATACAAGATGGGTTCATCCTTTACTATCTAATGAACCAATTACTATTGCTGGAAATGATGGCGATGATGCGAAACTGTATTTAGAGAGAGAAGTTAATCGAAAACTTGGAATATTGAAAGCAATTGAAGAAGAGGAACCTGAATCATGAAATTACCTTATATAATTGTTATTCAATGGTCGGATGAAGATAACTGCTATCTAGTTCACTTACCTGATTTTCCATCTCAGCAGTTCCACACTCATGGAGATACCTACGAAGCCGCTTTGCAGAATGCAGTAGAGGTATTAGAGCTTTTAGTTGAAGAATATCAGGTAGATGGTAAATCTCTCCCAGAACCTAAAACTCTAGTAGAAAACTTGCTGTTTGCTTGAATATTGATTTGAAGCGATCGCCCTTCCCAAAAAACAGGCGATCGTTTTTATAGTTGGATATTTTGCAGTTATTTGATGTTGGTTTTTATGTATTCGGCGATCGCCCGTTGGACTGCAAACAAGGTTCGATCGCCCTTTTGGACTTTTTCGATTAACAACCGCCGTCTCAAGGATTCAACGGCTTTGAGGAATTCTGAAGGGGATAATTCGAGCAGGGCTGGCTTTTTGGAAATTTCGACTGGTTTGTTTTGATTTGCTAACCAGGACATTACTTGTTTTTCGGTGTCTGACAAGCGCTGAAAATGTTGGTGCAATAAATATTCTAAGTCTCCTAAAACTAGGCTATCATAGGATAAAAAATCCGAAACATGGCCGTTAAATAAGTCTTGAATTGCAGCAGCTACTATATTTAACCACAAGGGATTGCCTTGGTAAAGGTCGATCAATTTTGACCAGTTTTCTGATTCTGCTAAGCCTTTTTCTGTGAAGATTTCTCGCGCTGATTCGCCTAAACTATTGAGTTGCAATGTTTGACAATTTTTGTGGTGGCTTTCTAAAGCGGCAATTTCTCTGGGTTTTTCCCAACTAATCAAAATTATGCAACTGTTGTGACATGATTCTGCTATTTGTTTGAAGAATACGCCATAGTTTTCATAGCCTGGTTGGTAGTTTCCTGCTAGTTGTTGACTGCTGAAGATGGTTTGGACATCATCGAGGATGATGAGACAGCGATGGGATCGCAAATATTTGATTAAATCTGGTAATTCGGTTTCTTGCTGCTGGGATATAAATTTAATTATGTCGGTTTGGAGTGCTGCAAGGTGTGGCGCGTTGTGGAGGCTGCGCCAGATGATGTAATCGAATTCCTGTTGAATTTGTGGGATTAGTTGGAGTGTCAGGGCGGTTTTGCCAATACCGGATAAGCCAAGGATGGTGATGAGGCGGGTGCGGCTTAAAATCCAGTTTTCGAGGGTGGTGAGTTCGGATGTGCGATCGAAAAATGTGGAGATTTCGGGTGCGTCGCCTAAGTCGATGCGGGGCTGTTTTGTTGTTGGTTCGGGGTTTTTGGGTGTTTTGGGCGATCGGGCTTTTTCAGGACAAATATTTAAGCCATTAACTGTAACAGTTTCGCCAATAATAGCGGATGAAATATTATTGTTATAAATTCTTGCCTTTTCTAATACCGCCCTAAAATTTGTTTTAGTAATATTTTTTTTCAATCCTTTAGAAAGTGTTTTCCAAAGCTCCGATCCGACATTTCTAACATGACTTGGACTTGTGTAAAGTTCTTGAGCAATTTGCGTGTAAGTTGCATCTTCCAATGTCCCTCGCAGAATAGCATCTTGCACGTAATCCAAATGCTTTCCCGTCTTAGCAAAAATTAGCTGATCTGCGAGTGTCAAAACTTCGGCAATATCCATAGATTCGGGAAAAGCTGGAGTTTACGCCATTCATTATACCTGACATTTCGTACAATCGTGACATTTTTGATTTTGTCATCTATCTAAAGTCAGGATTTTTCCTACACAGCTCATCCTTTATATTAGTTCATTAAGGTCTTGACAGGATATTTTATATGAAACGAGTGCGGTGGCTCAGCGGTTTGTTCCTCGCTGGGATGTTATGTGTGATGTTAGGGACGGTTGGCGCACAGGTGGCACAGGCCCAGCGCCCCATTCCTTTGGAAGACTTGCAATGTGTGAAAAGATCGGGTGACTGGGGCTCTAACAAACAAGATATTTCTGTAGGCAGACAAATTTACACCACTGTTTTATATATTAGCCCTGATACCACTATGACTTGTCGGCTTCCTGGCGGCCCCGCTACTCTCCGATTGGAGTTTGCGATTCCTGACACCTCGAATGCCCCACCAGCACGAATAGATATTTATGTAGACGGAAATCAAGTTGCTTCTCGGACTGGCGATCGAGGTAAAGTACATACAATGCTAGTAAATGTTAGCAATGGCAAAAGTTTAGCAGTAGAAGTATTTTGTGCTAGAGCCACAAATTGCAATAGGGCGTACTGGTTTATGAAAGCTCAACTTGAGCCGGGGGCAAGCTCTCCAGGTAGTAAATAAATTATGAGTATTAGCCGCCGTCAATTTAATCGGATCGTCATCTGGGGTGGCGCTTCTTTTGCTGCTTCCGCAACATCCGGCATCTTTTTTCCCAAACCTGCCGAAGCTTATTCCCTAGAATTTCCGATTAGTGCTTTATCGGCCGATCGCGTTTTCAACGGTATTCAAAAAAATTGTGGAGCACAGCCTATCCCCGGTCTTCTATCACCCATATTGCAAGGAAATACTAATGTTCGCTCTGACATCAACCCAAATGCCGTTAAGAGAATTCGTACTGCTGACCAAGAATTTATCAACCGTAATTTTACCAAAAATAGAACCGAGTTAGCTCAAATTGGTAAGAGTTCGGAGGATGGTACTCTATTTGTAAGTCGGCTGTGGGGGCGGCAAAGACAGGAGAAAGTCGGCCCGAATGTTGGCTTTGGCTTCGTGCAAAAGTGGGAAGATCAATATAGCGATGCCAAAATTTCCGGGCCGACAATGTGCGCTATTCATAACGCTCAAAAAGTCTTAGCGGATCAAAGATTAACACCTCCAGAAATCGCCGCTTCTGTATTGCCAGCTCGATCGCGATTAGATGATATGAGCTCTTGGGGAGGGGATGCCGATGCGTCTGCTGGGAGGAATCCCGGTGCTGTTTTTGCTCAATACGATACAGCGGCGGGGACGGTGACATCTCGCTATGATTTAGTTCAACCGGGGCCGAAAGGTTTTGGGCGGGTTGAGTATACTATTGAAGCGGAAAATCAGCCTCGGCGGGTGATTTTATTGACGGTGAGGTTTTAGGGGAAGAGTCATATTAATTCTCGCGTTTGTTGTCGAGTCCGACGGGGGTTTAAACCCCCGTCTCATAGCGAAAGTCCTTTGAAAAGGACTGAAATGCCGATCGATCGTCATTCGGATTTGATATTAGTCCTCTTTAGAGGACTTCAGCTTTGAGGCAGGGGTTTAAACCCCTGCCGGACTGTCGGACTATTGCGAAGGCCGGACTGTCGAAATATTCCTAATTTTGGAGTACCGGAATATTGCGATGGTATACAATATCAAATCAATTTTACCTTTGCAGTTGCCCGATCGCATCTAATGCTTTTTGAGCATCTGCATTCATTCCTTGAGCCCTAAATAAACGAGCCGCTTGCTGCAAATCTGCGATCGCCCCTTTTGTATCTCCCATTCTCACCAACGTAATTCCTCGGTTAGCAAAAGCCTTGGCATAACTGGGATTGAGTTGAATTGCTTGGGTATAATCAGCTAAGGCAGAGCGATCGTTATTGATGCGAAATAGCGCCAATCCTCTGTTAAAATAAGTGTTAGCGCGACCCGGATTAATTTGCAGCGCTTGATTGAAATCGTCGATCGCCCCTTTTTGATCGCCCAAGTCTGAAAGCGCCAATCCCCGGTTGTTGTAAGCCGCTGCAAAGTTTCGATCCAAGCGGATGACTTGAGTATAATCGGCGATCGCCCCCGGTTTATCTCCGATTGCTGACAAAACCAGCCCCCGATTGTAATATGCGTCAACATAACCGGCATTAAGGGCGATCGCCTTGCTATAATCAGCGATACTTTTGGGCATTTGTCTCAAATCGAAATAAGCCAGTGCTCGATAAAAATAAGCTTCTACATAATCAGATTGAGTTTGAATCGCTTGGTTGAAATCGGCAACAGCCCCTGACAAATCTCCCTTGTCAAACCTAGTTAAACCGCGAACGTAATAAGTCTTAGCATCTTGCGGATTGTTCAGTTTCAGAGGTGCAGTAGCAGTTGGAGAGGTATTTATCAAAAGAGCCGATCGATTTAACCCCGCTTGTGACAATTTAGCCAGAAAGATATTAATGGGAACCGCTACATTAAACCCGGTCTTGGTGGTGACTTGTGTTATAACTTTTTTTCCTTCGCCATCTGTTACAAAGTCTATATCACCAGCCGCGTGAACTCCAACTACGCGCCCTTCTCCATCAAATACAGGCCCTCCGCTCATTCCCCCTTTTGTTATAGCATCGTAACGTAAACTATAACCGCTTGGATAATCAGGTCGGAAACGACTAATAACATTACCTTTTACAAAAACATAATCGCGTTGTGTTCCGAACTGATTACCCCGCTGATTACCTGGATAGCCCGAAACAAAAATTTCTGTACCGATTACTGCTTGTTCGGAATCGCCTAAAGTTACAACTGGATAAGATTCTGTGCTGTTAAAAGTTACGACTGCTAAATCTGGAGCATTTTCGCTTTTCTGCAATAGTACACTACGAGTTACTTGATAGTCTTTTTTCGTATTAGTGCGAATCGTGTAGATATCCTTATCAGCCACAACGTGATTAGCTGTCAAAACCGTGTAAATCGTGCCTTGTCTTGCAATAATAAATCCAGTCCCGCTACCAGTTTTTCCGTTAATTTGAACGGTGACAGATTCTGCTAATTTGGCAATTTCTTGAGGAGTTTTTGCGAAAACTGGTGCTTGTGCAAAGACGACTATTCCTGCTACCGTTACTGTTCCTGCTAGGATGCTGGCGAGGGAATCAAACCGCGAATAATCCCTATTCATAGATGATTGCTGAAGACTAAGATTTTTTATACTCCGAATAGTATAGATGAAAATCTAATATCTGAAAACCACAAAGCCTGGAGGGAATTTTTAGGCGATCGCGATTTTTATGACATTTCGTACATTTCGTATAGATTAGCCTAAAAACTATCTAAATGAAGAACTTTTTCAAGATCAATTCTGCAAAGCGATATCTGTAGGGACACGGCAGTGCCGTTTCCTTGTTCGGAACTAGGACACGGCACTGCCGTTTCCTTGCCCGGAACTAGGACACCGCAGTGCCGTGTCCCTACCCAGAACTAGGACACGGCAGTGCCGTTTCCCTACCCAGAATTATCAATATCTAAGCTAAAAACTGGAATTGAGAACCGTTAACTGCCAAAGCAAACGGACTTGCCGGTTCAAATGCACCGATAAGTTCAAAGCTGTCCGTGTTTAAAACTATCCCCACAATTTGTCCGGTAATTCGGTTTTCAATTACCATGTCGTTGAGAATTCCATCGTTGTCGTAAGCGATGAGATTATCGTCTTCAAAGAAAAGGTTTAATTCTGTTAAACCGTCAGTCAAACCGATGCGATCGCCCTCGTCAAACCTAAAATCGGTAATCACATCGGCTCCATTGACTCCAAATGTTTCATTGCTTCTGAGCAGGAATGTGTCAGCACCGGGGCCTCCCGTGAGTACGTCAATTCCCCGATCGCCCGCTAAGAAATCATTGCCGTCATTGCCGTCTAAATCGTCGTCTCCTTGCCCTCCCCGCAAGATATCGTTCCCGAATCCTCCAAAAATAATATCGTTTCCCGCGTCGCCCCTAACTACGTCGCTGCCTTCATTTCCATCCAGGCGATCATTATCTTTGCCGCCGTAAATGATGTCATTTCCGCCGCCACCGCCGATCACATCATTGCCGTTATTTCCTAACAGCCGTTCGTTACCATCCGACGAACCTGCGATCGTATCGTTGCCGTCGAGTCCCCAAACTCCCCAGGGAAAAGATGACAAATTGCCATTCTCTACATTAATCTCATCTGATGTAGCGAATCCCAAAAAACGCGGCCCGCCGCCAGCAAACACAGGAAATCCAGTCAGATCGCCGATGAGATTGTTAATTGTTAAAGCCATAATTATGTCCTTTGAAAGATGCTGCTATTTATATTATATATTTTAATTTTTGCCTTGCCAAATCGCAAATTTATTTGGATTATTGTCGGAACTTTTGTTTGCTAAATTAGATCGTTTACGGTTGCATTGCAATATATTTGAATGAGCTAGCGCGCTCGCGTCGTCTCGAAGAAAAGCATAGATGGCGAGCGAGATGCTCGCACGGCATAATTCCGATGCTCCAGACTTGATATTAGTCACTAGCAATCTGCTTGCCAATTACCAATTACCAATTACCTTGGTTCTGGCTCATTCAAGAAGAAAGCTACTGTATATTTCGCCTCAGAGTCAAATACCCTTAGTCGCTGACACTATCCGCTACGACTTACCCCTTATAATGGGTGTTACCCGCCAAGTCGCAAACACGTTAATATCACCTATAACGTCGAGACTGAGAGGTTGTTTGTGAATAAAAGTAAAAGTTTCTGGGGCGATCGTCCGAGAAACTACTGGGTTTCCGATACCCATACACAAATTTTACAAACAAAATCTAAATTCTTTATAAATTCATAAATCGCCGATCGCTAACATTATCTGGCAAAATCTACTGCTTTCAGGTGCTTTCCTCATGCCGACTCCGAAATCGTCTTCGCGTCAAAATAACAACCACTCCGTAAAATCACTGATGCCCGCAGATATGGACTCAACTGAGCAAGACAATAACAGTTTGCAAAGCGAAGTTAACATGGAACAGCTACTGCAAGCTTTGGCGGCAGGAGTACCGACTCAATCTGCCGAAATCGAACGCTTGAAAACATGGAAACAAGACTTGCAGTGGGTGTTTCAATTTCTCGGCAACCGCCGCGTTTTAATCGCGGTAATCGAGCCGGGAACTTTTGCCCTGCGCTACGCTAACGCCGCTTTCTGCCGTTTGGCTGGCTGGGAAGGAACGCCCCTGGGAAGCGGGCAAATTGGCGGTTTGTTTGCAGGAATGGGCATTACTCTGCTGGAACTCTTCGAGGAGTGGGACGGCAAAACAGCCGAACAGTTGTACCGCCGCCACGTTTTACACTGGGTATTCAAGCAATCCTATCAAATTGACCTTGCAGCTTTGCGGGTGCTCGACGAACCGGTGATGGCTGCGGTAAAAAGTCGGGTTCATCCAGAACCGAGATATGTCGAATTTTGGCTGGGTTCAGAACAGTTGAAAATCGATCGCATTGACTCGAAAATAGATGAATTTGCGGATTTGCATTTGCAGTTAATGCCTGTTTCTGAGCGGGAAGCTTGGTTGATGCAGCCGAATCAATTGGCGATTTTAGCCGATCGCTTGCAGTTGGATAATTACCGAGTAGAAGGTTTGCTGGTACTCGAAGGTTTTGATGTCACCATACAGGAGCAAATTCGGCGGCTGACGCAGTTATTAATCGATCGCGATTCCATGCTGCGCCCCGACAAATTTGAAAGAATAGACGGTTGTTTGCGATCGCTCTTTAATGCTGACGGCACTTTGCTGCTGCGCCCCGACGGCGAACAGGTACAGATATTAGTCGCTAAAGGCGGCGAAAATTTGCAACCGATTGTTTATTCGATGACTTCTCTAGAAGCTTCTCATTTCTTGAAAGCAACGGCGGCAAATCAAGTTTGGAATGTGCCAGATTTGCGCCGAGAATGCGATACTGAGTGCGATCGGGCTTTGCGGAAAATGGGCGTGCGATCGATGTTGCTAGTACCGCTAGTAGTAAAAACTGTCACTCGCGAGGGCTGCGTGCAGCGGATTTTGGGTGTGGTGGGGCTGTTGTGCGATCGGCCAAACCACTTCAACGGCATTGACTCCCAGCACGCCCAAGAACTGATTCCCGCCTTCATTGCAGCCCTGCGACAAGCCATGCAGCAGCGATTCAGCCACATCCACAACATCCACCCCGCAGTCGAATGGCGCTTCGTCCAAGAAGCAGAAAGACGCAGTTGGGGATTGCAGCAGGAAACTATTCTATTTGCTGACGTTTATCCGCTGTTTGGAATTTCTGATATTCGCGGTTCTAGCGACGAGCGAAATCGAGCCATTCAAACCGATTTGCTCGAACAATTTCGCTTGGGTTTAGCCATAATTGATGCCGTTTGCGAAACAAAAACTACTCACCTTGGTCAGCAACTACGACTCGATCTACTCGACTACATCGAGCATTTAAAACAAAAAGTAACAGTCGATATGGAGGTGCGAGCTGCCGAGTATTTGAACGAAAAATTAGAAGTATATTTTGACTATTTTGTGCAGTGTGGCCCGCAAGTTCAGGAGGCAGTGGAAGCTTACCGGATGGCTTGCGAAAACGAGCACAACTGCGTTTATGGCGATCGCACTCGCTACGACGAAATGCTGCATTTAATTAGCAGCAAACTCCAAGAAACTTGGACTCGCTGGCAAGAACGAATGCAGAAAATTCTGCCTCACTACTGCGACATCGAATGTACCGACGGCATGGATCACATGATTTATGTCGGAAAGTCGATCGATAGCAGATTCAGTCAGTTTCACCTCCACAGTTTGCGGTACGAACAACTGCGCGCAATTTGCGACTGCGGGCGCACAGTTTTTCGCCTACACGCCGAGTCGCACATTAATATGGAACTGGCGCATTTAGTATTAGTTCAAAATACCACAATCGACATTTTTCACAATGAGAATACAGAAAAAATGTTTGATGTCAAAGGCACTCGCGACATCCGCTACGAACTTGTCAAAAAGCGGATCGAAAAAGCCGTTGACAAAGACGCACAAGAGCGAATTACCCAATCGGGAATGCTGACTGTAGTTTATTCAACCGAGGACGAGTGGGAAGAGTACGAGCAATATTTGCGCTATTTGTCTCGTGAAGGTTGGGTAGAGTCAAAAGTTCAGACTGGCATGGTAGAATCGCTGCAAGGAGTCAGCGGTTTAAAATTTGCCCGCGTCCGTATTTTGCCGGAACAAAAATCACTTGCTGAATATCGCGAAGTTACGGTTGTCCAAGATTAAAAATCGGCAATTCAAACGAGAAGGACACCGCACCGTGCCGTGTCCCTACCCTAATTAATTGTAGGGACACGGCACTGCCGTATCCTGACTTTGGGTAATATTAATTCCGATGCTACCGGATTTAATATTACTTGTGATTTGTGGCCTAAAAAAATGCGATCGGCATCACATAAATTTTCCCTAAATTAGCGCTACTATAAGTTAAATTAGATGCGATTTATTTTAAAATAAACCTATGCCAATCCTTTCAGAATACCAAATCCATTCTACTCTGCACGAAGGCGCCGAAACAATTATCTATCGCGGACCAACATTGGGCGACCATTCCGCAACAATTCTTAAAGTTCTCAAAGCCGAATATCCCACACTCGAAGCCATTACCCGCCTCAAACACGAATATCAGATCCGCCAAAATTTAGATAGCGAACAAATCGTCAAAGCCATCAGTCTCGAAACCTTTGACCACCGATTAGGAATGATTTTAGAAGACTTTGGCGGCGAATCTCTCGGACAATTGCTAGAGAAAAAGATATTGAGTCCGCGAGTAATTTTAGACATCGCAATCCAAATCACTAAAGCCTTAGAATACCTGCACCAAAATCAGATTATTCACAAAGACATCAAACCCAGCAACATCATTATTAACTCCCAAACCAAACAAGTTAAACTCACAGACTTTGGGATTGCGACAAAACTAAACAAAGAAAACCCACAATTTAACAATCCCAACAGCGTCGAAGGCACATTAGCTTATATGTCACCCGAACAAACCGGGAGGATGAACCGCACCCTCGACTACCGCACCGACTTTTATTCCCTCGGAATTACCCTGTATGAAATGCTAACAAATCGTTTGCCATTTCAAAGCAGCGACCCCTTAGAAATAGTTTACAGCCACATCGCGATCCAAGCAATTGCGCCCCATCAAATTAATTCAAATATTCCGCCAGCACTTTCAGAAATGGTCATGAAATTGATAGCAAAAAATGCCGAAAATAGATATCAAAGTGCAGCGGGATTGTTAGCAGACTTAGAAATTTGTTTGCATCAGTTAGAAACAACAGGCGAAATTATAGATTTCACCCCTGGACGTTTAGATATTCTCAGCCAGTTGTTAATTCCCCAAAAATTATATGGTAGAGAACAACAAGTCAATCAACTATTAGCAGCCTTTGAACGTGTAGGGGCGGGTTCACCTGAATCTGTGCCACCCAATCAAAATACAGAAAAACCCGCCCTCCCCCACCCAGAAACTGTTGCACGATTAGCAGCATTTGAACGCGTAGGGGCGGGTTCACCCGAATCTGTACCACCCAATCAAAATACAGAAAAACCCGCCCTCCCCAACTCAAAAACTATTGCACCAGAATCTTTTTTACCCAACCAAAATACACAAAGACCAGCTTATTCCCAAAGCGAATTAATGCTAGTATCCGGCTATTCTGGCATCGGCAAATCCGCAGTCGTCAACGAAGTAAGCAAACCAATAACTCGCTCAAAAGGCTACTTCATCAGCGGCAAATTCGACCAATTCAAACGAAACATTCCCTACGCATCATTAATTCAAGCATTCAACTCGCTGCTGCGCCAATTGCTAACAGAGAGCGCGGCTTCTATAGAAACATGGCAGACTAAAATTTTAACAGCTTTAGGAATAGACGGTAAAGTAATTGCTGATGTAATTCCCGAAGTTGAATTAATCGTTGGAAAACAGCCCGAAGTAGCAGAACTCAGCCCTGTAGAATCGCAAAATCGCTTCAATCGCGTATTCAAAGAATTTATTCGCGTCTTCGCCCAAAAAGAACACCCGCTAGTTATCTTTTTAGACGATTTACAGTGGGCCGATTCAGCAACATTAAAGTTAATGCAAACACTGATAACTGACCCAGATCAGCAATATTTATTGATCATCGGCGCTTATCGAGATAATGAAGTTAGTCCGACTCATCCTTTAATTCACACTGTAGAAGAGATTGAAAAAATGGGTACGGTTGTTAACAATATCGTACTGCAACCGCTGGATTTAGAAAATGTGACTAAATTAGTCGCTGACACGCTCAACAACCGCACAAAAAAAGCAAACAATCTAGCCGAGTTAATCTGCAATAAAACTGGCGGTAATCCTTTTTTCTTGACGCAACTAATCCAAGCACTTTATCAAGAAAATCTTTTAAAATTCGACTTTGGTTCTCTGGGATGTAAAGGGGGATGGGATTGGAGTATCGATGAAATTCAAGCGATTGGAATTACCGATAAAAGTGTAGTCGAACTGGTAGCCAGCCGGATTGAACAACTGCCCGCAGCTACGCAAGAAGTGTTAAAATTAGCAGCTTGCGTGGGAGATAAATTTGGTCTGGATGTGCTGTCACTTGTCAGCGAAGAGTCAGCGAATGTTACAGCTACTGAACTTTATTCAGCTTTGCAAGCAGGGTTAATTCTGCCATTAAATGATGCTTATCGCATTCCTTTGGTTTTCGATCGCGCTGAATCAATTAATCTTAAATTAGACACTTCGCGGGTTAGTTACAAATTTTTGCACGATCGCGTCCAGCAAGCCGCATATTCGCTAATTCCCGAAGACCAAAAGCAATCGACCCATTTAAAAATCGGTCAATTGCTGTTACAAAATACTCCACCCGAAAAGCTCGAAGAAAACATCTTTGATATTGTTAATCAGTTGAATGTCGGAATTAATACGATTGAGAATCCAGCCGAAAAGACGCAGTTAGCAACATTAAATTTAACTGCGGGGCGCAAGGCAAAAGCGGCGAATGCTTACGAAGCTGCTGTCAGGTATTTACGGGTGGCGATGCAATTACTGCCTGCGGATTGCTGGCAGAGTCAGTACGACTTAGCGTTAGCAATTTACGAATCAACAGCAGAAACTGAATATTTAAACAGCAACTATGAAGATTCTAAAAACATCATCGATATCATCCTGCAACAGGCAAAAACTATACTGGATAAGGTGAATACTTACGAACTTCAAATCCAGTCTTATAATATTAAATATAAATTTGTAGAAGCACTAAATATAGCAGTAGAAGTGCTGAAAATGTTAGGTATTTCTTTTCCTAAAAACCCCAACGCGCTAACTATTATAGCCGGACTGATTCATACAAAACTGAGCTTGGGAATTAAACGAATTGAGGATTTAGCTAGCTTACCAAAAATGACAGATCCCAATCAACAAGCAGCGATGCGGATTTTATCAGGGATGCTCACCAGTGCTACGGCGGCCAAGCCCCGATTAGTACCACTACTGACATTTATGATGGTCAAGCTGTGCATTAAATATGGCAATTCCCCTTATGCTAGTGTCGCCTACGTTTATTATGGCGTAATTTTGTGCAACCTAGGAGACATTAGCTTGGCATACGAATTCGGCCAACTGGCAATTAGGATGTTAGATAAATTTCCATCCAGTTCAATCAAAAGTAGGGTTTATGCAGCTTTTGGTATTTGCATTCAACCGTGGAAAAGCGATATTAAATCAGCATTAGGCGTTCTCAAGTCAGGTTTTCAAGCCGGGATGGAAAGTGGAAACTTGGAATTTGCGGGTTATTGTATGGGTGAGTATTGCAAAAACTCTTTGTGGATGGGAAAGCCTCTTACTCTGGTTGAACAGGAGATAGGTAAGTATCTGAAACTAATGCAGGAACTTAAACAAGAAGGCTGTCAACTGTATATAGGTCTAGAGAGAGAGATAGTGTTCAATTTGCGCGGCACAAATGTCGAACCATGCCATTTAGTCGGGGAGAACTTTAATGAAGTCGAAAGAATTCCTTCTTTGATAGAAGGTAAAAATTTTCTGCAACTTTTTTCTGTTTATAATGCCAAAGCTATGTTAAATTTTATGTTCGGAAACTACGAACAAGCCTTGGAAAATTCAAGGTTATTTGAGAAATATGAAGAATCGGCATCCGGTTTTTATGTAGTTTCCATTAGTAACTTATACTACTCTCTTATCCTCCTAGCTTTGTCTCCCCAAGCTGATAAAAATAAGCAAAATCAATATCTAAAAAAAGTGGTACAAAACCAAAAAAAGATGCAAAAATGGGCATTCCATGCTCCGATGAATTATCAACACAAATACGACTTGGTAGCAGCCGAAAAAGCGCGAGTGTTGGGGCAAAATTCCGAAGCAATGGATTTGTACGATCGCGCAATTGCAGGATCTGCCAAAAACGGTTACATTCAAGAGGAAGCATTAGCCTATGAATTAGCCGGAGAATTCTATCTATCTCTGGGGAAACAGATAATTTCTCAAGCGTATTTGACTAAAGCTTATTACGGCTACATCCGCTGGGGAGCTCTAGCGAAAGTTAAGCACTTAGAGTCAACACATCCTTTCTTAATAGCACAAACGCGCACAGCAGAAACTCGCACTCTCGATGTCACGCGCACTAACACTGGAAATACTACCAGCAACAGTTTGGGCGATTTCTTAGACGTGGCTACTTTTATTAAGTCTTCGCAAGCGATTAACAGTGAAATTGTTCTCGAAAACTTGCTGACAAAATTAATCAAAATCATTTTAGAAAATGCGGCGGCTCAAAAAGTAGTGCTGCTGCTGCTAAAAGACGATCGACTCTGCATCGAAGCTGTGGGAAATTCTACTGATACCACTTGCACTGTTTTACAATCTATACCATTTGAAAACAGTCAAGATTTGCCTATTTCTGTAGTTAACTATGTTTTTCGCAGTCAAAAGCCTCTGGTATTGCAGGATGCGACTGTTGCCGAATATTTTAACACGGATGCGTACATTAGAGAATTTGAAATTAAATCAATTCTGTGTTTGCCCATTATTTATCAATCCAAATTGCAAGGGATTATTTACCTGGAAAATAAGTTAGCAGCCGGAGCTTTTACCGCAGACAGGGTGGAAGTTTTAAAAGTTTTAGTTTCTCAAGTCGCGATTGCCATCGAGAATGCTCGTTTGTACGCGCGCGAGCAAGAAAAGTCCCAACAGTTAGAAAAGTCTTTTTCCGAACTGCAACAAGCGCAATTACAGCTAATTCAAGGTGAAAAAATGTCTTCTCTGGGGAATTTGGTTGCTGGTGTCGCGCACGAAATTAACAATCCAGTCGGTTTTATTTCGGGGAATATTACCGAAGCTACTAGGGCTGTTGGCGATTTAATTAGCCATTTAGAACTGTATCGGGAAGAAGTGATTAATCCTAGCTCAAAAATCGTACAGGATGCTGAGGATATCGATTTAGAGTATCTTATAGAAGATTTACCGAAAATGCTGGGGTCGATGAAAGTTGGGTGCGATCGCATTCGCAATATTAGCACATCTCTCCGCACGTTCTCCCGTGGGGACACCAGCCAAAAAGTGTCGGCGGATATCCATGAGGGGATTGACAGCACTTTAATGATTTTACAGCATCGCTTGAAAGCAAATTCAGACCGCCCGCTGATTCAAGTAGTTAAGGAGTATGGAAATATCCCGAAAGTTAAGTGTTATTTGGGACAGTTGAATCAGGTGTTTATGAATGTGTTTGCAAATGCGATCGACTGTTTTGAGGAATCAAATAAAGGTCGGAGTTTTGTAGAGATTGAAGTTGCGCCTAATCTGATTATGATCGAAACTGAAATAGATGATGAAAATCAAACTGTTGTAATTAAGATTCGAGATAATGGAATGGGAATTTCACAAGAAGTTATATCTCGAATTTTTGACAATTTATTTACTACGAAAGGTGTTGGGAAAGGTACGGGGTTAGGGTTGTCTATCAGTCGGCAAATTGTGGAAGAAACTCACGGTGGTAAACTGAGTTGTGATTCTGTTGTGGGTGAAGGGACGGTATTTACGATCGCACTTCCCGTTAGTTAAGATTATGGGACTCGGCGTGTTTTAAAACCCGGAGATCCCCCCTAACCCCCCTTAAGAAGGGGGGGACAAGAGCATTCTCAAAGTCCCCCTTTTTAAGGGGGATTTAGGGGGATCGAGACTAGGCTAAAAACGGCACAACACATATATAAAAATTTGTCAATGTTTAATTATCTCTGAAAAAGTCCGCTGTTCACAGTTTATATTCGGCAATATGCAGTTACATTGTTAACTAAATCGTGTAATAAGTATATTTGATAGGAGTTAGCCAGTGAACGCTGCTGAACAAGCTAGAAATATAGAGTTAGCCAGTAAAATTGCTGCGGTTGTTAATTTATTTAAGTCGGAATTCCCGGATGCGAAAGTTGATTTGAAACCTTGGATGAATGATGAGGATACTAGGGAACTTGTGGATCCAGATTCGATCGACATTGGGTTCCATTTTCCCGGTAGAAGCCGCTTGTTGCAAAGCCGCAGCATTTTGATCCAAATCCGATTTTACCAAGATCCGGTGGAAGGATCGCGAAGGGCGATCGGGGTTGAGGCTGCTGGTTACGATCATACAGGTGAGCAGTGGCGATTTTCGACTGTGGAAAATTGGAATTTTCTTGGTCAAACTGAACCTGCGGCGGAGTCGGCACAAAAGCTGAAACACTTTTGTAAGCAGATTTTTGAGCTATTTAATCAATCTTTTTAAGGACTAAAGTCCTTACTACAAACAGGTTCGTAGTGAGGACTTTAGTCCTTGCTCTTGTCGCAATTGTCGATCGACCTACAGCCCACAGCATAAACTGATTTATAGGTTGTAGAACGCTTGCCAAATAAAGTATAGCGGTTGTCGCGGACTTGTTCGTAAACGCGATCGCCCATCCACTTCATCCCCGGCATGGCACGGTAAGCAGCTACAAACACCTCTCCTGCGGGCAATATTCGCCCGATTTCTTCGGCGGCATCGCTACCTTGCCAACGTTGTTCTGGGGTATCAGAGTCGATTAAAATCATGCCCATTTCGCAGTCTTCAGAAGTTATGCCAAAGCGCTTTAATTCATCTATATCTTGCATGGAAATATACTCGAATCGCTCGCCTCGATCTAAGTTTTCTAGTAGCTGTACCAGGGTGACGCAGAGATTGCAATTGCCGTCGTAAATTACGTTATAGTTCATTGGTTGACTGTTGACTGTTGACTGTTAACTGTTGATTGTTGACTGATGACAACTGACTACTGACTATTCCCTACAGGAATCTCGATCGCAAATTCGGTTCCTTGGCCCGGTGCGGAATTGCAATGCAACTGCCCGCCGTGTTTTTCTACTACAATTTGATAGCTGATCGACAGCCCCAAACCAGTCCCTTTACCGGGTTCTTTGGTAGTAAAAAATGGGTCAAACAGCCGTTGGTGAACTTCTGCTGGAATCCCCGGCCCGTTGTCAGCAATCCGAATCACAATGTGAGTTGGATGCCAATTAGATTTATTATAAACAATATTTTCTGTTTGCATCGAAGCATCTTCTTCGTATTTTACTTCCGTACAAATCCGCAGCGTCGGCGAAGGGCAATAAGGAATTGGTGATTGTTCTCCGTCAGCCCACTGTCCGGTTTCCATTGCTTCTTCGACAGCATCAATCGCATTGCTAATAATATTCATAAATACCTGATTCAACTGTCCCGCATAACACTGCACGCGCGGCAAATTGCCATACTCTTTGAGCAGCACAATTTTAGGATGTCCGGCCGTTTCTTTAAATCTGTGTTGCAGAATTAGTAAAGTGCTGTCAATGCCTTCATGAATATCTACGTGCTTTTGTTCGGATTCGTCTAAACGCGAGAAATTCTTCAGCGACAGCACAATTTGGCGAATTCTTTCGGCTCCCATCTTCATTGAATTTAACAGCTTCGGCAAGTCTTTGAGCAGGAAAGTTAAATCTACATCCTCTATTTCTTTCTGAATTAATGGGGTTACTTCGGGGTATTCTTTTTGGTAAAGTTGCAGCATTTTTAACAAATCTTGAAAGTAATCATCTGCGTGCTGGACATTGCCGTAAATAAAGCTGACTGGATTGTTGATTTCGTGGGCTACTCCCGCTACTAACTGCCCCAAACTGACCATTTTTTCATTTTGCACCATCATGCTTTGAGTTTGCTGCACATCCCGCAAAGCCTTCGCCAATTCTTGATTTTTAGTTCTCAATTGACTTTCTGACAGCCGTACTGCTTCCTCTGCCTGTTTGCGAGCGGTAATATCTTTTCTAATTGCTACATATTGATGGGGTTCTCCCTTCATATTTAAGAATGGTACAATAGTAGTATCTAACCAGAAAAATGCGCCGTTTTTAGCTTGATTTTTGATTTCTCCGCGCCACACATTACCCTGACTTATTGTTGACCAAAGCTGTTTAAAAAAGTCTGGGGAGTGGTATCCTGAATTGACAAGTTTGTGGGTTTTGCCGATGAGTTCTTCTCTAGAATATTGAAAGAGTTCGCAAAATTGATTGTTGACGTAAGTAATCAGGCCGAATTCGTTGGTATTCGAGACGATCGCCGATTCATCCAATGCAAATTTTTCAAATTCTAATTCTTGCAGGGTTTGGCGCAATTCGGCTTCGGCTTGTTTGCGATCGCTAATATCGGTAATCATCCGCAACACGCCGGAAAATTCGCCCTCGCTGTCGAACATTGGCGTTGCTGAGACGATCGCCCACAAGTGAGAACCGTCTTTGCGGGTAAACTTAAAATCGTGACGTTCTCGAATGCCTTGTTTGCGGCGCTGTACGTAAGTTTCGGCTATTTCCCTAGAGTCGCCGTCGATAAACTCAAATAGCGATCTTCCCTGGATTTCCTCTACTGTATACCCCAGCATTTCGGCCATCCGAGTGTTAGCAAAAGTCGTTTTGCTGGCGCTGTCAAACATCCAAACGCCCTCGGAAGCTGTCTCGACAATGCAGCGGTAATAACTTTCACTCTCCGTGAGTATTTCCTCTGTTTGTTTGCGATCGGTAATATCAGTTTGCACCGCAATAAAACCTTCCATTTGCCCGTTTTCTTGATAAATGGGAGCGATCGAAAGCGCCACCCAATAACCGTTTCCATCCTTAGTATAATTGTAAATTTCGCGCTCGAAAGGCTGTCCCGTTGCCAAAGCCGATCGCAATTTATCAATCGTTAGCGGATCTGTTTGAGCGCCTTGCAATACATCACCGAGTTTTTTGCCCTGCATTTGGGCCAGCACACAACCGCTAATCCGAGTAAATCCTTCATTCACCCACTCAATGCAGCCTTCAGCATCAGTAATTATGACACCATTTTGAGTTTTTTTAGCGACTAAAGCCAAGCGAGATAACTCGGTTTCATTTATTTTGCTTTCCGTAATATCTTGAGCAATACCCAGAATGTATTTAGGCGCGCCCGATTCATCGAACAAAGGAACTTTTTTTGTATGCAAAATCCGCTTCCCCCGGTGCGGAAGCTGGATGATTTCTTCAGGCGAATCGATGCATTTTCCGGTAGCAAATGCTTCTAAATCTTGTGCTTGCAAGTAATTTGCCTGCTCTGTGTCAAACAAGTCAGCAGCATTGTTTCCCAACACTTCATCTCTCGAATAGCCCAACAATTCTTCGCTAGCATTATTCCAATAAATAAATCTTTGTTCGACAGCATCTTTAATAAAGACGCTAACCGGCAGATTTTGGAGTACCGCATTTAGAAACTCTTGAGTATTCCGCAATTCTGACTCGGCTTGCTTGCGATCGGTGATATCCAAAATTACCCCGTGGAGATATACCGCTTCTGACACAGAATTAGACATGGGTGAAACCGGAGAAACCACAGCACTCAATAAACCTGCTTGTCTTTCCTCCACCTCGTCACCAACTGCTTGACCTTTTTCGTAAACCCAGCAAATCTTACCGTCAGCTCGAACAATGCGATATTCCAAGATGTACGGCCATTTTGCTGCTATACTTTTTCTGACAGTATCTTCGACTCTCGATCGATCTTCAGGATGAATAATGCTGGCAAAAGACCGTACCCGATCGTTAATAAAATCAGAGGCAGGATAGCCAGATATTTCTTGAATCGCTTCTGACAGAAACCCGATCGTCCATGTGACAACACCTTGGGGATCGTCGAAGTCGCAACTACAGCGGTAGACAGCACCGGGAATATTTGCTACTAAAGTTTGATATAGTTTTTCGCTGCTTAACAAAAAGGATGACCCATCTTCGCGATCGGTGTCGTCGTTCTTAAGTTGAGCAGACTGGGAGGAAATTTGCATATTGTTTCACTTGTGAGTGCGGGGCAAGTGTTAGAGTAGATGTGTTATTAAAAGTGAATTTAATTTCCGAAATAATTGACTATTAATTAATATAGTACAAAATTAGTTCTTTGAACATTCAGGAAATGGGATTGCGGCTAATCGGGAGATTTTGTAGTACCCGCCTCGTTTCGTTACAATAAGATAAGTTAAGTTGCCAAGAACCGATCGCCCCTCAAAACACCATGACTCAACAACAACCACGGATTTGCATTCTCGGCGGAGGCTTCGGCGGACTCTACACAGCCCTGCGCTTGAGTCAGTTACCCTTCTCCAAAGCCGAAAAACCCGAAATTGTGCTTGTCGATAAGCGCGATCGATTTTTGTTTGTGCCCCTGCTGTACGAATTGTTGACAGGCGAATTGCAAACTTGGGAAATTGCCCCACCGTTTGCCGAACTCCTGGAAAACACAGGTATACGCTTTTGTCAAGGAACTGTTTCCGGCATTGATGTGGAAGCAAAACGAGTTCAGTTACACGATGGCCCAGAAATTCCGTGCGATCGCCTCGTGTTAGCTTTAGGTGGCGAAACTCCCCTAGATATGGTCAAAGGTGCGGCTGAATATGCTTACTCATTTCGCACTCTCAACGACGCTTACCGATTAGAAGAAAGACTGCGGTTTCTCGAAGCGCACAATACTGACAAAATTCGGATTGCGATCGTTGGTGCTGGTTATTCGGGAGTAGAATTAGCTTGTAAATTAGCCGATCGACTCGGAGATAAAGGTCGCGTGCGGTTAATCGAGCAAGGCGACACGATATTGCGGACATCGCCGGAGTTTAACCGAGAAAGCGCTACCAAAGCTTTGGAAAAACGGAAAGTCTGGATCGACCTAGAAACAGCAGTAGACGCGATCGAAGCGGACACAATATCCTTAACATACAAAGGACAATTAGATGTTCTGCCTGTAGACATAGTATTGTGGACTGTAGGAACCCAAGTTAGTCAAGCAGTGCGATCGCTCCCGCTCAAACAAAACCAGCGCGGTCAATTAATCACGAATCCCACATTGCAAATTATCGACCATCCAGACATATTTGCCTTGGGAGACATAGCCGAATGTCACGATGCAACTGGTCAAAAAGTCCCCGCTACAGCGCAAACAGCGTTCCAGCAAGCGGATTATACCGCATGGAACATTTGGGCCTCGTTGAGCGATCGGCCTTTGCTACCTTTCCGCTATCAGGCACTAGGAGAAATGATGACATTGGGAATTGACAATGCGACTCTTTCTGGCTTAGGAATTAAACTCGATGGACAATTGGCACATATTGCTCGTCGCTTAGCTTATCTCTATCGGATGCCCACATTTGACCATCAAGTAAAAGTTGGTTTTAATTGGATTAGCAAGCCGATTCAGGATTTGTTAAAAAGTTAATTCAGGACTTAGAGACTTCGACAAAGAAACCGGGTTTTTAACGAAATCTTCGTTACACATCGTAAATTCAGTAAAAAACCCGGTTTCTGGGCCTCATCCTAACAAATAACAAATAACCAATGACAAAAGTAATTTTTTTAGATGCCGCTGGTACACTATTTGACGTGCGCGGTAGCGTCGGCGAAGTTTACCAAAAATTAGCCAAAGATTTTGGAGTAACTGTTGACAGTCAAGAATTAAATGCAGCATTTTTCCAGAGTTTTGCCGACTCAAATCAGATGGCATTTCCAGGTAGAGAATTAGCAGAAATTCCCCAACTAGAATTTGAATGGTGGCTAGCAGTTGCCACGAAAGCTTTTCAAATAGCAGGCGTTTTCAATCAATTTTCAGACTTTCCAAGGTTCTTTGCCGAACTCTACGCCCATTTTGCCACCGCCGCACCTTGGTTTGTTTATCCCGATGTATTTCCCGCCTTAAATAGGTGGCAAAAACAAGGCATTGAATTAGCCGTAGTCTCGAATTTTGACTCGCGACTTTATCCAGTATTAAAATCACTCGGTTTAGCAGAATATTTTACGTCGGTGACAATTTCTACGGAAGTTGGTGCGGCTAAACCTGATTCTCAAATTTTCAGGGCGGCTTTGCAGAAACATAATTGCCTTGCTGAAAATGTGCTGCATATCGGCGATAGTTTCAAGGCGGATTATTGCGGTGCGACAAATGCTGGCTTAAATGCAGTTTGGTTGAACCGCCAACAGGAAATACTGGATTTAAGTAAGTTCGATTTAATTGATTTTCAAAAGGTAGAGGAATTTGCTAGTCTGGATTCTATATGAATTCCGGCTACGCCGAAATAATATAGAGGAGACGGCAGTGCCGTTTCCCTACGCTAAATTAATCGTAGGGAAACGGCAGTGCCGTGTCCTGATTTTGGGTAATGTTAATTCCGATGTAAGTAAATCTTAATAAATATGATTTTTATGAGATCAAGGTTATGAGTTTTATGAATTGACTTTGAGTGCGATTTATTGAATAATATGGATAATTTAACCACAGAGAGCGCAGAGGGCGCAGAGGAAGAGAAGGAAGGGAAGAAGGATATGATTTATTTATCTAATTTTTACTGGAAAAAACTCTATGGAAACTCGACTTACTCAAGCTCAGTTAGCGCAGGTTGTTGCTGAAATCGACAAGTTATCGCGGCAGCGCGAGTCAGAATTGGCGCCGGATCAAGTAAGAGAAATTTTGCGGGAGTTGAATTTACCTGATGAACTTTTGGAAGATGCGATCGCCCAAATGCACCGCCGCGAAGCCCTGGAAAAAGAGCAGCGACGCAACAAGTGGATTGCGATCGCCTCGGCAGCAGTTGCGATCTCGGCGATCGCGATCGGCATTGTATTCGGGCAAAATCAACGACAAAAAATTGCTGGAGTTGCCTCAACTGAAGACAGGATTTCGCTATCGAAAAAAGGCGGTAACAGTCTGAGTCAAGTCAACCGCCAAATCAATCCTCGCATCTATTACCAGGTGACGTTGAAAAATGCTCCCATTGGCAGTCAGTTGGCTCTGCAATGTGACTGGGTTAATCCTAATGGTCAAATTGTTCATCAGAACAGGTTTAAGACTCGCACGGTCGAAACTGCGGCTTGGAATACCAACTGTTTTTATGACCTCGGATCGGCTGCACAGCCTGGAAACTGGGAGGTGCGGATGTCTCTGGATGGACGCGCGATCGGCAGTGAACCTTTCGTGGTGAAATAGATATGGGCCCGATCGCAAAACCTGCACATTTCATCGGCTACTGGGGACAAACCGATCTCACAAAAACGCTCAGCCGTTTAGTACCAAACTACGGCATCCGATCGGGCAAACTGTCAGAATGGGCGATCGCCTCTGCATCATTTCTCAACTCTGACACTGTGACGCTGAATGCCTGCGGGCGATTTCAGCCGACGGATTTTCCGGGAGATGCTTGGGCTGTGGTGGAATCGGGACAACTGCGGTTGGGGCGCGATCCGTTTGGGCGAGTGCCGCTTTACTGGATGCGATCGCAAGACACAATCTGGTTTTCGACGCAGATGCAATTGCTGCTACCGTTAATTGATGTTCCTGAAGTGAGTCCGATCGCCCTTCACAGTTATGCTTGTTTTTCCTACGTACCAACGCCGTTAACTCCGATCGAGCAAATTGCATCCGTAGCAGCCGGAACCGAAATACTTTGGGAAATTGCCGATGTTAACTCTCAGCCGAAAGCGAGCTCGCTGCAATCGGCTTGGCAAGAAGCGCCCCAATTACTGCGGAGTGAAGACGAGGCGATCGCACAATTGCAAGGATTGTTGCAGCAGGCGATCGATCGACAAGTGGCCGATTTGCCGATCGACGAACCAGTGGGCGTTTTACTCTCCGGCGGCATCGATTCCTCCCTAGTGACAGCGCTGCTAGTAAAAGCCGGCTTAAAAGTGCGCGCCTACGCCCTCGATTTTGGAGTCGAAGCTTATTCCGAATTGCCCTACGCGCAACAGGTTGCCGACTTTTTCGGAATTCCGCTGATTCGGGTGGCGGCGACGGGCGATGCGATCCTGGGTGCGATCGGACAAACCGCCAAAGCCCTCGATTCGCCCTACGGAGACGGCACAACAGCCCCGCTGTTTTTGCTCAAACAGGCAGCGGCGCAAGACGTGCGAGTGGTATTCAACGGCGAAAACGGCGATCAGCTATTTGCCGGATGGACGAACAAACCTTTGATTGCTAACGGAGTTTACAGTGCAGAACATCCAGCCGGCAAAGAAACCTTTGAACAACAGTATTTGCGGACGTTTCAGCGATTTTACGGCTATGAAAAACAGATTTTCTCGCCGGAAATCCTCGATCGCACTCAATCCCACGATTTAAGCATTTACCTCCAAGATGCGATCGGCACCGACACCTGTCCATCCCTGCTAGCCAAACTGCGGCGGGCTTCCCTGATGCTCAAAGGCGCGCAAAACATCCAGCCGAGGGCAAACGTATTAGGCTTTGCTTGCGGTTTGTGGGTGCGATCGCCCTTCTGCGACCCCGACCTCACCGAGTGGACGTTTCAACTCCCAGGCGAGCTGCTACTGCAAGGTGCGTGCGAAAAATACATCCTCAAAAAAGCCTCCGAACGTTGGTTGCCGCCGGAAATTGTCTGGCGGGAAAAACGCGGGATGGGAGTCCCGTTGAAGGTTTGGTATTACCGGGAGTTTTGGAGTGCGATCGGCGATCGGCTGAATCCGAATGTACTGCGATCGGAAAAATGCTGGCAACCGCATTTAGCCGACGCGATGTTATCGGGACAAATGGGAGTTGCGATGCGCGATCGATATATTGGCAACAATCTCTGGTTGCTGCTGATGTGGCAGGCATGGCGCACCGAAGTTTTAGGCGAAATTCCGGTAGGGCGATCGCTCGATCATGTGTTTTGGTTGCCACCCGCGATCGGGCAACGCATTTGGAAATATCGAAGGAGGTTGACTGTTGACTGTTAACTGTTAACTGTTGATTTTACAATCTTCCCTCTTAATTCCCCCCTTGGGGGGGGGCAGGGGGGGGTTCTTCTTCCTTCTACTTAACGGATTTAATATGATTGAATCTTTGCTACAGAATGAAACCAAAATACATTCGCCGCCATTCTCCGAAGCAATCGCCCAGCGACTGTTATCAACCTATGGTTCGCCCTTATATGTGTATCAAGCCGATCGCCTCCATGAAACCCTCGATCGCATTACCCGATCGATCGACTATCCGCACGTTCAGTTTCATTTTGCCACCGTCACCAACGGCAATATTGCTTTGTTGCAACTGATTGAGCGAGCTGGTTGGGGGCTGCACGCAAATACACCGGGTGATGTTTTTTTGGGACTGAAAGCGGGTTTTACGGGCGATCGCATTGTCTACACCGGCAGTAACCTCAACCGGGATGATATTCAGCAACTGATTGAGTGGAAGATCGATCGATTCAACTTCGATAGCCTGTCGCAACTCCAGGATTTCTGCGAATATGCGCGCAGTCAACCGAGATTAATCCGTCCCGAAATCGGACTGCGACTCAACTCACCGGAATTGACGGGAGACAGTCGGATTGGAGTGCGTCCCGCTGAATTTGAAAAAGCCTGTAAAATCGCGCAGGAACACGGTTTAAGGATTACTGGACTGCATTTTTATCGGGGGACTGGAACCAACGCCACGGGTGCATTTACCCAGGCGATCGATCGGCTAATTGCGATCGCCCAACAGTTACCCGATTGGAAAACCCTCGATTTTGGCGGTGGTTTTGGCTATCCCTATCGAGGCGGTGCGGTGTTTGACTGGGAGGAATTTGGTGCGGCGATTACTCAACGATTGAATGCGCTATCTCGCCCGATCGAATTGGTGATTGAACCGGGACGATCGGCGATCGCAGGTTGTGGTACTTTACTAGCAAAAGTTGTGTCTGTGAAGTGGTTGGGCCATCGGCAAATTGTCGGAGTCGATACCACTGTAGCAAATCTATCAGTACCTGCGGTACACGGAGGCTATCGGGCGATCGCAACTTGGGAAACGGCTGATGTATCCCGATACGAAACCGATATTTGCGGCAACACAACTTATTCCCGGGATTATTTGGGGCGCAACTGTTGGCTGCCGAAACTGCAAATTGGAGATGCGATCGCCATTTTGGATTGCGGCGCTTACGGCTATGCGATGTCATCGCATTTTCTGCATCGCCCCCGCCCTGCTGAAGTGTTGATTGATGCTAAGGGCGATCGACTAATTCGACAGCGAGAAGACTATTCCATCTTGTTAAACGGGCAAGTATTTTAAACGGAACTTATCACAGCCAAAGAAACCGGGTTTTTTCCAGAATATTTGATAACAACCCAGATTCTGCTAAAAACCCGGTTTCTAACCCCACCCAAAAATCCATTAAATTAATCAGGAGTAACCCAAATGCAAATGAAATGTGTCGAATGTGCAACTTATAACAGTTTGAGCGATCGCACCAAAAACTCAGGTCGCTGTAAGAATTGCAACCATCCGTTTGCATTTGAACCAGCCACTGTCACTGATAAAAAGCTGCGATTCACCGATCCGTTTTTCAAGAACGCGATCGAAGCTATTTCCAGCCAAAATATGTTATTCTTTACGCCTAAACAGTTTTTGTATCTTATTGACAAACGACTTAAACCCCCCGCACTTATCTCATCAGCAAACGGGTGTATCTGGATTCTGCTGTACCTGATTCTTAGCTTTTTTGTGCCAATATTTGGCATTGCGATCGTTGGTATGGCTTTTAAATTTTATACTTGGCCAAAGTGGGGACTACTAATTGTCTGGATTATTTACAATATTTTTTGGCTAGGGCTATTTTTTAGTCAAAGTAAACCTTCTAGTCAAGGTATTCGTAGTAGCAGAAAAAATAATGCGGAAAACTTGCAAACTTTAGGGGTAATGATTTTAGTGACAGGCATTTCTCTAAGCCTGATTAATGATTATTTCCCAGGATACATTGCAACGATCGCACTAGGGCTATTTTCTTGCTGGCTAGGCATTTCACAAAAAAATCGTCAACAGATGACTGGTGAAATATTCCTAGTCAACCAAGCCCAGAGTGATGAATGGCTGCAACGCTGGCAAACAGTGAATGGCGCACTAGAAAAACTGCTCCCAGCACCTCGCCAAGAAGCTTTACCCGCCAGCATCGATCCCGAAGTTAGCACCTACAGCTTCGATCGCGCAATCATCTGCGACAGCGACGAAATCGCCCAATTCCTGATTGCCAACAACGTCCATTTTGAGAACAACTGCGCCATTCTCAGCATCAGCGGCTATCCCCAAAGCATCTTCGACACAGTAATCGAAATGCTGCGACGCAACGCCGATTTAAAAGTCTATGCACTGCACGATGCGAACCCTGCCGGAGTTAGTTTAGTCCATCAACTGCGAACCAGTCCAAACTGGTTTGCGAATCAAGCCGTCACGATTTTTGATTTAGGCATTTCTCCCCGTCAAATCTTAGAAACTCGCGATATGTTTGTGCAGCAATCTCCAACAATGGCACAAAGCGCTCGTCAATTACCCGTCGCTGTGAGGCAAGGTTTAACAGCAGAAGAACTAGCGTGGCTGGATGCCGGAAATTTTGTAGAATTGGAATCTTTTACACCGCAGCGGTTGTTGCGCGTGGTGAATTATGGACTTGCTCAGAGTGGAGATCCGCAGGGTAATGAGGGCTTAATATTAGTAGATGATAATGTTGGGTATGGCGGCGGCTACGTGTTTGTTTCCGATAGTTTCGGTTAACGGGCGGGGGTAGGCACGGGGGCACTACCCCTACAAAAGAATCAAACCGTAGGGGCGGTGCCCCCGTGCCCGCCCTCTTGCTTAACGATTCACCTGCAACCAGATTTCCAGCGTCACCAACAACCACAGTTTCAGCCCATAACGCGGAAAAACTTCGCCCCGATAGTTTAGCCACTCATCAATCAATGCCCGATCGAGGTAAGGTGCGATCGCCGCCCGACGATTCAACAACAACGATCGCGCTTGTCGTTGCCAATCCCTCAAAAACCACTGCTGCATCGACATCACCATCCCACTTTTCGGACGGTTGACGATCGCATCTGGCAGCAAATCCGCCACAGCAGCCTTGAGCACGGCTTTTTCCTGCGCGCCCGAAAGCTTGTACTCTGGCGGGATTTGCAAACTCAGCGCCACCATCCGCGCATCGAATAGGGGCGATCGCGCTTGCAATCCCGCAGCAGCCGTGAGATTGTTTACCTTAGTTAAAATGTAATCAGCACCTTTGTACTCAATATTCAGCCGCATCAACCGATTCAAAAAAGTCGTTTCTGTCTGCTGCAATTCGTCAGCAAACACCGAAGGCGCATCTTTTACCTTTTCCCAAACCTCCGGCTTCAGCAAGCGCGGCAAATCCACATAGCATTTCTGAAAAGAAGTCAAGTAAGCTGCGATCGCATCTGGTTTACCTTGAATCGAACCATACAAACTATTCAGCAACATCGGCTTATTTTTGGGCCCGCCAAAACACGGATCGCCACCTTCACCATTCAGTACCACATCTGCGAATTGTTTTGCCGATCGCCCCAGCAGCAAATTAGGCACCGTCAACCCTTCCCCCACCGGATCATCCATCGCCGCCAACGTTTCCGGTAACAACTCCCAAATTTGCTTTGGCGAAACCTCCAAAATATGGTGCTCGGTGCCACAATGTGCTGCGACAATGTTGGCAAATTCGATCTCACTGGGATATTCAGCGCCAAAGTGCATCGAAAAAGTGTGCACCGGGCGATCGTGCAACCGGGCTGCGATCGCAGTCACGCAACTTGAATCGATGCCGCCCGAAAGGTATGCTGCGACTGGCTCCCCGGCTGGCAGCCCTTCCCGCACCAGTTGTTCCAACAGCGATCGCACTTGTTGCCCGTGCCATTCCAAAGGGCGATCGGCATTCGTAATTTGCTCCTGCGGTTCCCAGTATCTCTGCGCTTTAATATCCGGTAAATACAAGTAACTACCAGGGCGCAACTCTCGCACCGCTTCCCACAACGTTTGCGATCCAGGCACAAAGGCACAGCATAAATAGTCGCGCAATGCAACTAAATCAAGTGTGCGATCGTGATACGGATTGAGCGATCGCAGTCGAGGTGCGATCCACCGAGTCGTTCCGGTGCGAGTGTAATAGAGCGTTTTCGCTCCCACGCGATCGCGCCCGATACAAAGCGTTTGCTCGTCTCGATCCCATACAGCCAGGGCAAACTGTCCTTCCAACAAGCTCAAAGTTTCAGTCCCCGATTGTTCCCATAGCCGCCCGACGATCGCCAAATCGGTCAATCCATCGGTATCAATCTGTTGTTTGAGTAGCAAAGTGCGATCGAAGCAGCAGTCACCTACCAGCACAAATCGCTGAGTGGGGCTGAAGGTGGGTTCCGTTCCAATTATGGCAAAACCGGGGGTTTCCCAAGTTGCAGGGTGCGATCGGGCTTCTGGGCCCCAAGCGATCGTCCAATTCGGGTTAATCGACTTCTGATTTTGCATCGATTTATATCCGGTTGCATCGGAATGATTTAACCGCGAAGGCGCAAAGGACGCGTTCGGCGAAGCCGTTCCCGCAGGGTAGCAAGAGAAAGAAGAAGATGTTGTTCTTTCTTCGCGCTCTTCGTGTCTTCGCGGTTCGTTTAATCTTACTCGATAACAGAACTTTTAATAATTTCCTAACCGTCTTTCTGCTACAGCTTAAAAAACATTAGAAAGTAACTTATAAATTAGGCGAAATATAGCTGTTGCCGCGATCGCCCCCAAAGCCGCCAACCACCCCACAAACAACACGCCAGTGATCGAAGCACCCGGATAAATCGCAACTGCCGCCGTACGCAAAGCCGGGAAAAACACCAGTAAAGCCAGAGTACCTGCGCCAATAACCAGCATCTCAGTTTGTTCGATCGCCCTGCGATACTGAGCAAAAATCAAACCCCCGACAATCATCCCTAACAATCCGATACTCAGACTCGGAGATGGCAACAAACTCGTCAGGGCGATCGCCAACAAACCACCCTCAAAACCCGTAAACGCCGCCCCTCCCAAAACCTCCCAAATCGAAAAAGTCCCTCTTGGCGAAGGTTGCAGAGTTCCCGGAGGAGTCGCAGGAATGACCGTAGGAGGCTGTGAAGCTTGTGGTGTAGGGGGGTACGAAGAATGTGCCAGAGGTGGCAAAGGCGCTATTTGAGGAGGTGGTGCTACGACGACTGTAGGTTGTTGAGAATGTGGTTTAGACTCAGGCTTTAGAGCCGCTTCCACCTCAGCCGCAGATTGAAAACGCTGGCTGGGAGCCGGCAATAACATTCGATCGAGAACTTCAGTCAAACGCGAACTAATCTCCACCCGCGAATGCCAATTCCACTCATTTTTGTAACTATCAAACAAATCCGTCGGCTGCAAACCACTCAGCAAAGTAATACAAGTCACACCCAAAGCATACAAATCCGTTGCCGGATAAACTTCTTGCCCAGTCATTTGTTCAGGCGGAGCATAACCCAAAGAATAAATACCAGTTGAAGCCTTAGAGGTACCAGCAGTTTGCGTCACCTGTTTGACAGCCCCAAAATCTAATAAATAAAGCCTACCGTTTTTACCTCGCATAATATTAGCAGGTTTAATATCCCGATGAATCGAACCGCGAGAATGAACAAAATCGAGAACCTTCAAAATTTCCCGCAGCACCACCATGATTTCAGACTCCGAAAACTTGTTTTTTACAGCTAGTTCTTCCTCCAAATTTTCACCGTCAATAAATTCTTGAACCAGATAGAAAAACTGATCGTTTTTCCCGCCCTGCAAACTCGGAACAGTCAGCTCAAAAAACGCCAGCAAACTCGGAATTTGCGAATGTTCGTTTCCCAGTTCTTCCAGCACCGCAGCTTCCCGTTCAAACAGAGTTTGAGCGATTTTGAGCTGTGCCGGAGTTAGACTTACCGACGGCTGCAAAAGTTTAGCAACGCACTGCCGCATCGCCGGAGTATAGCGGTCTCTGGCCAAAAATGCCGCCCCAAAACCGCCTTGACCTAACAACCTCACGGGCAAATAGCGGCCACTCAAAATCAGGGGCATTCCGCAAGTCGTGCAAAACTTTTGCTGCACTGTTTTCAGCATCGAACTGTCATCGAGATCGGAAAAATAGTTTTGAGGGCGCGGGCAGCCCGGACGAGTGCAGTAAACTTCCATTTTGGTTTGCTAATTGGGAATTGCTAATTGGGAATTGGTCATTGGGAATTGCTAATTGGGAATTGGTCATTGGGAATTGGTCATTGGGAATTGGTCATGGTTTAATTCCTAATTATGCGCGGTTAAACTCTTTGTTATACCAATCCCAGTTTATTTTACCCTCTTTATCTAGTTTTTGTCTTAGGTTTTGGCATCAAAAAAGCTAATTCCCGATTCCCGATTCCCGATTCCCGATTCCCGATTCCCGATTCCGAATTTGCTAATTTTACCAGGGATGATCAAACCAGGTTTTAATCTCTCAACTAACCGTGCACTGTTAACTACCAGTGACCTAAGAAATTAACTTCCCGCCGAGTTGGGAGTTGCTATTTCTATGAGTCCCAAATCGATCGCCGGGGGTTCTTTATTGTCCTGGATAGTGGAATAAGTAGCAAATGTTGGCAAAATTTCATTGCTGAAAGCCTCTGCTGCTTTAGAACGGTAGCGGTTGGGGTTGTAAATCAGCGACAAAATCCGAGTTACTAAAACTTCGTCCATTTTAGATTTGTGCAAGACACCCATCAGCAACTCTTTTTCGATCGCCGAAACCGAGACAAAAGCAGCTCCGAGCCCCGCCTGAACGGCATTTTTAATGGCTTCGATCGAATTTAGCTCCATCTCGATTTTCAGGCGGCGGGTGTCAATGCCGCAGCGAGTCAGTACCTGATCGATTACTTTGCGGATTGTAGACTGGGAATCCAGGCATATAAACTGCAATTTATAAAGGTCTTCTTTTTGGATACTTTCTTGTTGTACCATCGGGTGAGACGGAGGGAGAATCAGAGCCAGTTCGTCCTCAGCGTAAGGAACAATTTCTAAAGCTTCTACAAGTTCGGTAGGAATTTCTCCGCCAACAATTGCTAAATCGATTTGTCCGTTGGCCACACTCCACGCCGTGCGCCGAGTCGAGTGAACGTGAAGCTGTACCGCTACATCCGGGTATTTTTGCCGAAACATCCCGATCATCCGAGGTAGCAAATACGTCCCCGTTGTTTGAGAAGCGCCCACAATCAAAGTACCGCCTTGGAGATTTTGCAAGTCTTCCAGAGCTCGACAAGTTTCTTGACAAAGCGATAAAATTTTCTCGCCGTAACTCAGCAGCAGGTGTCCAGCTTCGGTGAGTTGAGCCCTGCGCCCCCCCCGGTCAAACAGCGGCACGTTCAACTGTCTCTCTAAGTTTTGCACCTGCAAGCTAACTGCTGGCTGGGATACGTAGAGGCTGTCGGCGGCGCGTTTGAAGCTTCCTTCAGAGGCGATCGCCTTGAGAATGCGTAACTGGTCTAAAGTGAAAGGAAGGTCAGACATATATCTAAATTGTCAGTTGTCATTTGTCAGTTAACTGTTGTCAGTTGACGGTTGACGGTTGACTGTAGGCAGCGAACAGCAAACAGTCAACCGTCAACAGCGAACAGTCAACAGCGAACAGCGAACAGTCAACAGTCAACAGTCAACAGCGAACAGTTAACTGACTGATAACCGCTGAATGCTCCCATAGATACTTTGTGACACAATTTGGCCCCGAATCAATAACTTTTCTTAATATTTGCAATGACGATCGACTTGGCGCTCAACTCCCACTTAGTTATTCTCGGACTTTTACTGGGTTTTGCGATCGCCCACAGCGGTTTAGCAGCCCTCCGCCCCAAAGCTGAAAAGCTAATCGGAGCAAGACTTTACCGCATTTTATTTGCCCTTGTCAGTTTGCCGCTAGCCGTCATTCTGGTTGTCTACTTTTTCAATCACCGCTACGACGGAGTGCAGCTTTGGCAAGTACAAGACGTGCCCGGAGTTAAACCCGTGGTTTGGATACTCTCGGCAATTTCCTTCCTGTTTCTGTACCCAGCAACTTTCAACCTCCTAGAAATTGCCGCAGTCCAAAAGCCCCAAGTTCACCTCTACGAAACCGGGATCATTCGCATCACTCGCCACCCGCAAATGGTGGGACAGGTGATTTGGTGCATAGCCCACACTCTTTGGATTGGCACTAGCTTTACCCTCGTCACTTCCATCGGCTTGGTACTTCACCACCTGTTCGGAGTGTGGCACGGTGACAGACGACTTCAGGCCCGTTTTGGCGAATCCTTTGAAACCATCAAATCTCGGACATCAATTTTTCCATTTTTTGCAGTCTGGCAAAAACGTCAAACCCTTGATTTGCTTGAGTTTCTGAAGCCTTCTTACCTAGGAATCGCCATTTTTATCGGAGTGCTGTGGAAAATTCATCCTTTTTTGATGCGTGTCACGGGGAGCATAGACTGGTAGCATGATCCCTAGGATAGAAAAAAATTATTAAATTTTGAGGGATCATGGTGTTGTCGGTAAGCGAACGCACTTTTGCACAAGAGGTTTTTGAAGCGTCTACCCCCGTTTTAGTTCATTTTTCGGCGCCTTGGTGCGGTTTGTGCCGCGCGATCGAGCCGACGCTCGCAACATTTGAATCAGATTGGGCTGGTAAAGTCAAGCTTCTAGGGGTTAATGCCGATCTAAGTTTCAAGTTGGCCAACACTTATCGGCTGACAAGTCTGCCCACGCTGATTTTGTTTGAGGGGGACAAAGTTAGATTTAGATTTGAACAATATCAAGGACGCGAGGAACTGCGCCGGACTCTAGACTCCTGGATGCTCGCTGTTCAGAATTCTCCCAAAATTCAACTGCTACAACCCCAGGAACTGGCTAACAGGTAACGGCTCAAAGGCATTAGGCTCTTGTTTAGAAAGCATTCGGCTTTGATGTAGAAGGCATTGAGGATTCCCGATTTGTCGATCGCCCGCCCGACACCAAAATAAATATCGCACTCCCGAAATAACAGGAGTGCGATATTTTTGAATCTATCTTTGGGAATAGATGTCACGGGAACTAGGGAGCTCGATCAGGAAAACACGGAGCAATTCTCATATCATTTCCGGTTACACCGTCAGGTGATGTTGACGGTTGACGGTTGACAGTGAACAGTGAACAGTGAACAGTGAACAGTGAACTCGAATTTACTATTCCGATGTTAACGGATTTGAGCTCAAGCATTGTCGATCGGCAATTCTTAACTATTGGAGCGAGTATTTTGGCCCAGTCGCGCAAGCTTGTGTCACAATTGTTTACAGTTTTGGCAATATCTAGTAGAAACTTTAAACTACCTATCAGTCATGGAACTGCTTTATCAATACGCTTGGCTGATTCCAGTCCTGCCACTGGCAGGCGCAATGCTAGTAGGTCTAGGCTTAATCACCTTTAACCAAGCAACCAACAAACTCCGGCAAGCGAATGCGATATTAATCGTCTCCACGCTCGGAGGGTCAATGGTACTCTCTTTCGCATTGCTCTGGAGTCAATTACAGGGACACCTTCCCTACACCCGCACTATTGAGTGGGCTTCTGCTGGCGACTTCTCGCTGAATATGGGCTACATCATCGACCCCCTGACATCGGTGATGTTGGCGATCGTCACTACGGTCGCCTTTTTGGTGATGATTTATACCGATGGCTACATGGCACACGATGACGGGTACGTGCGTTTTTACGCCTACCTCAGCATCTTCAGCGCCTCAATGCTAGGTCTAGTAGTCAGCCCGAACATCGTTCAGGTTTACATCTTCTGGGAACTCGTAGGTATGTGTTCGTACCTGCTAGTCGGATTTTGGTACGATCGCAAACCCGCTGCTGACGCCTGCCAAAAAGCCTTCGTCACCAACCGCGTCGGCGACTTCGGCCTGCTGTTGGGCATTCTCGGCATTTACTGGGCTACCGGTAGCTTTGAATTTGACGTAATGGGCGAACGCCTGCACTCCTTAGTCGAATCAGGAGCCCTCAGCGCCACCTTGGCGACAATCTTCGGAGTCCTGATCTTCTTGGGCCCAGCCGCCAAATCCGCTCAATTCCCCCTCCACGTCTGGCTACCAGACGCAATGGAAGGCCCCACACCGATTTCGGCCCTGATCCACGCCGCGACAATGGTAGCCGCCGGCGTATTCCTGATTGCTCGAATGTACCCAGTCTTTGAAGGGCTGCCGGCAGTCATGAATTTGATCGCCTGCACCGGCTGTTTTACGGCATTTATGGGTGCTTCGATCGCAATTACCCAAAATGACATCAAAAAAGGCCTCGCCTACTCCACCATCTCCCAATTGGGCTACATGGTAATGGCAATGGGCGTCGGTGCTTATAGCGCCGGACTGTTCCACTTGATGACCCACGCTTACTTCAAAGCGATGCTGTTCCTGTGTTCTGGTTCAGTCATTCACGGTATGGAAGATGTCGTCGGCCACAACCCCGTGCTCGCTCAAGACATGAGAGTCATGGGTGGTTTACGCAAATATATGCCGATTACCTCTGCTTGCTTTTTGATCGGAAATTTAGCAATCTGTGGTATTCCGCCGTTTGCCGGTTTTTGGTCAAAAGACGAAATCCTCGCACAAGCTTTCGCAGCAAATCCCGCTCTGTGGGCTGTGAGTTGGGTGACTGCTGGGATGACCGCGTTTTATATGTTTCGGATGTATTTCAGCACCTTTGAGGGCGAATTCCGGGGCAATGACAACGCCATCAAACAGCAACTTCTGCAACCGGGTTTGGTATTCGGCCCTGGGGCGATGAATGTCAAGGAATTGGCATCCACTGGCGAAAGTCATGATGAACACGACCATTTCCCTCACGAATCTCCGCTGACAATGGCTTTGCCGTTAGTGTTGCTGGCAGTACCTTCTGTGTTTATCGGTTTTGTCAATACGCCCTTTGCCAATTATTTCGAGCAGTTTGTGCGTGCGCCAGGGGAGTCTCTGGAAGAAGTTTTGGAACACGCCGCTGAGTTCGATTTGACGGAATTTCTAATCATGGGTGGGAGCTCTGTAGGTATTGCTTTGTTGGGCATTACTTTGGCTTCTCTGATGTATTTGAGCCGGAAAATTGATGCAAATGCGATCGCCCAAAAAATCAAACCGCTTTACGAATTCTCCCTCAACAAGTGGTATCTCGACGATATCAACGAAGTTCTCTTCGTCAAAGGCAGTCGCCGTTTAGCGCGGCAAGTCATGGAAGTCGATTTGCGAGTTGTTGATGGTGTAGTCAATTTAACCGGTTTTCTCGCCCTGGTAACAGGCGAAGCCTTGAAATACATTGAAAACGGTCGCGCTCAATTTTATGCCCTGATTGTGTTTGTCGCAGTTCTCGGTTTTGCGATCGTTTCTGGAATCAGTTAAATCTGTAGGGAAACGGCATTGTCCATTAGTGTCAACTAAAGGCAAAACTTAGTACCTGTCTGCTGTGTGACGATGAGGCCTCGATCCCCCTAACCCCCCTTAATAAGGGGGGAACTGGAAGCACTCAAAGTCCCCCTTCTTAAGGGGGATTTAGGGGGATCTGGACTCGACAAAAAGCGATATTTATGATTGGCTTTAGTCTTAATTTGATACCAATGGGGACATTGCCATTTCCAACCAGAAGATATTTTAAGAACGGGTATTAGCTCAACAAGTCACAATTGACAATTGGCCAATAGAAATAAATCTTTAATTAAACTCAACTTTTGCGATCGCACAACTTGTCACGAATATTGCAAAAACTCTGCTTCGTATAAAGAAAGTATAAAATTTAGACCAAAAGCGCCAAAATATGTTTAAACCTAATAACTGACGGCTTATTTTAAAATGCAATGGATACAGCTAACTTTCCCTGGTTAACCACAACAATCCTGTTTCCCGTTGCTGCGGCTTTGCTGATTCCTTTAATTCCCGATAAGGATGGCAAGACGGTGCGGTGGTATGCTTTGATTGTCGGTTTGATTGATTTTGCTCTGCTTGTTTACGCTTTTTACACTCAGTACGACTTCAGCAATCCGGGACTGCAACTGGTAGAAAGTTATACTTGGGTGGAGCAACTGGATTTAAATTGGTCGGTGGGTGCTGACGGTTTGTCGATGCCGCTGATTTTGTTGACGGGTTTTATTACTACTTTAGCTACCTTAGCGGCTTGGCCGGTTACTCTTAAACCAAAGCTATTTTACTTTTTGATGTTGACAATGTACGGCGGGCAAATAGCAGTTTTTGCCGTGCAGGATATGTTGCTGTTTTTCCTGGTTTGGGAACTCGAATTAGTTCCAATTTACCTAATTTTGTCCATCTGGGGCGGCAAAAAACGGCTCTACGCAGCAACTAAGTTTATCCTATACACGGCGGGCGGTTCGCTGTTTATTTTGGTTGGTGCGCTGACGATGGCGTTTTATGGGGATACGGTGACTTTTGATATGCGGGCGATCGCAGCCAAAGAGTACAGCACCAATATAGAATTGCTACTCTACACAGGTTTCTTAATCGCTTACGGCGTCAAACTCCCGATTTTCCCCTTGCACACTTGGCTCCCCGACGCTCACGGGGAAGCCACCGCACCCGCCCATATGTTGCTAGCAGGAATTCTGCTAAAAATGGGCGGTTACGCTTTGCTCAGGATGAATGCGGGAATGCTCCCGGATGCTCACGCTACCTTCGCACCGCTGTTAGTAATTCTGGGTGTAGTAAACATTGTTTACGCCGCCTTAACTTCTTTTGCTCAGCGCAATTTGAAGCGAAAGATTGCCTATTCTTCGATTTCGCACATGGGCTTTGTGCTAATCGGGATAGCTTCGTTTACCGATTTGGGAACCAGTGGTGCAATGCTGCAAATGGTTTCCCACGGTTTAATTGGGGCGAGTTTGTTCTTTATGGTGGGTTGCACGTACGATCGCACTCACACCCTCATGCTCGACGAAATGGGCGGTGTCGGGCAGAAAATGCGTAAGGTTTTCGCCATGTGGACTACTTGTTCTATGGCATCTTTGGCTTTGCCGGGAATGAGCGGTTTTGTAGCAGAATTGATGGTGTTTGTAGGCTTTGCAACCAGCGATGCTTACAATCCGGTGTTTAAGGTTTGCGTGATATTTCTCGCTGCTTTCGGGGTGATTTTGACTCCGATTTATCTACTCTCAATGCTGCGTGAGATTTTCTACGGTTCTGAGAATAAGGAGTTGGTGGAACACGAAGAATTGGTGGATGCGGAACCGCGAGAAGTGTTTATCATTGCTGCGCTGTTAGTGCCGATTATTGGCATTGGTTTGTATCCGAAGATGCTGACTCAGGTTTACGATGCGACGACTGTTCAGTTGACTGCAAGATTGCGGGATTCTGTGCCTTCGTTGATGGCTAAGGCTGCTGCTGATAAAACAGTGTCTTTGCGTGCACCGGCGATCGAGCTTAGTAAGTCGTAATTTGCACTAGATGCGAGGAAGAAAACCCCCCAAACCTAGCTTAAAAATAGGGTTTGGGGGGTTTTATATTGTTTTTCGTGGTTAAACAACTATCTATAGAACCCATTTGACATCTTTTCTTCAACAATAAGGTGGACAAACAAGCCGTCTCACATAACTCAATAGCCACAAGACGAGAAATCATGTCGCGACGATCGCAAAAAAGCTGAAATTCATCTGGTATCAAGCTTGTGGCAACGGCAATAGATCTCAAATGGGTTCTATATGGTACGATCCAGTCCACGATTACTTGGAGCAATCAATAAATGGACAATCCTATTCCAATTTCAACGTTGTTCATTGGCCTAAATGGCTTTGTTGCATTTGCACTCTCTTACCTTGTAGTAATGGAACGGGCAAGCACGAGGGTTTGGCACGGAACGTCAAAGGAAGATGTTGCAACGCAGCCAAATTACCTTGACAAGCCAAATGCGTGGGCAGCTTTTGTCGAGATTTATACGCAAAAGTTAGTTCCAGCAAAAACGATGGATGATGGGCTGTTACAGCGGAAAGTGCGTGCATACGGCAATTTCACAGAACACGTTCCCTTGGCACTTCTATTTATCATTGCATTAGAATTGATGGATTCACAGAGTTGGTTGTTGTGGCTTTTGGGTAGTGCGCTTACATTTGGTCGGATTGCCCATGCTTGGGGGTTAATCAAAACCTATGGCCCTTCCCCAGGTCGAATGATTGGTTTCTTTCTAACGTTGTTTGTGTATATTATTTGCTGGTGCTTGTGTTTACTATGGCATCAATGGAGTTTTATAGCAGTTGCTAGCAGTCCAAGACTGCACGACGCCACGGACAAATTCGTATTGGTTACAATGTGGTTGCCTCGTTGGGTGCTGTAATGGAGCGTGTCAGCAAGTGATTTCTGGTATTGTGAGTGATAGGCACGCGATCGTCTCGTTGACATTTCTCCTTCCAAGCGGCTCGACTTTCCCGATCGAGTTTGTCATAGAAACAGGCTTCACTAGAACTCGATTATTGCTAGAATAGAAGCGAATACTAACCGGACTGTAACTCATGCTAAAAACCATCGAAGGCATTTATCAGAATGGGCAGATTCAGCTAGTGGAGCTACCACAAGATATTAGCGATCGCTCTCAAGTCCTCGTCACCTTTCTCGATCCAAACAAAATCGATCCAATTAAACTGCGCGAATTAATCGATCGGTTAGAAACAATTGCAGGTATTCAGCAAGGTTTCGAGGAACTTAACGTTGTATCGCTTTGTGGTTTAAGATTGACTACGCTTCAACAGAATGTGCAGGCACGTCAATTTTACAAAAAACATGGTTTTATATCTTGCAATCACCTTTTTACTAAATAAGATGACAGCATAGTCATAATTTCTTGTTCAAGTTCCCCATTGTTCAGCAATTCTGGACGATCGATCATCGCCCCATGAATCAGCCCTTTGATCGTGCGTCCAACAATGAAAACCGTTAAATCTAGATTTTTAGGTTGAATTTGATCGTACCGTTGCGCTAGAAACGATCGCAGCATTTTCTCTATCTTTGCATCATCTAACTGTCGCATCACTTCACTGCGAGGAATCTGTTCATGTAGAACGCGATGGAGCTTAGGATTCACGGCATGAGCAGCAAACACCGCTTTTACAATCTGCCGAAGTACATCAATGATAGAGCTATCTCCTAGAGATTCTAGATGGTGGTGAGCTAACTGCTCCATTTCATGGGCATGATGCTCCCCCAAAGCAAAAATCAAAGCTTCCTTATTTGGAAAGTATTGGTACAGTGAGCCGATACTCACACCTGCCAGTTCAGCCACTCGATTTGTGGTCAACTGGTTGTACCCTTCTTCGGTCAAAATGCGAGTCGTTGCTGTGAGAATGGCTTCAACAGTCGCTTGAGAACGCTCCTGTTTTGGCAGTTTACGCGGTGTGGCTGAGGGTTTGTGCAGCATGGGTAAGTATCCAAAAAATGCGAGTTGTCAGGTGAGTGCGATCGCCCGTAAAATATGAGTAATCATTCACATTGTATCAAGCGAGTCTCACAACTTGCAGCAGAAAAGGACGATCGTTCATGCGAATTGCGATTATTGCGATGGGAACTCGAGGCGATGTTCAACCATATATTGCTTTAGGCAAGGGCTTAAAAGCAGCAGGTCACATTGTGCGACTAATAACTCATGAAAACTTTGAGGCGCTAGTCAGTTCATACGGGTTAGAGTTCTTTCCAGTCAAAGGGAATGTACAAGAATTCATGGAAACCCCAGAAATGCTTGGGTTACTGGAGAAAGGAAATTTTCTTGCCATTAACGCCCACACATCGAAAGCTAGCCAGCGCGCTGCGATCGATTGGGCGGAGGGCGGTTTAGCCGCTTGTCAGGGAATGGATCTATTGCTTGCAGGCGTGGGAGGATTGTTCCTCAGTCTTGCCCTTGCCGACAAGCTACAACTACCCTTGCTTCAGGCATATATCTTTCCCTTTACGCCGACAGCAGCCTTTCCCGCTATCCTTTTTCCCCAGTCCATATCCAAATTCGGCGGTTATGTTAATCGGTTATCTCATCATTTATTCCGACAGATTATGTGGCAGGGGTCTCGTACAGGCGATGGGTTAGCGCGAAAACAAGTGCTGGGCTTGCCCACCGCCCCATTTTGGGGACTCTACAATTCAAAGCATTTTCAGCGTTATCCAATTCTCTATGGTCTTAGTTCATCCGTAATTTCTAAACCATCTGATTGGCGTAATACCCATATCACTGGATATTGGTTTTTGGATGAAGCACCCGATTGGACTCCACCATCCGCCTTGCTGGATTTTCTGCAAAGTGGTTCGCCGCCTGTGTATATCGGGTTTGGGAGTATGAGGAGCCGAAACCCAGAAGAAACGGCAGATATAGTCTTAAAAGCGATCGAACTCACGGGACAACGCGCCATATTGCAATCTGGTTGGGGTGGTTTGACTAAGAGCGATTTACCAGATACGGTTTTTATGGTGGATTCAATCTCCCATTCATGGCTCTTCCCCCGTGTTGCGACTGTTGTCCATCACGGTGGGGCTGGGACAACAGCCGCCGGACTCAGAGCAGGAGTTCCGACCATCGTTATACCCTTTTTTGGCGATCAGCCCTTTTGGGGGCAGCGCGTAGCGGAATTAGGAGTGGGGCCAAAACCTATTCCCCGTAGACAACTAACCGCTGAACGACTTGCAGAAGCGATTCACAGGACTATGACTGATCGATCGATGCGTCAGCGTGCAGCCGATATAGGAGCGAAAATTCAAGCCGAAGATGGAATTGCTAACGCAGTTGCGATCGTCCACGAAATTGAAAAACGTGGGGGTTTTCATGGCGAAAATAGTGGAGTAAACTGGTAATGAACATTTTGTCAAGCATCCTTCAAATCATCAGTTGGCAAAATTTACGATATACACCAAGGCCAAAGCACGGGAGGAAGTGTGCAGCGAAATTTTGCAGTTAGTGGGCGAAGAGTCCGATCTTTGATTGGGAGATCGCACCGATCCACTGAAGTATCACATCCATTGCTACCGCATTTGATATCACTTGCCAAACAATCCCATGATGGTTCATCATGAGCTTGGTGATTGTTTCATTCTTCATTCCTCAGCTAATATGCGATCGCTCTTCTTAACTCTAGCTCTCATGTGTTTAGCCACTCCCGCAGTTGCCACAACCTGCGAAGAAAGCTTTCAAAAAAAGGGTGACTTTCTCAATGGTGCAGCCTTTTCGGCGCGTGTTCAGGTTGAGGGGTTATCCATAGAAAGAGCATTTTCCCAATTACGACCCATTTTGGCGCGCGAGAGCATCAAAACAATCAGCACCGATGTGAGCACAGGTGTCATGAAAGCCGAAAATCCCGCAACCGCATTTCAGCGTGCTTTGCCGATCGATGTTTTTGCCTCAGCCGACGGAACTCTATTAACTGTCGAGATGATTTTTACCATTCCCAGTGGCGTGGGTGCAAGTAGAGACACCGTGAAGGGATATTTATGTGGTGCGCTAAATCAATTGTTGCCCAAAAGTCAGTAAGTAGGTACAAAAAGAAGTGGAGCAATTGCTTTATGGCAAATATAACAACATTTACCGAGTTTTATTTGTGATGGAGTATGGAGCGATCGCTATTCTGTTGACAAAACGTACAACAGAATTATGTTCGATCGATAGCGCAACTTTCAAAGTTTTCTGAAGATTGCGATCGAGTGAGGGAAGTCCATCGAAGATTCTGAGGTGATTGTGTTGAGCGATCGAACTTTACATCTCTTATTTGAATAGAATTCGGATGGGTAGAGATTAGTAAGGTCGATCGCTGGGATCTTCCAGGTTTGATTAGCTTGAAAGACAAAAGAATTAGGTGTTTTGAATCTGCATTTTCCTTAATCTGCATATCCCAACCCTAACAGAATCAACAGGAAAAGATTTGTGGCTAAAGCTACCGCACCAAATCCACTGCCGAGGCAGAGGAACGTTTTGATGGATTGATTGGTGTGTAACCAAAGCAAGATTGCAGCAGCAATTGCAAAGATAGCCGAAATAGCAGCAGAAAGCCACATCAGCACATACCCGTCTTGTAAAAAGGTTTCGGTTAAACCAAAGAAAGAAGCCAAATAGGTAAAATTCCAACTGAGGGATAACGAGCAGAGATTGAAAATTCCCACACTACTACTAATGCTGAGCAAAATCCTGGTGAAACGATTCAATCTTCCCCAAAGTAAGAGAGCGGTAGCAATAATTGTTCCAATACCTGTGGCGATCGCGCCTCCATTCACAACCCAACCCCAGGTGTCCGGCGTAAATCCATAGGGCGTCACGACGTTGTACTGTACTCTACCCAGTAAACCCCAAACCAATTGATACATTCCAAATCCACAGGCAAGACTTGTAAAGGCTTTGCTGACTTTCCCTGGATAGAACCAGGTGAAGAAAGCGGCACTAATGCCTGCTGCAACAGATAGCCCGCTACTGATCCACATCAAGCGAATTTCACCCAACTGCATCAGGGTATTAATGCCCCAGTATTCTTGCTTAACTGCCTGTAACTGTTGAGGACTTAATCCTAAATCGGTAATCTCATAAATATCTGAAAGTATGGGGGCATAACTTTGCCCTGTCTTCCGACAGCCAACCGATCGCCCGTCGTACAAAGCACGACAATTGCTGAAGTAGTATTTATAATCACCTCCTTTTGTTAGGTTGAGGTCTAACAAACGAGCTTGAATTTTTGTCTGGCATTGAAATTGCTGCCCTGCTTCTGTGCAGGTAAATATCCGATTAGGTAAATAAACGGTAGTGTTATGTTCAGTGCTAATTGATACGCTAGCAAAAGGCGTATTGGTGGGCACACTGGGTGCATTAGACAGCAGCAGGGATATAAAAGTAACAATTAGTACAATCCATAGGCTGAATACAAATCTTGACAGGAATAATATTGCTCGACGCATTACTTTTGACTCCCTAAATGTGTAGCTGGTTAAAGAGATGCCCTTCACAATCTAGAAGTTCCAATCAATCAGCCGATCGCGGTTCACTTTATTCAATCTTTAAACTTAAGAACTAGGTGAGGCGATCGAAGCAGTCTAACCAGCGCCATGCAGCGGTCGTGCTATGGAGTCAGTTTTACACTTGACAAATGGTATTTTGTAGCCGAAAGCTGTGCCACCATTTCGGCACGAGACGAAACCTCAAGCTTACGGAACATTCGCTTCAAAGCTTGTTTCACAGAATTCTCAGTAATCCAAATTTCCTTGCCAATTTGTGCGTTTGTTCGTCCCAAAGCAACCAATTCGGCAATTTGCAATTCACGAGGCGTCAATCGATCGCTCTGGAAAGATTGGTGTTGCGATCGCACTTTCGTTGCAGCCCAAACAGATAAATGCAAACAGATCGCACTCAAATCGGCTAGATTTTGTGTATCGAAGGCAAACATTGACTGTTCGCGGGTACAGCCCACTACACCCACTAATTGACCGCGATCGACGATCGGGCCCGCCATCACGTGCCAATGATCGGGGCGCGGACAAATCATTGTCCAAACCTTGGGTGATGTCACCAATGCTTCGTGCACAGGCGTGTGACGCTCAGCTAAGTAACGCGCCACCGGATTTTGTTCGATCGATAGCGCCACTTTCAAAGTTTTCTGAAGATTGCTATCTAGTGAGGGAAGTCGATCGAAAAAGAAGATTCCCGATCGCTTGGCTGCAAAATACTCACCGATTTTGGGTGCGAGGTGCGATCGCAGATCGTCTTCATCCTTTGAAAAATTGATTTCTTCAAATAAAAGCTGCAAGGAAATCGCCATAGTTTCAAAAAGAGTACCCGATCGAGGACTAGAAACATCGCAATACTCGAATTATATTACCCTTACAGTCTCAAAAGCAACTTCACCTGACAATACAATCAAATTTAAGAGGTAAAAATGACACAAAATGCAATTTTCAGTCCCTTCTTTGCAACAGTGTTTCTAACACTCCTAGTCTGGGTGTATATGTACATCCGCCGGATTAGTTTTATCACCAGTAGAAAGCTCGGTCAAAAGGATTTTGCTGTACCGGGCGCACTGGCACAAATTTCGCCGCCAAGCGTATCCAATCCATCGGACAACCTCAAAAACCTGTTCGAGATTCCGATAATTTTTTATGCGCTTGTCCTGTATCTGTTCATCACAAAGCAGGTGGATGCAGTTTATGTAAACGCCGCGTGGTTCTTCGTTGTGTTTCGCGTATTGCATAGCGCTGTCCATTGCACGTTCAATCTGATCATCCTGCGGTTTTACCTCTATTTATTTTCCACGCTTGCGGTGTGGTTCATCGCGATCCGCGCAGCCCTGATCCACTTCGGCACGTAGCTACGATATTACGGTGGTGCGATCTGGCATTCGATTCTAGTGCTATCATGGGCGGAAGATTGAGATCGAAATTAAATTTCCATGTATAACCCAACTGCTTTTCAAGAAGACAATATTGATAAACTGGTGGCTTTTATGCAAGCCAATAGTTTTGCAACATTGGTATCGAGCGTAGACAATGTACCTTGTGCTTCACATATTCCTCTCGTCATTACAATAGAAGAAGATGTCGTAAAATTGAGCGGTCATCTCGCGAAGCCAAATCCTCAATGGCAAGCATTTGGATCTGCTGAATCATTGGCTATCTTCACCGGCCCGCACGCTTACATTTCCCCTACACAGTACGAAAAACACGAGAGCGTACCAACCTGGAACTATATTGCTGTTCATGCCTATGGTGTTCCCAAAATCATCATGCTCAATGACTCACCAAAAGCAATGAACAAGATGATAAATCAGATGATAGATACCTACGATGTTCACTACCAATCCCATTGGGACGGTTTATCGAATCAATTCCGCGAAGGGATGATGGATGGTATTGTCGGGTTTGAGATGGCTGTAACTCGACTAGAAGGAAAGTACAAACTAAGTCAAAACCGCAGCAAGGTCGATCGGGAAAATGTCTCAAACACACTGCTACAGAGTTCTGATCCGGCCGCTCGTGCTGTGGGTGTCGAGATGAAACAGAACCTTGATGATATTAATTCCAGTTGCACTTAGACATGATAGTAATCGAGGACACGGCAATGCCGTGTATTATGTAACTGTCAAGTGGTCAACTGTCAACTGCTATACGATAATTTGTCTGTCACAAATTACAAGCTCAATACCGATCGACTGTGGGACATTAGCATGAGAATTGACCGACTAAAAATCAAAAACTTCAAGAAATTTTTAGACTATACTCTTGACTTGCATCCCCAATTTACCTTGCTAGTTGGGGACAATGGCACAGGTAAAACCACGATCCTCGATGCTTTGGCGATCGCGGCTGGAATTTGGCTGGTCAACTCCCCCGACACAACCCTCAACAATAGCCGCCGTAACATTCTTCCCTCAGAAATCCACTTAGAAGCGCTCAAATCCGACACCATCAGCCAATGGATAGAACGAACACCCCTCCAGATTACAGCGATCGGCACAATTAACAATCAGCCAGTCCAATGGCTCAGACAAATCAAAACTCACGGCTCTAGAACCTCCAACACTGAAGCCAAAAAAGCTCTAGAAATTATCTCCACTCTATTTCAACAGGTTGAAGCAGGCGAAAAAATCTGGCTACCCATCATCGCTTACTACGGCGCAGGTAGAGCTTGGCTACCCTCCAAGCAACGCGATAAAGCAACTACCCACACCAGCCCCGCCCGCCGTTGGGATGCCTTCTATAACTGCTTTGATGAACGGATTAGAATCGCCGATCTCCATACTTGGTTCCAGAAAGAGGCGATCGCTTCAATCAATCGACAGGGACAAATGCGCCCTGGTTACAATGCGGTAAAGTGTGCTATTTTGCGTTGTATTCCCAACGCAGATCACCTGTGGTTTGACCCAGAGCGATCGGAAATTGTTGTTTCCATCCAAGGCAACCCCCAACCCTTTAGTAACCTTAGTGCTGGCCAAAAAATGATGGTCGGTCTAATTGCCGATATTGCCATCAAAATAGTCACTCAAAACGCCTCTTTCTTAACCGAAGAATTAGATATATCTAGTCAAGAATTGCCTCTGATTTTGCAACAAACATCAGGGCTAGTCCTAATTGATGAAATAGACGTTCATCTTCATCCTAAGTGGCAACATCAAGTTGTGAATGATCTCACCAAAACCTTTCCTTCAATCCAGTTTGTTTGCACTTCCCATTCGCCAATTATTATCGGTGAAGTCGAAGCCAAGCGGATTAGAGTCCTCGAACATGACGAAGAAACTACTAGCACTATTGCTACCATTCCATCAGAATCTTATGGTCTTGATGCCAACCGAGTATTAAACGAATTGATGAGAGTATCAGATCGAAACAAAGAGGTAGCCCATAAACTTCACGCTCTGTTTAAACTCATCGATGACGAAGATTTTGATGCGGCACATCAATCTATTATAAATCTGACTGAAAAACTCGGCGCATCCGAGCCAGAGATTACCCGCGCTCGAACCCTAATTAAATTTTTAGAAGGTAATGAATGAGAAATATCCAAAAACAATCCGAACCAATATCGTTAATACGACATCGGTGCAGTAGCCATTCTGACTATGATAACTATGCCGAAAAAGACGATCTGCGTACAAGCCTTGTGAGTGAGCAACGGGGGATTTGCTGTTATTGTATGCAACGAATTTATCCGACATTAGAAAAGATGAAGATCGAACACTGCCAAAGCCAATCTCCCAATAAATTTCCTGAGAAACAACTTGATCATACAAATTTATTAGGTGCTTGCCTTGGTGGATCGGGAAAACCTAGACGCGATCAGCATTGTGATACAAGAAAAGGTGATGATGACATATCATTTAATCCAGCCAATTTAAAGCATGATGTAGAAAGGCTATTTAAATTCCATGGTTCAGGTCGCATTGAAGCTAACGATCCACAATTACAGAGTGAGATTGATGATGTATTGAATTTAAATCACTCGATTTTGGTAAATAATCGTAAAGCAGTGATTGATGCCTTTACTCAAATACTGCGACTTTAAAAAGTGCGTGATGTAGATATTCCAAAATACTTGGCAACTTGGGAAGGCGAAAATAAAGCAGATCTCGAACCATTTTGCCAGGTTGTTGTTTATTATCTTCGTAAGAAGATTGCAAAAATGCAATGAATAGAACTTCTGAATGAGCTTTTCAAAAGGCGATCGCTCCGAGCAGGCATAAAAGATATATGATAATCTTTGACAAATTTTTACAGATCCATGAGGAACCCGAAAAGATATATGATAACCTTAACCAGATCATTTCTGCCCAGGATATGCTCTACTGTTCTAATCCCAAGTGCTCTCATCCTTTCAATCCCGACAAGTCTAAATTTTGTCAAAGTTGCGGCCAGCCCGACCTCACGCCTCTCTTCAGAAACCGCTACCGCGTGATTCGACTGTTGGGCGAAGGGGGATTTGGCAGAACTTACGAAGCGGTAGATACCGATCGCATGGACGATCCCTGCGTCATCAAGCAGTTTGTGCCCCAAGTTCAAGGAACCTCAGCACTGGAAAAAGCCACAGAACTGTTTCAGCAAGAAGCCAAACGACTCTACGAACTCGGCGAACATCCTCAAATTCCTCGCTTAATTGCTTATTTTGAACAAGACAAGCGGCTCTATTTAGTACAAGAATTAATTGAAGGGCAAAACTTACTCGCTGAATTAACTCAGCAGGGCGTTTTTAGCGAAGAAAAAATTTGGCAGTTGCTGGCAGATATTTTGCCGATTCTGAAATTTGTGCACGATCGCCATGTCATTCACCGAGACATCAAACTAGAGAATATCATCCGCCGCCGCACATCGATTCACTCATCTCCAGCAAACCCGGGAAATTTTCGTAATTCAGCTTTCCGAAGGGGAGGAAGACGCGAGTTAGTTTTGATCGACTTCGGCGTTTCCAAACAAGTGACCGGTTCGCTAATGACTCAAGTCGGCACGACGGTGGGAACACCCGGATATTCGCCGATGGAACAAATGCGCGGCCAAGTTTTCCCCGGAAGTGATTTGTACAGTTTAGGCATAACTTGCATTCGATTGCTAACTAAATGTTTGCCAAAAATTGACGGATCGGATGACCTTTACGACCCGATAAACGGCGGTTGGATTTGGAGAGAAAGGTTGCCAGCAGGTACAAAAATCAGCAGCGAGTTGGCAAAAATTTTAGATAAGCTAATTCAAGATTATCTCAAAAATAGATATCAATCCGCTGATGAAGTAATCAAAGCTTTAAATCTCTATTCTTTACCTCCCCAACCCCATTTTGTCAAGGAGGGACAACTTGCTGTAAATTCTGCTCGGACACAGGGAAGTCTACCTCCCCTAAATGCTTATCTGACTGAAGAAGGACAAATTGCTATCAACAGTCCGTTCAATCAAAGCAGGCAAATCAACAGTAATATCTCTGTCAATCAAACCATAAAATATAACACTAATCCGCCGTTAAATCAGGTTTCACAGAGAATTGTTGCTGTCAAAAGCACCTTTGAATTCAAAGTAGTAACAGTAGATAATCGCGGGCAGCAAACTACTCTTAACAGGGGCAAAGCGCGTTTTTTTGAAGAACATCTTGGCAGCGGTACAGTCATGGAAATGGTATCGGTTTCTGGCGGTACTTTCCTGATGGGTTCCCCAAAAGATCGGGGGGATGGCGACGAAAAACCGCAGCACCTAGTAACTTTACCATCTTTCTATATTGGCAAATTTCTAGTCACTCAGGCACAGTGGACAGCAGTTGCAGCGCTACCGGAAGTTAAAATATTTCTCAATTTCGATGCTTCCCGTTTTAAAGGTGCAAATCGACCCGTAGAAAATGTATCTTGGTATGAAGCGGTGGAATTTTGCGCTAGACTTTCTCGCAAAACTGGTAAGAAGTATCGCTTGCCTAGCGAGGCTCAATGGGAATATGCTTGCCGGGGGGAAACCGTGACGCCGTTTCACTTTGGAGAAACGATTACCAGTGAGTTAGCAAATTACAACGGCAATTCTAATTACGCTGATGCACCGAAGGGAGTTTATAGGTTTCAAACGACAGATGTTGGTAGTTTCAAACCTAATGCTTTCGGATTGTACGACTTGCACGGAAATGTTTGGGAATGGTGCGCCGATTCTTGGCACAATAATTACAATGGTGCGCCGGCTGATGGCAGCGTTTGGGACTCTGGGGGCGACTCTTCGCTGAGGTTGTTGCGGGGCGGTTCTTGGAACGATCATCCTCCGAATTGTCGCAGCGCGTGCCGCCTGCGATATCAGCCGGATTGCAAGGCTAGTATTGTGGGTTTTCGAGTGGTGGTTTCTGTTTAGTGAAAAAGGGTGATATTAATTCCGGCTGTGCCGGAATGATAGAGAGGACACGGCAGTGCCGTTTCCCTACCGCGATCAATTGTAGGGACACGGCACTGCCGTCTCCTTCCGTTTAGATCATTCCGATGAAGAGCGGAATTGGGCGTTGCTGAATTTAGGTATGATTCACTCGCAGCAATCCCTGAAACTCGCTGAGTAGGGGCAATTCATGAATTACCCCTACTAAATTTCGGAGGCAAATCATACTCCTTTCTCAGCAACGCCCGGAATTGATATGATTCCGTAAATCCCCGTAGGGACACGGCATTGCCCATTGGTGTCAACTTAAGGTCAAACCCTGTCACAGACTGCTGTTTGACTATTAACCCTAGATCCCCCCTAGCCCCCCTTAAGAAGGGGGGGACAAGAATCCGATCAAAGTCACCCTTCTTAAGGGGGATTTAGGGGGATCTAGACTTAGGGAAAAACGAGATTTATCAAGGCTTTCAGGTGATTGTTGACACGCCTTGGCATTGCCGTGTCCCTACTTGATAAACCGGGGATACGCTGTATGAAGGAAAAATGTGGCCTCAACTAGCTTTCTTTTGAGGAGTTACCATTCGTTCTACACTCATAGCAGCCACGCTCAATGTCACCACAGCCATGCCGAGAATTGTCACAGGTTGCAACTTCTCATTGATAATTAGAAACCCAAAAAGTCCGGTCAAAGCCGGGCCCAAAGTGCCAATTACTGATGCTAAGGCTGCCCCTGCGAACCGGATGGCAAAATTGTTTAAAAGATAGCTAAATAGCGTCAGTACCCCTAAAATAACGCCTCCGATAATCAAACCAGGCCAAACATTTTGGTCGATTTTAGGAGCAAAATTTTGCGACAGGGGCACCCACAAACTCAGGGCAGAAAATACAAAAATCGCGGCGAAATTAACTAAACTAAAAGGAATCGGGTGCAGCTTTCCTGCGGCCATTTGCGTCAGCAATACATAACCTGCAAACATAATGCCAGCACCTAGTGCCGCCGCGACTCCCACCTCGACATTGCCGCCGCCCGGAGCTTGCGCCGCAAAACTTGGCAACCCAGCTAAAATCAGACCTATGGTAATCCCGAACATCGCCAAAAAGCCGATCGTGCTGGGGCGAGCACCAAACAAAATCCAAGAACCTAGTACGGTGACGATCGGGTAAATAAAGAAAATTGTAATCGCAATCCCCGCCGGGATATTGCCGATCGCCAAATAAATCAAAATCTGAGACAAAAACAGAAAAAATGCGCTTCCTAAAACCTTACCCCACAAAGCTCGATCACCCGACTGGAACAACCGCCTAATATCTTTCCACACAGAAGGATACAGAAAAGTTGCCAAAATCGGCATCAAAGCCATCACCACGATCAGCCGCATCAACAAAATCAACAAAGAATTTCCAAAACCCGGAGTCACAACTCCGGGAAGTTCAAACAAGCCAAAAATCACCCGAGGATTTCTGCCTTTAATCAAAATTCTTAAACAAACATTAAACAGCGACAATACCACCGCCGAAGACAAAGCCAGCACCAAACCAGCCTGCACTTGAGAGCCTGCTTTCGCCGGTGCCGTCGGCGGCACGACTTGCTGCGGCTGGGCTCCAGCTATTGGCGGCAGAACTTGCGGGCGGACAGAATTAACAGAATTAGTTGATTCCTCGGCGTAGGAATCTTGAGCATCGAAAGGATTGTCAAGATATGCTTCTTCTGATTCGAGTTCTTCCCTGATGCGGTTTACGAGATTTTGTAACAGTTCCTCGCCTTGCCGCTCTAGGGTTTGCATATTGTTGAGGCGTAGGGAAAGCTCGCTTTCGTAGCTGCTCAAATCTTGTTCCAGCATCTGGAAACTGCGATCGATCCTTTCATCCAGCGCCGCCAGCAACTCCGAGGCTCGCTCATCGTAGTTACTAGGCGGCATCGGGATCGGAAATTCGCCGCTGGGAATCGGGCTGCTGAGAGAATTTCCCGAGTTAGCGCTGAGTTCGTTGAACCGCTGTACCAACAAATCTTGCAAATTGTGAGCCAAAACTTGAGCCAACTGCTTCAGCCACAATTGCTGCTGCTGAATGTATCTTCCAGATAGAGAATCCATTTGCTGAGACTGCAATTTGCGATATTGATCCCGGAGGTCTTCAATATCGTCAATCAGGTGATTTTTTTCACTTTGCAGCCGAGTAATGTCCTGATTTAACTGACCTTTGACATTTTGATGCAAAGCGTCCAATTCCTGAATCACTGAGTGCAGGACTTCTTCTGCTGATTGTTCATCCTCTGGATCATCTTTTGACGAGTATACGTTCCGCTGCGCCATTGGCCTATAACCTCTAATTTAAACTGCACGTGAAAGTGTTCTTAAGTATTTTGGCAAAGTAGATCCCAACTTCCAGTGATTTTATCTAAAAGATGCCTGATACCAATTTAATGGGTCGTTGCACATATCTCGATCCCCCTAAATCCCCCTTAAGAAGGGGGACTTTGATCGGAATCTTGTCCCCCCCTTAGTAGGGGCGGTGCCAAGAGTGCCCGCCCTCTTAGCTAGGGGGGATCGGATTCGGGAGCAGCCTGATAAAAAATTGGTATGACACTGTTTAATCAATATTAGTCGCTTGCGTTGGAGATGGGAAAAATTGGCGATCGCCCCAAGAACACTTTGTGCAACTAGAAATCATACTACAGCTTGACCTCTCCACAGATTGCTCCCGGTAATTCTCTGCTCTAACTGGGCCGATCGCACGCGAATCACCAGCCCATATAGCCGATTCCGCGACTAAATTCGATTGTGGGGCCCGCAATGCTTGCTGCTAAAGGGATAACTCGATCGCGCCGCCAGAAACCCGCTTTCTTTTGCCCGCGTCTCTGGCGCACCCAGATTTATGATGTTAAAAGTTCCGATCTGAAAGCTCGCGAAAGTTTTAAGAGGCGATCGCACCGTCAACAAGCCACCCCGCGCCATCAAAAAATTAACACATTCCATCCGCCAAGAGCAACAGATATGACATCCGAAATTTATGACAATTCCTTTACAGGCGATCGACAAAGCCTGAATATTTCCTCCGAAGCCGAAGTGTTTGTCTTTCCGGCATCATTTGCCCAGCAGCGCTTGTGGTTTCTCGACCAATTCGCACCAGAAAATCCTTTCTACAACGTAGTAACAGCACTGCGCTTAACTGGTTCCCTCAACTTAATCGCCTTAGAGCAAACCTTCAACGAAATAGTGCAGCGCCACGAAACTTTGCGAACCACTTTTGCAGCGGTATCAGGCCAACCAGTGCAGATTATCTCTCCCGCTTTCAAGACTAATTTAAAACTATTAGAACTGCAACATTTGCCGCCAGAACAACGGCAAATAGAAGCAAATAAACTCACCGCCGCCGAATCTCTTCGCCCTTTCAATTTATCCACCGGGCCGCTGATGCGAGTCACCATCTTGCGGCTGACCGAGACCGAGCATATTCTATTGCTAAATATGCACCACATAGCCTCCGATGATTGGTCGATCGGCGTGCTAATTCGAGAACTAGAAGCTATCTACACAGCGTTTATAAATCAACAGCCATCTCCCCTGCCAGAATTATCACTTCAATATGCCGACTTTGCCGAGTGGCAGCGCGAATGGCTGCAAGGTGAAGTATTAGAAACTCAGCTAGCTTATTGGCGGCAGCAATTGCACGGGATTTCAGTGTTAAATTTGCCCACAGATCGCCCTGCACCAGCTATGCAAAATTATCGGGGAAAAACTCAATATTTAGAACTGCCGAAACAACTGAAGGACGCACTTGTCGCGCTCTCGCAGCGAGAAGGAGCGACTTTATTTATGACAGTGCTCGCTGCATTTCAAACTTTGCTTTACCGTTACTCGCAGCAAGCAGATATTGTTGTCGGTTCGCCGATCGCCAATCGCAACCGCAGTGAAATAGAAGCATTAATCGGTTTTTTTGTCAATACTTTAGTGCTGCGAACAGACTGCTCGGGAAACCCGACGTTTCGAGATTTTTTGGGCCGGGTGCGGGAAGTAACCCTGGGAGCTTACGCTCACCAAGATTTGCCTTTTGAGAAGCTAGTCGAGGAATTGCACCCAGAGCGATCGTTGAATCGCCACCCGCTGTTTCAGGTGGTATTCGGGCTGCAAAATGGGCCGGTGGACGAGCTAGAATTGCCAGGATTAAAGTTGAGTTCTTTTCATTTGGAGACTCAAACAACACGCTTTGATTTAGAGCTACATTTGTGGGAAGCTGCGGATAAGTTTAGGAGCAGATACGGCGAACAGTGGGAAGATTCGGAAGGGCTCAGAGGCGTAGCTGTGTACAATACGGATTTATTTGATGAAGTGACGATCGCCCGAATGCTGAGGCATTTTAAAACGCTGCTGGAAAGCATTGTAGCCGATCCAGAACAACGCATCGCTAATTTACCTTTATTGAGCGAGGATGAAGTGCATCAATTATTCAAAGAATGGAACGATACTCGGACAGATTATCCTCAAAATAAGTGCATTCATCAGTTATTTGAAGAGCGAGTTGAGCAGAATCAAGAAAATCTCGCCCTAACTTTCGACAGCCAGCACCTCACTTACAGAGAACTCAACAGCAAAGCCAACCAAATGGCGCGCTACCTGCAAAAACTGGGCGTGGGAGCGGAGGTTTTAGTGGGGCTTTGTGCAGAGCGCTCGATCGACCTAATTGTCGGGATGTTGGCTATACTGAAGGCGGGAGGAGCCTACCTACCGTTAGATCCAAGCTATCCGCGCGATCGGCTAAACTTGATGCTGGAAGATGCTCAAGTTAAAGTCTTGCTAATTCAGGATAAATTGATTGAGAATTTTACAGACTTCTCAAACTCGGTGATTAACTTCGATCGCGACTGGGAACAAATAGCCAAAGAAAGCGCCGAAAATCCTGCTAACACCGCAACATCCGACAACCTAGCTTACGTTATTTACACATCAGGCTCCACCGGAAAACCCAAGGGAGTTGCTGTCACCCACAAAGCAGTAAATCGGCTGGTACTCAACACAAATTATATAAAAATAGAACCGGGTGATAAAATTGCCCAAGCATCAAACGCTTCATTCGATGCAGCCACCTTCGAGATTTGGGGAGCCTTGCTCAACGGCGCTCAACTCGTGGAAATTAGCACAAATATTACCCTTTCACCTCACGATTTAGCTTTAGAACTCCGCCAACAAAATATCACCGTTTTGTTTTTAACAACAGCCTTATTTCAACAAATTGCGAGAATTTTACCGCAAGCTTTTAATTCGCTGCGCTGCTTGCTGTTTGGCGGAGAAACGGTCGATATGAGATGGGTTGAAAAAGTCCTAAAACAAAATTCAACTACTAAATTAATTCACGTTTACGGGCCTACAGAAAATACCACATTTTCCGCTTATTATTGCGTGCAAGAGGTACCTAAAACCGCAACATCTATCCCCATCGGCCGCCCGATCGCCAACACGCAGATTTATCTCCTGGATGCGGATTTGCAGCCAGTGGCGATCGGTGTTACAGGCCAATTGTACGTCGGCGGTGACGGACTCGCGAAAGGCTACCTCAATCAGCCAGATTTAACTGCTGCTGCATTCATTCCTCATCCTTTTAGCAATAAATCTGGTTCTAGGCTTTATAAAACAGGTGATTTAGGTCGCTATCGGGTTGACGGTAACATTGAATTTTTAGGCCGCGTTGACGACCAAGTAAAAATTCGCGGCTACCGCATCGAATTGGGAGAAATTGAAGCGGCTTTGTGCCAGCATCCACAAGTGCGCGAAGCAATAGTAATTGTGAGGGAAGACATACCAGGCGATAAACATTTGGTCGCTTATGTTATTCCCGATCGCATTAATGAGAAATCAGAAATTCACAATCTAAAATCAAGCGACTTGCGCCAATTTTTGAAAGAAAAGTTACCCGGATATATGGTTCCTGCAACTTATGCAGTGTTGGAGTCCCTACCGCTGACGCCCAACGGCAAAGTCGATCGCCGGGTATTACCTAAGATAGATACAGACAGCGAGGATCTAACAGAAAATTATGTAGCTCCTCGGACTGACATCGAAGAGATCCTCGGGAAAATTTGGGCTAAAGTTTTGGGAAAACAGCAGGTTAGTATCTACGATAATTTCTTTGAACTAGGCGGGCATTCTCTGCTAGCAACGCAGTTAATTTCTCGCATCCGAGACGCTTTGCAAGTCGAGTTACCAGTCAGGAACTTGTTTGAGGCCCCGACTGTGGCGAGTCTGGCAAAATACATTGAAACAGTGCGCTGGGCCGCTAAAAATCAAACAACTACCAACGCGATCGCAGATACTAGAGAAGAGGTGGAATTTTGAAGACAGTTGAGTTTTTATCTTACCTTCGCAGTCTAGATATTAATATTTTTGTTGAGGGCGAGATCCTGCGCTGCAACGCTCCCGAAGGAATTATTACACCAGAAGTGCGCGCCGAAATTTCTGATAAAAAAGCCGAAATTCTTTCATTTTTAAAAGCAGCTAATCGTACTTCTAGTTTCACTCCTGCACCGATTGTTCCGATGGGGCGGGACGGAAATCTACCGCTTTCCTTTGCACAGCAGCGCTTGTGGTTTCTCGACCAATTAGTACCGAACAATCCTTTTTATAATGTTCCCGCAGCCTTGCGTTTGACAGGTGCGCTCAATTTTGTAGCGCTGCAACAAACCTTCAATGAAATTGTGCGCCGCCACGAAGCTTTACGCACGACTTTAGCATTAGTTTCGGGCCAACCTGTTCAGAGAATAGCTGCTGCTTTCCACCTTCCGATTAATCTAGTGGACTTGCGAATTTTGCCACAGGAATCTCGACAAAATGAAGCAAATCGGCTCACCGCCCAGGAAGCTCAACGCTCTTTCAATTTGTCAACTGACTTGTTGCTGCGAGTCACATTATTGCAGTTAGATGATGCCGAATATTTACTAATGCTGAATATGCACCACATTGTCTCCGATGGTTGGTCGATCGGAGTGCTAATTCAGGAATTAGGCGCACTTTACACGGCATTTGCTAGGGAAAAACCTTCGCCTTTACCGCCATTGTCGATCCAGTATGCTGATTTTGCAAAATGGCAGCGGGAATGGCTGCAAGGGGAAGTTTTAGAAACGCAGCTTGCTTACTGGCGGCAGCAGTTAAACGGCATTTATATGCTAAATTTGCCTACAGATCGCCCCAGGCCAGCAATTCAAAGTTACCGAGGCAAAAGGCAATTTTTGCAACTGCCAAAACAACTGAGCGAGGCTTTGGAAACGTTGAGCCAGCGCGAAGGAGTAACGCTGTTTATGACAATGCTGGCAGCATTTCAAACGTTGCTTTACCATTACGCGCAGCAAGAAGATATTGTCGTAGGTTCGCCGATCGCCAATCGCAACCGCAGTGAAATTGAAGCATTAATCGGTTTTTTTGTCAACAGTTTAGTGCTGCGTACAGATTTGTCGGGAAATCCAACTTTTCGGGAACTTTTAAACCGAGTCAAAGAGATAGCATTAGGAGCTTACGCTCACCAAGATGTGCCGTTTGAGAAGTTAGTAGAAGAACTGCACCCCGATCGCGCCCTGAACCAGAATCCCTTATTTCAGGTGGCGTTTGCGCTGCAAAACGCGCCCGGGAATGGGTTAGAATTGCCAGAATTAACCCTCAGCCCGCAGCAGTTAGATGTGGAAACAGCGCGGTTTGATTTGGAGTTCCATTTGTGGGAGCGATCGCCCAACAGCAACGAATCGCCCAGCAACAAGCTGTGGGTTGATAGCTCGGAGGGCATCAGCGGCATGGTTATTTACAGCGCAGATTTATTTGATGAAGCTACGATTTCCCGAATGTTAGGGCATTTTCAAACCCTATTAGAAAGCATTGTGGCCAATCCCGAACAGCGAATTGCAAATTTGCAATATTTGAGCGCAAAAGAGCGCGATCATTTGTTAGTTGAATGCAACAATACTCAGGCAGATTATCCGCAAGATTTGTGTATCCATCAGCTATTTGAAATGCAGGCAGATCGGACACCGGATGCGGTGGCGCTGGTATTTGGAGATGAGCGAGTCACCTATGGAGAGCTCAATCTCCGCAGCAACCAACTAGCACATTATCTGCAAAAAATTGGGGTTGGGGCGGAAGTTTTAGTCGGGCTTTGCTGCGGGCGATCGCTCGATATGATCGTGGGGATGTTGGGTATCCTGAAAGCGGGAGGAGCTTACCTAATTTTAGATCCGAGTTATCCTGCTGAGCGATCGAGCTTTATCCTAAAAGACGCTCAATTATCTGTGGTGTTAACTCAGCAGCAATGGATAGAGAATTTGCCATCGCCCAATTTACAGATAGTTTGTTTAGACACAGACTGGGAGATGATTTCCCAAGAAATCGCCGACAATCCCACCAGCGCAGCCACAGCCGAAAATCTGGTTTACGCGATTTACACCTCCGGCTCCACGGGAAAGCCCAAAGGAGTGGAAATTGAGCACGGGAGCTTGTTAAATCTCGTTTTTTGGCATCAAAGAGAGTTTGGGGTGTCAGCGGGCGATCGAGCAACGCAAATTGCTGCGATCGGCTTTGATGCTTGCGGGTGGGAAGTTTGGCCTTATCTCGCCGCCGGAGCTAGCATCTACTTTCCAGAAGATGACATCAGGCGAGATCCTGAAAAACTGCAAAACTGGTTAATATCAAAAGCAATAACAATTAGCTTTTTGCCAACACCTTTAGCCGAGAAAGTTTTGCTATTAGATTGGCCTCAAAATACAGCGTTACGAATCTTGCTCACAGGCGGCGAAAAACTGCAACAACATCCTTTAAAATCCCATCCATTTAAGTTAGTAAATAATTACGGCCCAACCGAGAACACCGTCGTCACAACTTCCTGTTATATTCCTGTAACAGAGCAAACAGAAATCGCCCCGACAATTGGCCGCCCCATTGCTAACACTCAAATCTACATATTAGACAAATATTTGCAGCCGGTGGCGATCGGCGTTGTTGGCGAATTGTACATCGGCGGAAACGGACTCGCTCGCGGCTACCTCAACCGCCCAGATTTAACCGCACAACGCTTTATTTCCAATCCTTTTAAACCAAATTCAGGAGAGCGCATTTACAAAACCGGCGACTTAGTGCGCTACAGAGGCGATCGCAACTTAGAATTTTTAGGACGCATTGACGAACAAGTAAAAATTCGCGGTTTCCGCATCGAATTAGGAGAAATCGAGACAGTAGTAACTCAACATCCGGCGGTGCAGCAAGCTGTAGCAATAGCTTCGGAAGATGGACAGGGAGATAAACGTTTAGTAGCTTATATTGCCCTGAATCCTGAATATAGCGTTGCCCGCGAAAAAAACCAAATAATCCAATTGCAGGACGAACAGGTTTTGCAGTGGCAAATGCTCTACAATGAAACGTACGATCGACCTGCGGCAGAGTCAGATCCAACATTTAATATTGTCGGCTGGAATAGCAGTTATACCGATCGCCCAATCCCAGCAGAACAGGTGCGCGAGTGGGCGAACAATCAAGCAGCCCAAATTTTAGCTTTGCAGCCGGATCGAGTATTAGAAATTGGGTGCGGCACAGGTTTGTTGCTGTTCCAAATTGCGCCTCGCTGCACTCAATATTGCGGCACAGATTTTTCACCAATTTCGCTCAATTACATTCAGCAGCACTTGGCAAATCAACAGTTAGCTAATGTAACGCTGCTTCAGAAAATGGCTACTGACTTTGCAGGAGTAGAGACAGCAGCTTTTGACGCAGTAATTCTCAACTCTGTCGTGCAATATTTCCCGAATATCGACTATCTCGTGCAGGTGCTAGAAGGTGCGGTGAAAGCAACTGCTCCCGGCGGCTTTATATTCATCGGAGATGTCCGTAGCTTGCCCCTGCTGGCAGCTTTCCACGCTTCAGTACAACTGTATCAAGCCGAACCTTCTCTCTCTGGCGAACAGTTACAGCAGCGAGTACAAATGCAAATTTTTCAAGAGACAGAGTTAGTTATTGAACCAGATTTTTTTAGCGCCTTAAAGCACAATTTTCCGCAGATTGGCGGCGTAGAGATTCAATTAATTCGCGGTAGTTATCACAATGAGTTAACTGATTTCAGGTACAATGCTATTCTGCATATTGCGTCTGAAATAGATCCCCTCCAATCCCCTGCAAAAGAGGGTTTTGAGGGAGCGAAACGGCTGGATTGGTCGGCTGAAAATCAGAATCTGACTGTTCCCACGGTGCAACAAATATTATTGCAAAATCAACTCGATGTTTTAAGAATTGCTAATGTACCCAATGCGCGGGTAACTTCTGCGGTGAAAGCGGCAGAATTGCTATCTGTTGTCGATAAATTCACCACCGCAGGTCAGTTGCAGAAAGCTGTGGAAAAACTCGATAATTTAGGAGTAGATCCAGAGGATTGGTCTGCTTTGGAAGTTCCGTATAATGTTAATATTGCTTGGTCTAATTCCGACAGTCAAGGGCGCTACGATGTAGTGTTTGCACGGGGCGAAACCAGAGATTTTGTGCGAGAAACCAGAAGCGATAACTTGCGTCCTTGGCGCTCTTATGCTAACAATCCCTTACAAGCTAAAGCAGCGCGTAAATTAGTGCCACAGTTGCAGGCTTATCTAGCAGAAAAACTGCCGGAATATATGATTCCGTCGGCTTTTGTGGTGCTGGAGTCGCTACCGGTGACGGCTAACGGAAAGGTCGATCGGCTCGCTTTGCCTGCACCGCAGCCGATTAAGTTAGAATGGGCTGGCGGTTATGTTGCGCCTCAGACTTCTATTGAGGAAGTTTTAGTGAAAATTTGGACTGAGGTTTTGGGGATAAAGCGAGTGGGTATCCGCGACAATTTCTTTGAATTGGGAGGCCATTCGCTGCTGGCGACTCAGCTTGTTTCTAGAGTGCGCGATGCGTGCGGGGTAGAGTTGCCTTTGCGCTGCGTGTTTGAAGCACCGACAATCGCAGAATTATCTAAGATTGTGGAGAGTTTGAAAGATAAGAATGCTAAAATTAAAGCTCCTGCTTTAGTGCCAATTTCTCGCGAGAGTCGGCGGATGAAGCTATCATCTTTTAATCAAGAAAGTAAATAAAATGATGGCTGTTGAACAGGGTGCAATTTCGATAAATATGCAGCAAGAAACAGAAGTTTTCGTCTTCCCCGCATCATTTGCCCAGCAGCGGCTTTGGTTCCTCAATCAATTAGCACCGGGCAATCCTTTCTACAATGTCTCAACTGCACTTTGCTTAACAGGTTCCCTCAACTTAATTGCCTTAGAGCAAACCTTTAATGAAATTGTGAAGCGACACGAAACTTTGCGAACCACTTTTGCGATGTTTGAAGGGGAAATTGTACAAATTATTGCTCCCATTCTCACCGTATCCCTCCCCACAATCGACTTACAAAATCTCTCGCAAAATCAGCAAGAAACCGCAGCGCTGCAACTCGCAACCGATGCAGCGCAATGCCCTTTCGATTTAGCCGCTGGGCCGTTATTCAAAGTAACGCTGCTACAACTCAGTGAAACCGAACATATATTGCTGCTGAATTTACATCATATTGTGGCTGATGGTTGGTCGATTGGAGTGCTAATTCGAGAGCTGGGAATGCTCTACACAGCATTTGTAAAAAATGGGCGTGAAGCGAAGCTATCCCGAAGGGAATCGCACTTACCAGCACTGCCCTTGCAGTACGCCGACTTTGCAGAATGGCAGCACCAATACTTGCAGGGCGAAGTATTAGAAACCCAGTTAGCTTATTGGCGGCAGCAGTTAAACGGAATTACCGCACTCAATCTACCGACAGACAGACAAAGGCCGGCCGTTCCATCCTACCGGGGTGGCAAACAATTGCTCGCACTATCACCTGCTTTAACTGCCTCACTAAAGTCATTGAGCCAGCAAGAAAACGCGACTTTATTTATCACCTTGCTAGCCGCTTTTCAAACTTTGCTGTACCGCTATACAGGACAAGTAGATATTGCAGTAGGAACGCCGATCGCCAATCGCAACCAGAGCGAGATAGAAGCATTAATCGGGTTTTTTGTCAACAGTTTGGTGCTGCGTGCAGATTTATCGGGAAATCCAACTTTTCGGGAACTATTGCATCGGGTAAAAAACGTCGCAATAGCAGCCTACGCTCACCAAGATTTGCCCTTCGAGAAGTTGGTTGAGGAATTGCACCCCGATCGCGAATTGAGCCGCAACCCCCTGTTTCAACTTAGTTTCAGCCTGCAAAACACTCCTGTAGCAGCGCTAGAATTGCCGGGAATCGCTCTCAGAGCGATCAACTTTGACGCCGGCACCGCCAAGCTCGATTTAGAGTGCAACTTGTGGGAAGATGCAGGAAGTATTCAAGGGCAATTTATCTACAGCACAGACTTATTTGATAGCTCCACAATTGCGCGCATGGCGGGACATTTCCAAACCCTGCTCGAAGCCATTGCTGCTAATCCCAAACAGCACCTCAGCGACTTGGCTTTGCTGACAGCGCCAGAATACCAGCAATTATTAATTGATTGGAATGACACTCAGAGAGATTATCCGCAAAACCAGTGTTTCCATCAGCTATTTGAAGAGCGAGTCGCGCTAACGCCCGATGCTGTCGCCGCCGTCTTTGAAAACCAGCAGTTAACCTATCGCCAACTCAACAGCCGAGCCAACCAACTTGCACATTACTTGCAGCAATTGGGAGCAGCACCAGAAGTTTTAGTGGGCCTTTGTGTAGAACGTTCCTTAGATGCGATCGTCGGATTGCTAGGCATTATCAAAGCAGGCGCAGCTTACCTGCCTTTAGATCCAACTTATCCTCAAGAGCGCCTTAACTTCATGTTAGAAGATGCTCGGGTGTCGATTTTGGTAACTCAGCAGCACTTAGTAAAAACATTGATTCAGCCGGAATCTTCAGGAGTTTTTTCAATAGTGTGTTTGGACTCCGACCGAGCAATTGTTGCCCAACAAAAGTCCGAAAACCCAACTACAAATATCATACCACAAAACCTAGCCTACGTCATTTATACATCGGGTTCAACCGGAAAACCCAAAGGCGTTTTAATCGAACATCGGGGACTCTACAACTTAGCCCTAGCTCAAATAGAAGCTTTTAACTTAAACTCAAATCACCGGGTTTTACAATTCGCCTCCATGAGTTTTGATGCCTCAATTTTTGAGATTGTCATGGCATTGGGAACCGGAGCAACACTTTACTGTGCCAAGAAAGAATCTTTGTTACCGGGACAAACATTAATCCAATTTTTGCAGGACAATACTATTACCCACGTTACCCTCCCGCCCTCGCTGCTAGCTGTCCTTCCAAACGCCGAACTTCCCGCACTGCAAACAATCGTCTGTGCTGGCGAATCCTGTTCCCCAGATGTTGTTAAACGCTGGGCTTCTGGCCGCCGATTTTTTAACGCTTACGGCCCTACAGAAGCGACTGTCTGGTCGAGTTTTGCCGAAATTGGCGATTCCCTGCGGGATAGCTTCGCTTCACGGCAAAAACCGCCAATAGGCCGCCCAATTGCCAACACTCAACTCTATATTTTAGATGAAAATTTACAGCCAGTACCCGTTGGAATTCCCGGTGAATTGTACATCGGCGGCAGCGGATTGGCGCGAGGCTACCTCAACCGCCCCGAATTAACCGCCCAGCGATTTATTGCTAATCCGTTTAGTGACAAAGAAGGAGAACGAATTTATAAAACTGGTGACTTAGCTTGCTATTTTCCCGACGGCAATATTGAGTTTTTAGGTCGCACCGACGAACAGGTAAAAATTCGCGGTTATCGAATAGAATTGGGAGAGATTGAAGCGCTGCTAATTCAGCATCCAGCAGTCAAAGAAACAGCGGCGGTTGCTGAAGATGATTTGTCTGGTAACAAACGTCTAGTTGCTTATGTCGTTCCCAATCAAAATCAGACGCTTAATCCCGTGGAAATGCGCCATTTCCTCAAAGAAAAACTACCCAATTACATGATTCCCAATGCTTTTGTGGCGATGGATTTTCTGCCCCTAACTCCCAATGGCAAAATCGACCGCCTGCGTCTAAGAGCATCAGGAAATCTCACTAGCAATTCAATCGATCGAAGCTGCATTGCACCTCGCACGCCAACCGAGTCAACCCTCGCCAAAATTTGGGCTAAAATCCTCAACGCACAGCGCATTGGCATTCGCGACAACTTCTTTGATTTGGGTGGCGATTCCCTGCTAGCAATCCGCCTAATTAATGAGATCAACCAGCAATTTGAGCGCGAATTGCCGCTGTCTGCTCTTTTTTTAAATCCGACAATTGAAGGTTTAGCCGATTCGCTATATTCAGGAACAAATTCTCTGGAATGGTCGCCTTTAGTTGCAATTAAGCCTCGCGGAAAAAATCCGCCTTTCTTCTGCGTCCATCCCATCTTTGGCGTCGTGTTTCCTTATGTCGAGTTAGCATTTGTGCTAGGAGACAATCAACCGTTTTACGGGCTGCAACCAAAGGGGATTGACGGCGAAAGTTCTCCGTTAACTAGGATTGAAGACATGGCGGCTGACTACATCGCAGCTTTGCGTACAGTTCAACCAAAAGGGCCTTATTTTTTAGGAGGCTGGTCTTTTGGAGGTTTGGTGGCTTTTGAGATGGCTCAACAGTTGCTCGCAGCGGGGGATGAAGTGGCTTTGCTGGCTGTGCTGGATACTTTGGCACCGGTTTCTGCTAACAAACCTTCTTTTTGGGATGGTTGCAAGTTTATTCTGACTACTGTTTCGCGCTCAATCTGGCCTTTTGTAGTAGATTATTTTCGCTTGGTGGCTGCTGCGGAAAATGTGCAAATTGGCGGTATTGTTGCCAAATTTTATAAATTAAATAAGCTGCTTAATTTGATAGCTAATTTTTGGCATCGCTGGAATTGGAAACAGGCTGTTATGGTTAGCATCCTATCTCAGGATTCAAAGGAAAGAAGCTGGCGCGAACTGGCAATTCCCTCGATGTTTACGGTATTTCAGGCTAACAGTCAAGCAACTCTCAGCTATGTACCGAAAATTTATCCGCAGCGAATTACTCTGTTTCGATCGGGGGAAAAGCTAAGCATGAATCATCAAGATCCGACTCTTGGCTGGAGGGAATTAACGGCCCAAAAAGTAGAGGTGATTAAAGTTCCTGGGAATCATCTTACTATGTTGAGAAAGCCCTGCGTCGAGGTGCTGGCTCAACAGCTAAAGCATTGCTTGGATCGGGAATTAATTGATTGAGCGGCCGTTTGGCTTGTGCGTGGAATAAAATAATCTCGATCGCGTTTGTAGTGAGGACTTTAGTCCGAGCGAGTTTTATGAGACTAAAGGGACACTCCAAGAGCCCTTCTTCGTGTCAACTTAAGCCTGAAACCATTGATAAATCTGGGTTTTACGCTCCCGTCTCGATCCCCCTAAATCCCCCTTAAGAAGGGGGACTTTGAGTAAGTTCTTGTCCCCCCCTTCTTAAGGGGGGCTAGGGGGGATCTGGCCTTGATCGTTAAACAGCCGTCTGTGACTGGGTTTGACATTAAGTTGACACTCCTTGGGCATTGCCGTGTCCCTACTGTAATGGAATACGCTTTATCACGTTTGTAGGATGTAAAAAAATTGCGATCGCCCGAAGAACACTTTTTGCAACTAGAAATCATCATGCAGCGCCACGCCGCAGCGCTCGAAGCCGAAGTTCGAGCTTTGCAAGCCGCAGACGAAACCGCCCAGTGGCCCGCTGACTGGAAGCGTTGCTATAATTGGCGTTTTGCTCAAATTTTCGCGTCTGTGAAGATTTTCCGCAACTGGGGTGCAGATGCTGCGGCTTGGAAGCTTTTGCCACTGCGAGAATATCCCAATCGGGGAAATCAGAAGGATTAAGTAAGTTGACTGTTGACTGTTCTGAAATGGCTCAATCTAAAATCTAAAATCGCGCAATCCATTGGGCGATGCTGAATATGCCAGCCCCCAAACCTGCTGCGATCGGAATTGTCACCAGCCAAGCGGAACCAATTGACACCAAAGTTTGCAAGCGCACTGATTTCCAACCTTTGATCAGCCCGACTCCGACAACTGCGCCGACTAAAGCATGAGATGTCGAAACTGGCAAACCCAACTTGGATGCTAGTAATACTGTGGTGGCTGTGGCTAATTCCGCGCAAAATCCGCCACTGGGTTGCAGTTGGATGATGCCTTCGCCGACTGTCGCAATTACCTTTTCGCCCCAGATGGCTAAGCCGATGACTATTCCTACGCCTCCGAGGACTAAAATCCACAGCGGAACGCTGAAATCCTCTAAGGGAAAGGAACCTGTGCGCCGGATATAGGCGATCGCAGCTAGGGGAGCAACGGCATTCCCAACATCATTGGAACCGTGAGCAAATGCGACAAAACAGGCACTGATCACCTGAAATCTCGCCATTTGTTGCTCAATGAGAGAGGGAGTTCGGCCCCCGTGGCCGCCCTCTTCTTGCTTCCCCCCTTGGGGGGGGTAGGGGGGGGTTCCTTCTTCGTTCCCCTCTTGGGGGGTTCCTGCTAATCCTAATTTTTTCCAGCTATTGAGTGTGAGGACGATCGCCCCGATACTCCCAATGCCGATCGCAAAATCGTGAATTGGGATATTCCAGCCAAATCGATCGCGTACAAGGTCGATCGCCCCTGTCTGCACCAAAGCGACATCCACAACAGACGGCAGTACAATTACCCCAAATACGCTCAGCATTCCTGCACTCAGCCAAGGTATCCACTCGCGCAGTTGAAATAGAGGATCTGGTCGATCGAGAATCCAATACTTCACCCCACTGTAAAATAGGGCAGCTAAAGCACCGCTGGCGATCGGTGTCGCCAGCCAAGTTAAGGAGATAGTGCCGATGATTGGCCAATCAACCGCATGAATTCCACCTGCAACACAGCTAAAACCCGCGATCGCGCCTACAACCGCATGGGATGAAGAAACCGGCAAACCTCGGCTAGTAGCGATTTGCAGCCACAAGCCGCAAGCTATCAGCACTGACACCATCCCGATTAAAAATACTTGCGGTTTGTCGGCGAACACTTCTGCATTCACAACTCCTGTGGCGAGAGTTTCGGAAACTCCTTGCCCGAAGAGCACTGCGCCGGAAAATTCCAGTATGCCTGCCACAATTATTGCCTGTCGCAGCGTTAGCGCCTTCGAGCCTACGGATGTTCCCATCGAGTTAGCGACATCGTTGGCGCCCAAGTTGGCAGCGACGTACAAGGCGAGTGCGGCCATCGCGCCCAATTGCAGAAATACGACCCCAGAGGTATTTAACATAGAAGTTTTTTGAGATAAAACTAGCAATTCGATATATGATAGGGGATTGTGAGTTTTGGTAAATCCCATGAAAGGCGCAGAAATAATCCGTTCGATCGAAACGGCAGAAATAAATAGAGTCAAGGAAGAACTCAGCAAAGTTCTTCCCGAAATTTACGTCGGCGACACCGTGCGAGTCGGCGTGAGAATTAAAGAAGGCGCAAAAGAACGGGTTCAGCCCTACGAAGGGACTGTGATTGCCATGCGTAACGGCGGGATTAATGAAACAATCACCGTCCGCCGCGTGTTTCAGGGCGTCGGCGTGGAACGGGTGTTTTTGATTCACTCGCCCCGCATCGCTACCGTCCAAGTGATGCGTCGCGGGAAAGTCCGCAGAGCCAAACTTTACTACCTGCGCGATCGGGTGGGCAAAGCTACTCGCGTCAAACAGCGGTTCGATCGCTCCCTGTAGGAATGCACCCAGCTTTCCCTTGGTTGCTCAAAAATGGGAAATTGAAAAATTTCAAAAAAAGTTTCCCATTTATGAGCGCACTGTGTTAAGATAAAAATCTAGAGGTCAAGCAAGTTTCAGCAACCTCACCTGTGCGCTCTTAGTTCAGTTGGTAGAACGCAGGTCTCCAAAACCTGATGTCGGGGGTTCAAGTCCTCCAGGGCGCGCTGAATCACCAAACTTTAAATTCTGCCCGAAAGCGCCCGGATTATTGGCTGGAAACAGCCTAAACCGCAGACTTTCGGGTAGAATTAATTTTTGTGGGCGGTTCGCAAAAAATGCCATTAACAAATGCTCGGTGTGGCTTCTCGATCGTCGGTTTCGGCGATCGGCATTTACATCGTTGATGGGTTGGGCTTGTAAAAAAGTGCTGGCGAAAAGATTTAAAATTTTGGACTTGGGCGTAAGTGGTTAGTGTCAAAAAATCAGATAGCCGCGAGCCACTCACACAATTCTTTAATCTTTAATCTAAAATCTAAAATCGCAAGGGGGATTCAATCGTGGCGAAAAAAGACGAAGCTCAACAAACTCAAGAAATAACGGCGTCTGGGTTTGACCCGGCGGGTTTTTTGAAGGAAACTAGAGAAGAACTCGACAAAGTTGTTTGGCCCAGTCGCCAGCAGCTAATCAGCGAGTCTTTAGCCGTGCTTTTGATGGTAATCCTTTCAGCAAGCCTGATCTATTTGGTGGATAATTTCTTTAACTGGGGCGCTGCAAAGGTGTTTGGCGCATGACTTTTGCATCAGAAGAATCTGAGTATTCCACAGAAGCGACGGGACAGGCAGCATCGCCAGATGTGCCGGAAATTGACGCTCGCTGGTATGCTGTTCAAGTTGCCTCTGGCTGCGAAAAGCGGGTGAAGGCAAACTTACAGCAGCGAATTCAAACTTTGGATGTTGCCGATCGCATCGTTCAAGTCGAAATTCCGCAAACTCCAGCCATCAAAGTTGGCAAAGACGGTTCCAGGCGCCAGTCAGATGAAAAAATCTTTCCCGGCTACGTACTCATCCGTATGTTTATGGACGAGGACACGTGGCAGGTGATCAAAAACACCCCGAATGTAATTAATTTTGTCGGGGCAGAGCAAAAACGCCGCTACGGGCGCGGCAGGGGTCACGTCAAACCGCTACCTCTGAGTCACTCAGAAGTAGAACGGATCTTCAGAAACGCTCAGGAATCAGAACCAGTGGTCAAAGTATCGATGGCGATAGGAGACCACGTTGTGGTACTTTCCGGGCCGTTTAAGGATTTTGAAGGTGATGTGATTGAAGTTAGCCCGGAACGAAACAAACTCAAAGTTTTACTCTCGATTTTTGGGCGCGATACGCCTGTAGAATTGGAGTTCAATCAGGTTCAGAAACAGAACTAACTAATGGCAAAGAAAGTTGTAGCAGTAATTAAGTTGGCGATTACAGCGGGAAAAGCCAACCCAGCTCCTCCGATCGGCCCAGCATTGGGTCAGCACGGCGTCAATATCATGATGTTTTGCAAGGAGTACAATGCTAGAACCGCAGACCAAGCGGGTCTGGTGGTTCCGGTAGAAATTTCGGTTTTTGAAGACCGCAGTTTTACGTTTATTCTCAAAACCCCGCCGGCGTCGGTTTTGATTCAAAAAGCTGCTGGCATTGATAAGGGTTCGGGAGAACCGAATCGCAAGCAAGTAGGGTCGATTACTCAAGCTCAGTTGCGAGAAATCGCTGAAGCTAAAATGCCTGACCTTAATGCTAATGATGTTGACGCTGCAATGAAAATTGTGGCAGGAACAGCTAAGAATATGGGCGTGGCGATCGCAGATTAAAGTCAGTTGTCAGTTGACAGTTGACAGTTGACAGTTGGCAGTTGCAGTTCCCTGAGCGTAGTCGTTCGCTTCGATTTAAAGGGTCAGTAATTCCTGATTGTGAAGGTAAAATCTTCAATCTAAAATCCAAAATCCAAAATCGATCGATTCAGGGGGAGAAGCAAAGCTTCGCTAGGAATCGAACACATTTTAGAAATCAGATTGGCTGACAAGTTCAATCTAAAATCTAAAATCTAAAATCTAAAATCGACATACCCCAAAAAAAACAATGGCAAAGAAAGTATCGCGAAGACTGCAAGAACTTCTAAAGAAAGTTGAAGAGAGACCTTACCTACCTTTGGAAGCTCTCCAACTTTTGAAAGAAACAGCTACAGCTAAGTTTGCAGAGTCGGCTGAAGCTCACATCCGTTTAGGAATTGACCCAAAATATACTGACCAACAGTTGCGGACAACTGTGTCGTTGCCGAAAGGAACTGGTCAAGTAGTCAGAATTGCGGTGATTGCTAAGGGCGAAAAAGTTAAAGAAGCTCTGAATGCCGGCGCGGATATTGCTGGTTCTGAAGAGTTGATCGAGGAAATTCAGAAGGGCATGATGGACTTCGATTGCCTGATTGCTACCCCAGACGTGATGCCGTTGGTGGCAAAATTGGGCCGATTGCTTGGCCCGCGCGGTTTGATGCCTTCTCCCAAAGGCGGCACGGTGACGACTGACATTGCTCAGGCGATCAACGAGTTCAAAGGTGGTAAGATGGAATTCCGTGCCGATAAAACTGGCATCGTTCATGTTATGTTTGGCAAGGCAGCTTTCTCAGCGGAAGATTTGCTGGTCAACCTTCAAGCTTTGCAAGAAACTGTCGATCGCAATCGTCCTTCTGGTGCTAAAGGTCGCTACTGGCGCACTTTGTACGTATCTGCAACAATGGGCCCGTCGATCGAAGTCGATATCAGTGTCCTCCGGGATCTGAAACTTGATGCTGCGTAGAAAGAATTAAGCATTTGGCAGAAGGTAAAAGACTGCTTCGGCTGTCTGTGTAAATCTCTCACAAGACTTACGCCAGACCCTTGCTAATGTCTGCCTTCTGATGATAGCCTAATCAAAAATCAATAAGCTGAAGACCGCAGGTGCCGATCGCTTAATTTCCTGCCGAGGCTGAAGAAATAAAAAACTCAAGACTCAAAGATTAGAAATTTTCTATTTTTAATTCTGACTTGTTAATTTTTAATTCTCTGCCCCGGCTCGATGGTCGGGGTTTTTGACGGGCAATTTTCGATCCTAAAAGGAGGTGAAATAAGTATGGGCAAAAGTTTAGCAGTAAAAAATGAGATTATTGCAGGTCTCAAGCAAACCTTGAGCGAATCTCAATTGGTAATCGCGATCGACTACACGGGCTTAACTGTTGCTGAAATCACAGATTTGCGTCGGCGTTTGCGTCCCAAAGGTGGCAGTTGCCAAGTGGCAAAAAACACGCTAATGCGAATTGCTGTTGAAGGCAATGAAACATGGCAGCCGATGCAGGAATTGCTGACCGGTACGTCGGCGTTCATGTTCGTGCAAGAAGACATTGGCGGCGCGATTAAAGCTTACCAAGAATTCCAAAAAGCTTCTAAGAAGACAGAACTTCGCGGCGGCGTGATGGAAGGACGGGTGCTGAGAGAAGCTGATGTTAAAGCATTAGCGGATCTGCCGTCGAAAGAACAACTCATGGCTCAAATTGCTGGCGCTCTCAACGGTGTCGCAACCAAGTTGGCTGTGGGTATCAATCAAGTTCCTACTTCGATAGCTCGTGGTCTCAAAGCTTATGCTGAAAAAGACGGCGGTTCAGTAGAAGTAGAAGCAGAAGCAGAAGCACAACCTGAAGCAGAAGCACAAGCTGAAGCACAACCTGAAGCTGAAGCACAAGCTGAAGCACAACCTGAAGCTGAAGCACAACCTGAAGCTGAAGCACAACCTGAAGCAGAAAGCGCATCTGCTTAAATAGTTTTGGTTTGGAACTTTGAGTTTTGAATTAAGAAATCTGGAACTTAAAATTCACAACTGACAACTGACAACTGACAATTAATCAAATCGAACTAGGAGTTCAAAAAATGTCTACAGCAACTGATGAAATCTTGGGTAAACTTAAGTCTTTGACTTTGCTCGAAGCATCTGAATTGGTCAAGCAAATCGAAGAAGCTTTCGGCGTCAGCGCTGCTGCTCCAGTCGGCGGCATGATGATGATGGGCGGCCCTGCTGCTGCTGCTGAAGAAGTCGAAGTACAAACCGAGTTTACTGTCATGTTGGAAGAATTTCCTGCTGATAAGAAAATCGCAATTCTGAAGGAAGTCCGCGCGATTACCGGTCTGGGCTTGAAAGAAGCGAAAGACTTGGTAGAAGCCGCACCGAAGGCTGTTAAGGAAGCTATTGGTAAGGATGCTGCTGAAGAACTGAAGAAACAGCTTGAAGCTGTGGGCGCAAAGGTATCTATCAAGTAGTAACAGTTAACGGTTAACAGTTAACTGTTAACTGTTGACTATTCCCTACAATTAATCGCGCGATAGATGTAACTATCGCGCGATTAATTGTTTTTAGGTAGGGAAACGGCATTGCCGTGTCCTGATTTGTGTCACGGAGGAGACGGCAATGCCGTGTCCCTACCCTCAAATCATTGTAGGGAAACGGCATTGCCGTGTCCTGACTTATACCATGGAGGAGAGGAGACGGCAGTGCCGTTTCCCTACCCCCAAATCCATTGTAGGGAAACGTCACTGCCGTGTCCTGACTAAGCCTTAATCAGATTAGCTAAATCAGGAGAAAACAACAGATTGGGAAATAGTAAAGTTTCCAAGTAATGAAACTTTATTCCGTAAAGATGCTTGATTTCTTTGATTTGTGCAAGAATCTGAACTTTATCTATACTCCGATTACTCTTAATTCCGACAATCATGATATTTTTACTTGTATGCTCAGAAGATATAAACTCAAAAACCTTAGCCTCGTAGCCAGATAATTCAAGCAGGAGCGCTCTTAATCCATCAGTCACTATTTCTGATTGTCTCTCCAGCAAAATTCCAAACTTCAGCAGATCCTTGACACTCGTACTGGGATGAATTTCTTTCCTAACTTGCTTGTGGCAGCATGGGGCTAGGATAATCAAAGAAGAATCAGACTTTATTCCTTGATAAATTGCATCATCTGTTGCAGTGTCGCACGCATGGAGTGCTATGGTCACATCGGTTTTTTCGGCGCTATAACTCTTGATATTTCCCTGCTCGAAATGTAAATTTCCAAAATTAACCGATTCGGCAACAGAATTACAAAAAGCTACTAAATCTGTTCTGCTTTCTATCCCAGTAACTGATGCTTGTTTATTTAAAATATTGTTTAAAAAATCATACATTGCAAAAGTCAAGTATCCCTTACCTGAACCCATATCAACGACAGATAACTGATTGATTGCTGCTAATCCTGATGATTCAAGTAAGCCATCTACAATTTCAATAAACTTATTGATCTGCCTGAATTTGTCTTCCATCGTTTTTACGATGTTGCCCTGCTTATTTGTAATGCCTAATGCTGTAAGATAGGCATTGTTTTCGGATTCAATCAATCGTTTCTTTTTGCGATCGTGTTCCTGCGGGATTGTGCTAGTCGAATCAGGAAAAGTAGGCTTAATAAAAGAGAGTTTTAGCTTTTGATGATTGCCATACTCAAGTTGAACATCTTGTTTTATGGTGAATAATCTGCTACTCATAAAATCGTTGCCAATCAAGGTATTAATTAAATCGATACCCTCTTGTATTGAGTAATTTTTTCCTATTTCTTTGGTTTTATAGCAGTATGTCAAAGATAATCTGATGCCTGATTTGATTTTGATAATTTTAACAATGATTTTGTTTAAAAATTCTTCTTTACCTCGATACTTTCCTAATGTTAATCTAACAAACTCTTGACTCTCTATACTAGCGGTTAGAATGGAGATGAACTGTTCTTGTGTGTTGGTGTTGGTAGTCATTATTATTAACGGGTGTATCTCAATGAGTGGAAGGGCGAAGCATTCCGGCAGGTAATTTATTAATGATCGCCAGAGATGTACTGCCGGAATGCTTCGCCCCTACAAATATATTTGCAAAATACAGATGCACCTTTATTTACACTGCTGCAAGATACCAGACTATCAGATTTGAGCAGCTTTGGTTGCGACTGTCTCTGCTAATTGTCGCGACGAATTAGCCCGTACAGCGCGGAACATTCCGAATCGGCAAAGACCGGCACCGAATGCTAATCTCATCAGTAAAAGAGTTGGTACTTCTCGCAGAGATTTAATGAAACCGGATAAACCAAAACGCACTAATCCTGCTGGTTTAGCGATTCCTTGCCAGATAGAATCTAACCAAGAAGGAATTGTTTGTTCTGTCCAATCTGCTGTTACTACTTTTCCTTCGACGAATTCGGTTGCTTCCAAAAGTTCGGAAAAGCCTTCGATGCTGGAAAATGCGGGATGTGACCATTGATCCAGTAATTGCTGCATGACTGGTTTTTCCCAAAAATTGAGGGGGTTTTGCCGATCGTCCCTTTGATTCCAGTCAGCCAAAACCAGGATACCACCGGGCTTGAGCACTCTCATCAACTCGCGGGCAAAAACGGCTTTGTCTGGCATATGGGGCCCAGCTTCGATCGACCAAACTACATCAAAACTACCATCGGGGAAAGAAAGTGCCATCGCATCATCCACCAGAAACTGTAGATTAAGTTCCCCAGAAGTCAATTGTTGGGCGCGATCGACTTGTTGGGGACTGATGGTAACGGCTGTGACTGCAAAGTTGTAATCCCGCGCCAAAATGCGGCTGCTACCGCCAATTCCACACCCAACATCTAAAACGGTGGTACCAGCGGCCAATTTATCTAAACCACCCCAACTGACCATTTCATGTACAAAGTCAGATTTAGCAACGAGAAAATCTTTTCGTTGTGGTGGCGAACCATAATGGCCTAAGTGGATATGTTCGCCCCAGTAAAATTCCAAAATACCGTCTTCTGTCCATTCGTCGTAGGAATTAGCTACGGAGTTGGATGATTCATAACTGCGAGGTGTGATCAGATATAAGGCGATGCCTATGGTGGTTAGTGCAAGGATAATTCCTAGGGCTGAAACAAATAAATTCATTGAGATTAAGTGTGAATATCTTTCCATAATTTTAGCTGATTTATATTGTTGGTGTTGTTAAAAATTGTTGTTAGATCAAATCATGCAGCATAGGAATTGATATTAGCTGAAATGAGGAGACGGCAGTGCCGTTTCCCTACGATTAATCGGCAGATGCTTAAATCCAATTGGGCGGGGGATTATTTTTGGGGTAGGGAAACGGCATTGCCGTCTCCTCTTAGATTTATGGTAGGGAAACGGCATTGTCGTGTCCTCCTTAGATTTTAGAGGCGGCTTCCATTTGCCGCACCACGGTTAAAGCAGAATAAGAAACACCGGCGGTTCCTTCTCCCGGATGGGTGGAGTCACCGACTAACCAGAGGTTTTTAATTGGTGTGCGGTTGGCAAAGCCGAAGGGGCCGAAGGTTGGTACTCGTTGCCCGATGCCGCCCACAGCGCCTCTATCTCTCGCTGTATACCGCGCAAAGGTGCGGGGTGTGGCGGACTCTTGATGTACGATCGCCCCGGGTGTAAAGTCGAAGTATTCGCTCAAACGGGCGATCGCCCCTTCCGTATATTTTTGCTTCAATCCTTCATAATCCGTACAATTCCACCACATTCGAGTATCGGTAAAAGACGAAGCGATAATTGTCGCCATTCCCGTTGGTGCTCGGCCATCACCCGAATGGCTGACAGAAACAAATAATGAATTATTCTCGCCAATCTCGCCGTCGTAGTCGTACAGAAACTGAAGGTGCGGCGGACAATTTGCCGGAATTGCACTTTCGTGCACTCCCAAATATATGACAAAAGCGCCGGATGCGGGCGGCAATTTATCGACTCGATATTTGTAGCCGGACATTTGATTTGGTAATTTAGCAACAGCAGATTTTATAACTGAATTGTCAGATAAATCTGCGGATTCTGGCGATGTTACTGAATCTGTTTCTAACAACTTAACTAAATTCTGGGCTGTTACATTGGCGACAATATCATCGGCGGTTTCTGTCCAGACTTCGCCTGTTTTTTGATTGCGAATTGTTGTAGCGATCGCTTTGCCGTTTGCTGTGATAATGCTTTCGACTGTGTGCCGCAATAAGACTTTGCCGCCGTAGAGTTCGATCGCACTTACCAGTCGATCGCTCAATACCTGCATACTTCCTTCTAGATGATACAATCCTTGGGGTTCTTGGGAAACTCCTAAAGCCGTCGCCGCGTAAAGCAGCGCCGTTTCTTCGGTATCAACTTGAGAATACAATTTTAACTGCAAATCCAGAAAAGTTTTCAAGCGCAAATTGTCGCCCAACCCGCACAGCCGCAAAGCATCTCCGACTGTCATGAAAGTGAAAGGTAAAGTAATCAAAGTATCGGGGCGAACTGCTTGAATTAATTGCCAGAAATCCCACAAGTTTCTGGGCGGTAAAACTGGATCGCGTCCTTGAAATTTCCAACTAGCTTGGAATAATGTCGATAATAATTGCCAAAAAGGTTCACTTCCGGGAAACTGTTGTTGTCTTTCTTGTTGCCATTTTTGCGGATCTCGCCAGACGCTAATCGGTGTGGTTTCTCCGGGCAAAAATACTGCACAGGCTGGATCGCAGGGTGTGGCGGGGGGAAGTTCTATGTCTAATTCCCAGAAGATGCGGTGGTGAATTCCTCCGGGTTCCAATCCTGCAACCTGCGTCGCGCCCACATCGAAGGTAAAGCCTTTGCGTTTGAAGGTGGAAGCGCATCCTCCGGGGACGATCGCCTGGTCTAAGACTAGCACTTTGTATCCTCGGCGGGCTAGCAGGGCTGCTGCTGTGAGTCCGCCGATGCCGGCTCCGATTACCGTGACGCGGCCCTTAGTGTCTGCTGGACGGGATTTGGTCTCACGGGTGCGATCGATCGTCATAATTTATTTATTGTAATATTTCTTAATATTATGCTCATATTTTGCAATAAAAAGCTCTTGTGGCGACAGGTTGAAATCTATCGCTACAAGAGCTCTCGTCCAAGTGAGAGGACGTTTCATCTCGTTTCCGGCTGCATCGGAATAGTAAATTCGAGTTAACGGTTAATCGTCAACAGTGAACAGTCAAGAATCACTGACGCTACAACCGGAATTGACATGATTGAGAATCAGGGACGACGCCACTTGTTGAGATAAGCTTCACCAATCCCAGCCACCGCTTGCATTTGACCTAGCTGTTCTCGTAAAGCTTTGATGGTTCTTAGCTGTTCTTGAGACTGTTGCTGCAAAGCGTCGTAATTTCGCTGTTTCGCAACACTCTGACTCAATTGATTTTCTAGATATTGCAACTTGGTCTGTTGAACTTGGAAGTCGCCGATCGCACTTGACTTATCTGCTAACTGATGCTGCAAACTTTCGTAACTAGACTTCGGCACGGTTTCGGCTAATTGCTGTGCCAGATTTTGCTTTTCGGTAGCGAATTGTTGCTGTAAACTTTCGTAACTGGACTTACTTACAGTTTCGGCTAATTGCTGTGCCAGATTTTGCTTTTCGGTAGCGAATTGTTGCTGCAAAGAGGCGATCGAACTTTCTGTTTCGGCGACTTGCTGCTGCAAAGATTCCATCGCACTGGACTTGGATGCTAGCTGCTGCTGAAATTCGTGTTCCCGGTGTTCTGTTTCAGCTAATTGCTGCTGCAATTGGGCGATCGAACTTTCGCCTTCACTCAACTGCTGCTGTAAACTTTCGTAACTCGACTTACTTACAGTTTCGGCTAATTGGCTTGCCAGATTTTGCTGTTCGGTGGCTAATTGCTGCTGCAATTGGGCGATCCTCTGCGAGGGCTTCGCCAACGAACTTTCGCCTTCACTCAACTGTTGTTGTAAACTTTCGTAACTCGACTTACTTACAGTTTCGGCTAATTGGCTTGCCAGATTTTGCTGTTCGGTGGCTAATTGCTGCTGCAATTGGGCGATCCTCTGCGAGGGCTTCGCCAACAAACTTTCGCCTTCACTCAACTGCTGCTGTAAACTTTCGTAACTCGACTTCGACACAGTTTCGGCTAATTGGCTGGCAAGATTTTGCTGTTCGGTAGCTAATTGCTGCTGCAAAGAGGCGATCAAACTTTCGCCTTCACTCAACTGTTGCTGTAAACTTTCGTAACTTGCTTGCAGCGGATTTGGCTGTACGCTGACCTTGGACGATAGACTTTCGGCCGTTACAGCGTCATTAATTTCGCTTTCTTCGGCTGTTTCCCCTTCCAATTGGGCGGGTTCGACCTCGGTTTCTTCACCTTTTTTCCAAGTGACACTAACTTCACTTTTGTCGCTAGAAATATCCAGAGCGCCTTGTGCCAAGCGTTCTAGGAGTTCCGACCTTGATATTCCGAGCTTTCGAGCGATCGAGTTCAATCGATCGGCACTAGAGGGAGTCAGCGAAAGTCCGACTTTGACTTTGCTTTCTAAATTTGAACTAACTGGATTGCGACTTTTTTTTACCATTGGCATTTTCCTCATGCCAACCTACACTTATTAGTATAGTGGCTGAAGCTTCTATTAAAATCAATTTTTGTTACTTACCAATTGTGGCAGCTTTGGTTCCAAATCGAACAAAAAGCCGTGAATATACTCTTCCGTGCATTCCTCGCCGTAGAACCGCTTAAACATTCCCCGGGCCGGGTTTTTTTCGGCACGATACCGCAGATAGCGCAGTTGAGCTTGCAAGATTCTATCTAACTATGCGTCCGATGTCACCGGTTCGGCGCGATCGACTTGCATCCCAATCAGCAGCGAGATAGTCTTTCAATCCAAAAACGCGAGTTTCCACAACTTCTGTTTCCGTGAGGCGAGTAGGGGGCCTGAATAAAATTAAAAGACCGGGCAATAAATAAATTAAAAAAACCATAGGGCGGAACGACAAAAAAAGT
>JANPMV010000085.1:0-46317 GCA_031427135.1 Cyanobacteria bacterium VAR_87_metabat_62 | reverse complement strand
TTGCCAGAGGTAGATTTAATCTCAAAACCCTGAGACATAAAGTGTATTCCTAAATATTTTATTGGGTGGCATTGTTGTCATCTCACTTATTTGACTCATTGTCAAGTACGATGTATACCAAATTAGATGAGCTTACCCTGGGTTTTTTAGTAAATGTCTAATTGTCAAACCAACAATTTTGGGTGTGGCCGGGTTTCTCTGGGTAAGTCCTATTAAAGCAAGAATATGCGATCGACTCAGAGGAAAACTCCAATCCCCTGACAAAACCCTCAATCCCTTGCACCCGACACCTATATGTCAGAAAAATTGCCCGCCAAATACTCTGCACTCCGGCTCCTAACTGGTGTCTGCCCTTATGGTTGATAACACTAGGGTCGGCAAGCCTGTTATATTGGCAATATGTAGGCAAGTTTAGGGAATACAGGTGCTTGCACGTAAAAGACTCAGAGTGTCTGCTTCTCTACTATACTTCGGCGAACAACTACCAAACCACACGTAATTCAAGTTATGAATAGCGCAAAAGTCAGTGTAATCATTCCTGCATTCAATGCAGCCGACACTCTGGCAGAGGCAGTTTCCTCCGCAGTCAATGGTACTCACAAGCATCTAGAAATCTTAATTGTTGATGACTGCTCTACTGACGATACTAGCAGAGTTGCTGCTAAACTCGCCGAGGAAGATTCGAGAATTCAATACTTCCGAAATTCCGAAAATTATGGGGTTTCTAAGTCGAGAAATTTAATCATATATCGGGCAACTGGGGAGTACGTAGCGTTTCTCGACAGCGACGATACCTGGGAACCGAATAAGCTAGAAGTTTGTTTGAAGATGCTCCAAGACAATCCCGAAGTCAAAGCTGTGGCTCACGCTTTACGGTATTTAGATAAGCGTGGCAACAAGTTGAGTTATGTTCCCACCTATCCTACAACTAAAGCAGAAATGCAGGCGATTAAGGAGACAGGCGAAAGTCCTTGGGTTTTCCCGTCTTCTGTGGTAGTCGATCGCTCTATTCTACTCAAAGAAGGCGGCTTTGCAGAAGATTGGCAGGTAGGAGAAGATACAGAGTTATTTACTAAAATTGCTCAAAAGTACGGCTTGCTAGCGACAACAGAACCTTTGGGAAATTATCGAATTAGAGGAAACTCTCTCACAGATAAGCACTGGCTGAAAAAGCGCATAGCTGCTGAGTGTGTCAAGGAAAACCAACTGCGGCGCTTGCGGGGAGAAAAAGAGTTATCGCTCAACGAGTACGAACAGGTATACTTTAAGAATTTGCCGCTTTTGAAAAGGCTCAACAAATTTCGAGAAGTTTTGGCACTGCACTACATGAGAAAGGTGGGACAAAGTTGGTTAAATCGGGAGGTTTTGCCGACTCTTATTTACGGCATCGTGACCACACTGCTCAACCCTAAAGCTACTCTGAACAAGTGGAAATGGATGAAGGCTCATGAACAGTTGAGTCAGTGAAAGGCAGAAGGCATCCGTGATTCGGCAGAATTAAATTCCCAGCGATGTCTGAAATCGGTGCGATGATATCCTAGGGGTTCTTGTATTTGTATTGTGACTTACGCATGAGGGCCGAGAAACCGGGTTTTTTACCTAATCTGCGGGCGGCAACGCGTCTTTTCGTAATAAAACCCGGTTTCTGAGCGTCGGAGTGCGTTGGCGTAGCCCCCGTAGGGGATCGCGAACTAAAAATCGTTGACAGTGGCGATCGGATGTCAGCCTTGAATTACTCGCCCGTCACCTTCAATCCTATAAAGCCCGCCGTGCTATTTGCGACCAAAACAGTTACACTAAATAAGCTGTAAGTAAAAAGCCAAGTTTTTTGAATCAAAAAATGGCTGGAAAACCATTTTTTAGGCAGAAAGTAAAAGCAAAAATTTAGAAAACTTTTTGCCTTCTACCTGCAAAGAACGATCGCCTTTTTACTTGGAACTTGATTCAAATTTATGGACTGGCAAGAAATTTCTGGCAACTGGGTGTTAATTCCCTCTAAACCGATCGCGATCGTCCATTTTCTCGGCGGTGCATTTGTGGCGAGTGCACCGCAACTAACCTATCGCTGGCTGTTAGAGGCGTTGGGGAATCAAGGATATGTTGTAGTAGCAACGCCGTTTGTGAATACTTTGGATCATATTGCGATCGCCCGCGATGTCCTCAACAAATTTGAAAATGCTCTCGATCGCCTGCGCGCTACTAAATTGCTCAAAGCTTCATATCTCCCCATCTACGGCATGGGGCACAGCATGGGATGCAAACTGCACTTGCTGATCGGTTCTGTGTTTGACATAGAAAGAGCAGGCAATATTCTGATTTCTTTCAACAATTATGCAGCATCCGAAGCAATCCCGATCGTCGAGCAAATTTCCCCCGTCTTTAAAGTAGAGTTTACGCCTTCCCCCCAAGACACCAGTCGCCTCGTGCAAGATAGCTATCAAATCCGGCGCAATCTTTTAGTCAAATTTAACGGCGACAACATCGACCAAACCCTGCTTTTGAGTGGTTTGCTAAAACCGAGATTTCCCGACATGATTACAGTTCAGACTCTAGTCGGCAATCATCAAACGCCCTTGGGTCAAGATGTTAGCTGGCCTGTGGGTCAAATTTTTACTCCCTTCGATGCGATCGGGCAATGGGTGAAACAAGAAGTGTATCGAGAATTAAATCAATTAAAACGGACAATTCTGCTGTGGTTGAACCCTCTGTCCCGAGTTTAAAAGCTGAAGAGGGCCCGTTAACCCGTAAGTTCCTCCGGTAGTTCCAAAATATCAGATTCATCGTTAGTCGTTGAGACAGGAGTATAATTTTTGACGATCAACAAACAGTTCCGGCCATCAGCCGTTCTCGTATAACTCAGACTGTCTGCGATGTCTTTCATCAACTTTAAACCCCGCCCGCCCGAAGCTTCAGGATCGATTTTTTCCGACATATCTTGAATTTTTCGCTCTAAATCAAACGCAGCGCCCGAATCCCAAATTTTAATCTCTACAGATTCAGTACACACCGCCACCTCAATGTCAACCGGCAAATCCGGCCGTTTGCCCTCGTGGGCGTGACGCACTGCATTTGTAAAGCCCTCAGCCAAAGCCAACTGACAGCGTATCCACACACTTGTGGGAATTTGCGGCTCGTACAATTGTGCAAACCACGACAAAACTTGGTCTAAAGCACTCAGACCAGTATTGACTTGAAGATCCGCTTTCTTTAGGACTTGCAACTTTTCGGAACCTTTTAATTCAATCACGCTCTGCCACAGAAATTATAGTTCTTTAAAATAGAGGCAAATATTGTATTGCCTGTACTTTACGTTTTTAACTTTTTCCCCAAAAAGCGGGCAACTGCTAGCGCCAACATCACCCATCCCAGTTATTCACAGGCCGCGTCATTTTCCCCGTTCTCGATCGGCTGCGGGCAGTGTAAAACCGGGCAAAATTGAATGGGAGTTTTATAATACTAGCTTTTGCTGCTAGCAAAGTAAATGTCAAATCCACTAATTAGCTGTTTATGATACCAGCAGTCCCGCCCAGATGTCAATTCGCCCCTGCTGCCCAAAAAAGTCTATCAAAGTTTATATTCTGAGTATAAACTGGGGGTGAAGTTCGACAAGGCCAAAATTTGCATCAAATTTAGAGGTAAATTGAACTCAATGGCTGGCAGGCAAAAGCATTTAGCCCAAAAGCGATGTCAATAAACTATACTCAATCTCAGACAAGCGCGCTGATAGGATATATTTTTAATGAGCCCCAGACCTTGAAAGACTTGTAGTACCTGAGTGCCCATGTTTCAAATTCTGGTTATTGACGATGATACTGCTGTTCAAGAACTGCTGAGAAGAACCCTGAAAAAACAGGGTTACGAAGTTACAGTAGCAAGTAATGGCGAAGACGGTGTAGCCCAGGCGCAAAAATTGCGTCCGGCCCTGATAATTTGTGATTGGATCATGCCGCGCTTGACCGGCATTGATGTTTGCCGTCGAGTTAAGGCAGATCCGGATCTGTCAACTACACAATTCTTTTTATTGACTTCTTTGGGTTCGATCGCCGATCGAGTCAAAGGGCTCGATGCCGGTGCCGACGATTTTATCTCGAAGCCGATCGAACTCAACGAGTTACAGGCGAGAGTCCGCGCCGGATTGCGGCTGCACCAACTCAGCCGAGATTTGAAAATTGCCAAGCAAAATCTGGAAGCAGAGTTAGCCGAGGCTGCGGAGTACGTGCAATCGCTGCTACCAGATCCGATGACGGAACCTTTCAGCATCGAGGCAAAATTCATTCCCTCCCGGCAGTTAGGGGGAGATTGCTTCGACTACAACTGGCTAGATGCCGATTATTTGGCGATTTACTTGCTCGACGTGGCAGGTCACGGTTTGCGGGCGGCGCTGCCTTCTGTGACAGTTTTGAGCTTGTTGCGATCGCGCACGCTACCCAACGTTGACTACTACAAACCCAGCGACGTTTTGCGGGCCCTCAATACCACCTTCCAGATGAGCTACCAAAATGACAAGTATTTCACCATCTGGTACGGCGTTTACAACCGCATTTCCCGCCAGCTAGTTTACGCCAGCGCCGGTCATCCCCCGGCAGTGTTGATTTCTCAGTCGCCGGCGAGCACTGCTAAAATCCAGCGATTAAAAACCCCCGGAATGCCCGTCGGGATGTTTCCAGATGCCCCCTATGTCGATAATTGCTGCGATGTCGAGGATTTGAGCACTCTCTACATCTTTAGCGACGGGGTATACGAGATCCACCAACCTGACGGCAATATCTGGGGGCTTGACCCTTTCATCGACCTGCTAGCAGCTTACAACGGTGGAACTGCCGACCAGTTAGATTTGGTTTTGAAATACACTCAAAAATTAAACGCTAAAGCGGTTTTTGACGATGATTGGTCTTTACTCAAGGTAAACTTTGGCTAGCTGACTAGAAAGGATCACATCTGCGACCAAATAGCAAGAAGGCAGCAGCCAAAAGATTTAGTTAGTTGAGAGAATTTTGCTATTGAAAGCATCGCGGGTCGGAAATATCTCGAAAACTCGATCCATGCTGGTGAGTTCAAATAAGATGCGGATTTGCTCGTTGATAGAACAGACGACTAATTGACTCCCAGCGGCCCGGACTGTTTTAAGCGCCAAGACTAAAGCGCCCAAACCAGAACTATCCATAAAAGTCACATCTTGGAAGTCTATCAATACCACATCGGCTCCGGCTTCAACTAGATCGCTAATCTCTAGGCGGAATTGACTTGCCTTAGTGCCATCTAAAATGCCAGTGGGCTGAATAATTTTAACTACAGGACTCATATTTTGCGGTGGGAATATCAGAATTACTAGCCAGACTACGCTAGTATAGCTGCGAGATGGACTCCGATCCAAATAACAGAGCCAGAAAGCAGGAGAATTGTTTTGAGTGAAAGACATGGCTTTCTCCGACATCGCAACGCCGATCGGACTCACAGCGCTTCGCCACCGCGAGTAAATGCCTCAGAGGGGAAGAATTTTTGTGCGGGCGTTGGCCTTGCAGCATCATCAAACGGGGCTAACTTTGGCGCGGTAGAGGAGTTTGTCGCCTTGTCTGTAGCCTGTGTAGCGAACTTTGACTGGTTCTCCAGGCCCGGCTGTTCCTTCAATGAGTTGGTGCTGTTGGGGGTTGTAGGGTAGCTCGGCTCCGACTGGGGCGATCGACTCTATCCCCCAATGCTGCAATAACTGCTCGACAGGCCGCAGCAACGGCAACAGTTTATGAGCCCGCAACTGGTGATTTTCCTGAGCTTTGCTCGCAGCAGTCGGCCACTGCAACATCCAGGATTCTAAAATTTGCACGCTAGATAGCTGGAATTCCTGCATCAAAGATTCTCGCTGCTGTTCGATCGTACTTTGCAATCGTTGATATTCCTGTTCTATTGCTGTCGGTGGTGCCTGTTCTAACTCTACATAGTCTGGCGCCAAGGTTGCGAGCAGTTCGTTTAAGGAAATTTGCAAAGCTTGGCTGATTTTGAGCAGGATATCGGCTCGCGTTTGCAAAACTAAGCCCCTGCGGAGGCGGCTTAGCTGAAGTTCGGGAACTCCTGCTTTTTGGCTGAGTTCTCGATCGCTCGAAAGCCCGGCTTGTTGCATCAGGCGTTGCAGTTGAGGAGCATAATCAGGAATATTAGCTGCCACGAAAAAGTCATCCAAATTAATAAATGGACATATGCTCGATCGTAAACTGTCGGGAGTCTTATTAAAATACATTTTTGGGGCGGGCTTTTCGGCCCACCCCAAAATAGTCTCGCGATTTATGAAGATGCAAGTTCAAATGATTGACAGTTGGTTATCTGACGGCTACTTTTTCCGGGGAAGCGGCTGTTGCAGTTGTCGCAGATCCTTGTAAATGGGCTTCTAGGAACCACAAACGCTTGTCAATTGCACGCGAAATTTCGGTGTAGAGATCCGCTGTATCCGCGTCACCGAGTTCTGATGCTTTGTCGATCGCAACTCGCAGGTGTTGGGCGTAGGGTGCGTAGCGATCGGCCAAAGCAGTCACGTATTCTTTGCCATCTACAATATCGAAAGGAAATTCTGGCAAAATCGAATCTGCGGCGGCTGTGCGGGCTGTTCCTACAGCCAAACCGCCCAAAGCTGTCACCCGTTCGGCAACCGTATCAACGTATTCTTCGAGTTCTGTTGCCATTTCGTCAAACAGCAAATGCAACTGGTAGAAGTCCATGCCTTTAACGTTCCAGTGAGCTTGCTTGACTTGAGTTTTTAAGTCTAGAGTCGTTGCCAGCGTGGCGTTGAGCAGCCCGACTATGTTCGATCGCGTGGCGACTGACATATCGATGCGGGTTGGGTAAAGATGTTGTTTGTGGTTGTTGGTAGTCATCGGTTTTTACCTTGTTAGTAGTGATTGTCGATCGAATATCTGAGAACGGTTTGGGCGATCGAATGTTTGCCTGTCGTGAATTTCTGTTGAGAGGCTCAGGCTAAGTGCATCTGCAACACGGCACGGGGAGCTCGGCGGACTTTACAGCGGATAGTTTCTAAACCGAGGCGCTGGCAAGCTTCGTATCGGTGGCAGCCGGAAAATCCGTAATACTGGCCATCTACTTCTAGCACATCGATGGGTTCGTTTAAACCTACCTCGCGGATGGATTCCATGAGGGCGGCTACTTTAGTTCGATCGTTGACTCGCGGCAGGGGGCGACGAATCTGGTTGAGGGGAATTTCTTCTATCCTCATGGCGGCTCTCTCTTTTGCTTCTTGTTAAATCATACTCGTAATGACTTCGACTTGGTAAGAGAAATGTCGGGAAATTTTGAGATGGGGAGAACGGGGCGTGCGATCGGTCGTTGGCTGTAGTGTGGGGGGATGGAGGGCTAGAAGCTGTGGGTGAAGAAATCAGCATTAAAAATTCCTTCCCATCACCTGGGTAGCTCAATTTATTGTCCGCGTCTTGACGTTTGAATGCCCTAAAGTTATAATTTTCTTAGGCAAAGCCTAGGGGTAGTCGTTACGACTGCCGCATCATAACCGCTGAATAGGCGGTTTTGCTGTTTTTAGGATTTATCAAAGCAATAGTATTTAATACCTAATCGGGGTATCTGACTAGGCTCTAGGTCGCAGTCTACAAGTAAATTTTCTTGCCTCAAAGATAAGAAAGCTCGATTATCAGGCTGGTCTTGACTGCGCGCAACTGGGTATAAACACAAGTCAGTTAGTTGCATTACTAGGTTATTTTTTGTTTTGCTATCTATACCGCGCAGCAGTCTCGAAAAATCCGTGTTAGATAATGGTGAGTATTGACTAGATCGGTTGGGATCGAAAGGATTGCCTTGCGATCGCAACTCATTAAAGTATTGCTTAAGTAGTCTGTCTTCTGTTTTACCTGCTGCTTCAAAATAGACCATCAGTGTACCGTTTCTGAGTGAAGTATATTTGGCTGCACGTTCCACTACAATTGAAAAGGCACTTTTCATCATTTCCCAAGTATTTTCGCCGTAGATTTCCAAGTAGCGTTTTAGGTAGCCTTGGCGGGAGACAACACAAGCGTGAACAACGATCTGGCAACTGATAATAGTATTTGTCAAGTCTCCGATAAAAAGCTCTCGCTCTGAATCCGACAGTTTACCTAGCCAAGCAAAGCGTTTTTTTCGAGAGCGGATTTCATTGCCATGTAATGGTGTTTCTTGAGAAATATTCCAGCGATTTTTGAAATCAACTAGAAGACTATTAATGATAGCTTCGTTGCTCCTTTCAATCAAAACGCCACCCATTGCAAAGAAGGGAGAGGAGTCATCGGGACTGGGTTTGGGACTTCCAGACTCGTCAAGGTACAGAGCAAATTCTTTAGGTTTGGTTTCCAGCGTATTAATAGCAGATTCAACATTATTATTGGGAACTTTGGTGACGCGAAACTGGTTAACCATAATTTGCTTCTTGACACGATTATTATATTCTGGTTTAGGGGAATTTTTTCTATGCTTACTGCTTGCTTTTTTTACTTGTGGTTAAATCATACTCGTAATGAATTTGACTTGATAACAAACATGAGGACTTAGGCAAAAAGCAGGTTTTACAAGGTATCTATGATGGTTGGCAATAATTCGGTTGAAAGCAGTCTAATCAACTTGAATGATTAGATTTTAGATATGTTAAGAAAGTTGTCTGTCTCCCGCACAACTCTCAAACTGTTTCTCTATTGCTCATCTATCCAACCTAAACAAGAATCGCAAAACTTTTCTTGCCAAGGATAACCAGGTGTAAGTTCTTCACATCTCAAGCATTCTGTTAAAGCGTGACCACTACCACACTCTGGATTAGTACATATGCCTTCAAAATACCCGTGTGTGATAATAGTTTTCCCGTAGCAATCTGGGCAATTTGCTAACGATAAATCTGCCCCATTGCTAGAGTAAGACTCTGTTTTTAACTGTTGCATAACTTGGTCTCTTGAGGTATTAAATTCTTCAAGCCTACCCTTTATATCCAAATCAAATTGGCTTCTACGCTCTTTCTGAGTTCTTTGCCAGACTGAATCTATTTTGTGTATTTTTTCCTGAAGTTCTAAGGCTTCCGGTGAGTCTTCAATACTTATGTGAAGTTCCTCAACAAGAAACTTATCAATCAACTCCAAAAACTTTAATAGATTCGACCACAGTTCATCCTTGTCATCATCCTTGTCAACCTAGATTGTGTAATGCTCAAATTTATTTCTCACATCTTGAACATATCTAATTGACTTTAAATTTTGTTCGGTAAATACAAATCCAGGACCAATTTTTAAATTTTTTAATGCATCCTTGAGAGTGACGGTATTAGGAGTTTCTCCTGAAGAAATTTTGTTTCTTATATATTCTGGATTACCTGTGAAGATTAGTTCTGGCCTATGACGATAAAGCCTTGCTTTAAGAAGTAGCAAAAAACCAGAAAAAAGATTCAGAACACCATACTTGTAACTACTCGTGCCAATATCAACCGCACTGGAATACTCTCTCATGACATACTCATCATCAAAAAGCTCGTCTATGCCCTTGAGAATAAAATCTAGCCCATTATTTAACAAGCTTAGTTCAAGTTGGATATTTGAGGATTCTGTATTGCTCATAGCCAAAGTTTAAGTCAAGTATAACGTTATCAATTTTAACTACACAAAATTTAGGTTGACCAAATCCCAACCATTATTAGGCTGAAAGTTGCCGAACCATACCCCAAATCAGATGGATAGGGGGGAGGTTTCTGTATAACTCGTCATTAGAGTAACATTTTTTATTGAATTATGCAAGTTTCGGTGATTAGCCTGACTTGCTGGTGTCTAACTCTGAAATTCCGACAATAAGCAGCGATCCCCCTAAGATAAGATCGATCGCCCGCCCATTAACAAAAAAATGCAGCATCTGCTACTGAATTCTATCCATTCAATCCAGCAATAATATTGACACTCATCGCCAGAATAGCGGTGTTAAAAAAGAACGATAGCACGCTGTGAAACAGGACGAGATACCTCGTGGAACGAGAAGTTATCTGCACATCTGCAACTTGACAAGTCATCCCAATTCCAAAGGAGAAATATAGAAAATCTTTGTAATCTGGTTCCTCGTCGCCCGGAAAATCTAAACCCCCCGCCTGGGAGTAAGTGCCGTCTTGCTTGCTGCGGTTGGCGTAGTAGCCGCGGGCATAGTGCATGGTAAAGATAGTGTGCACCTGCATCCAAGACCCAACAATTGTTAGAACAGAAAGCCCCAAGTGCAGAAATAGCAAATTCGGGGACAAGCCTTTGGTATCGCGCAGTAGGAAGAAGATGGCTAAAAAGCTAGCAAAAGCTGCTCCCACGATCGAGCTTAAGATTGTTAAACGGCCAGCATCCAACTGCTGAGCGTGGTGGCGCATCATTTCGGGAGTGCCTTGCAGCATCAGCATCCAAGTCAAAATCAGGAAATTGACCGCGCCCGCGTTCCAAATACACAGCGTCCGAGTCAGGGGGAGATAGTCAGGCGGCAGGAAAACAGCAACTGCCATAGCAAACAGAACAGACACAAACAGGCGGTGCCGGACGCTCCACACCCAGTGCATTTTAGATTGGGAAACGTTTTTCACAGTAATCTAGTGTAATTTAGGCACTGTAACGGTTAGAAAATCCTAACTACTGCCATGTTGGCAAGAAATTCGCAAAATTAGGTATGGATTGGTAATATCAATTCCGGCTGCGCCGCAATAATATAGAGGACACGGCAGTGCCGTGTCCCTACCGCGATCAATTGTAGGGACACGGCAGTGCCGTGTCCTCCGTTGATATCATTCCGATGAAGAGCGGATTTGATATAACACGCAGCACAGACAGGATTTTTCATGCCTTTCGATAGATCGATCGACCTCAACCTTCTGGGTACAGTGGGATAAAGATCAATTACGATTTGACATTATGGCATCCTCCCAACCGCTCAAAGGCATTGAATTGATCGACTGCGCCAAAGCCAACGCTCAACAAGGAATCGCCACAGCCGCAGAGCTTTGCGGCTACGGGAGCGACTTAAATACTTTCGAGCGGGAACTGAAACAGGCTTGCCAAAACATCGGCGTCGAAGTCAAGGAATTGAACGACTTGATTACGGATCAGCAGATGATGCAACAAGGAATGGGCATTGAAATTGCTCCAGATACTCCCTCAGAACTCTAGGCTAAATCTCCACCGCACCAGTTTTAGAGCTGAGACTGCCCCGAGAGCAGTATTGTGAGTCTGCTAGCTGAGGCAGGCTAGAATGTTTTGCATGGGAGCTTCCGACTTTTGCCCGGAGTCGCGTTTCCTCCCGCGCAGAGGGTGCTTTCTGGAGGGTGCACAGATTGTTAGGAGGACTGTCGTGTCAGATCAGCAAGACCGAATTATGCGTTTGTTTATAGAGGAGGCTAAGGAGCACCTCGATACTCTAGAAAATGGTTTAGTGGACTTGAAGTCCACGATGAAAGACCCCGAAAGCGTCCAGGAGATGTTTCGAGCCGCCCATTCGGTAAAAGGAGGGGCGGCCATGCTCGGCTTAGATAGTATTAAAACAACCGCTCACCGCTTGGAAGATTGTTTTAAGGTGCTCAAGGACGGGCCCGTCAAGCAGGTTGACCAAACGGCAGAATCCCTATTTTTAAAGGGAGTTGATACGCTGAAGGACTTGCTGGGGCGACTGGAGGGGCCTTTCGGCTTGAGGAATGAAGAGGGAGAAAAACTCGTGCAGCAGGTGATGCCTGTTTTTGCTCAACTGGAAACTCACCTCAACAACTTGGCGTCGGGCAAAGTTCTGGCGGTTGCTGCTGGCTCTCGTGCGCCCGGGGTAGCTCAAACAGCGGGCGCTGTGCCGGCGAGTTTTGCTGTTGAGGTGATGGCTTTACTTAAAGAGATGTTGCAAGTTTTCAAGCAGAAAGAATCGGCTGCTAGTCGCTCTGAGTTGACGGCTGTGTGCGTTCGGATCTATAAGTTGGGAGGTAAAATTGAGACTTGGCAAAATTTAGTTAAAACTGCTAGAGGGGCGATCGTTAATCCCAAAAACTCTTATAAAGTCTTAGCTCCGCTGATTATCAAAGAACTCAAGGATGCTGGAGATTTGGTGCAAGGGGGGAAAGCCAAGACGATCGCTCCTAGTAAAAATTTGCTACTGTTGGCAGCAAGCCCAAAACCAGCAGAGGCAAGCGCCCCAGCAGCGACCGCAGCAGTGTCGAAGCAAGTAGCACTTCCTGCCGAACCAAAGGCCGTGGTAAGGCTTTTGCTCAAAACCTTCAACAAAAAGCAACTCTCGGAAATCGCTAAGTTACTGGTTCACGCCATTAAATCCTCTTCCTAGGACTTGTTGCAGTAGAAGATACAGTCAAAGCAATATTTTTGAGAAGGAGAATTCTCTGGTGCGGAACACCGAAGCTAATGTCGCAACTGGAAACAAATTCACGGATTGGAGATTTTTGCCCTCTACCTTCTACTGTTCGGCAACCCTGCGTTAGAATTAGTGGATATATCGGCGTGCAACATTGTACCAGAATGCAAAATCGAGCAGGCTTTAGAAGGCGGTAGCTGTGAAACCAATTCGTTCATTAGAAGATGCTTTAAACCGCTGTCAGGCGATGGGAATGCGCTTGAGCCGCCAGCGTCGATTTATTCTAGAACTTTTGTGGGATGCAAAAGAACACCTCTCGGCTCGCGAAATTTACGATCGCCTGAACCGACAAGCGTATTCGATCGGGCATACTTCGGTTTATCAAAATCTAGAAGCCCTTTCGAGAGAAGGGATTATTGAGTGCATAGAACGATCGGAGGGACGCTTGTACGGGAATGTCAGCGACTCTCACTCTCACGTCAACTGTCTGGATACGGCTCAGATTCTCGACGTTCATGTGGAACTGCCGATCGAGTTGATCGAACAAATTCAACAGCAAACCGGTGTCAGAATTGTAGACTACCGGATAGATTTCTACGGATATAGATCGCCCGTGTCTGGCACGGAAGCATTGAGTGCCAGCGATACCTCAAAGGCTTCACAAACAATTTAGCATCCGCTGCTGTCAGCCAAACTGATGTTTTTGCTCGATGGCTCAGTGGTATAAAATGATTTAAGTATCTAGCTGCGGTCGATCCTCTTCGTTGGCGCAGCCCCCGTAGGGGCGGGCTTCGCTAACGGGCTTTTGGCGATCGCCTGCGGAAATTCGCGATAGTAGAGAAGACTGAAGCTCGATCAAAAGTTGGGCGATCGGGAATAAACTTCACAATTCAACCCAACAAATCATATCAATTCCGGTTGCACCGGAATAATGTTGCACCGGAATATAGAGGACACGGCAGTGCCGTGCCCCTACCACGATTAATTGTAGGGACACGGCAGTGCCGTGTCCTAATTTCGGCTAATAATTCCGATGCAACCGGAACTATATCAAATTTCAAATCCCAAATCGACTGATGGGGGCTTCGTGCTGTTTTTTTGCTAAAGTGCCTCCGCAAGCTGTGAATAATTGTTTGATAACTGGTATGATTTACGTGCTCCCGGAGTCGAAAATGCAAAGGAAGCAACCAGTGGGGCTGGACACGAACCTCACTATAAAACGCCGTAGAGGGAAAAATTGCCAGTACCTTGAAGGAAGTTCTCGATCTCCTTAACAAGAGTCAGAAGCCGACATCACAATCTGTCAGGAACTCAGGGCTTTAGCCACTGAGCTTGCAATTTCTTGCAAGCTGTTCTGACGGGCCTAAGTCTTAACTGACTACGTTATTTGAGTCACGACACTCCTTGAATGCGACGCTAGTTTTCCGCTCTGTCGCTTGTAGTTAAACAGTCTTAAAGTCACTCTCGTCAGTGCTGCTGGCCTAACAAGCTCTCATAACATTGACCGACAAGCGAACATTACCCGAAAGGGATTGCGAGACAACCATATCGACCTAGAGGGGCAACCATACCCCTCTAACCCCGAAAGGGGATTCAAGGCGGTTGAAACCACCGAGTCGTTTTCCTCTCAGGTCTAAAGACTCTGAGTTTCCCACTTACCGAGTGTTTTATGATTTGGTGTGGGGGTGTTAGGGAAAGCGCATTACAGGACAAACTGAAGTAATGGCGAGACGACAATCTGACCAATTCCGCACACCACCGCAATACAACCCATCCCCGAAACCCACTGCACAGTTGAGTGTAGAGGTGACAGGCGATGCGAGTTCCTCAGTAATGGCGTCGCCGACTGAGGGCAAAAGAACTTTTTGGCAGTGGCAGCTAATCTGGCTGAGTCTCCTGGTGGGATTTGGAGTAACCGGTGCCGCTGCATTTCTGTGGCTGCTGACGATGCCCCCGCCGCCGAATTGCCAGCAACTTTCACCGCTGGCGGCAGACGGAGAGCGACTTTACTGCGCTCAACAAGCAGCTAAGTCAGGCAAGCTAGAACAGATAGAATCGGCAGTGGCAATGGTGCAGGCTTGGCCGAAAGAACACCCGTTATATTCCCAGGGTCAACAGTTGATCGGGGACTGGTCGAAAGCGATTCTGGGATTTGCCAAGGCAAAAATTGAGGCGGGCGATTTGAAGGGCGCTCTGGAGATTGTGGCGAAAATTCCGAAAACCAGTCCGTCTTACCCAGAGGTACAGGATGCTGTTACTGCTTGGGAAAAAAATTGGCAGGAGGGCCAAAAACTCTACGATACAGCCCTAACAGCTTTGAAAACTGAGGATTTAAGGAAGGCATGGGATTACGCTCAAGCTTTGTTTAAGCTGGAAAATGTTTTCTGGAGTCAGAAGCGCTATAACGAGCTGATCCAGCAGATTTCTTTGGAGAGAAACGGCTGGCAGCGCTTGGAAGAGGCTAGAGAGTTGGCGAAGGACGGAACTCCGCAAAAGTTCGCTGAGGCGATCGTCCTGGCTCGCAAAATAGACCCACAGCTTTTTGCCCGGGCTAAAGCTGAGAAAGAAATTGAGGGCTGGAGCCGGAGTTTGCTGGCAATGGCGACTAAGCGGTTGGGGGCGAAAGACCTCCCGGGGGCGATCGAGGCTGCTTCGGTGGTGCCACAGGATTCGCCACTGTTTGCAGAAGCTCAAGATTTGATGCAGTTGGGTAGAGCTCAGGCGGTGATGTGGAACCAGTCGATCTCAACTCCGCTGGCGCAACACATTTTTACGTTGCTGGAAGGACGGGGGGCTGCTAGCCAAATTGCTCCGGGCCGCCCTCTGTACAAGCAGGCTCAAGTTCAAATTGAAAGTTTGCAGGTGCAGTTTCAAGATTTGCTACGTTTGCAAGTGGCGAGTACGATCGCTAGTTTCGGTCAGGTAGGGGCGTTTGGGATCGCGATCGAGCAAGCGCAAACCATCGGCCCCAAACAGCCGCGCCGCGTCCATGCTCAAACTTTGGTGGCTACTTGGCGCCGGGAAATTCAGCGGATCGAAGACCAATCTTTTGTCAACTTGGCGAAGCAGTTGGCAGAAACAGGAACGGTGGAAGGGCTGAAGGGTGGTATCGGCCAGGTACTTCTAATCTCTCAAAATCGTCCCCGCAGGGTAGAGGCGCAAACTCTCTTAGCTCAGTGGACGAAACGCATAGAAGTTATTCAAGATCAACCTTTTTTGGATGAATCTATCGCCCTGGCGAAGCAAGGAAAACTTAGCGCCGCGATTGAGAAAGCTTCGGAAATTAAGAGCGGTAGGACTCTGTACGCCAAGGCTCAGGATAATGTCTATCAGTGGGTGAGCGAACTGCAAGTTGCTCGCGATCGACCGATTCTGGATCGAGCTGCTGAATTGGCCTCTCAGGGTAGTCTAGGATCGGCGATCGATATGGCTTCCCAAATCGGTTACGGTAGGGCGCTGCATTCAGAGGCGGCAGGTGCGATCAGGCGCTGGAGTGCTGAACTCAGAGCTAACACAGCACCGCCGCCGGTTGAACAGGCTCGGGAATCCGCGCCAGCCCCGGCTCAGGATTATGCGCCGGCTCCGCCACAGGAAGAGTACGCGCCGGCTCCGCGACAGGAGGAGTACGCACCGGCTCCGCGACAGGAGGAGTACGCGCCGGCTCCGGAGCCTTACTATCCGCCCGCGAGACAAGAGGCCCCGGCTCCGGCTCCGGAGCCTTACTATCCGCCCGCGAGAGAGCCGGAACGTTACTATCCGCCCGCAAGGGAGCCGGAACCTTACTATCCGCCCGCGAGACAAGAGGCACCTTACTATCCGCCCGCGAGACAAGAGGCTCCAGCTCCGGCTCCGGCTCCGGCTCCGGAACCTGCGCCACCTTCGATTCCTCAACCGGCTGGGCCTCCTGATGCTAATTTGATCCCCGAGTAATTGGGTTTTCGCACGATCGACCTCTCAAATCTCAAATTTAAAATCGAGTGAGTAATTTCCAACTACTGTCGATCGATAGCGACCCTATTTTCCGGCTGGGGCTGCGAGTCGCGATCGAGCAGTATCCAGACTTGCAAGTTGTCGAAGAGGTTTCGACCGCAACCGAGGCTTTGCGGGTTCTAGAAGCTCGCTCGATCGACCCTGAAAGAGCCAAGAAGCCCGCAGATTTGTTAATTTTGGCTGTTGAGATGGTAAATGTGCGATGGCTGGGAGCCCCGCAAGCTACGGGCCAAATGGACGCGCTGGCAGTTTGTCGCCAACTCAAAAATTTGTACCCGAACGTACCGCTGTTGCTGCTAGGCGGGCCCGTGACACCGGAGCTGTTGGCGCAGATACAGGCTGCCGGCGCGAATGGCTATTGTCCTAAAAATAGAGATATTTCCCTGACAATAGAAGCTATTCGCGCGGTGGCATCGGGCGGTAATTATTGGCTGACAGATGTAGCAGCCAACTCCGAAATAGAACTAAATGTAGCGGTGGTTGAAACAGTAGAAAACTCCGCAGCAAGTGTAGAGGAGAATGCTGATTATCCGACAGTTCATACGCCCGTACACCAAAAAATTCTTGCTTATTTTTGTCTGTCTGGAATGCGCGAAATAGATGCAGCTTTGGCGGTTGTTAAAGCTGAATTGCTTCTTGTTAGAGCGGCAGATCCGAGAGATTTGCCCTCTATTTTAGATGGAGTTGTACTTAGCGGACACCGCCGAGAATTGCTGGCCGCTCGCTGGATTGTCAGTCAGTTATTGCCAGAAAAAAGGAAGAGGGAAGAAGGAAGAGGTCAACCCCCCCCTACCCCCCCCAAGGGGGTAAAGTCCGAGGGAAGAGAAAAAAGGGTATTAAATCGTTCTGAATTGGCAGTAGCGAATTCCGGAGTTTCCGGTGAATATGAGGCTGTTGCAACTGATTGGCAAGGGAGCTTGTTTGAATCGGTGACAGCTAAATTGCAGTTTGATTTGGTGAATTTGACTGGCGTGCCTTTGGAAATCGATATTTTGCGATCGACCAAAAAGCTCGAATTGCTGAATTCGATCCTGCGGAAGTTACAGGATTTGCTGGAAGAATTGCGCTTGGCGCAAGTGCAGCCAACTCAATTGCCGGAAAAAATGCCTGCTATTCTGCGGGATTTGTGGGAGGCGACAATCATAGATTTTTTTGGCAGATACTATACGGTGCAAACCGAAGAATCTCGGATTTTTGACAGTAGTCAACCAACCTTAAAATTGACGGAAAGTCAAGAGCAAATTTCCGTGGCAGGAAACAGGTTAGAAGTTGTACCAGTGCTGCTGGCAGATGAAACAGCAGTTGCCTCACAAATCCTTGACAAAATTCCGATGACAGTTGAATTTTTTGGACATTTACTATTTGAAATTCCGCTAATAGTTGACAATATTTCTTGTGTGGCTGGCAGCCCGCAAGCGATGCAGCGAGCTGAAGCTTTGTTAGAAAATTTGGCAATTCAAGTCGCTAGCGGAGTAGTGCAGCCTCTATTAAATAATTTTGCTTATGTTGAGGAAATAAAGCAAGGCTTTTACGATGGCAAGTTGATTTCAACGCGAGAAATTGAGCGGTTTAGGAATAATTTATCGTGGAAATATCGCTGGAATAGCTATTTTGTGGAACCGAAAGCTATTTTTGAAAGCAGGTTTTGGCTCTATGTTTTGGGCGATAAGGGAATTCAGAGAATTGCTATTTATGCTCCAAGAAATCGGGAGCTAGCACAGCTTTCGGGGTGGCAGTTGGCCTTGACGTTGGTGCTGGAATCCAGGGATGCGATCGCACCTAGAGTTCGCGCGGTTATTTCGCTATTGGGTACTGCTGTTGTTTTCGTTTTGACTCAGGTAATTGGGCGGGGAATTGGTTTGATCGGGCGGGGAATTATCCAGGGGATTGGCAATTCTTTGCAGGATAGCAAGTTTGGTAAAAATGGGTAATTGCGAATCGGCCATGGGGAATCGGCCAAACAGGGAATTGGGAATTGGGCATTGGTATAGCAGTCGCCAAGACGATTAGGATATTGATAATTGCTTCTACCCTTAATAGTTAATAATTATACTCTTGACTCCTGACTCCTGACTCCTGAATTCGGCTATATTATAGATAGTAACTTACTGCTAAATGGTTGACTTTTTATGAGTATTATGATAGCGATAAATGCCGATCGCATAAACAGCTTAGATTTGTCCCCAGTGCAGACTGTGATTGAAGAGTGGCTGGCATCAGGGACGATCGCCCAAAACGAACAGCAGCTACAATTTGAAATAGAGTATCCGCGCGAAGAGTCTGATCCGCGAGAAATTTCTGAACTCCCAGAAGTACGCCTGTGGTTTATTCGCTTGGATGCTTGTTACCCTTGGCTGCCGTTTTTGCTGGATTGGAAAGTGGGGGAATTAGCCCGCTATGCGGCGATGTTGGTGCCGCACCAGTTTCACCGCAGTGAAGGAATTCAATACAATCCTGAAGCTTTGGAAATGTTCTTAATGAGCAAAATATTCGTGTTGACTGATTGGTTGAATCAGCAGGGAATTCCTAGTAAATCGAAGTTGATGGCGATGTCACAGATGTTTGGTTACGATTTGGAAGAAGCTTTTTTTGATGTGATCGTGCCACACCAATAAGCGATCGCACATCTAATCAATCTACTCCTAATTAGGTAGATGAGTATATACCTTAAGACTTACGTACAAAGGTAAAAAATCGGTTTTTTTCTCTTGTGGGGCGAGCTTTTCTGGTCGCCCCACAAGCTATAAACTTCATACAGAAAAGCTTAATTAATTTTAATAGCAACCGGAACCACGCTTTAATACAATGTTTGAGCTAGCACGCTCAGCAATACTGTTGCTGCACTTCACACTTTTCTCAGAATTTAGAGTTAGTTTAGACGGATAACGATCGCCCGATTCACTCGATCGAGGAAACACTCCATGAAAACAGATTACCTCATCGTCGGCAGTGGTTTGTCAGCACTGGTTTTCGGAGCCTTGATGGCCAACTCAGGCAAAACCGTACACATCCTCGAAGCTCACGAACACCCCGGAGGCTTTGGTCATACCTTTACGATGGCCAAAAAATATACGTTTAATGCCCAATTTCACTACGTTTGGGACTGCGGCGAAGGACATACAGTTAATCGAGTTCTCAAAAAACTCGGTCTCGATCGAGAAGTCACCTTTGAGCGGTACGATCCGAATGGCTTTGACCACATGAGAATGCCTGGGTACGCCTTAGATATTCCCTCGGAACCAGAGGAATTGATCCGCAGATTGTCGGCGCTGTTTCCCGAAGCAGGCGACAACATTCGCAAATTCGTCAACGAAGTCGAGCAAACTGGCGCGGGACTCAGAAAACTCGCTCCTCCCGTCAAACCAATTGAATTGCTCAAAAATTTCGGTGACGTATTCTGTGCCATCCAACACCTCAATAGCACGCTTCAGGATGTTTTCGATAAGTTCCAACTCCCGCAAGCAGCCCAGACTCTATTAGCCCTGCAATGGCCGGACTTTTTGCTACCTCCCAATCAGCTTTCTTTCTATGGTTGGATTGCCTTGTTTAGAGGTTATCAAGAAGGTGCATTTTACCCGACACAGCACTTTGAAGATGTGATCAATTCCTTAGTTAAAGTCATTGAATCCAATGGGGGGAAAGTTCTACTAAATCATGAAGTCACGAATTTTAGAGTGACAAACAGAACTGTAACGGGAGTTGAAGCGATGGATTTGACCACGCATCAAACCCATGAATTTACGGGCGATACGGTGATTTGCAACCTCGATCCCAAAAGAGCGGCGAAGATGATTGGGGAGGAACTATTCTCTAAAAAAGTGCGTCGAAAACTCAACTATGAATATTCTGCATCTAACTACATGGTGTACTGTGTTGTCAAAGATATCGATCTCCGAGATTATGGATTTGGCAAGTGGAATACGTTTCATTCAGAACACCTGGATTTGAATGAATCTTTTGCTCAAATGTATAACAAAAATGATTTTTCTCATCCGAGTTTTGCGATTACAACGCCAACTTTACTGACCGAAGCGCGGGGGGATTGTCCAGAAGATTGTCAAATTGTGGAATTTCTGACTGTTGCTAATTATGCCTATTTTAAGCAACTTTGGGAGAGTGACCGCAAAGCTTATCGTCAGAAGAAACAAGAGATTTTGGATTCAATTTTAGACGTAGTTGAAAAACACTATGTTCCGAATTTCCGCAAACACATGGTGTTTCATATTACCGGAAGTCCCACCACTAACGAGCGCTTCTGTTGGTGTCCGAACGGCAATTCCTACGGTTCTAGTCTAACGCCGCGCAACATGGGAGTCGATCGGCTAAATCACGAAACTTCCCTCAACAATTTCTATTTTTGCAATGCCTCATCGGGCTATCCAGGCTTTGCGCCGACATTTTGGACAGGAGCACTTTTGTATCAACGTTTATCTGGTGATGCGATTTTAGGTTGAGGCTAATTTCTCGTTCCTTGGCTCATTCATTTCTAATTCTCTCGTTTCTCTCGTTCCTTGGCTCTGCCAAGGAATGAATTCCCGGAGGCTCTGCCTCCTCTTTAAAATACGAGGCAGAGCCTCTAGTAATGCGTTCCCAGGTTCTACCTGGGAACGAGAAAATTCATCCGTTACATCCGTTACAAAATCCGTTGCCGAACTTCTTTCTATCAATTTAGGAGAGAACCATGAAAATTGCAATTGTTGGGGGCGGAGCTAGTGGAATGGCGACAGCCTACTGGCTCGACAAACAGAAACATCACGTTACTGTGTTTGAAAAACAACCAATTTTAGGCGGACACATTCGGACACTAAATAAAAATGTTGTACCCAATCAATCTGAGTGCAATGAGATATTAGAAAATGGGGTGCTAGAATTTCCGACTCTGTTTTATAATTTCGCCGCTCTTATGCAAGAGCTAGGAGTTGAATTAGAGCCTGTGGATATTGGTTCTGCTCTATTTTTTAAAGATGGCCGCCACTTTTTATCAAAAGTCGCTATTCAGAAAAACTTCACCGGAATTCAACGCCTGATCGAATATTTGCGGCTCGATGCTCTCTATGCTCGTTCCGCTGGATTCATGATAAAGATGAGATTTTCTCAAACGCATGATTTCCACGATCATCCACTATCTGAGACATTAAAAAGTTCGTCTGCTCGTAATACTTGGCTGAAGTTGCTGACGATGTATAGCTACTCGATACCTTTTGAAATAATTGACAACTTTCCGGCCCAATTGGCGATTCCTATGCTGCGGGAATACGCCTTGGTTAGCTGGGTAAGGATTAAAGGCGGGGTGTATTCTTACATTGAAAAGATTTTACATCACTTTCGGGGTAAAATTTTGACAAATGTGGAGATTGGCAGTATTTTCAGAGGTGCTGATGGGGTAAAAATTGTGCTTACTGATGGGGAGATTCAGGAATTTGATAAGGTTGTGTTTGCTGCGCCTCCCGATCGAGTAATGGAGCTGTTGTCCGATCCGACGGATGCTGAGACTAAGCGATTTTCAGCGTGGAAAGCTAATTATGCCACAACGGTGCTGCATTCGGATACATCAATGTACGATCGCTATGGCATCCGCAAGTTATCAGAATTTGATTTTTTCGAGACAGACAAGGGATGGGGCTATAATGCGAGCTTGAATCAGCTTTGTGGCATCTCATCAGCGCGAGAATACAGTTTAGCTTTTCACCTGGATGAATTGATTGCCAAAGAGCAAATTATTCACATTCAGAAACATCACACGCCGTTATATACAGTTGAATCTTTCCGATATCGAGATGAAATTATCGAGACTAATGGGGAAAACAACACTTATCATGTGGGAGCTTATTTGGGCGATGGTTTGCACGAAGGAGCGATTACATCTGCTTTGCGAGTCGCTAAATTAATTGGGTAAGAACAGTTGATTATTAACTGTGTTATGATTAGTCAAAATTGAGGAAATATTATGTCAAAAGAAAGAAAAAGCAACAAAGAAGTCAAAAAGCCAAAGAAACAGCCTGATGGTGTTGCTAAGCCGAAGGACGACAACAAAAATAATTATGGTGGCACAGAAGGCCGCAAGTAGACAGTCAAAGCCTTAGTAATATCGTTTCCTGTTGCATCGGAATTATTAACCGAGATTAGGAGACTGCACGTGCCATTTCCCTACAATTAATCGGGGTAGGGAAACGGCACTGCTGTCTCCTCTATGTCATAGGTCGTTGCAACAGGAATTGATACAAATATCGCTATATATTTTTCCCCAAAATAACTCTCCAAAATTGCTCAAAGCGATATCTCTGTCACCGCAATATTACCGCCAAAACAAACATCAACATCACTTCCCAAAGCCCGATCGCGCTTACCGTATTCTCCTGCATAATGAAAGTATTCTCCCTCTTGCCGATATACCAGTGGTAAAGGCTGAGTGGAAGGGCGACAAAACACAATTTCCGGTTCCGCACTTCCCGGTGCTAAATGCGGCAAATTTACATTCCAAAAACAGCCAGACTTTTGTTCGCGATTCAGCAAATCCGCCAATACCAGTGATGTCCAACGAGTCGCGATTTCCCAATCTATTTCCCAAGGCTGTTTAATCCAGTGGGAAATCGCCACGCCCGGAATCCCGTGCATCGCCGCTTCCCGCACCGCCGCCACAGTACCAGAAATGTACACGTCAACGCCCAAATTGCCACCCGCATTAATCCCCGAAAGTACCAAATCTGGTTTTGGACAAATGTGATTGAGAGCAATGCGTACACAGTCTGCCGGTGTTCCTCCTACAGCATATTCGATGGACGATCGCCGATCGACATGAATCGGACTGTGAGCCGTCACCTGATGTCCACAACCAGACCATTGTCCTTTAGGGGCTACCATAATAGTCTTGCCGCTGACGGCTTGCAAAAGCGCCTGAATGCCGGGAGCATCTATGCCGTCGTCGTTAGTTAAAATTATTGTCATTGGTTATTGGCCGCACCCTGAGCGAAGTCGAAGGGTTATTGGTTATTGGTTATTGGTTATTGGTTATTCATTATTCGTTATTATTACCAAAAAATCATAACTAACAACTAACCAATGCCCAATACCCGATGCCCGATACCCGATGCCCTGAAAGCGTATAATCCCAAAATTCCCTGAACATATTCCCAACTTGTGGTAAAGTTTTGTGTCGATCGCCCGTTAGCGGAGCTCTCAAACAAGATCGACCAAATATCAATGCAAGTTCAGTTAAACGCGCCTACAGCAATGTTTCTGCCAATTTTCCCCCTCGCTCAAACCATCGCCGCACCCCCCGCCCGACAGCAACTGCTCATCCAGCCAGAAGTCCCCGTACCCGAAAACGAACTGGATTTGCCGCCACAGCCAAGCAGCAGCCCGCTGAAAACCGTGACAATGCCTCAGCAAGTGCGCGTTTTGCCAGGACAACTCGACAACATCCCGGTGTTCAACAGCAACAGCCCAGAAGTTGTGCAAACCGAAGGCATTTTGCTCTCCACATTTCCGCAAGAATCAAAAGAAGTACCTTCGGCTCATTTAAACTTTCCCTTCAAAGGCAGATTTGATATCTTTGCTCACCACATCGCAAAGGCCGCAAATCGCTCACAAACTCGCACTTTATTTCAAGGCATAATTGTTCACAATCCCAACTCGGAACCTGTCACTTTAAAAATATTACAAGGAGCGAGTTACTTAACTCGACCCGATGCTTTGTTTGTCGATTTGCCTTCCTATTTAGAAAATCGATTCGGCACTGTGTTTGCGGGGCCTGGCAGTCGTCTGACGAGCGATGTGTTGCGGGGGCACAGACAAGGCATTTTGCCGGCTGCGATCGAAATACCGGGCAATCAGAGCCGAATGCTGATGAATTTGCCGATACCTGTAGGGAATGTTACGCCTTCTTCTAATGGTCGATCGACCTTGATGCGAATGTCGAGCAGCAACTCGGTTTATATCGCTAGTTTAGCGATGTTTGCTCCCAAAACTAAGGAAGGAGTCGAACAATATCCGACTTTGGAACAGTGGGAAAATATTTTAAATACCAAAGGTTTAGCAGGGCCGAGAGATTTAACACCAAGTGCGTTCGGCTCAAATCCTGAGCAAAAAATTTACGGGCGTGTAGCGGGAGTGGCTGAAGGCTCCCAATGGCAAGCTAAAATTACTGACAGTTCAAGAACCGATTATTTAACTATTCCCAAACGCGGCGAAGAATTTTCCTATGCCTTGAGCACTACCGATACTGGTACTTTTGGAACTGGTCAAATTCAAAGTGCTAAAATGTTAGCTCGCTATCCCGATACTGCTTATTTTGCTCACGGTAATTACGGGATTCAATACAGTTTGAGTTTTCCGCTTTACAACAAATCTCGCGATTCCCAATCTGTGAGTATTAAGATGCAAACACCGATTAAGGCAAATAAAGAATCGGGGGGATTGATGTTTTACGATCCTCCTGAAAATCGCATATTTTTCCGAGGTACGGTGCGGGTAATGTTTAAGGATGATGGGGGGAAGACTTTGACGCGCTACATTCATATTGTGCAACGCCGGGGACAGCAGGGTGAACCTTTGGTGAATGTGAATATGAAAGCGGGGGAAAGGCGTTTGGTGCAGGTAGATTTCTTGTATCCGCCGGATGCTACGCCGCCGCAAGTGTTGACAGTGCGATCGAGTAATTAGTTGACGGTTGGTGGTTAACGGTTAACAGTCAACTGTTAACTGTTAACGGTTGACTGTTGAGGGTTGAGGGTTGATTATTAACCTTTGGGTTTTTGTTTTAATGAGTTAAGATAGGCATTAAGTTTTGGTGAAAGTTCATCTAATAACGGATGCAGTCGATCGATCTGTTATTGAGTCAAAAGATTGCGAGATCCGTCAAGTCTCAACCAATGTCTTGTTTCGTTTAATGAACTCAAGAGCGATTTTCACAAAACGCTGATTATCTTGATAGCTATAGCGTCCCTGTCCTTCGGCAATATTAGCACCAAAACTATCAGCCGATCGCACTATTGGTTGGCCCATCGTATCCTTCGCAAAGTTGTCCCTGTTTTTAACAATAAATCATATTTCGTTTGATAATTTTTCAGCTAATTGATAAACTCGTAGCTGTTGGAGGCTTTCCCTATTAACTCCCTTAAACAATTAATAGCAAACAATTGATTAATGACCAATGAATATAAGTTATATCAATTCCTGTTGTATCGGAATGATGGTTGACGGTTGACGGTTAACTGTTCACTGTTTGCTGACCATAATTAACCGTCAACCGTCAACAGTCAACTGTCAACGGCCAACAGTTAACTAATTAAAGAGTCAAAGATTGAGGATTTGTCTCAATCAATTTCGCTAAATCTTGCAAGAAAGACGCAGCATCAGCACCGTAAATTACTCGGTGATCGCAAGTAATATTCACCTGCATTTGCCGCTTCACTCCCATCAAACCTTCTTCATTCGCCACTACTTGCGGCCGCGAAGCACCGATCGCCAAAATCGATCCTTGATTCGGTGGTAAGATAGCATCAAACTTATCTACTCCAAACATTCCCAAATTGGAAAGAGTGAAAGTACCCGTGCTATACTCATCAGGCTTCAACTGTTTCGTGCGGGCGCGATCGACTAAATCCTTCCAAGTGCGAGACAGGGAATAGATATCCAGGCGATCGGCATTTTGCAATACCGGCGTAATCAAACCGCCACCTTCCATCGCCACAGCCACAGCCACATTAATATCAGCCCGATATTGAATAGCTGACTCCACATAACAAGCATTCAACAGAGGATGTTTTTGTAAAGTTACTGCTACAGCCTTCGCCAGCAGAGCAGTCATTGTGACACCTTTCGGCTTGATTTGTTTGTAGAGTTTGTCCAGATTATCAGTAGTAATTGTATAGCCGACACGGAAACAGGGCACGCTCAAACTTACCGCCATGTTACGCACAACGGCATTTTGCAACGCATTCATTGGCACTGTTTGGCCCGTCATCGCCATTGCTGGAAGGGGTTGTGCCGGTACGGGCTTAGCTGCTGCGGGTGCTGGTGCTGGTGCTGCTTGTGGGGCTGCTGCGGGGACTGTCACCAGTTGCTGCACCGGTGCGGGCTGAGTTTTACCTGCGGCGGCTTCGACATCCTCTGCGACAATCCGGCCGTGGGGGCCACTTCCTTTGATAGTATTCAGATCTACCTTAAGTTCTTTGGCCAACTTGCGAGCGCGGGGAGAAACGACGCTGCGGCCATTTTGGCGACTGACGTTTTGCTGCAAACCCCCTGATGCTGTGGCTGAGTTGACAGGAGCGGGGCTGGGAGCGGGGGCGGCGGCTGGGGCGGCAGATCCTTGTTTTTGAGCTTCGGCGATTTCGGCTTCGGTTTCTGCTACCAGGGCGATCGCAGCCCCCACCGGAGCAACTTCCCCTGCTGGCACTATAATTATTGCTAAATAGCCTTCGTAGAAAGACTCGACATCCATGTCGGCTTTGTCGGATTCAACTACTACTACGGTTTCGCCTTTTTCTACTTTGTCCCCAGCAGATTTTACCCAGGAAACAATTTTGCCTTCTGTCATGGTAGAACTTAAGGCTGGCATGAAAACTTCACGAATCATTTGTAAAAAGTCCTTTTGAGTTACTAATAGGTATTTGGGAATTGGGAATTGGGGAATTGGGGAATTGGGGAATTGGGGAATTGGGAATTGGGAATTGGGGAATTGAGAATTGGGAATTGGGAATATCGGCAATTCATGATTATTTTGAGTTAATAGTCCGAAGATATATGACTATTGACTCAAAATAACTGACCAATTACCCATTCCCCATTCCCCATTCCCCATTCCCCATTACCCATTACCAATTTCTAAATATCACCTCGAATTTCTTCGACTATGCCGTCGCGGAGCAGAACTTCTACTTGCATTTTTTGTATCAAGTTTTCTCCGACGCCTACAGTGAAAGTGCCGTCAATTTGACCTTGACTCACTTCTTGTTCGAGGTCTAGTACCTGCACTTGTTGGAGCTGTTGCAGACTTTGATTTTTTTGTTCTAGCAGTTTGCTTTTCTCTTGATTCACCTGCCCTTGAATATTGTCTATTTGCTGCATTACTTGTGGGCCTGGTGGTTGCAGGTTTTGCTTTTGGATTTCTGCAATCATGCGCTTCCCTTGCATTTCTAGCTCTTGTAGCTGAGAATCTGTTTGATTGATTTGGGCTTGGAGTTGCTGTTGAGCTTCTTCTTTCCAGCGAGGAGTAACGACGACTTTAACGTTAATCGATCGCTTCAATTCTAATGGTGGTTGCATAAACTTGTTACTTGTTACTTGTTACTTGTTACTTGGGAATTGGGAGTTGGATGTGACTAACTGCCAGTTGCTAATTATTGAAAAGCTATTGGCTGTCAGCCTATCCCATTTTTCAATTCCCTGTCGCTTGTCCCGATTCTGGATGCCCTGAGAATATCTTCAAAACATCCCGTCAATCATATCGCGGTAGTGTTCGGTCACAACCGGACGCTTAATTTTCAGGGTTTGAGTCAACATTCCATTGTCCATCGAAAATGGTTCCAAAATCAACCGGAACGTGGCAATTCGATCGTCCGCGCGGTATCCAGGGCGATTTTGCACCTCTCGGTTCAATTCTTGGCGAAATAAGTCTTGAATTGTCTTGCTATTCCAGTCAATTTCGTGTATTGGAGGATTTTGAGTTTCGGTCCATTTCTCCACGGCTTCTGGATTGGGTACAATTAGTGCTCCCACAGATTTCTGATCTTGACCGACTAGCATAATTTGGTCGATGTAGACGCTGCGGATGCAAGCATCTTCGATCGGCTGAGGTTCGATATTTTCGCCGTTAGTCAGGACGATCGTATCTTTTGCCCGCCCGGTTAAGATTAAATCGTTACCCGGTGTCAACCAGCCCAAATCGCCCGTATCAAACCAGCCTTCGGGGTCGATCGCCTTTGCAGTCGCTTCAGGATTAAGATAATAACCTGCCATAATTTGCGGCCCGCGCGCCAAGACTAAGCCACGTTGACCGATCGACAGTTGTTGTCTAGTATCAGGATCGACTATTTTAATTTCCGTATGGGCGATCGGCTGACCCGCCGAACCCTTGAGATTGTGCCAAGCGCGACGCACCGTTAACACCGGCGAAGTTTCGGTTAAACCGTATCCGACTAACAAACCGATATTCGAGATTTCAAAGAAATTATCCAAGTGCGTGGCCAAAGAACCACCGCCACTAATTGCCCATTTGAAACGTCCTCCCGTAGCTTCCCGAACTTTTTGGTAAACCAGTTTTTCGGCGACGGCGTGAATGGGTGACAACAGTATGCTTTTGATGCGAGCGACCAGTTTTTCGGACGATGAAGCAGGTTTTAAACTAAGAGTCAATCCTTGGAAAATACGGCGGGCTTCTATATATTGTTGGCTAGCAGATAGCAAAAAGTTAACCAATTTTTGTTTGTTGGCTGGCTGTTCCCGAAATTGCTTTTGTACAGCCTCGTAAATCGATTCCCAGATGCGCGGAACGCTCACCATGTACTGGGGTTTGTAAGTCTTAAAATCTTGTTTGAAATAGCGAATACTGGTGTAAATTTGCGTGCATCCTTGAGAAAGCATGAAATATTCGACAGTGCGTTCGTAGGCGTGCCAACTGGGGAGAATACTGAGAACACCTTCGCCGGCTTCTGGCTGAAGAATTGTGCCGAAAGTGGTGATTTGATGTAGCAGGTTGCTGTGAGTAAGCATCACACCTTTGGGTTTGCCGGTAGTGCCGCTGGTGTAGAGGAGGGTGGCGAGGGTTTGCTGGCTGTGGTTGGTGGGTTTGAGGGGGCGGTTTGCCCCTGTGGTCATCACTTGGGAAAATTTGACTGTGTTTAGAGTTGGGCTGGTTTCTGGTTCTTCGTCGGAGAGAAGGACGACGAGTTGAATGGGCAAATCCGGGAGACGGTGTTGCAGTTTTTTGAGTAATGCCAGGTTTTCGACTACCAAAGCGGTGCAGCCACTGTCTTTGATGATGTACAGGAGTTCTTCGGGATCTGCGGTGGCACCTCGGACGGCGTTGGCGGCCCCAGCCATCATAATTCCTTGGTCAGCTATCAGCCAGCGGGGGCTGTTGTCGGCGAAGAGGGCGACGCGGGGAGGGATTGCTTCTGCCGGGTTTGGTTCGATGCCGAGGGCTTGGAGGCCTGCTGCGAACCGTTGGATTTCTTGGTAAAGGTCGGTGTAGGTAAGCTTGATTTCGGGCTGGGTGTGGGGATCGTGGAGGGCGACGGTTTGGCCGAATTTTTGTTGGGCGATCGCCCAAATTTCTGGTACTGATTGGATGGATGTGTAATCGATCAGGCGGCTGAGGTTAGCGCGATCGCGATCGGTCATTTGAGACGATGTGTTGTTCATAGGGTATTTTCGGGGGTTTTGGGAGATAAAGTTATTGGGTACAAGTTTAATATCAGAGTTATTTTAGAGCTTTGTGGCAGTCTCGTGACAGTTTGTAAACCAGCCATTGTTTATTTGGAAAATTAAGGATATCAGATGATGAAATTTATAGTTGCACAGAAACAGATGAATTTATCAAGGTTGATAGTAATTGCTTTTAGTGCGATCGGGCTAGCATCATGTGGAAATAAGCCTTCCAAATTAGTCGCAGATCCGCAAGTGGCAAACAATAGACCTTCCGCGTTAGTCTCCGAACCGCAACCGGGAAAAAGCGGACGAACATTTGCCGATTGGTGTCGCCAAAAAGCTGATTTGAGTCCCGAAACTAAACATACTGTTGATGCGCTGTTGAAGGAAGCAGGGACTACAGATTGTGATGCGGGCGATCGAGAACTTTCAAGTCGCAAGATACTCAACCTCATCGACAATGAAATCAGCGAAACCAAACCACTAACATCCTTGACTAACCTTACTTGGCTCGACCTCGACAATAATCAAATCAGCGACATCAAACCGCTAGCATCTTTGACTAAGCTGAATAATCTCCACCTCGCCAACAATCAAATCAGCGACATCAAACCGTTGGAATCGTTGACTAACCTGAAAAAACTCATCCTCGTCAACAATAAAGTCAGCGACATCAAACCGTTGGAATCCTTGACTAACCTGACTTCTCTTTTCCTCAGCGATAATCAAATCAGCGATATCCAACCGCTAGCATCCTTGACTAAGCTGACTTGGCTCGAACTCAACAATAATCAAATCGGCGATATTAAACCGCTAGCATCCCTGACTAAATTAATAAATCTTGAACTCAACGGAAATCCGATCGCACCCAAGACTTGTCCACTCAAGCCAGAGTCTATCTGTGACTGGTAACTCCGAAAATTAGGGATACAAGATTATGAAACTTATAGTTGTAGAGAAACAGATGAATTTATCAAAGTCGATCGCACTTGCTTGTTGTGCGATCCTAGCGTTATCTGGAAATGTACTGTCTGTGAATGGTGCAGAAGTGCGATCGGGAAACAGCCAATTTCCCTGAAACTCTTGTGGGGTCGGCATCCTGCCCGCCCCAAACATACAAATATGACTTTTATGAACTTAATTAATGAATTTAATGAATTGACTTTCACTTGGGCTTGTTTGATTATGTTAATAACATTAGCTGGAAATTGATTAAATATAAAATCATGAAAGAAACATCAGACAAGCTGGAACTGCGAGAGACGGCGGCATTTTGGATGAATCTATTCGTTGGGGGTAGTTTTTTGGCATTTGGCTTGCCTTTTGGTTGGTATTCCGGCAGTGTTTTCCTGGTAGTGCCCTGAAGCATTGGTGACAAGTTAAGACTTAATTGCATTTGTCAATCATTAATATTACTCAAAAAAACTGCTTTTTTAGGAGTGGAAAATTCACGATTTGAGAGGGAGTAAGTATAAATATCACCCTCGGCATGATTCCTCGATCGCCCAAATCTCAGTTTTATGCCCAAAATCCGAGTAAAGGTTTAGCATAATTGCTGATTGACAAATGCTTTCTTAGCTTAACTTGTCACCAATGACCCAGGCTCAATTCTCAATTAATTTCTAGAAATATTACTACAAATTCGCAATATTTCTTTACATCAAGCCTTTGTGAACGCACCAATTATCTAGAATTAAAACTTTTTAATATTTAATTAAGATTTGTGCGTGTATTCACGGGTATAAGGCAGAAGCTTTGTCCGATTTCCTTCACACAATCTTCACAATTTTCCGGGATTATCTGCAAAATTATAAAGATTGTGTAAAAATGATCGTAAACTGTAGCCATGATAGCCGTTTGGTAAGCTATGATTGGAGCCAGCGAAAACAACACTTACGCAATAACCGCAGTTTACTTTAAGAAAGCAATTCCGACATCCTAAAACAGTCAAAAATGTTTAAAATAAGAGGTTTTAGCCGCACAATTTAACAAGGATTTTTAAGCCAGGTAGGTTACATTAAAAAAACAAAGATTGGACATAACCTGGTTAGTTATCGGTTAAGAAACTTGACAGACAAATTCAACAGGGAAAGCTATGAAAAAAAGTTTAGGGGTACAGAATTACTTCGATCGATCCCAAGCCTCATTGCAGACTGTTCCAGCTCTTCACAAACTCTTGGAGGAAATCGGTGCAGAACCGACATTAGTTGCAAAATTAAATACAGCATTTGAAATTTGCGAATTTCAGCTCGGAGATGAAATCACCCAATATCAAACACCCGATAATATCAACAATTTAGTTGAACAAGCACAGAGCGATCGCAATTTTTATCTCATTTGCCAGGGAAGAGTCAGGCTGCTAGCGGTAGAAACGTCTCAACAGCAAGAAATTTCGGCGGTGGTACTGGAACTCGGAGCAATATTTGGGACAGACAGCCTATTTATTGAAACCGGACTGCCTTACAGGGCAATTGCCGCCAGTACCTGCCAAATCGCTCGCATAAATGCAGCCAAATTGCAGCTTGTTTTAGAGGAATTCCCGCAACTGCAACAGCACTTGCAGCAAGAATTCCAACAGATCCACCGGTTAATCTTTTTCAAGACGCAAACAGATTTGCGATCGCTCCCTCCCCACCAACAACAGCTTCTGTGGCCACAATTACTTCCTTACACCGAAGAAAGCCGAATTCCTGCGGGAGTTTCCCTCGCCGAACACTGCCAAAAATCCACCAATCATTTTTGGCTCCGCAGCGGTCAAATTCAAGGTCAAACACCGCCCATCATCGGCAGTAACTGGGGACATTCAGACGTACCGAGCGACTGGAAAGCTGCAACAGACCTGCTAATTTACCAGCTTAGCGCCGAACAGTGGGAAATCGCCAAAGCTGCAATTGGTTCCGACAGCAATGCCCGCCCTAAAATCATCCGCAAACCTCCGATTTTAAGCTTAGTAACGCTGTCAAAAGATGCCAGAGCAACCTCAAAAACCGAGCAGTCAAAATTAACCGTAGTCGAGCATCCCAAATCGGCAGCCGGAATCATCAGTTTCCCCAAGCCTAAGCGGCGGCGCTGGTTGAGCAGCGGACACCCATTCATTCAACAACAGAGCGCAGCAGATTGCGGAGCTACCTGCTTAGCGATGATTAGCGAATATTGGGGTAAGAAATTCAGCCTGAATTACTTGCGGGAACTGGCCGAAATTGGCCGCAGCGGCGCGTCGCTCAAAAGTCTGGCAAAAGCAGCGGAAAGGATGGGATTTCAAACCCGTCCCGTGCGAGCTTCTTTAACTCCGCTGCGAAATCAAAATCCTTGGATCGCTCACTGGCAAGGCAATCACTACGTTGCAGTTTACCGATTTAAAAATCAACAGGTTTTAGTTGCCGATCCGGCGGCGGGCAAGCGGTGGATGAGCATTAAAACTTTTACGGAAAATTGGACTGGGTACGCCCTAATTTTAGACCCGACAGCGGAACTCTATTTGCGCGATCGCAGTGCCGAACATAAAGGCATCAAAATTAAAAATTTTGTTGGCATAGTCTGGCCCTACCGCGCTGCGATCGCCCAAATTCTGATCCTCTCCTTGTTGATCCAAATATTTGGGCTAGTTACTCCCCTATTTACCCAAGTAATTCTCGACCAAGTAGTTGTCAGCAAAAGCATCGTAACTCTGCACGTTTTTGCGATCGGACTGCTGCTGTTTAGTGTTTGGCGAACGCTGTTGGGCGCAACGAGACAATATTTGCTGGATTACTTGTCCAACCGGATTGACTTGACTTTGATTAGCGGTTTTATCAGTCACACTCTGACTTTGCCGATTAAATTCTTTGAATCTCGTCAGGTGGGCGACATCTTGACACGGGTTCAGGAAAACCAAAAAATTCAGGCGTTTTTGACTCGCCAAGCGATTACTGCTTGGTTGGATGCTTTGATGGCTGTGGTATACATCGCACTGATGGTTTACTATAACTGGCGTCTAGCTTTGTTGGTGCTGGCTTTGATTCCGCCGATCGTGATTTTGACTTTGGTGGCTACTCCGTTTCTGCGAAAAGTGTCGCGGGAGGTTTTTACCGAAAGTGCGAAGCAAAATTCATCTTTGGTGGAAATGATTACTGGGGTGGCGACGATTAAGGCAACTGCTGCTGAGCGAGAAATGCGCTGGCGCTGGGAAGACCAATTAACCTGCATGATTAATGCTAAATTTCGGGGGCAGAAGCTGGCGAATTCTTTGCAGGTGGTGGGGGGTGGAATTAATACTTTGGGCAGCACGGCTTTGCTGTGGTACGGGGCTATGCTGGTGATTCAAGACGAGTTGACGATCGGTCAATTTGTGGCTTTTAATATGATGATCGGGAGCGTGATTTCTCCTGTGCTTGCGGTGGTGGGACTTTGGGATGAGTTTCAAGAAGTGCTGGTTTCGATCGAGCGTTTGGATGATGTATTCTCGGCCGATCCTGAAGAAAGCCCTTACAAACCAATGCTGGTATTGCCTCGGATTCAGGGAAACGTCAAGTTTGACAATGTTTCTTTCCGCTATGCTCAGGATGAGGAACGCAATACGCTGCAAAATCTTTGCTTTGAGGTGCAAGCTGGAGAAACTGTGGCAATTGTCGGCCGCAGCGGTTCTGGTAAGAGCACTTTGGTGAAGCTGCTGCAAGGTTTCTATTATCCAGAAAAAGGGCGGCTGACAATTGACGGCCACGATATTCGGCACATTTCTTTGCAGTCGCTGCGAGTTCAGTTGGGTGTTGTCCCTCAAGATTGTTTCTTGTTTTCGGGAACGATTTTGGAAAATATTACGCTGTACAAAAACGGAAATGATGCTGATTCTGCAAGCTTGGAAGAGGCGATAGAAGTGGCGAAGTTGGCAGAAGCTCACGCTTTTATTCAAGATATGCCGCTTGGTTATCAAACTCCTGTGGGAGAGAGGGGAACGAGTTTGTCTGGGGGCCAGCGGCAGCGAATTGCGATCGCCCGTGCTCTGTTGGGCGATCCCCGAATTTTGATTTTGGACGAAGCAACTTCTTCGCTGGATACCGAGTCTGAGCGCAGGTTCCAGCAAAATCTGGCTCGCATCGGTCGCGATCGCACTGTGTTTATCATTGCTCACCGGTTGTCTACGGTACGCAGTGCCGATCGAATTTTGGTTCTAGACAAAGGCATTTTAGCCGAACAAGGCAACCACGACCAATTGATGGCCGAACGCGGACTTTACTATCACCTGGCTCAGCAACAACTGGATCTTTAAGGAAGAAGTCAACCCCCCCCTGCCCCCCCCAAGGGGGGAAATTCAGGAAGAAGGAAGAAGGTTTTAACTTTTAATTCCCAATGCCCAATTACCCATGCCCAATTACCCATTCCCAATTAACCAATTCCCAATTGCCAATTCCCAATTTTTAATTACCAATTTGGAGTAAATATCATGCTTTCAGAAGATGGCAAAGAATTAGGCGCGGCTCCTGATGAAATAGCTGAAGTTTATGGGGGTGTAGCTTTAAAAGAAAACGAAACCCGAAAAAAAGACCGCTCTTTAGAAATAGTTGAACGTCAAAATCGTTCTTCTCAAACTAATGAGTATATCAATACTGCGAAGTTCCGGCAGCCGGATGCTGACAATTGGTCTACTTCTTTGCATTCGGTACTCGACCAGCCGCCAGTATCTTTTCCCCAGCGGTTGATATTAGGAGGACTGGTTTTTTCTGTAGCTTTTGGAGCGTGGGCAACTTTGGGAAAAATCGATCAAGTCGGTCACGCTAAGGGCAAATTAGTTCCCAAAGGTGATGTTTACAAAATTCACCCGACTGAGACGGGAAAAATTATTAACCTCGCTATCAAAGAAGGTCAAAAAATCAAAGCAGGACAATTATTGGCGGAATTAGACCCGTCCGCTGCCCAGAGCGAGGTGGAGCGTCTCGATAAAATTCTAGACGGTTATCGGATTCAATTGGTGCAAGAGATTAGTTCGATCGAGAGAACTAGACTGGAAGCTGAAGCGAGCCAAGCGATTGCTGCTGCGGACAAGCGGGGGGCCGAAGCTGCGATCGCCCGTGCTGGCGCTTCAGCGGCTACCACGCAGTCTCAAATCGAGCAATTGCAAGCAGATGTAGTGTCCCAGCAAGCGCGCCAACAACAGCTCAAACCTCTGGAAAAGCAGGCCCAAAATCTGTTGTCGCAACTGAAAACCGATGTCACCTCTGTGCAGGTGAGGCGCGATCGGGTGAAACCGCTGCAAAATAAGAGTCAAGACTTGCTTACACAATTGCAAGCAAAAGTGGCGGCTCACAAAGAGCGGATAGGGCGGCTCAAACCTTTGGTAGATGAAGGAGCACTTTCAAAAGACGTATTGTTTCAAGCTGAGGAAGCTCTGCGCGAAAGCGAAAATGCTGTAATTAGAAGCCAGTTGGGGGAGGAAACTCAGGTGAACGATCGCGCCCTTGATGTCGAGCAAAGTCTGCGCGACAAGCAAACCGCTCAAATCAGGAGTCAACTGTCTGAGACAACTGCGGTTAAGGAAAAGCTGTTTGAAGCCGAGCAAGGTTTGCGCGATCGCCTGAGTTCGATCGGCAAAATGCAAGGCCAATTAACCGAACAATTCGCAGAAGTCGATCGGCTCGAAGCCGAAGCCGCCAGCAAACAAGCCGCAGCCCGCCAAACGCAGCTAGAAAAAGAGCAAAAAATTCAGCAGTTGGAAATGGGATTAAATCAACTCAAATCCAAAACTGCCGAAACCCAAACCCTGCTCGCTCAAGCAAAAAATAAACTCAAACAAAGATTTCTCTACGCACCTGTCAGCGGAGTGATTTCGGCGCTCAATGTCCACAACACCGGCGAAGTCGTTCAACCGGGGCAAACTATTGCAGAAATGACTCCGAATCAGGCTCCGCTAGTGCTGGAAGTGAGTTTGCCGAACCGAGAAGCGGGTTTTGTCAAAATCGGAATGCCGGTACAAGTCAAATTCGATGCTTTTCCTTATCAAAATTACGGCGTGATTCCGGGAAAAGTGGTATCGATTTCGCCGGATGCCAAAACTGACGAGCGATTGGGTGTTGTTTACCGGGTGGAAGTGAGTATCGATCGAGACTCAGTGAAAGCCAACAATCAAAGCTGGAAACTCAAAGCGGGCCAGACAGCTACTGCGGAAATTGTGATCCGCAAGCGCAGCGTAGCCGACATTTTGCTCGATCCACTCAAGCAACTACAAAAAGGTGGCATGAGTTTGTAGAAATGAGTCATTAGTCATTAGTCATTGGTCATTGGTCATTAGCCATTAGTCATTAGTTATGAATCAGTCAACAGTTAACAGTCAACAGTCAACAGTCAACAGTTAACAGTCAACAGTCAACAGTCAACCGTCAACAGTTAACAGTCAACTAATTTACGCAAAACAGGATAAAACTATGAATTCCCAATTTCACCATTCTGCCAATCATTCCCAAGTTGGAATCAAACCTGAACAATTGGATGAAATAATTTCAGCGATTTTGGCAGGAAAGTATTCTTGGGCTTGTTTTTTACTTTTGCGCTGTACTGGTTACAACCCTCTCGACTACATCCCTTACCGCACTTCCAACCGATTGCTTAAGGAAAACAGCCAAATCAGGCAATCGGAAACTCAGCCGGCGCTGAGCAAAATTGCGGATTTAGATTATGTGGAAGTGGTTAGGGAAAAACGAGCCGGAGTTCGAGGGGGTTATGTAACTCAGGCTTTGACAGAGTTGTACCCTGATCCGAGAGGTTGTGGACTTGAAGTCAAGGAAGGGCAATATCTCTCGCCGCCGACGGTTGAGTGTTTGCCAATTCCAAGTCAAAGATTTTTTGCTGAATTTAAGACAAGTTTGTTTAATTTCACGGGCGAGTAGATTGTGCCCTCGAAACACAACCCGATCGCTAGCCTTGAGTGTACCTGTTTTTTGGTTGAAGGAGCTGCGGGCGATCGGGTTTTTCAGTAAGCACAGAACATTTTTCGGCCCGGAGCTTAACAAAATTTCATCAAGTTATCGTTACATTCTGATTTCCGATAAATCTGCCAAAATGGCAACACGGTATGGCGATCGTACTTAATAATTTGTTAGCTGGTAAAAGAAGACAAACTGACCTGTAATTTCTGGGGTTTTGCAGGGGCAGTCTTTGTCTATACAAGTTATCAATTGAGCCCAATACTACAATCTTCCAGTCTCGTTAATAGACTCTAAAACGAGGCTGGTTTTTGTATTTCAAAAGACATCGATTTTCTATAGCTTTTGAACAAATTATTCACAAATATTCATGAAGTTTACTTTACATTTTAATTTCCACAAATCTGCCAAATTGGCAACACAGCTCTAATTAGTCCAGATATATTAGGTACATCGAAAGCAAACAAGATTGCTTCGAGCAAGCAGTTAACAAACAAGGAAAAAAGCCATGATTATCTCTGACCTGAACCATGTAGAAGTTGTTTCTCAAGAAACAGAAACCAGTATTGAAGGCGGGTATTATTACGGCTACCCCTACTACGGCTACTACAACTACAGTTCTGCCAATTCTTCAGGTTTCGCAACAGCCTACGGTCGGTCAACTTCTACCGGCACATTTACTAGCACATATACCGCGCCTGGCTATTCTAGCTCTTCCAGCAATTCGGGTTCTAGTTCTTCCGGCGGCTACTACGGCTGGTAGTAACAGCAGTGTAGACCAGCAGTCAGAAACTCAGCTATGTAAAAAAATGCAATAATTGCGGGATTGACCCCTGAATGGGTAGTTCACAAATTATAGCCCAACTTTACATAGCTAGTTTATATAGTGTCAATATCCTTAATAGCTTTGACTGGTTCGCATTTTAACATCAGTCAAACATCTACTAAAAATTGTTGCGGTGGAAAAACAGGATTATTGATGGCTTAGACTATATAGAGACAGTGTGAAGAGCAAGTAAGCTTGTAGGTGCTGGTTATACGATCGCGACTGGTAGCGCTAACAATTTTGCCATTTATGGATTTGGCAGTGCTGGTGCTATTGGCGAAAATACCTCGACTCTGGCTAACACTTACACAAAGGTCTATGTTAGTCCTTATATTGCTTTTACTGAAGCCTCAGTTACAGCTAACTCTTACGCTCGCAATGAAAACAGTTATTCTCTATCCTTGAACCATAGCATATCTTTGTTCATCTTTAGCAGTCCGCCCTAATGATTGGCGATCGCGCGCGGTTGGCAGTTGAATTTGAAATGGTAATTTTAAAAAAGTAATTGTGAGGCTGTACTCACCCAATTGAAAACTGCTAGAGTGCCGGCCAGTGTAAAGTGGATTTCAAATTTTAAAAGGCGTTTTGATGGTGATTGTGATGGTTAAATCAAATTTAATAAAAATTCAGCGGCACAGCCATAAAGCTAAAAGGAGATAAATCGCGATGCCTCCCTCAGATTCATTTAACCCTGGTGCCGGCAGCAGCAGCAGCAGTTCCAGCAAGTCTAGTTCCTTTGTCGATAGCAGCGGTGCGGGCAGTACCAGCAGCGCGACAGCCGCTTCCCCGACGGGAAGCAGTACCAGCAGTCAGACTGCTTACACTGCCGGGGCTACATCTAGCAGCGGCAGCGCGGCAGCGAGTGCTTCTACAGTCGCGCCCCCAACTACTAGCGCCACAGCTTCGGCCCCAGCAGCAGCGGCAGCTCCAGCAGCAGTGGCAGCTCCAGCGCCAGCTCCAGCGCCAGCGCCAGCGCCAGCACCTGCACCAGCGCCGTTAGGAGACAGCAGCGGTGCGAACAGCAGCAGCAGCAGCAGCGCGACAGCGACTTCTGGGACAGGGAGCAGCAGCAGCACTCAGACAGCATCGGCTCCGGGCGGGACTTCTAGCAGTGCGAGCGCCTCAGCTAGCAGCGGTTCAAATACTGGGCCAACTACTAGCGCCACTGCTTCTGCACCAGCAGCAGCACCAGCCCCAGCCCCAGCACCAGCACCAGCACCAGCAGCAGCACCAGCACCAGCACCAGCACCAGCACCAGCACCAGCACCAGCACCAGCACCAGCACCAGCCGCAGCACCAGCCGCGACTGCTACAGACTCTGCACCAGCTAATATCACAGCGCCAACACCAGCGCCAACACCAGCGCCAACACCAGCACCAACTCCAACTCCAACACCAGCGCCAACACCAGCGCCAGCTCCAGCAGTAACACCAGCTCCAGCAGTAACACCTGCGCCAACACCAACATCCTCAAATAATGACGGTGCAACGTTCACCCCGGTAACTGGTGGCACTTCTAGCAATTCAAGTTCTTCTAATTTCTCTCCTAACAGTGCGGGTGCTGGTGGCGAGAGTACGATAATTTCTGAGCCAACGGATAACCCCAACAGCTATTGGCCGATCGCGCTTCCCGGTAACAATCCCAACAACAGCAATGCTGACACCGCCCCTGCTCCTGAAGTTACCGCCCCTGAAAACAATCCTGCGGTATTAATTGTCACCTACGACAGCAACGGCGACGGATATTGGCGCGGTACCGACGACAGCGATGTCATTAGTTGCGGAAGTGAGCTCGATCGAATTTTTGCAGGAAGCGGCGATGATATTGTTAAAGGTAACAGAGGTAGCGATGCGATCGATGGAGGCGATGGAAACGACACTTTGCGGGGAGGAAGAGGTCAAGATTTGCTGATTGGCGGTAACGGCGACGATTTTCTGTGCGGTGACTTCGGCATCGATACACTGATTGGAGGTAGCGGCGCTGATACCTTTGCATTGAGAGCCGAGACAGCGAGTGGTGTGGCTAATCCATTTTTAGCCGATCGAGTCGTTGATTTCAATGCCGCTGAAGGCGATAAAATTGGTCTGACAGGGGGACTTTCAGCAGCAGACATGGCACTCGTCGCGTTTGATACTGACGGTGACGGTAGGGCTGACGCGACTCTGGTCAAGTTTAGTTCCAATAATGGCGATCGAATTTTAGCTGTTGTTTTGGGAACAGTTAATGCAGTCGGTGTACCAACTTTGAGCAATAGTGATTTTATCAGTTTGCCCAATAACATCTTGTAGCTAACCGTCAACCGTTAACGTGAACTCCCCCGCAGGAAGCGTCGGTGGATAAGTTGAATAAAGTTTTATAGGTTGAGAGAGAAAGATGAAAGACGTTTCCCAGCCATTGATTGAAGCAAGTGAAATCATCGAACTACTCAAACAAGAGCTGCAATTAAAGCCATTTTGTCAAAAAATTTTGCAGAAAAAAGTTATTGACAAAGCAGCCAGGGAACGGGGGTTAACTGTGACTCCCGAAGAAATTCAAGTTGTGGGCGATCAACTCCGCCGCGAGAAGCGTTTAGAGAAAGCGGCCGATACCATTGCTTGGCTGGCAGATCAGATGGTTTCCGTAGAAGACTTAGAGGCCGGAATTTGCGATCGGCTTCTCACCCAAAAACTAGCCGAACACTTATTTAGCAAAGAAGTAGAAAAAAATTTCGTTCAAAACAAATTGCAATTCGACCAAATAATTCTTTATCAAATAATTGTTACCAACCTCCAGCTTGCCAGAGAAATATTTTATCAAATTCAAGAAGGAGAAATCAGCTTTTTTGATGCCGCTCACCTGTACGACATTGACGAAAATCGACGGCATTTATGCGGTTGCGAAGGCAAGGTTTATCGGTGGGGTTTAAAACCAGACATAGCCGTCGCCGTATTTAGCGCTAAACCCGGAGAAGTGATTCGTCCAATTGAAACTGAGCGAGGATATAACTTGTTCATGGTAGAAAAGTTTCTCCCTGCGGAATTAACCCCTGAACGGTATCAAGAAATATTGCACAATATGTTTAACGAATGGCTGGCTAATGAGGTCAACTATTTTGTGTACAATTGTAAAGTATAGAGTGTACCGGGAGGAAAGAGAGGTCTAATATCGTTTCCAGGTTAGTACATGAACTCATACATATAGAGGTTCTGCGTAATTTCTGTAATTATTGCCATTTAATGCTGCAATTTGGATTTAACTCTATTACAAAAATCGACAAAATGACGAAAAGTAGTCAGTTGTTCTGGCTGCACTTGAATTCTGGCTAATAGCTGTTCCAAATAAAATGGCTTGAGTACATCTCCGGGTCTTGTTTTAGAATATGTGGTATTTTTAGCTTCAAATAACACTTTCAAATAAGCTCCATGAAACTGAGCATGGGTATTGAAATCTGGATATCTTCCCATTTTTTCAGGACAGTCAACTGAAACATTATAATACTTAGTGTAATCTAATAAAAATTGATTCTTAGGATGTATTAACTTTTGAGAATGTGTTGCATAAATATTGCGATTGCCCAGCAGCCAACTTTCCAAGCAGCGATTTTGAACAATTAGCACAAGTTCTGTATTTTTTAATACTAGCTTTTCCTGATTTAAAAAATTATAAATTTCTGCGTGCCTTTCAGCAACAGTATTTTCCTCGGCATCAAAACACACTACAAAATAGTTGTATTTTCCGCTTGAGTTAATTTCCTCGATCGAAGGAGTAATAAAATCATATAATGAAGGATATCCTTCGCCACTAATCAGGTAATAATTTTTTTCATTCACCTCATCGTAACTCTGAACTCGTGTTAATTCAGGCAATAAATGACTTAGCCAAGCTGGATAAACTTTTCTCTCCGATTGCATCCCTTCGACCAAAAAATACAGATTCATCCAACTTTGATTCCTTCACTATATTCTTCTAGATTAATCAGTTGCATGAAAGCTTGATGCCTCGATTTCCCCAAATTCAAATCTTTAGCATCGAGCGCAGTCACAACTCCACCTTTGCGAGTGACTATTTTCCAGTGTTCCATCCCAATATTATTGATTATATACGGATGGTGACTGGTAAGAATGAATTGAATATTTCTATTTTCCACAATCAAATCTGTCACCACATCGATACAATTAATTCCCAAGCTATTTTCAAATTCATCAATCAGGATTACCGTGCCTTCGGGTGACAAGTACAGTTCGCTAATATGAATCAGAGTTTTCAGCATTCCCGACGAAATGTTATTTTGAAAAATCCAATCATTAACACCTTTCTCTTTGATCTGAATCGGAAAACTTGTAAATGATAATTTGTCATCTTCCACCGCTGTTATTTTAATATCTTCAACTTGATGAAATATTCGGATAAATGTACGTTTAATGTTATTAAAAATATCTGAATGATAGTGATAAATAAAAGCAAGTTTGATCTGGAGTGCCAGATCGCTTGCTTTAAGATTATCTAACAAAATGTCATTTTTTGACAATGTTGATAGCCTTAAATAATTTCTAGCGTACAAGTAATCAAATGAACGCGAATTATGGCTAGTTATTTTATTAAAAGCCTGGTGAATAGGTGAAATATCTTCTTCTTGATCTAAGATTTCAACTACGCTTTGGAACGGAGACAATTTCGGCGTTATCTTGCCTTTGAATATAATTTCATTAGGTGTTCTTTCTATAATTACATTTTTCTCTCTTAATAAATGTTCTCGAACAATTCTAAATTCATTGGTTTCGTCTTCCTCATTAAGAATAATGGGCAGATTTTTTTTTGTTTCAAATTCGCCTTGCCAGCGGTACTCTACATTGTTTACTGTCGAAAATGTAATATCCCATGCTAAACCATTTAATGAAGCACCATTTGCTATTCGCTGTAAATTCAAAATTCCTTTCAAAATTTGTGTTTTGCCGACACCAGACACACCAACTAATAAAGCCAAATTGGAAAAATAGATCGGTTCAAAACGCCACTCTCGTAAATTATCCCAAAAAGCTACTTTCTTAATTCTCATGTCTCCCTCCTATCCATTAATTATCTGCGTCCATCTGCGTTAATCAGCCTGTATCTGCGGTTAAAAACCCACATAATTTTGTCGCCACCAAGCGCGCACCAATTTAATCTCCTCAAACGTATAGACTTCTTGCAAAAACTCGTAAATTGCTCTCAATTTCTCATCCCCAATAATCTCAATTGCGTTCACAATCGCCTGCTGGCGTTCCGATTCCACCAACACATTTATATCAACTTCTCGTCCCATCTCCATCAATTCTACCAGATGTCCCGAAATTGTATTAGGACTCATTCCCCGCGCATTCGCTATTGCTTGAACTGTCAAATTTTGTCGGTATAATTCCCAGGTTTGCATCTGTGAATAAGAGGCAACGTTAGCAAGAGTAGGAACATCAACGACTTCGGAAGATGCAGCATTAGTTGGCAATCCTTGTTCTTGGCAAAAAGTGCGAATTACCTCTAAAAAAACCTTGCCATATTTATCTCGCTTGTTGCTACCAACGCCGTAAACTTCCACAAATTCTGTGAGGTTTTGCGGGCGTTTTTCTGCCATATCTCGCAAGCTTTTATCAGCAAAAACTACGTAAGGCGGCACAAATTGTTCGTCGGCAATTTGCTTGCGTAGCGTCCGCAGTATGGCAAATAAACCTTCGACTTCTACTGCCAAAGAACGAACTTTTCCCGGTACTTCTCGCTGCGGTTCGATCGCAATTTCGACCGTGCGCTGACGTTTCATGATTTCCCAACTTTTTTCATTCAGTTTTAAAATAGGAAATCCATCTGTTCTTTCGTCTAAGAAACCTTGATTCAATAGCGAACGACTCAATCTTTTCCACTCGTCGGCACTTCTATCTTTGCCAATTCCGTAGGTAGAAAGTTGGTTGTGCTGGTATTGCGATATTTTTTGACTTTTTGAACCGCGCAACACGTCTATAATGTGATTCATGCCGAATTTTTCTTGGCATCGCGCAATACATGAAAGAAACTTCATTGCCTCAATCGTCCAATCTTCTACTGGTTTTTTGTTGCAGCAGTTGTCGCAATTGCCACAATTGCCGGGAAATGAATCGCCGAAATAACTTAATTGAACTGTGCGGCGGCAATCGCTGGATTCTGCATAGTTAATTACTCGCCGCAACTGCTGTTTTGCAATTCGCTGTTCTTGCGGATCGGGTTTTTGATCGATGATATAATCGATGGTTTTGACATCGCCGAATCCGAAAAATAAGGTGCAATGGGATGGTTCGTTGTCTCTGCCTGCGCGGCCGGATTCTTGATAGTATCCTTCTAAATTCTTAGGTAAGTCGTAGTGAATGACAAACCGTACGTCGGGTTTGTTTATTCCCATGCCAAAGGCAACTGTTGCTACCATTACTTGTACGTCGTCGCGAATGAAGCGGGTTTGATTGGTGGCGCGATCGACATTATTCATCCCCGCATGGTAGGCTAAGGCTTCGATGCCGCTTTGCTGCAATTTATAGGCAACTTCTTCGACTTTTTTGCGACTGAGACAGTAGATAATTCCTGAACCGCCTTTTTTTTGGATGATTTGTAAAACTTCGGCAAAACTGTGCTTAGTTTTTTGGCGGACTTCGTAGTATAAATTTGGCCGGTTAAAGCTGGCGACGTGGATGTAGGGATTTCGCAGAGTTAGCTGCTGGATGATATCTTGGCGGACGCGCTCGGTGGCGGTGGCAGTTAGTCCCATAATGGGAATGTCGGGATATCGATCGCGCACTCGTTCCATTTGCCGGTATTCTGGACGAAAGTCGTGTCCCCATTCCGAAACGCAGTGGGCTTCGTCGATCGCAAATGCCGAAATTCCCAACTTATTTGCTACTATATCTAAAAACGGTAAAAATCTCTCGCCCAGCAAGCGTTCTGGCGCAACGTACAGCAGTTTAATCTTACCTTCGAGAATTGCAGTTTCGCGCGATCGAGTTTCCATCGCGCTCAAAGTGCTGTTGAGAAAAGTCGCCCCAATACCATTATCCTGCAAAGCTTCCACCTGGTCTTGCATCAGCGCAATTAACGGCGAAACAACCACAGTCAATCCCGGTTTCAACAAAGCCGGTAATTGAAAGCACAAAGATTTGCCACCGCCAGTCGGCATGACAATCATCATATCCCGTTGTTCGAGAGCAGCTTCAACAATTTCGCGCTGCCCCGGGCGGAAAGAGTCATAGCCAAAAAAATGTTTGAGGGCTGGTTCGAGGGACAGCGGCACAGAAGATGTTGGCGGATTCGACCCTGACATTTGCAGTAGTTGGTTGTTGACTTCTACACTATTCTATGCTTTTTGAGCACAAATACAGTTACAATAATTGAGAATCTCAATTTAAGCAGAGAAACTGATGCCGAAAGCAATTTGGAATGGTGCCGTTTTGGCCGAGAGCGACAAGTGCGAAGTTGTAGACAACAACTATTATTTTCCGGCCGATGCCGTCAAACGCGAGTATTTCAAGGACAGCAGCACTCACACTACTTGCGGTTGGAAAGGTGTTGCTAGTTACTACAGTGTTGAAGTCGGCGGACAAGTTAATAAAGACGCTGCTTGGTACTATCCTACTCCGAAAGATGCTGCTAAAAATATTGCAGGATATATTGCTTTTTGGAAAGGAGTTAAGGTAGAGGCTTAAGCAGTTTCTGTTGCACTCCTGATGATTGTTAACTGTTAACTGTTGACTGTTTTAACTGGTTCCCAGGCTCCAGCCTAGGAACCCATATCACTCTTGCTCTGCCTCGAAAAGTTATATCAATTCCGGCTGCGCCGGAATAATATAGAGGAGACGGCAGTGGCCGGGGCCGACAAATTTTAGTGGTTGGGGAACGGGCCCGCCCGCGGCAACGGCGGCACGTTAAAATTTTATAAT
>JANPMV010000084.1:0-22386 GCA_031427135.1 Cyanobacteria bacterium VAR_87_metabat_62 | reverse complement strand
CTGAGCGAAGGTTTCGCGCTCGGCCCTGTGGTGATCGTCGCCGAAACTTTCCCGGCCCGGGCCGGCCTGACCCTGCCGGGCGCGATGTATCGCAGCAAATACCGGATTACCCTGCCGGCGGGGCGCGACCCGCTCAAGGTGTTTCCTCTGTATATCATTCCGGCGCAGCCGGAATTGATATCAAATAGTTAAGAATCAAAAATGAAGAATATTTCCCCATCTTTGATTCTTAACTATTAATTTAGGCGACGACAGCGGCGATCGGGCGACTAGCAGAAGGACGGCGATCGATCACTTGATCGACTAATCCGTAATCCTTTGCTTCTTCAGCCGACATGAAGAAATCCCGTTCGGTATCTTCTTCAATGCGGGAAAGCGGCTGACCGGTATGATCTGCCAAAAATCCGTTCAGGCGGCGTTTGTGGTACAAAATCTCCTTGGCCTGAATTTCAATATCGGTGGCTTGTCCTTGAGCTCCGCCCAGAGGTTGGTGGATCATAATCCGGGAGTGAGGCAAACTCATCCGCTTGCCTTTAGCGCCGGCACTCAACAGAAAAGCGCCCATGCTGGCGGCCAAACCGAGACAAATAGTGCAAATGTCGGGGCGGATGTGGTTCATCGTATCAAAAATGCCCATACCTGCTGTTACCGAACCCCCAGGGGAGTTGATATACAGGTAAATATCTTTTTCGGGGTCTTCTGCATCTAAAAATAGCAATTGGGCAACGATCAGGTTGGCTAAGTCGGAGTCAACCTGTTGGCCCAAGAAGACGATGCGATCGCGCAGGAGTCGCGAGTAAATGTCAAAGGCGCGTTCGCCGCGACCGGATTGTTCTATAACTGTTGGGATCATTGACCGGGCCTGCCTATTTTTACGTCTCTATTTTTTAATTTTAGCGGGTGGGGCTTATTTGTAGTTACGGATTTCTGGCGGGCGATGGCGTCCCGCCCCGCAAGCTACGGCTTTTATTGCCAAAATCCTTAATCTGGGCTGGATTGAGGCATTTAAGCGGTCGTAATTTCTCGATTCGAGAACAGAAATCACTTGTTCGCGGCTAACACTAGGGAAATGGATCTGATGGTGGTGGGCGATCGTCCAATTCTACTAAAGCTACTTTTACACAAGCGCGAACAGCATTCCAATCACGTTCGGACAAATGCCCAATCAAAACGAGGTTGGCAGAAGGTGGTAAAGTAAGAATGAAACTGCGGAAAACAGATGCAATTCTCAAACCTGCTGATGCCCAATCTTGCAGAGTATAGTCAGTAGAGCCAAGATTTGTTGTCTGGGTAGTGATTAACCCAACTATGATATCAGGGCGGTTTCTATGATAAGTAGTCTAGGACAAAACCACAGCAGGGCGACGTTTAACACCTGTCACACCCGGAAAATCTGCTGTTACTACATCACCAGGATTGAATTTCACTAATCCATCTCCTCACTCTCAGGGAAAATTAGAGCTGCGTATTGCAACGAAAATATTGTTACATCGAGGCAATCTTGCTCAGTCCAGGTATCACTTTGCTCGACGACAGAGACATTTTGGTTTGATAACTCGTTGAGGATCAGAGTTGCCAAGCGTAGCCGCTCCGTTGGTGACAAAGTGTGGACAACTTGAATATAGATTTCTTGAGCAGTAGTCGGCATAAAAAGTCCTCCTATTTTTAATTTTAACCCAAACTGGTGTCCCGATCGAATATTGATCGCCTTTATCTCAGATCGTTAAAAAAATTATATCCACTACATACCAAACTTCTCAAATTTTGATCGCCCAACCTCGGCGATACATTCCATACAAAATCAACCACCAAAATAACACCGTAGTTAAAGCAAATGCGAGAGAACCATTCAGCGGGCCAGCCCACGGCAAAAACCAGTTTTTATAAATCCAAGTGTAGGTATTGGGAGCAGTTTCGCCGCTGCCGATACGAGTTCTCAACAGAATTCTGACAACAATCCCCGAAGCAACAAACACGAAAATAGCATTCAATCCCATGATTTCAAACGGCTTCCCCCATTTCCAACCTCGCACTTCTATTGTTTCGTAGCAAGCTGCTAGCAATAACAACGCCCAACCAGCGGTAAAAATTACATAGGAACTCGTCCAAAGTTGTTTGTTGATCGGAAACGAAAATCCCCACAAATGGCCGATTACTAAGCAACTTAGCCCGCCGATTGCTAAGTTGATACTGGTGCGGGTTTTGATTGGCTGCACGCGCAACCACTCTCCTGTAAAATAGCCGATGAGGACTGTAACGATCGCTGGTAGGGTGCTGAATAATCCTTCTGGATCGAAGGGGCCGCCTTTGTACAGATGCTGGCTGCCGAGAATTAGCCGATCGACATATCCTCCTAAATTGCCCTCCGGCGTAAGTGCGCTTGTGGTGTACCCCCCTACAGCAAATACGGTTAATGCAGCCCAATAGCCAAATAGTGTCGCAACCGCGAGCAGTCTTTGATTGCGGGGGGAAAGGTTGAGAATGGCGATCGCACTAATTGCATACGCTAAACCAATCCGTTGCAAAACTCCCATGATGCGGATTTTACCGAAGTTTTCGAGCGGGGCGTTGTTGAGAAGTACGTCAAGGGCGATCGAAGATGTATTAAGCAGCAATCCTAATACAAATAAAATCGCCGCGCGGCGCGCAATTCGCCAATAAATATTTGTTTCTATTTTTGTAGCAGTTTCAGTATATTTTGACAGCGAAAAGGACATCGCGCAGCCAACGATGAACAGGAAAAACGGAAATACTAAGTCTGTGGGAGTGCAACCGTGCCATTCTGCGTGATCTAGCGGCGGATAAACCTGTTTCCAACTGCCGGGGTTGTTGACAAGAATCATCGAGGCGATCGCAATTCCGCGAAAAACATCAAGGGATTTTAAGCGCATAAACTAAGTTATCTGTTCACTGTTGACTGTTGACTGTTCACTGTTCACTGTTCACTGTTGACTATCTTAGTTGATGCCCATTTCCTAATTCTTTTCGCCCCAATTCCCAATTCCCAATTCCCCATTCCCCATTCCCTATATCTCAATCCCTTCCAGAGTCATAATGACTGCATTTTTCATCAACATATCGCAGCGTTCTGCATAAAAAGATGCAGCCTTATCATACTTGTTGACTTGCAAAACGCGTAAAAACATTTGCCTTGCTTGCGCGAATTGCTGCTGGTAGTGAAAAAAAATTCCCTGTTCAAAATAAGTTTGGGTTTGTGCTTTTAGTTCGATCATCATATCCGAATCACCGTCGTAAATTTCAAAAACAGCAACCGGCGTTTGTTTTCCTTTTACTTGAACGCGATCGAGAAACCGGCACTTGTAATGTTGGGGGTCGTCGATCCGGCACAAAGTCTGAACGCTAGCCACAATACCAACTCCGTAAAGCTTTGTCAATCCTTCAACGCGCGCGGCTAAATTCACAGCATCCGAAATTACCGTACTTTCCATCCGTTCCGCTTCGCCAATCGTACCCAACATTAAAGTTCCCGTGTGCAAGCCAATCCCTATCGAAATAGGTTGATAGCCGCTATTTTGTCTGTGTTTATTATAAATTTTAACTTGCTGCTGCATCTCAATTGCTGCTTGCACCGCATCTTCAGCCCTGTTAGGAAACAACGCCATAATCCCGTCACCAATATATTTATCGATAAAACCGTTATACTGGCGGATCACTGGGCCAACTCGGCTTAAGTAAGAGTTGAGAAATTCAAAATTTTCTTGGGGAGACATTGTTTCTGACAAACTTGTAAATGAGCGAATGTCCGCAAACATAATCGTCATTTCTGCTTGTACAGAGTCTCCCAATCTCGCATCAACAATGCTTTCAATTTTGAGGAATCTTAAAAATTCGCGGGGGACAAAGCGGGCCGAAGCTGCGGCAATTTTTTCTAGTTCGCTTTTACTGGCTTCGATTTGAGTCAGGGCGCGAAATGCTCTCAGTGCAGTTACTACCGTGGTAAATAACTTTTTGTTTGTTAGTTCTGTTTTAGTTTTATAATCGTTAATATCGTAGCTGACAATTACTACATCTTCTGGCACTTGTCCCGGCTGTCCGGTTCGCAAAATAATCCTTACTATTTTATTATCTAAAATATCACGGATGTATTTTACTACTTCCAAACCTGCCTCTTCTGTTTCCATCACTACATCGAGTAAAATTAATGCAATATCGGTATTATTTTTAATAATTTCTTTGGCTTCTTTGCCTGAGAAAGCACTGATAAATGTGATGAGTTTGTTTTCAAAAGTAAATTCATTTAAAGCAAGTTTGGTGATATTATGAATTTCTACTTCATCGTCTACAATTAATATTTTCCAACTGGCTGCGATCGGCTTTTCTTCCACCTCATCTTCTTCGGCAAATATTAATTCATCATCACCCGCAGCGAACAGATTTTGACTAGCTTCTGACATTTATCGTTCTCCTAAACAAACTTATATTAAAACTGGCGGTCTAATAACTAATTGCTAATTTTAGCGGGAAATTCGATCGTAAATCTTGTGCCTTTATCTACTTGACTTTCACAGATAATTGTGCCATTTAGTTTTTGCGTGACGAGGTTGTAAATGATGTGCAGTCCCAATCCTGTCCCACCCTGACCTCTTTTGGTGGTAAAAAACGGTTCAAAAATTTTACTGAGATTTTCTGGGGGAATTCCTTTGCCGTTATCGGCATATTCAAATATTAGCCGATCGCCCTCAAGTTTGAACTCAAAGGTCAGAATGCCCTCCTCCTCTCCATCGTAAGCATGAATCAGCGAATTCAACACCAGATTGGTCACAATTTGACACAACACGCCGGGGTAACTGTCCAGTACAATATTTTCATCGCACTTAATCTCTACTTTGTGTTTAGTTCTCCTTAGTTTTACGGTTAACGATGTCAAAATTTCCTCTAGATATTGTTTCACTTTAAACGTGCGTTTTAACTCACTAGACTGATCTACAGCCACTTCCTTAAAACTATGAATCAAATCGGCCGCCCGCGTCAGGTTAGATAAGATCATATTACTGCTTTGCATAGCAGTATCCAGAAACTTTTCTAACTCAGATCGTTTAATTGGGCTGTTTGTGTAAAGCTCAATAAATTTTGTGACTTTTTCAGCTAGCAGAGAGGCGGCGGTGATGCCAATGCCGATCGGAGTATTGATTTCGTGGGCAACACCTGCCACCAATCCTCCGAGAGCGGCCATTTTTTCCGATTCTACCAGTTTATTTTGGGCAGATTTTAAATCTTCTAAAGTTTGAGAAAGCTCCGAAGTACGCTGCTGTACTAAATTTTCGAGATTGTGATTAAATTCCTGCAAGTTAGTGTAAAGTTGGGCGTTTTCGATCGAGATAGAAATTTGAGAAGACAGTAGTTTTAATATTTTTAACCTGTCTGGCGTAAAAGCACCTGTAGTCAGATTATTTTCTAAATATAAAATACCGCTGAGTTTACCTTGATGGATTAACGGAGTGCAAAGAATTGATTTAGGTTGAACGGCAATTATATAGGGTGCGCGAGTAAATTGTCCTTCGCGGGCGGCATCATTTAAAACTATACTTTCCTGGGTGCGGGCGACGTAGTTGACAACTGAAACTGCCAGCAAAGTTACTTCTCTATCCTCTTCTATAAAATCTATGGGAATTGATTGCATGACAGCAACGCGATCGACATCTACACACCCTGATGCTTCAATCACCCATTTTCCTGATTTTTCTAGTATTAAAAATCCTCTTTGCCCTCCGGCATTTTCAATCACGATTTTCATCATTTTTGCCAGCAGTTTTTCTAGAACTATTTCGCCGGCCAAGGTTTGCGAAGCTTTGACTGCTGTTGTCAAGTCTAGCACGGCTGCACTGCCACTCGTAGTGGAAGCGCTGCTGGTAGATGTGTGAGTTTCGATATTAGTTGAAATCGAAGCTGAAGTTAGCAACTGCGAGTATTTTGATTCCAAATGGGCTACTTTGGCTTTTGCTCCCCAGCGCTGATAGCAATAGCGCGCTTCTGTCAAGTAAGTTTTAGCAATTCTTTCTCGCCCTATGGATAAATAAAATGATCCTGCCAATTCTGAGGCGAGTGCTTGTACCTGTATATATCCGTTTTCTTGCGCTCCTGCAATTGCACAATCGTAATATTCCATTGCTCTCACAATATTGCCCAACACTCGCGCTTTCTCGGCAGTAATTAAGTCGCATTTATGCTGGAGGTTCATTGGTGCAGAAAGCGCTTTTTTTTGCAGCTTTTTCCGGTTACTGGTTGCGTAAAAAAGATGCTCATCTTGTTCCTCCTTGGTTGCAGATGGATATGCTGCTAGTCGGGTGAGAGCATCGTAGAAATGGTATTCAGGCACATTGATAAAGCCCGCTACTCCGTCTAAATAAATTTCAGCTTGCGCTGCATTTTCTAGCGCTAGCTCGACATCCCAAAATAAATAAGCTAATATTAATTTTTGCAAATAAAAGTGCTGTAGTCCCACCCGATCGTTAGCTTTCAACAGCAGCGGCAACATTTTTTTTTCGCTGTAAGCTTCACCTAATAAAATGTCGGAACTTGCTAAGTTTCCCATCAATTGCAAAACTGTTTGCCGATATATTTGATTCCAACTCAATACCGTTTCTTGCTTGAGTTGAAACAGTAAATGATTGTAATTTGCCATTTTCTGTTCCAGTTGTGTCAATTCTTGACCGATGAAATATAAAGACTGACAAATATTTACCGCCGAATATCCGACACATTCTAAATCACCATTCTCTAGGGCGCTTTGATAGGCTTCCTCTAACAGCGGTAAAGTGTCTTTAACGTGATGCTTTCCGTGCATCAAAACGAATGCTACTAAATTAAGCGTCTTGCTTTTGAATTCTAAAGCGTTTAGTTTGTCGATTAAATTTAAAGCTAATTGACCGAATCGATCGCCCGATTCAATATCTCTAACTATTCCTTTTAAAATAGCTCCGTAATTAGCATAACCGAAGGCCGAAAAAGCAGAATTTCCGTAGTTGATAGATAAATGAACTTGCTCGCATACAATCAGCGGTAGCAGCATCGGTTCAACTATAAACGTAGCTGAAAACATACTCGAAAGCACGCGCATAGTTGCTAATTTGCGGGGATTTGTCATCACTGGCAAGTTAATTAAATCTTCTATCTTTTTTCCGGTTAAATAAGCTGCTGTCTTGGTCAGTGCTTGCTGAATGTGGAGGGGAATCGGCGATTCTGGCAAGTTTATTCCTAACATTATTAGTGCTTCCCGACCAATTTTTACTGCTTCTTGCAGTTTGGTTTGCATTGCACAAGCTGTGATTATAATTTCAAAAACTTTAATTTTATCTAGTTCATTGGTTGCTTGTTGGAGGACAATTTCTGCCCATTTTTCCATTTGTTCAAAGTCGGTATTGAGGTAAGCTGCTTCTGCGGCTGACTCGTAAAGTGCAAGAGTCAAGTCGTAGTCAGTTTGCCAACTTTCTGGGGGAAGCAATTCAATACCTGCGGTTAAATATTTGACTGCGAGTTCGTAAGCTGCACTGGCTTTTGCTTTGCGACCAGCTATTAAATTTAATTTGCATAATTGAAATCTTTCTGATTCTATGATCAGGATTCTTTGGGCGGCATTGAGTTGGTTGACTGTATCAAAAATATGTTTTTCTAATTGCTCGGGAGGTGCGTTTTGCAGAAGGTATCTGCCGATTTTGAGATGAGTTTCTTGTTTTTGAGATTCGGATATTAAAGCGTAAGCTGCTTGCTGCACTCGCTCGTGCAAAAATTTGTAAGTGGCGCTACCAGCATCAGCAACTGGTAGGAACAATTCATCTGTAAAGTCTGTAGAGATTGTGTCTGTGACTGCTGTGTTTGCTGTTAGGGCGATCGGAATTTTGTAGGTGTTACTCACGGGCAAAATCAGACCGGACTGAATTGCTTCCCAGAGGTCTGTTGCTGCGGATGCTAGAGATTGTCCGCCGATTTTCGAGAGAATTCTTAAATCAAATTTGTTGCCGATACAAGCGGCTAATTTGAGCATTTCCTGGGTGTTTCCTGGAAGATTGTGAATATTATCTATCATTAATCCTACAACATTGTCAGTTATTCCTATTTCTTGTATTTGCTCGATATCCCACTGCCACTCGCCGGTTATTTGATATTTTTTCACAACTCTGCCAAGGTCATAAATGTGAGGTTCCGCTGTCTCAATCGATTGTTCGGAGGGTGCAAATTTAAATTGCAGCAGTTTTTTTGAATAAAGAGATTTCAGCAATTGAGTTAGAAAGAAGGGATTTCCTGCGGTTTTTTGAAAAAGCAATTCTGCTAAACTTAGCGACTTTTCTAGTGTGCAGTTGAGAGTATCGGCAACGAATTGATTGACGCTGTTGATGTCTAAAGGCGAAAGGGCGATCGCCCTCACAGTCCCGCCTGCTTTTCTAATTGCTTCGGCTGTCAGCATTATGGGATGGTTTGCATTTACTTCTTGTTCTCGATAGGCGCCAATTATTAGTAAGTATTGACTTTCGAGATTAGTTGCTAGCAGTTGGATTAACTTGAGCGATGCTGAATCTACCCACTGCAAATCGTCGAGAAAAATTACCAGCGGGTGTTCTTTTTGAGTAAAGACGCGGATGAATTTTTGAAATACTAAATTAAAGCGATTTTGAGATTCATTCGCTCCTAAATCTGGCACTGGGGGCTGCGGGCCGACAATCAGTTCTACTTCGGGAATAACTTCAATAATTACTTGGCAGTTGCCACCAAGAGCATTTAAGATTTTTTTTCTCCAAACTAGAACTTTTGCGGCGGTTTCTGTAAGGATTTGGCGTAATAATTCTTGAAAAGCTTGAAGCAAAAAAGCATAGGGAATATCCCGATTAAATTGTTCAAGTTTGCTGTCGACAAAATATCCGTTTGCCCGCACAATTGACTTATATATTTTATAGACTAACCACGATTTTCCCAGACCGGCACAACCGGAAATAAACACAATCTCCGTATTGCCCCGTCTCATCCGATCCAATGTACTCAGAAGCATCATAACTTCGGTTTCTCGCCCGTAAACTTTTTGGGGAATTTGCAAGTGACTTGACCTATCTTGCTCGCCGAGAGTCATGTGAGAAATTTTGCCTGTTGTTTGCAGCTGATCGAGACAATTTTCTAAGTCGTACAAGAGTCCAAAAGCACTTTGATACCTGTCTTCGGCGTTTTTTTCTAATAGTTTCATCACGATATCGGAAATGGCTTGAGGAATCTCATCGCTTTGTGCTTGATTACTTTTGCCTTCTAGTTTATGCTTTCTGTTTTCACCAGGAGAAACTGGCGTTTTGGCAATATGGCAGTGTACTAATTCCATCGGATCGATCGCACTAAAAGGCAATTCGCCGCAGAGCATTTCATAAAAAGTGACGCCTAAAGAGTAAAAATCGCTCAGATAGTCGATCGCCCGATTCATGCGTCCCGTTTGTTCGGGAGACATATAGGCGAGGGTTCCTTCCAGTAAATTGGGATGGCCCAGGGCGGGATTTTCGCCCGGTAGCAGCGAGGCGATCGCAAAATCAGCAATTTTGACATCCCCTGTCTCGATATTGACAATAATATTGCTCGGTTTAATATCTTTGTGGATGATGTTGTGTTCGTGAAGTTGCCCGAGAGTTTCTGCTAGTTGTATGCCAATTTTCAGGAATTCTGGTAACTCTAGCTGGTGGTTGCTGAGATATTCTTTTAGAGAAATTCCGCCAGAATCTTCTAAAATCAAAATAGGAAAATGATTGTATTTTTCGAGTTTGTAAAATTTGACTATTCCAGGCAAATTCAAATTGTTAAGGATTTCAGATTCGTGTAGGAGTTGAGCTATTTGCGCTGGGGTAGGGTAGGTTGGCGTGAGAGTTTTGAGGATAACGGGTTTTTGTTCATCAAGCTGCATCCCTCGATAAATAACTGTGTGAGGGTTTGTATAAATTTCTTTGTCAATGCGGTATCCTGGGATGGCAATCATGCTATTTGGGGGTGATTTAAAAATTGAAGTTTTTATATTAAAAAAAGGGGGGAACAAGAAGTTGCTCAAAGTCCCCCTTATTAAGGGGGATTTAGGGGGATCTCCGGGGAATTAACAGTGTTAACCGAAGCGTATTGTGATAGAGAGGAGACGGCAGTGCCGTGTCCCTACACCAGATTAATCGCGCAAGAAACGGCACTGCCGCGTCCTGATTTCTACGCCAGATTAATCGCGCAAGAAACGGCACTGCCGTGTCCTGACTTCAGGTAATACTTATCTATATTTTAGTCTTAAAAAAATCAGAAGTTGCATTTTGCTATCCCGCCAGTGCCAAAATAAACTGGTGCGTGCAAATCAACAGTTAAAATCAAAAACCATGCAGAATATAACTGCCTCAAATCCAGCTACTGCGACCGATCGCGCTTTTGGCACCGCAGACATTAAACTGCTGGTACTGGATATCGACGGCACGATCGCAGGTTTGTCAAATGACATCCGAGAACCCGTCAAGCAGGCAATTGTGGCAGCCGAGTCGCGCGGGGTGAAAGTAGCAGTCGCTACGGGTAGAATGTACGGATCGGCTTTGCGTTTTCACTCGGACATCGGCTCGACTTTGCCACTGATTTGCTATCAGGGCGCGTGGATTCAAGACATCGCTGCTCAAAAGCGGCTGCGACACTTGCCGCTGTCGAAACAAACTGCTCTGCAACTGTTAGATTATTTTGAACAACCGGATTTGCGATCGCTTCTTTCGATCCATTTCTACATTGACGACAAACTTTATGTCCCGGAAATTACCGCCGCTACTCGCATTTATGGAGAACGATCGGGCATTGAACCGATCGTGATTAAAGATTTGCGGCGAGACATTCCAGGGGAACCGACAAAAGTTTTGGCTTTGTGCCAGAATCCGGGGGTACTCGACGACTTGCACATTAGTATACGGGAGCGCTACACGCCTGCGGAACTCTATTTGACTCGATCGGTTGCTACTTTTTTTGAAGCGACGCATCCTTCGGCGAATAAGGGAGATGCGGTGCAGTATTTAGCCGAAGAACTTTTGGGCTTGCAGGCGGCGAATGTGATGGCTATCGGCGACAATTTTAACGATTTAGAAATGATTTCCTACGCGGGTGTGGGCGTGGCGATGGGGAATGCTCCTGATGGTGTGAAGGCTGTTGCTAATTGGGTGGCGCCGGATGTAGAGGATGATGGGGTGGCTGCGGCGATCGAGCAATTTGTTTTGGGCGATCGCTGATATTTGTAGCAATCATAATTTTCCCAAAATTATAGGGACACGGCACTGCCGTGTCCCTACAATTTTAAAAATGCCTTTCAACAGAAAAAGCACCGACGACTGGCCGTGTTTCGTCTCGGTGCTTTCTCTGGTTCGCTCCTCACACGTCCATCAATATAGCTGACTCGGTAGATTGTGTCAATGCTTTTTACAAAAGTTTTTTTTCGAGTCGGATGCGGGTGCGTGCGATCGAGGTATAACCTTTGTAATGCCAGGGTTTAGCCGATCGCCCGCACCTCCATCCAAGCCAAAAAATTTTACTTCAATTCCACCAGCCAGTCCAAAATCAGAGCATTGACTTCCTTTGGCCGTTCATCGTGGGGACAATGGCCCGTGTTGGGAATTGAGACAAATTTCACAGCTTTACCGTTGGCGGCCAATTCTTGGTAAATCTGACTGCCGGCGATCGGCGTCCAGGGGTCGTCTGCGCCCCAAAGCACCAGTAACGGACGATCGACTTTTGGCAGCAATTCTGACGGTTGAGGGCCTGCTGGGGCTGTCAAAATTGAGGCGAATACTTGTTGAGCTCCGGGATCGCAGGAGGGGGCGTGGAGGAGTTCTACGAGTTCGTCGGTGATGGCTTCGCGGTTCCCGTAGACTTGGCGCAGGGTGTTGCGGATGCGGTGTTTTTGGCGGATGTTGTTGAAGAGAAACGGGCCGATTGCGGGCGATCGAACTAATTTAGCAAAAGTCCCCATCACTAATCCCAGGGGAAAACTCAGTTCCTCGGGTCGGTGGTTGAGCCCGCCGGCACAGTTGATTAAGACACCGCCGGCTGATATTTCTGGATGGTTGGCGACAACCATCAAACTGATCAAAGCGCCGATCGAATTCCCGACAAATACCGCCGGTTCTTGTACCAACTCTGTCCAGAAATCGGTCAGTAATTCTTCCCACAATTCCAGAGTGTAATCGATCGCCGGTTTAGCGGAAGCACCAAATCCCAACAGATCCAGGGCGAATACGCGGTAGCCGCCGGTTGCGAGTCCCGGGATATTTTGGCGCCAATGTCCGATCGAAGCCCCAAATCCGTGAATCAAGATCAGAGGGCGACCGGTTCCTTGGACGGTATATTGGATTTTGTGACCTTTCCAAGTCCAAATTAATTTTTCAAAGCTGGTTGCAGATACTAATTGTTGTGCAGTCACGGCTATTATGTAAAGTTTCGTTAACTACTTTCATCATAGCAGAAGTCATTAGTCAGTAGTCAGTAGTCAGTAGTCAGTAAGTAAGTCGGTGTAAATAATTCAAGGTTTGTAGTAAGGGCTTTAGCCCTGTAAAAAAGGGCTAAAGCCCTCACTACGAAAGAATCTCAGTAATTGTCAAATTACTTAACATACTTTGTTTTATTAGCGCCTACTTACTTAGTCAGTAGTCAGTAGTCATAAATTATTGGTTGTTGGTTATTGGTTATTGGTTGCAATTCCCAATTCCCCATTCCCAATTCCCCATTCCCAATTCCCTATTCCCAATTCCCTATTCCCCATTCCCTATTCCCATTTTTACCTTTTTTCTAGCAACCAATAAGTCATCATATCCCCCTTACCTTTGACCTGAATCACGCCTCGCTTCTTAAACAAATACTTATCTTTCAAAAGCTCGTAAGTAACATCAGTAACTTGAATGCTGCCTGCAGAACCCGTAGCTTCCATCCTCGCCGCCACATTCACCGTATCTCCCCACAAATCATAGGTAAACTTGCTCACACCAATCACTCCCGCAACCACTGGCCCGGAATTTATCCCAACCCGAATTGCTAGTTTTTCCCCTGTCTCAGCGGACAACTTTGCTATTTTTGCCTGCATTCCCAGGGCCATTTGGGCGATCGCCTCGGCGTGGTCATTTCTCGGCGTAGGCAATCCCCCGACTACCATGTAAGCATCGCCAATAGTCTTAATTTTCTCCACACCGTACTTTTCAGCTAACTGGTCGAAGTGGGAAAAAATCACGTTCAATCGCTTTACCAACTCCGTGGGAGACATTCTCGCCGACAACTCAGTAAAGCCAACAATATCAGCAAATAAAACACTGACTTCGGCAAAACTGTCAGCAATTGTAGTTTGCTGGGCCTTCAAGCGTTCTGCTATTGGTTTGGGTAAAATATTTAACAGCAACTTCTCGCTTTGTTCCTGTTGAATTATCAGCTCTTCTTGCGCTAATTTACGCTCTGTAATATCCGAAACCGTACCTTCATAGTACATTAACGCACCTTGTGAATCCCGAACAGCCCGGACATTTTCTGATACCCAAATCCGGCAGCCGTCTTTGCGGTATACCATACATTCAAACCCAGAAACGGCATTTTTTGCATCGATAGCCGCCACGAATTCGAGGCGGCGTTCTGGGTCAACGTAAAGTTGCTGAGAAATATCTTTAATGCAGGACATCAGTTCTTCCGGCGAGTCGTAACCGTACAATTTTGCCAAAGCTGGATTAGCGCTGAGATAGCCTCCTGAAGGCGTGCTTTGAAAAATGCCTTCCATCGCATTTTCTACAATGCTGTGATATCTTTCTTCAGCAATTCGTAGCAATTCTTCTGCTTGTTTGCGCTGAACTAAAGAACCTAATTGAGTGCCAACCGCATTAAAAACGTCTATAAATCTGGCGTCTTTTGGACAGGCCAAAATTTTAAAGAAAACTAGCACTGCCAATACTTCATCGCCTACCAAAATTGGCACGCCAAAACCAGTTTTAAATCCGCTCTCTAGTGCTATTTCACTTCGGAGAAAATCCGGGTATCCCTGGGAAATATCTTCTACCCATTCCGGTTCCTTGGATGCCCAAACTCGGCCCGGCAGTCCTACATTCATGGCAAATTTCATCTTTTTGCTTTGACTTCGGAACGATTTTATGTTCACGTTGCTCGCATAGCAGCCCCGGGCAGGTCGCAGCACAGTTCCTTCTGCATCGGGAATCCAAGCTTCTCCTAAATCCCATCCGATTGTTTCGCCAACTTGGTGCAGAATTACTTCTAAAGCTGAGTGAAAGTCAACAGCTTCGCCGATCGCCCGCGTCGTTTCCAGCAAAAACCGGATTGATTCTTCAGCCCGCTGCCGTTCTACGATTTCTTCCTGCAATCTAGAATTGCGATCGTGCAGTTCCCTAGCTTGCTGTTGCAATTTCGATTGCAGCGAACGAAGGGAAAGTTGGTTTTCGACGCGGGCCAAGACTTCTTCTACTTGAAACGGCTTAGTAATATAATCTACTCCTCCTACTTGAAAAGCTTTAACTTTTTCCATCACGTCATCTAGCGCACTTATAAAAATTACCGGAATATCTTTAGTTGTTTCACTTAACTTTAACTTCTCACAAACTTCATAGCCGTTCATTTTCGGCATATTAATATCTAGTAAAATTAGCTCGGGAGGAGAGATTTGCGCCCCTTGCAGAGCCAGTTGTCCGTTAATAGCCTTCCTGACATGATACCCGTAGGATGTTAGCATAGTCGATAAAAGTCGCAAGTTGTCCGGCATATCGTCAACGATCAGAATGTCTCTAGGAGTCGCTGGTAATGGCAGGTCGTTCATCATAATATAATTGAGTTAAATCGATAATGATATCTATCCGAAAATTATCGACTAAATCTGTTAAAGCGTTAGCGAGATTTGCCTCAGTTTCGGGAATTTGCTCGATCAGTTCGAGGATGCGGTTGTCGTCAACGCAAAGTGCTGATCGGTGCAACTCGACCACCCAGTCTGTGGGCATTACACTCAAATCCTCGGTGGTCAAACTTTTAAGCATCGGTGCACAAAAAGAAGTAGATGAGTTTTCTTCCTCATAAATATAACGCAGGTTCAGGTGATGCGCTATTTTTTCAAAGAGTACCTCTTCCCGAAACGGTTTACAGATCAAATCGTTACAACCAGCAGACAAAATTATTTGCCGCTGCTCGTCAAAAGCACTAGCAGTCAGGGCAATAATTATTGTTTCTCTACCTTCTGGAGTTTGCTTGATCTGTCTTGTCGCTTCGTACCCGTCCATCACTGGCATCAGCATATCCATTAAGATCAGATGCGGCTTCCAATTTGACTGCAAAGCAATTCCTTCTTGACCGTTAGTTGCTTCGCAGACTTCAAATCCCAGCGGTACGAGGAGCTTGACCAACAGTTGGCGATTTTCCGCTACATCTTCAACTATTAATATCCGATAAGTTAGTTGTCCGGGTTCTAAAGCAATAACTTGTTTAACCGGCGATTCTGGTGGTTCGTCACTTTTTGTTACTAAGTTAACGTGGATATTAAAGCTGAAATTTGTGCCTCGCTCCAGTTGACTTTCAACAGCAATATCACCTCCCATAATCTTGACAAACTGTTGGCTGATCGGCAATCCCAGCCCGGTTCCCTGCATGGATTTTCGACCTGTTTCCGTTTGTACGAAGGGCTGGAATAATGTGGGAATTTCTGAGGGAGAAATGCCGGGTCCCGTGTCGGCAATTTCAAAATGCAATTGGGCTTTTTTTTCTCCGTCTGCGTTTTTTTCTACTTGGCTAGTGACGCGCAAAGTAACGGTTCCGTGTTGAGTAAATTTAATCGCATTGCCGAGCAGATTAATTAAAACTTGTCGCAATTTAGCTTCGTCTGTTTGAATGTACTGCGGCAAATCGCCGATATCTTCAAAGATTAGGTGCAAGCCTTTTGAGTTGGCTTTTAGTTGCAGCATTTCTCTGAGGCTGTTGAGAAAGTTGTTGAGGTTGAAGCGGCTTTCATTGATGGTAATTTGACCAGCTTCTATTTTGGACATTGACAAAACATCATTGATAAGTTCTAGCAAATGTTCGCCGCTGCGGTTGATAATTTCTATGTATTCTTTTTGTTCTTCTGTGATCGAACTGTTGCGAGCCATGACTTGAGAAAAACCAAGAATGGCGTTGAGAGGTGTGCGGAGTTCGTGGCTCATGGACGCGAGAAATTGGCTTTTGGCGCGGTTGGCAACTTCGGCGTTTTCTTTGGATTTCAGTAGTTCCATTGACTGCCTTTGAGTGCGGGCGAGCAATTCGGCTTGCTGCAATGCTACTCCTAGCTGAGTGCCTACATGAACTGCAACGTTGATTTCAGCTTCGCTCCACTGGCGGGGAACTGAATTTTGATAGGATGCGAGTAATCCCCAGAGCTTTTCACCGCAGAAAATTGGCACGGTAATGTATGATTTTGCTTCAAATCTTTCTAAGAGTTGGATGTAACAATTATCGAAGCCTTGCTTGTAAATGTCTGGGACACAAAGGTAAGTTGTACCTCGGCTGTAGGGCCCGCCTTCGGTTTCTTGCAAATAAGTATCGCGTACTTCTTGTGAGGTGCTATCGAATTTTTGGCCGAGGCAACTTTCGCTGTCTAAAGCGCTTTCGGTAAAGTTAGAATCGATCTCCTGTGCTTGGATGAGAGAAACCCACTTGCTATCCACGGATTCGGCTACAAACTCGCCGCTCCAGTCAGGATTGAAACGGTAAAGGGCGACTCGATCGCACTTCATGGTTTGGCGCAATTCTCGGGTTGTGGCGTGAAAAATTTCTTGGATATCTAAAGTCTGGCGCATTCTTTCAATGATGCGGGCGATCGCTCTTTGTCGCAAAGCACTTTCTTGCAGTTCGGCTTCTGCTTGCTTGCGTTCGGTAATATCTACAGCCATTAAAGCGATGCCGATCGCTATACCGTTTTCATTAACTAGCGGAGTATTATACCATTCGCAAACAATAGTTCTACCATCTCTTGTAACAGTTTTGTTAGTGGTGCAACAGGCACAAGACTCGGGATTAATTTTGTTGCTTAAAAATTGAAATATTTGGTGATAGCACTTGTTTGGAACGATGAAATCCGGGACATTCTTGCCAATAACTTCTTGTTGGCTGTAGCCAAAAAGTTTTTCGGTAGCAGGATTCCAAGTAATGATTTCTAAATTAAGATTTAATTCAATAATAGCTATGGGCGTTTGCTGCAATAAAAATGAGATTCTTTGCTGCGATGCTAACAGTTTTTCTTCCGCTAATTTGCGGTCTGTCATGTCATTAGCCGTGCCGAGAATTTGTTTAGGTTTACCGTCAGTTGTTCTGAGAAATACTGTATCCCAACTGTGCATCCACCGCCATTCACCGTTTTTGTGTTTCATGCGGTATTGACATTCAATGACATCGCCATCTTTGGCTCGCTCCACTTTTTGGACGCTTTCCAAAAACTCTGGCAAATCGTCGGGGTTGAGCAGCGTTGACATCATTAGTGTACCCATATCTTGTATTTCTCGGGCGGTGTAGCCGAGCATCACCGCAAGTTGTCGGTTGCTGTAGACATTCCGGTGTTCAATTAAATCGTAAACGTACAATAGGTTGGGATTGGAATCGGCGATCGCCTGAATGAAGTGTTGGCTTTCTCGGAGTGCAGATTCTGCTAGTTTGCGATCGCTAATATCTCGCGCTACGATAATCACTGATTCTGCAGAAAGCACAGAAATTTTAGCGTCTAGCCAAACTTCGCGCTCTCCAACTGTATAGCTATATTCAACATTGATGCTTTGCTGCGTTTTTAGAACTTGTTGGATGGTATTTAATACCAAATCGGCCACAGATTCCGGCAAGACTTCGTGGGTGGTTCTGTTAATCATTTCGCTTGCAGGTTTCACCAAATTCGCCGCTGCTGTCGGGGCGATTTTGATACAGCGCCCTTGGGCATTTCTGACTAAAACTATGTCAGTCATCGCCGCAAAAATCGCCCGCAATTCTGCTTCAGATTCTTGCAGAGCTTGCTCGGCGCGGACGCGGGTGCGAATTTCTGCTTGTAAGTGTTTATTTTGTCGATCGAGCTCTCCAAGCCGGTTTTTTTCTCGATCGATCAGTTTAGCTTGAGCCAGCGCGATCCCTACCTGAGCCGCCACAGCTTCTAACAAGTCGATTTCGTCTTCCGTCCATTCCCGGTAGCGATCGCACTGGTGCAAACAAATAGCCCCGTTTGCTCTACCTTGGTAGGAAGTGCGAATTGCCAGCATCGATTTCAACCCAACCAGGCGGCAAATCGGTTGAACAGCTTGCAAAAGAGAATCTGAGTAAACGTTGTTGGAGGCGATCGCCCGATCTTGTATCATCATCTGTACGACGTGAGGATTGCGCCCAATCGGAATTGATACATGGCGAATTGATTCGCAATCGGGTTCGACATACTCTGCCGCCAGAGGAATATCGACTTGGGGGTTAGTAACGTAAGTATGAATCAAACAGCGATTGACGCAGAATGCCTGACCGATTTGAGTTGCGGCTATTTGAAATATTTGTTCAGGCTGCAAGCTCGATCGAATTTGTTGAGTGATTTTTGCAATTAGCAATTCTCGCTGAACTTTCCGTTCTAAAGCAGCTTTAGCTGTGGCGGTTTCTATTTCTGCTTGCTTGCGATATCCGATCTCAAAAAGTACACCATACCAAACAATATCCCCATTATCGCGCATTTCTGGTCGAGAATTAGATTGCAGCCACTTGAGTTTGCCCGACGGCGTAACAATCCGCCATTCAAAGGCAAAAGGTTCTAAAGTTAGAGCGCTATTGGCAATTTTTTCTTCCAAACATTGTCGGTCATCGGGATGATGTTGATCGAAGCATAAGTCAGGATTTTTTAATATATCCTCACTCTCTAATTCGTAAATTTTCTGACAAGCATAACTGATATATTCAAATTTAAAAATTCCCTCGGAATTCTTCACAAATTGATAAATAACTCCCGGTATATTCACCGCCAGTTTCTGCAACCGCGCTTTGCTTTCCCGGAGTGCTTGTTCTGTCTGCTTGCGAAATTCTACCTCTCGTTGCAGTTGGGCATTTTGCTGTTTTAATTGTTTCGATAGCTGTTGTATAGTCAGTTGACTTTCGATCCGCACTAAAAATTCTTCCACTTGAAAAGGCTTAGTAATGTAGTCAACGCCGCCGACTTCAAAAGCTTTAACCTTGTGAAAAGTTTCATTAAAAATGCTCAAAAAAATTACCGGAATTTGCCTAGTTCTTTCGTTAGCTTTCAGTCTTTCGCAGACTTCGTAGCCGTTCATTTTGGGCATGGCAATATCTAGTAAAATCAAGTCGGGGAGAATGGTAAATTTAGCATTTACCGCCATTTCTCCCGAAATTGCCCGCTGAACTTTATACCCCTCTTTCGTCAAAATATTTGAAATAAACCGGAGGTTATTTGGCTGGTCATCAATAATTAAAATCTGAATACTTTCTTTGTCTATCACCATGTTTTTGTCTTGTTCTTCTAAATCTTATACTTTTAGCAGATTAATAATTTAATGAATCGAGCGATTTTAGGACAGCTAAAATGGTTCATAAAACCTTTTCAACCTCAGCTAACAGAGGATTATTTTGAGATATTGGCTCATTCACTAACGCACCTTTTCTGCATTCAAAATTTTGGCTACTTGTCTTAAATTCGCAACTCAAATCAACCGCATTTTTGGCATACTTTATTGCAAAAACAAATCCCATTATTCGCTGACAACATTTTGCTTAAGAAATAAGAGTTAGGCAATCCAGACGTGACTTACGCAAAACCTCAATAAGCTGTTCGACATCTAAATTGCATTTTTTGTGCTGGCTTGCTGGCCCACCCCACAAGAACTTTATCAAATTTTGACTGTGCAGTTTAAATGCAGAACAGCTTATCCAGGGTGCGCCGAAAACTAACTTATTGCTATAACTAGTAACTAAAACCATTTTTTTTCCTTAGTCATGTTTGTTCAAGGGCTGGGACGAAGTAGACGGTTGAAAAAACCAAGGTGATGGCGTACCCGCGCGAAAGCCTGGAGATATTTATAGGTTACTAAGATTGTAGATCGACGGGTTCGCACCCAATACCTGCCGTATAAAATCTTTTCTCGGTCTTTTCTATGCCAGCAATTCCTTAAGTTTAGCAATATTTTCCGAACTGAGGCAGATTTTAATTTCAAGTTCTCGGTCAGCCTCCCACAGCAGCAAAATATTATCTTCCCCCAAGGCGATTTCGGGATTATTTAATTCAAGTGTCTGATATTTAACTTCGGCAATTCCTATCCGAATCACCAGTTCCGATTCCAACTGAGGATAAAGGTATAATTGCTGTTGGATGTTGTCTAGTTCTAGTTGGTGAACAGTGTTGTTGCGTTGGATAGGAGAATCGGGTTTGTACCAATAGAGAGTATCGCCGCGAATTTCGGGATTGACGATCGCAAATGTTTCGTCAAAACGCTGGGGATGCCAGTGAATTTCGCTCAAACCGCCGATTTGCGGAATCAGTCGCTCTACCCAACTAATTTCTTTGCCGTTGAGGTTTCCCCACCACTGACTGATACGATCGAGGTTCTCAGCATTTTCGGGGTTGTTGCTGCCGGACTGCCAGACTGTTTTTAACTGCATATACAGGTTCTCCAGCGAATTTAAATTTGAGATTGGAGGCTTTCAATTGAAGATTCACTCGTTCTACAATCATCTTAATGGACTTACCAATTATCTACCACCAAGATTACGTTGCACCCCTACCGCCGCATCACCGCTTCCCGATGGCAAAGTTCGAGATGCTTTATCAGATGCTGATCGCGGACGGAGTGGCAGATAAATCGCAATTTCACGCTCCCGAACTTCCTCCTCAAGAATGGATTGAATTAGTCCACGATCGACACTACGTTCAAGCTTACTGCAACGGGACGCTCGATGCCAAAGCGATTCGGCGAATTGGTCTGCCTTGGAGTCTGGCCCTGGCTAACCGCACTCGCATCGCGGTTGCAGGAACAATACTAACGGCAAAGCTTGCTTTAGAGTACGGTTTGGCTTGCAATACAGCGGGCGGAACTCATCACGCCTTCCCTGGTTTTGGGTCTGGTTTTTGTATTTTTAACGATTTGGCGATCGCCTCCCGCGTCCTGCAAAAATTGGGTTTAGTTCGCCAAGTTTTAATTATCGATTTAGACGTGCACCAAGGAGATGGAACCGCTGTAATTTTCCAAAATGACAGCAGCGTTTTTACTTTCTCGATGCACTGCGAAGTTAATTTTCCCGGTACAAAACAAGAGAGCGATTTAGATGTGCATCTATCTGAGGGTATAGAAGATGATGAATATTTACAAACCTTGGCTAAATATCTACCAGATTTGCTTTCAGATGTCAAGCCAGATTTAGTTTTGTACGATGCCGGAGTAGATCCCCATCAGGCGGACAAATTGGGAAAATTAGCTTTAACTGATACGGGTTTATTTCGCCGCGAAATGCAAGTTTTGTCTACTTGCTGTTCAGGTGGTTATCCCGTCGCCTGCGTCATTGGTGGTGGTTATTCCGACGACATGAATGGATTAGTTTACCGGCATTCGCTGCTGCACCGAGCCGCAAGTCAAGCCTACAGGCAATATCGACTCTGATGCAGCTCGGCGAGATTTCAGATTGACTTAAGTATTGTTTGGCGATATTATTGGGTGTTTAGGGTGTCACATCGTAGTCGAGTCCGCACCGTGGCGGCTGCAACCGGGCACCGCTGCCAGCATTAAAGCCATAATTTTGGCTTACATAACCTACGAAATATTGAATCGCTGGTGCATCAACAGCGCTGATTTGACAATTTTTACACAGGCAGAATACCAGCCGAGTTTATTAACAAAACGACACAAACAAAGTTACATAATTCATGATTCGTGGATAGATGAAGCAAATATTATTTCGGAAGCCGACGCGACCAAAATATGGCACGAAAAACTGTCTGCCTCACCCAAACAACTAAAAATTTTATTTGCGGGCAGATTGCATCCCAGTAAAGGCGTGTTAGTTCTCCTAGAAGCAATGAAAATCTTGGACGAGCAAAACATTGCCGTCAAGCTGGACAGACTAGGTGAAGGCGAACTGTTAAGCAACTGCCAAGCAGCCAGCTTCGCGATGCAAAAATCGGCACAGATCGAAGTTTTGGGAACCCTTCCTTACGGTAGGGAATCCTTTGGGTGGCTGCAACAATAATCATGCTATAGCAATCCTAAATGATTATACTCGTTACTCGTTTACTCGTTTTACTCGTTACCAGGCTCTGCCTGGTAACGCAGATCCGGAGGCTCTGCCTCCATTTTCGCAGGCGAGGCAGAGCCTCGCTGACATCGGTTCCCAGGTAGAGCCTGGGAACCAGTTATTGAAAATGATTTAGGATTGCTATAT
>JANPMV010000083.1:0-44117 GCA_031427135.1 Cyanobacteria bacterium VAR_87_metabat_62 | reverse complement strand
CACCTAAAATCTTGCTGATTTCATGGTAGATATTACCTGAGAGCGCCATCCTTACAGCTATTGCTCGTTTGAGTTCTCTGGCATCGATATCGCTTTTAATGAAAGCTTCTAAACAAGCTATTTCTTTTTCCCTATCTTTTTCTGGCAGTTGTAAGTTATTCATTTTTTTATTGTCACAATCAAGTATTGCATATAATTGTATCATAGTCTTGATAATGATTTAGGATTGCTATAGAAACAATTGACAAATCTCCTCAAGAGTTAGGATATGAATTTGGTCGATGGTCAGCTAAAAGATTGGCTACTTATTTAGAAGAAGTGACTGGAATTAAGTTAAGTGGCTCACAAGTATGGAGAATTATCTCAAAAAAAAAGTACGTTTACCTGTGGTCAAAATATAGCCTAGAGCACAAACAAGACCCCGAGAAGAGAAAAGTATTTAAAGAGAAACTTGAGGAATATTTAAGAATAGAAAAAGAAAGTCCTAATCGCCTTCAGGTATGGTAAAGGGCGTGAAAGCGGATTTAGTTTAAGAGTGATTAAAAGAAAAACTTGGGGGAAAAAAGGACATCGCAAAAAAGTGAGGGGAGATAGAAGAAAAGGAAGAGTGAATGCGATGGGAGCAATCAGGTATTCAGACAAAAAAAGATTTGTTGAATTTCTTAGTAAAAGTAACTCTAACAGTTTCTATAAAGTCTTGAAACTATTTTATCAAGATTTAATAAGTGAATGGGTAGAAGCGGGAAATAATCGAGAAGATTTCACAGAAAAAGGGTGTCAAATAGTGATTATATTAGATAATGCTAGCTTTCACAAGAAACAAGAGTATATCCAGATAATAACAACAGAAATGCCTAATATTCATCTGGAATACTTACCTGAATATAGCCCAGACTATAACTTGATTGAATTGGTATGGCATTCAGCCAAAGAATATATTGCTAATCGACTTTTTAAATCAATTGAAGAATTAGAATTTTTGTTACATAAGCTTTTAAATGAAGGAGGATTAGTTATCAAATGGGGACGAAAACTCAAAAACAAAGGAAATGCTGTTATCACAATTTAAATGCGAAACAGCTTATAATAATTTTAATTATCGAGCTGCCTAAAATACTTAAATCTCAAATATCAACTAAAACAGGGCGGTGGCTAACTATAGCCACCGCCCTCAAGATAGTATTGGGCTATCTAATTCCGTGCTTACGCAGGAAGCAAGACTGAATCGATGATGTGGATCACACCATTATCAGCAGCAACATCGGGTGTTATCACGGTAGAATCATTGATTTTGACGCCATTGGAAGCATCAATTTTCACTTCAGAACCTTCAACTGTCTTGGCAGATTTCAGCTTGACTACATCAGCAGCCATAACTTTGCCAGAAACGACATGATAAGTCAAGATTTTTGTGAGCTTAGGAATGTCCTTAAGCAATGCCTCTACAGTACCTGCGGGAAGCTTAGCAAAAGCTTCGTCTGTAGGTGCGAAAACTGTGAAAGGGCCAGCGCCTTTGAGAGTATCTACTAAACCAGCGGCTTGGACGGCAGCAACTAGGGTAGTAAAAGAGCCTGCCGAAACGGCGGTATCAACGATGTCAGCCAAGTGAGTCACCTAGGTTTTGTAATCTGTAAATCACTATAACGCTAAAAAGTTAATTTAGCTACATATATTTTTTTCTCGTTCAGTTTGGTTTTCTTATATAAAATAGAACATTTTTTTATATAACTCATTTCAGTACACACCTACCTTTAGGTAGATTTGAATTTACCGATTTTACTGTATTTTTATTTAACAATGTGATCCTAAATACATTGGTAAGCCGATCGCGCCAAAAATCGCCGTCGTGGTGTTGAAAGTAAACCGAAGGGCGATCGCGGGCGAGTCCTCGCCCGTGCTACAACATTTGGATTAACTTGACAAAAAATTCAATATCCAGTCCAGCGGTAACGCACCGCAAAATGCCACCACCCCCGACTGATGGCAACAGTTCGGCAAATCCCGATCTAGACTGTTAACAGTCAATAATTAACAAAAGCTTGACATGAGATACAAACTACTAGGTCACAGCGGACTTCGCGTTTCGGAAATCTGCCTCGGAACCATGACTTTTGGGGAAGAATGGGGTTGGGGCGGTTCCTACGACGAAAGCCGCAAAATGTTCGACGCCTTTGCAGAAGCGGGCGGCAATTTTATTGATACCGCGAATCTCTACACCAACGGTACTAGCGAAAAATATGTCGGCGATTTCATCAAGGTCGATCGCGAAAAATGGGTAGTTGCCACTAAGTATAGCCTGAACATGAAGAATGGCGAAATCAACGGTTTCGGCAACCACCGCAAAAACATGGTACAAGCAGTAGAGGCCAGTTTAAAGCGGCTGCAAGTTGAATACATAGATTTGCTGTGGCTGCACGCTTGGGACTTTACCACACCCGTCGAAGAAGTGATGCGCGCTTTTGACGACTTGGTACGCGCCGGCAAAGTTTTATATATCGGCATTTCCGACACTCCTGCTTGGATTATTTCTCAAGCAAATACGATCGCCCATTTACGCGGCTGGACACCATTTGTCGGCTTACAAATAGAATACTCCTTAAAAGAGCGAACTCCCGAACGGGATTTGATACCAATGGCAAAAGCCTTTGATATTGGCGTCACTGCTTGGAGTCCCCTAGCAGGCGGTTTGCTGACCGGAAAATACAACACTTCAGAAACCGCCAGTGAAGCTAAACGGCTTAATTCACCTGAATCTGGAAAAATTAGCGAACGCGATCTCAATATTGCTGGCGAAGTTAGCTTAATAGCCGCCGAAATTGGGAAACCTGCTTCTCAAGTAGCCCTAAATTGGCTGCGTCAGCAGTCAGTCGAAGTTATTCCGATTATTGGTTCGCGCAAACTCTCGCAACTCCAGGAAAATCTTGCTTGTTTGGAGTTTGAATTAACTCCCGAACAAATGCAGCAGTTAGACAAAGTAAGTGCAATTGAATTGGGTTTCCCCCACGATTTCTTAAAGAGTTCGATGGTGCAAGATTTTGCCTTTGGAGGGGGAATCGCCAAAATTGACAGCAGGCGGCTGTAAAGTTGGTGCTATCTTCTAATCGCGGGTTTACTTGAATATTTGGGACGGGAATTGCAGATATCGGCGAACCCGCCCTTAGAGGGATGATTGAAATTCGTACTGTGGGCGTGACTTTAAATTCGCGCCCCGAACACCAATCTCATCACCTTGGTTTCTTGTCGCATACTCGCGTAAACCCTAGGTTTTTTGTCTCTGTTACCCGGTTTCTCCGCTATTGTTGAGAATGGTGATCTTGGGTGAGTTTAACCGGAGTCCATAAACTGTTATTTGTTAATCTATCGCAAGTTAGAAATCTTGGCTAAAATTTTGTATATTACGATACAAAATTTTCCTAGCAGCGATCGGATCAGTTTAAAAAAGGCGAGGTTTGTCAAATCAAAGGGCAACAAAAACCCGCGCTATCGAAGCTATCCCGAAGGGAATCGCAAATTTTCTCTACTCTACTAAATACAGCAAATAAAACTCGCTCGGTTTTAACCCCGTACCTGCCAGTTAAGAGTCATTTCACAAGGTCGATCGGCATTTTAACCGCTTTTGAACCAAGCGTGCAAGCTAGGCGCGCCCTGAGAACGAAGTCATCCTTCAGATAGAAGTAATGGCAGAAAAATTGGGTTAGATTTAGCAACAATAGCAAGTCTAACAATATTAACTTATCTCCAAGTTTCAATTTTGAAAAAAGCAGATAAGCGTGTTTTTCCGCAGCTAAACATTTGGTGTGTTTTGCCCCATGAATGTGACGCTTGCTAGTCAATAAAAATTCTCAGATCGATGCTTGCAAATTTCAGTAAGACACTACTGAGAAGGATATCCTCTTGACAAATTTTCATTGACAAATTCCCGAGGCTAATTATGTCCACGCCCAAAAACTCAGTAAACAATCATTATAGCAATAAAGGTCGAGCATGGGAGATCCGATTTACCTCGATAGATCCAGCAAAATCGCCCTCTCAATTCGCTCCCTCGCCCGCATTGCGCGCCAACTTATCAACAACTGCTGCTTTAGATAATACACCGGATTTAGTTTGCCTGTCTCATTTGCGGTGGAACTTCGTCTATCAGCGTCCGCAACATCTCTTGGGTCGCTGCGCCAAAAATCGCCGCGTATTCTTTGTAGAAGAACCGGTTTTGAGCGCTGGTACAGATTGGTGGCTTGATGTCAGCATCCACGAAACCGGAGTCTGGGTAATAGTACCGCACCTGAGCGAAGGAATTAGCGAAGAAACAGCACAAACTGCTCAGCAAGCCATGCTAGATGATTTGTTTCAAGCAGCAGAAATTAGCCAGTACATCCTGTGGTATTACACACCAATGGCTGTAAGTTTCACAAACCACTTAAAGCCGCTAGCTGTGGTCTACGACTGCATGGATGAACTGTCAGCATTCCAAGGCGCGCACCCGGAATTAAAAGCAAATGAAAACCAACTATTAAAGCGCGCCAGCGTAGTATTTACTGGCGGACACAGCCTTTACGAAGCCAAACAGCACCAGCACCCAAACATTCATGCTTTCCCCAGCAGCATCGAAAAAGAACACTTTGTCACAGCCAGGAATCTTTCAGAAGAACCGGCGGATCAAAAAGACATTCCTCACCCGCGTTTGGGATTTTATGGCGTCATCGACGAACGCATGGATATCGAACTGCTAGGCGGCATTGCCGAAGCGAGGCCTGACTGGCATTTAGTCATAATTGGCCCTGTCGTCAAGATCGATCGGGCTACTCTGCCAAGTCACCCCAATATACACTATCTCGGCGGCAAATCTTATCAAGAACTGCCAGCGTATCTTGCCGGGTGGGATATAGCAATGCTGCCTTTTGCGATTAACGAATCGACTAAATTTATCAGTCCTACCAAAACTCCAGAATACCTCGCTGCGGGCAAACCGGTGATTTCTACTCCGATTCGCGACGTGGTGCGGCCCTACGGAGAAAAAGGCTTAGTGCGGATTGCTAGCAATGCGTCAGAATTCGTGATCTGTGCTGAAGAAATCCTCAAGGAAAGTGCAGATATCACGAGTTGGCTGGAGGAAGTAGATGCTTTTTTAGCAGACAATTCTTGGGACAATACCTGGGGCGAAATGCTGGGGTTGATCGAAAGTGCGATCGAAGAAAGAAATCAAAAATCAACAGCCAACAACCAACTGTTAACAGTTAACAGTTAACAGTTAACAGTTAAAATTCAGAATTTTCAATTACCAAAAATCAGAGGTGTTTTAATGTTTGACTATTTAATTGTTGGAGCCGGATTTGCAGGTAGCGTCATTGCCGAAAGACTAGCAAATGAGGCAGGAAAAACAGTCTTGATCATTGATACCCGCAGCCACATCGGTGGCAACGCATACGACCATTACGACAACCACGGCATCCTCGTACACAAATACGGCCCCCACATTTTTCACACCAATTCGCGCCCAGTTTTCGAGTACCTTTCGCAGTTCACCGAGTGGCGACCCTACGAACACCGAGTCCTTGCCAGCGTTGACGGTCAACTGCTGCCAATTCCGATCAATCTTAACACCGTCAACCAACTTTACGGACTGAACCTCACATCATTTGAAGTCGAAGATTTCTTCGCAAAAGTAGCAGAACCAAAGGATTACATTCGCACTTCCGAAGATGTCGTTGTCAGCAAAGTCGGCCGCGAACTTTACGAGAAATTCTTCCGCAATTACACCCGCAAACAGTGGGCAATGGACCCGTCGGAACTCGACAAATCAGTGATTGCGCGCGTGCCCACCCGCACTAACCGGGACGATCGCTATTTCACCGATACCTATCAAGCAATGCCGCTATATGGCTACACTCGGATGTTTGAAAAGATGCTTTCTCACCCAAACATCAAGGTGATGCTGAATACCGACTACCGCGAGATTGAGGGTTTTATTCCTTATGGGGAAATGATTTACACCGGGCCGGTCGATTCCTATTTCAATTACTGCTACGGCAAACTTCCTTACCGTTCCTTGGAATTCAAGCACGAAACGCTGAACGTACCCGTACACCAAGTAGCACCGGTGGTAAATTACCCCAACGAGCATTTATATACTCGCTGCACGGAGTTTAAATACCTCACCGGACAAGAGCATCAAAAAACTAGCATTGTCTACGAATATCCGCAAGCTGAGGGAGACCCTTACTACCCGGTTCCGCGTCCAGAAAATGCCGAAATTTACAAGAAATATAAGGCTTTGGCTGATGCAACTCCGGGAGTTTCTTTTGTGGGAAGGCTGGCGACTTACAGGTATTACAACATGGATCAAGTTGTCGCTCAAGCTCTGACAACTTACACTCAAATTACTACCAAGCCGGTGATTGAATTGGTGGAAAATCTTAACGGTTCTGCCTCTAATTTAAGCTCGGTGAATAAAGTTTCCGAGAACCCAGCCACAGCTTCTCTAGAAGTGGCGGCAGTCAACGGAAACGGCAACGGTAAATCTGGAAACAATTAGTAGCTGGTAACTGTGAGTTTGCACGGGTAAAAATGTAAGGTGCGCCCGCGCACCTTACTCGGTTTTTATCAAAAGTTCTGTAACAATTAAAACAATAGTTGAGGTGAAAATGAGAGTTATAGTTAAAATTGTTTTGTCTCATGAGGTGTTGGAAAGTTCTCAATTTTCTAAGTTTCAGAAAGAAATAGAGCGCCTAATTGAAAGCGGCGGCAAAATTCTGATGATCGATTTCTCAAATATCATTTTCTTGAAAAATGCGGAGTTAATGGCTGTAGTGGCGATCGTGAAATTAGTTAAAGACAGCGAATGTATACTTTTGATATCTGCCATGAGCGAACAAGTTAGAATGCTATTTGAACTTACGGGACTAGAACAAATATTTCAGTGTTTGCCGCCTTCGGAAGAAGTTGCTCTCAAAAGTGACCTAGCTGAACCGTTAGGAGGTTTGCAAAAAAGATACTCGGCGATTGAAATCGCTTCTTGTCAAACGAAGTCCTAGCAGAGGGGGACTGAAAGAGTGAGTTTTTTTAAGGCGAATTTAGTGTATTTTTCCCGATAATTTTTCCGCTTAAGGCTCAGTCTGTTTTACTTAAAGCTCAGGCTGTTTGAAGTGAAAAGTTTTGATTCTTTAGCGGGAAATTAATTCGCCAAAAACTTGTCAAAGTCTGGGCAATTGTCGCTAACCTATAAATATAACTTCGGGTAGATGTGCCGATGAGTTGGTTAGGTAGAGAACTAGAAAATTGCAATATTGAAGAGTCTTCCACTCTCGACAGTAAGGTGACTGTTCAAGGGCGGAAAACAGGTTATCCGCGCCCCCAATTGCGCCGGAGTAACTGGATTTGTCTTAACGGTCAGTGGCGGTTTGCTTATGACGATGGGGGAGGCTGCGTGCAGCCGATCGACATTACCGACTGGACTCGCACGATCGAAGTGCCGTTTGCTCCAGAATCGATCAAAAGCGGCATCGGCGACACGAATTTTCACGCCAACTGCTGGTACGATCGCGAATTTGACCTGCCCCACACAGAAAGCAGAGTTCTCCTCCACTTCGGCGCCGTAGACTACCGCGCCCGCGTCTGGGTAAACGGTCAGTTTGTCATCGAACACGAAGGCGGGCACACTCCTTTCACCGCCGACATTACAGCCGTTTTGAACCCCACGGGGCCGCAGCGGGTGACAGTCTGGGCCCAAGATGACCCGCAAGATTTGGCGAAACCGCGCGGCAAGCAAGATTGGCAGGTGGAACCCCACAGTATTTGGTATCCGCGCACGACGGGCATTTGGCAGACGGTGTGGGTAGAATTGGTGCCTCACACTTATATCGATCGCCTCCGTTGGACTCCGCAGTTTGAACGCTGGGAAATCGGTTTTGAAGCGTTTGTGGCGGGCGATCGCCAATCCGGGATTCAAATTAAAGTTAAACTGTCGATCGGCTGTATCCTGCTCGTCAACGACACCTACGAAGTCATCAACGGCGAAATCCACCGCCGCATCGCCCTCTCCGACCCGGGTATAGACGACTACCGCAACGAACTGCTGTGGAGTCCCGAAAAACCGACATTAATCAACGCTCAAGTGGAGTTGTGGGCGGACGGCAAATTGCTCGACGAGATTAAATCTTATACCGCCATGCGGACGGTCAGCATCCAGCGCGATCGCTTCATGCTCAACGGCCGCCCCTACTACCTGAGACTGGTGCTCGACCAAGGTTACTGGCCCGACACCCTGATGAGTGCCCCCTCCGACGAAGCTTTGCGCCACGATGTCGAATTAGTCAAAGCAATGGGCTTCAACGGTGTCCGCAAACACCAAAAAATCGAAGATCCGCGCTTTTTGTACTGGGCCGACGTGCTGGGGCTGCTAGTTTGGGAAGAAATGCCCAGCGCCTACCGCTTCACTCCCAAGGCCGTTGACAGGCTGACGCGGGAGTGGACGGAAGCGATCGATCGCGACTCCAGCCACCCCTGTATCGTAGTCTGGGTGCCGTTCAACGAATCCTGGGGAGTTCCGAATTTAGTCGAAGCAGCCGCCCACCGCCACTACGTGCAAGCTTTATATTTTTTGACGAAAACCCTCGATCCGACTCGCCCCGTAATTAGCAACGACGGCTGGGAAAGCACAGATACCGACATCCTCGCCATTCACGACTACGACAACAACCCGCAAACTGTGGCAAAACGCTACGGGCCGGAAGTCCAGTTAGCCGATTTGTTCGATCGCGGGCGTCCGGGAGGGCGCATCCTCACCCTCGACGGCCACCCGCACCAAGGACAGCCGGTGATGCTGACAGAATTCGGCGGCATCGCCTGCGCCAGCCGCGAAAACCCAGATTATCTAAAGGTTTGGGGCTACGTGCGCGCGTCGGACACTTCTGAGTTGCAACACCGCTACACCGCGCTGCTGAAAGTAGTAAATCGAGTCGAAATGTTCAGCGGATTTTGCTACACGCAGTTGACTGATACTTTCCAAGAAGCTAACGGTTTGCTGTATGCCGATCGCACTCCTAAATTTCCCATAGAGGCGATCGCGGCGGCAACTCTCGGCTGGGATATTCCCGAAGAAAGTGCACAGCAAACTACGACTCAGTGCTAATTGGTGTCAACTTAAGACTAAAACCGTTGAGAAATCTCGCTTATACCCGAGTTGAGATCCCCCTAAATCCCCCTTAAGAAGGGGGACTTGAAGACATTTCCAGTCCCCCCCTTCTTAAGGGGGGCTAGGGGGGATCTGGCGTTAATAGTCAAGCAGCAGTCTGTGACTGGGTTTGACGTGTTTGTTGACACCCATGCCCCATTCCCCATTACCTAGATAGAATGTTTCAAAGTTTTTTCATGGGCGGTTTTGAATGTTCCACCCACCGAGTAAAATCGGGAAAACGCCTCGATGTCACCGCCGCCACCGGCCACGATAAATTTGCAGTCGCCGACTACCAACGCTTGCAAAATCAGGGTATTTACACAGTCCGCGAAGGCCTCCGCTGGCACTTAATCGAACAGACTCCTGGAAAGTACGATTTTTCCAGTTCCCTGCCAATCATCCGCGCCGCCCGCGACATGAAAATGCAGGTAATTTGGGATTTGTTTCACTACGGCTGGCCAGACGATATTGATATTTTCAGTCCCGAATTCGTGTCCAGATTTGCCAAGATGGTGCGCGCTTTTATGCAAGTGCTAACTGAGGAAACTGACCAAACACCTTTCGTGACACCTGTCAATGAAATTTCATTTATTGCTTGGGCAGGCGGCGAAGTTGCTTATATCAATCCGTTTGCAAAAGGGCGGGGAGACGAGCTGAAAATCCAGTTAATCAAAGCAGCGATCGCAGGGATAGAATCAGTTTGGGAAGTCAATCCCAGCACTCGCATCGTTCAAATCGACCCCGTAATTAACATTATTGCCGATCCTGACAAACCGGAGGATCGAGACGCGGCGGAAGGTTATCGTTTATCTCAATATCAAGCTTGGGATATGTTAGCCGGACGTTTTCGCCCCGAACTCGGCGGCCAGGAAAAGTATCTCGATATTATTGGGTTGAATTATTACGATCGCAATCAGTGGATTCACAATGAAGACCCGATGAAATACACCGATCCGCTGTACCGCCCGTTTCGCGAACTGCTGCAAGAAGTGTTCGATCGCTACGGCCGCCCCTTATTCATCGCAGAAACGGGTACTGAAGACGATTTTAGACCTGTCTGGTTGAATTATGTGTGCACGGAGGTAGCCGCGGCGATGAAAGCTGGAGTTCCAATAGATGGAGTTTGTTTGTATCCGATTGTCAACCATCCTGGTTGGGATGACGCTCGCCACTGTTACAATGGTTTGTGGGATTATTGCGATGAATTGGGCGATCGGGAAATTTATCAGCCTTTGGCGGATGAATTGCAGTTTCAAAGGCAGCAGATTGAACCGCTGGTGAAGTTGCAGGATTGATAAGCGCGATCGGAAAAGTTCGTAGTAAGGACTTTAGTCCTCTGAAACTGCGGACTAAAGTCCTTACTACGAACCATTTTTGTTAGAGTATTGGTATTTAATTTATCCAATATCTTCGTTTTGAACTTGTTCACTTTGACTGGCTTTGGCTTCCAACTCAGCCATTTTTTCCTTCCTTAGTTCATGTAATGTCTTCTTAATCGAACTAAGCACTCCCCATTCATAAATATTTATAGAAGACCACCCAGTAACCTTCTTTCCCCAATTATTATAGGAGATTTCTTCCCCATTAAATCTGACAGATGTAGAATCGATTATTAGAGCTTCAGAACTATCAAATGTTTTAATTTCAAGGCTATCCCCAGCTTTGATTAATTCCCACTCAAACAACTGGTCCATTCGAGGTAGCCAAGTTCTATTAAAGGCAGAACCAGTGGATATAATTTCTTCCTTGATTGTAGAACCTCCTCCGGCTAAACCCACGTAAAAATCATCCAATTGTGCCGGAGGCAAAATTTTCTCAATACTCAAAAAACCTTGCTCTCCTATAAAAACAGGAGTGATATTAAGACAGGTCGCGTCTACCCCATTTGAAATCAACCAAGCAACAGCAGAAAGAGTTTGGTCATCAAAGGATGAGGCTATAAGTATTATTCGTTGTTTTTTGTTAAAGGTTTTGAGTGCGTCATTGCTTGATAAGAATTTATTCAACTCTCGTCTTGCTTTTTCACTAGGAGTCAAATCACCTAATTCATACTCATCTTTGTGGATCTCGATATACGAGCTATAGACCAACTCTACAAGGGATTCAGGTGTGGAAATCTTGGCATAACTCGCGGCATACCTGATAGCTTGAAATTCAAAAGGTTCTTTTCTGGCCTTGATGTCTTGTACGTCGCGTTTAATCTCGATTAAAACAACATTGCCATCTGCATCAATGGCAGTCAGATCGCTAATCCCGTTACTCGCATTGCGAACTTGTTGACCAACAACTAGAAGAGTTTCGTCATCTCCAAAGAGCAAATTAATATTTTTGCGTAAGAACTCTTCAATATGTCTTTCCTGTAAGTTTAAGTCTTTAAAGTTTCTGACTTTTATTTCTATTGCTTCGTTCCTTTGGATGCCGCCGTCGTCGAAAGTAACAGGTATGTACATCGCACTCCCCTTTGCTGCTATTAGCTGTCTAAGTGTTCAATTATAGCCAACTTAAAGGAGTTGTGCGATCGAACTCAAAAAATACTTATGAGCGATCGTCCGAGCGGTTTGAAAAGCATCTGCCCAATTTTAGCTATTAGACAACATAATTTCCGACTTTAGGTAGGGGTGAATTCTCCAAGCACGAAGTTATACTCCTAACATCTATTAAGAGCGATCGCCCGCCCGACAAAAATGCACTCCCAAATATTGCTAAAACCAGACGGCCGCCCACTGACACTCTACAGCCGCTACCCAATCCCAGAAGGTATCGCGGCCGTAAGTCCCAGCAATGAACCCGTACAAGCAAACCCGCACTTTCGCTGGCATCCTTTGCGCGGGGAATGGGTAGCATACGCCAGCCACCGTCAGGGAAGAACTTTCATGCCGCCGCCGGAATACAACCCGCTGGCTGCGACAATTAACCCTAAATTTCCCACAGAATTGCCGCCGGGAGATTACGATGTCGCAGTGTTTGACAATCGCTTTCCCTCGATGACTTTGCAGGCAAAAAACGCACCTGCAAATATTGTCGAAACTCTGCCAGCTAAGGGCATTTGCGAAGTCGTTGTTTTCACTCAAAATCCGCAGGCTTCCCTCGGTTCTTTGGAGTTATCTCACTTAGAATTGTTGTTAGAAGTATGGGCCGATCGCACTTCAGTTATCGGCAGCAATCCCGAAATTCAATACGTCTTGCCTTTTGAAAATCGCGGCGTCGAAGTCGGAGTAACTTTGCACCATCCCCACGGCCAAATTTACGCTTATCCGTTCGTGCCTCCGGTGCCCGCGCGGATGTTAGAATGTCAGTCGGTTTACTATCAAAAAAACAGTTCCGGCTTGCTGCAAGATTTGATTCAAAAAGAGATTGCTGACAAACAGCGAATTCTGTATTTAGACGAAGAGGCGATCGCCTTTGTGCCCGCTTGCGCCCGCTACCCTTACGAAGTTTGGATTGCGCCCATAACTCCCGCTGCTACATTTATTGATTTGACGGAAAAACAGCGTCAATCCCTCGCTAAAGCCTTAAAAACAGTCACCCTCAAATATGACGGTTTGTGGCAGCGCCAATTCCCTTATTTGATGGCTTGGTTTCAAGGGCCCACAGACGGGAAACCGCATCCAGAGGCGCATTTGCACGCTGAGTTTTATCCGCCCTATCGATCGAGCGATCGGCTAAAATATCTAGCAGGAACCGAACTCGCCGCCGGAATGTTTGCCAACGACGCATTGCCGGAAGAAAAAGCAAAAGAATTGCAAGCAGTAGCCGTCAATCTATTTTAGATTTATGATAAACTCATTAAACCAAGAAGTCGATCGCAAACTCGAATTCATCCGCCAAACCTTAACAGAAACCGGATCGATCGCCCTGCGTTTGCGAGGCACGGACTGGTTTGCTTGGGCCACAGCGGGCGGTTCCCATACAGTTTTGCTAACCGCAGAAACCGGAGTTGCAGAAATATTAATTACCGCCGAAAATGCTTTTGTGCTGACAGATGAAATCGAAGCTCAACGCTTGCAAGATGAAGAATTGCCAGCCAACTTTCAAATTCACATCTATCCTTGGGCGGATGTTGCACAGCGCGAGACTTTTGTCACAGAAATCACTGGTGGCGGTAACGTGATGTGCGATCGACCCAATGCCGCAGAAATGCCGATCGCCCCATCCTTAAAATCCCGCAAACAGACAATGATGTCAAGCGAATTAGAGCGATATCGGCGAGTTGGACGTTTAGCCAGCGAAGCGATGACAGAGGTACTTTCGGCAGCCAAACCGACATGGACAGAATATCAGCTAGCGGGAGCCGGTGCAGAGGCTTTGTGGGCGAGAGGCTTGCATCCAGCCCTGACATTAGTTGCCGGAGAAAGGCGCTTGCCGCTGTACCGCCACGCCACCGCAACCGACGAACAAATCGGGCGACAAGCAATGCTAGTATTTTGCGCGAGGGGAGGCGGTTTGTATGCGAATTTAACCAGGTTTGTCTGTTTCGGTTCCCTTGCAGAAAAGGATGCACAATTGCACCAAAAAGTTAGAGAAATTGAAGCCGCCGCGTTGAATTTTTGCCAGCCGGGAGTAGCGCTGAATGCGGTTTACGAGACCCTAAAAACTGCTTACGAACAGCACGGATATCCTCAAGCTATTCGGGAACACCATCAAGGTGGAACTACCGGATATTTGGCGCGGGAAATTGTGGCAAATCCGACTACTTCAGATGTTTTATTAGAAAATACGGCTGTGGCTTGGAATCCGAGTTTGTCGGGAGCAAAAATTGAGGATACGTTTGTAGTTTCCAGCGATGGAACGTTGGAAAACTTGACATTCGATCGCAATTGGCCGAGTGTAGAAGTAGATGGCAGATTGCGCCCGGTGCCGCTGGAAATATAAGCCGATCGACCGTTGTGAATTCGATCGCTCGATCGTCTAAGGCGCGATCGAGGTTTGCCTATGTCCATCAATAATTTGAATGAGGCGATCGCGTAATTTGGCCCTGACTAGGGCAAATCCGCGTGTTTTGCCAGACACGGCAATGAATCTTGCTCCTTGCGGTATTGGGGCTGGTGATTCTGATCTGTTTGCTAAAGCAGCAGGATGTAATTATTACGCTGAAACATCAGTTGGAGAATTTGCGCTTGGTAGTCGGAAAGAGGATGGTGCTGTGGAATAGGTGCGATATTTTTCACCAACATTGAAAATTCAGGCAGGATTCATACCGTCATTCAGCAACGATCGAAAATCGGAGATTGTTAACTGCGCCGAATATTAAAACAACACCAATCTTGACGCTTCCACAGAGTAGCTACAATCCAGCCGTTCTGTTCGAGAGTATCAGCAATTGGCTTAGCTTGGTCGAGCAAAATGCCACTGAGGACGGCCCAAGTCGTGGGTTTGCTAATTGAAGTGAATTGCGGGATTAAATCAATGATTACTTCTGCTAAAATGTTGCACATGAAACCGTCTAAAGGCTCTTTTACCATTTCTTTGAGCCGATCGATACTGCCGAGTTCTGAAACCAACTGCTGGGGCTTAACGCGATTTAGCTGTCTGTTGCTGATGGTCGATCGCACTGCCAAAGGATCTGTATCCAGAGCATAAACTTTTGTGGCGCCCAACAACACCGCGCCGATCGACAAAATACCCGATCCGCAGCCGATATCGGCAAGTATGTACTTTTTGTCGTCAAAACCGAGGCGCATTTCCAACGACTCCAGACAAAGCTGAGTCGTAGCGTGAGCACCAGTACCGAAAGCGACACCGGGATCTAAACGCAAAATAATGCGATCGGTATCAGTCGGTGGCGGCAACCAAGCCGGATTAATTAAAAAGCGATCGCCCACTTCTTGAGGCTGCCAGTGCTGCTTCCAAGTGGTGCCCCAGTCCTCCTCTTCAATCAAATCCCACTGCATCGCAGGTAGGGGCAAACCTGCACACAGAGCATCTTGGCGCAGCCACAACGACAGGGCAGCCAAATCCAGCAATCCTGCCTGTTCTTCGGGCAAATAAGCCGACATCAGGCAGGAATTGTTTTTGAGTTCAGTAGCAGTTCCCTGACAGTTAAACCGTTCCAGACGCCAAAAGATGATATCTTCCAGCGCCGGATCGCAAATAATTCTAATTTCCCACCAGCTATGTGCCATAACAATTTTAGATTTTAGATTTTAGATTAGCCCAAGGGGCCTGGAGAGTGGGAACTGGGGAGTGAAGAATGAGGATTGATTAATCGAAAAATTCCCAGTTGTTTTGCCAGTTACCAATGACCAATTACCCATTACCAATTATCAGTCCTTGCATCCAAAATCTAAAATCTAAAATACTTCAAAGATTTACCGTGTAAGCATCCCGAATCCCAGGAACTTTAATAATTTCAGCCAAAATCCCCTCTGGTAGAGGGTCATCCAGGCTCAAAACCATCACCGCATCGCCGCGCACGATTTTACGGCCTACTTGCATACTCGCAATATTGACATTAAAACTGCCCAACTGGGAACCAATTCTGCCAATAATTCCCGGCATATCGCGGTGCAACGTAAATAACATATGGTGAGTGGGGGCAACGTTGACTGGGAAATCGTCAACGCTGGTAATCCGAATTTCGCTGTCCCCGAGCACAGCACCCGTGACTGTGTGCTCGCCGAGGGTTCCTTTGGCGCGGAGGTGCAGAGAGCCTGTGTAGTCGCGAATGGAGGCGTCTCTGGTTTCGACGACGCGAATTCCGCGTTCTTTGGCTTCGATGCTGGCGTTGACGTAGTTAACGCGCTCTCGCAAGGCTTGGGAAAGTAGGCCTTTGAGGGCGGCGACGACTACGGGCTGACCTTGGTTGGTTGCCAATTCGCCTTGGAGTTGGACGTTGAGGTAATCGACTCGGCCGCCGGCTAGCTGGCTGACGAGGTTGCCTAGGGTTTCGGCGAGTTGCAGGTATGGTTTGAGTTTTTCGATCGAGTCTGGGTAAATTCCTGGTATGTTAACAGCCGATCGTGCGGGCAATCCTAACAGTACATCACGAATTTGTTCGGCAACGTCGATCGCCACATTCACCTGAGCTTCGGCAGTGGATGCTCCTAAGTGAGGTGTCAGCACGATGTTTTGACCGACAGTCAGTAGAGGGGAATCGGCTTGCAGCGGTTCGTTTTCATAAACATCGATCGCAGCACCGGCAATCTTCCCTGATTTTATCGCTTCTGCCAGGGCTGCTTCATCGATGATGCCACCTCGGGCGCAGTTAATGATGCGGGCCGTAGGCTTCATCTTCGACAGCACCTCAGCGTTAATTAGGTGCAGGGTTTCCGGGGTTTTGGGGATGTGCAGAGTAATGTAGTCGGATTCGCGCATCAGCAATTCGAGTTCTACCAAGCGACAGCCCAACTGTTCGGCTCTTTCGGTAGAAATAAACGGATCGTAGGCTAGGAGTTTCATGCCCATTGCTTTGGCTGCGGCGGCGAGGTGGGAACCGATTTTGCCCAAACCGACGATACCGAGGGTTTTTTTGTAAACTTCTACGCCGATGAAGCGGTTGCGTTCCCATTTACCACTTTTGACAGATGCGTTGGCTTCCGGGATGTGGCGTGACATGGAGAGCATCATGGCGATCGCGTGTTCGGCGGCGGCGATCGTGTTGCCTTCGGGGGAGTTAACGACTACAATTCCTTTGCGCGTAGCGGCGGGTACATCGACATTATCTACGCCGACACCGGCGCGGCCGATGATTTTGAGTAAATTGCCTGCTTCAATAATCTCTTTGGTAACTTGGGTGCCAGAACGGATCATTAAGGCGTCGTAATCTGGAATAATTCGTACCAATTCTTCGGCTGAGAGTCCTGTGTTTACGTCAACTTGAGCGACTTGGGAGAGGATGTCAATTCCGGCTTGGTCGATCGGATCGGATACTAGAACTTTAGGCATAGTAAGCAATTGAGTGGAATCAGTAAAAATAGGCCGAGCGTACCGGGCGAGCTCAAAGTTGAGGCTTAAACTTGGAGCAGTATCTGACTGCTGGGCTTAAGATTGACTTTGTGCAGTTTGAATTGTATCTGTATTCGGTCAAGGTCGGTCGTTTTTGCTTGAAATATTTTAGGTTTCGGGGCGATCGCGCTCTCGAACCGTATAAAAATCCCCGAACTGCTTAGCTAGTAAGTCTTTTCGGGTTATAATAAATTTTAGGGATCTCAGCCTAACTATCAGGAATTGTGTTTAATGAATTATCTTATTGCCGTACTGCCCGATCGAATGCAAGCCGAAGCTGCCTATTGTGCTCTGGAAAAAGAAGGCTTACCGATGAAACAGGTAAGTATTTTGGGCCGTGGCTACAAAACTGCTGATGAATTTGGCTTGATTGACCCGAATCAGCAAGCGAAGAAACAAGCTAAACTCATGGCTGTTTGGCTGATACCTTTTGGGTTTATTGCTGGCGTTACTTTCAGTTTGATGACTGAGTTGAAGACTTTTGCTTGGGCGGGGGAAATTGGCGATCACGCGATCGGGGGCGTATTGGGTGCGATCGCCGCTGCGATGGGTAGCGTGTTTGTCGGAGGCGCTGGCGGCATGGCTTTTGGTAGCGGCGATGCTTTACCTTACCGCAACCGTTTGAATGCTGGTAAGTTTTTGATTGCGGTGAAGGGCTCTGATGATTTGACAGGGAAAGCTGCTAATATTTTGCAGCAGTTTGAACCGGAAAATATCCAAGGTTATACAGAGACTTAGTTAACAGTTGACTGTTAACGGTTGACTGTTGACTGTTGACGGTTGACGGTTGATTTCAATAATAACTAACAACTAACAAAGAACGAATAAAAACCAACAACTAACGAATTAGGTTGATATTAATTATGGCAAGTTTGCAAAGAGAAGAACTGTTAAAAGGTATTGAAAATCGCGAATGCGTGGCGCGAGTGATTGACTGCGCCGAACAAGCTATCAAAACTTGGGATGTTACTCTGACTGATTTTATGTCGCCTCCTGAATTGGCGGAAGCTAAGATTGTATTTAAGCGTTTGAGTGATGTTGAGTTGGTGGCTTGGGGCGGGTATCCGCAGGCGGAAAGGCAAAGAATTGCGATCGCCCGATCGGAAATTGCGATCGACTCTGGTAGCGTTAATATTGCGGCGGTAGAAATCGCTGGCAATTTCCTGTTCGATACAGCTTCTCACCGCGACTTTTTGGGGGCGATGTTGGGTACGGGAATTGTCCGCGAGAAAACGGGTGATGTGATTGTGTTGGGCGAACGAGGGGCCCAAGCCATTGTCATACCTGAGATGGTAGAGTATTTGGAGATGAGTTTGCAGCAAGTGCGATCGGTTCCCGTGAAAACTCGGCGCATTGAGTTGACTGAGCTCAAAATTAGAGAACCGAAAAAGAAAGAAATGACAACAGTTGAAGCATCGATGAGATTGGATGCTGTGGCTTCTGCTGGATTCGCTATGTCTCGCAGCAAAATGGCCGATTTAATTGACAGCGGCGACGTGCGAGTTAACTGGAAAGACATTAGTCAAGCTAGTTATCATGTCAAGTCTGGAGATTTAATCGCTGTTAGTGGCAAGGGAAGATTGGAAATTGGGGAAGTTGCTGTTACAAAGAAAGAACGCTATCGAGTCCAGTTAACTCGGTATTTGTAATTTATAGCCCAGAAACCGGGTTTTTTCCAAGAATATCGTTACACCCAAAAACTCCGAAAAACCCGGTTTCTTTAGCTGTGATGCGTTGCCCCAGAAACCGGTTTTTTTCCGAGAATATCGATACAGTCGGTTATCTGGCCAAAAACCCGGTTTCTTTGATTTTATGGGTAAATCCTAAATCCAAATTATCGAAATATTTTCCTAATCAAAACGGCGATACCCAGCATTAACAAGCCAAATCCTAAGCCAAACAGCAGACTCCCGATAATTGTCGCAAAAAAGGGATGCAGCGGTAGAGAAAAATCAAGTTGCCATTTAATCGGCGCATCCTTGATGAGAGGATAGGCGGCGGAAAAGATTTGTCCGCCACCGATCGCAGTTCCGACAAAAAATATGATATTCTCAAGTTGGCGATCGCGCTTTTTATCGCTTTTTGCCTGTTCGGCGTCCAATTCCACCTGTTCGATTTCCACCATCCCGCGGATTGTGGAGATTGTCTGCTGGAACAAATCCTGATTCGCCATCAGGTAGTTTAAGTATTTTTCAATTTGACTTTGATATTTGCGATCGCACAAAATCCGAAACTTCTGCAAAAACAGCAGATTGTCGCCTGCAACGGACAACCCTTTAATCTTAGCATAATTTTGGGCATAATTTTCGGTATTAATATCAACAGTATTCCTGTCTTCGCGCAAATATCGCAATTGCTGAGCATAATCAAAGACTAGGCTTCTGATTTTTTCTAACAAATCCTTCAACTTCGCAAGCTTGATTTCTCGATTTGGTTCCGCTTCTATTTGACTGAATTCGGGAAGCTTTTTTTCTAATTCGCTCGCTATTTGCTCTCCTCGGCGATAGCTTTCCTCAGCTTCACCGTACACAAATAACACTTTTGTGCGAGCACACAGTAACTTCATCAAATAATAGTTAAACTTTGCTGTTCCCAAATCCAGAGTTTGGGGATTCTGTTGCAACCACACTAAGATATGACACTTTTTTTCCGGATTGTAATATTCAAAAATCGGACTACCCAATAAATTCCCTGCGGCCGTGAAATCCGATTCAGGTTCGATGCCGTCTCCGACAAAAGCCCCCACGCATTCGTCTGCCAGCTTGCGATAATCGCAATACACAACAGGCTCTGCATACAGCAATAATGTCTGTCCCAGAGATGCTTGAATTTTATCCGGTAGCAGGCAACCTTCGGGATTCAATTGCTTTAAATCTGCTACTTTAATTATCGCATCTTTATTATAAAAAAAAGTTAAATCAGCGGTGTAGGTGTCGTGAATTCGCAACCCATAGATAAAACCATTGAGTTTTAGGTTTTCTGACTGAGTAACGGGCTGAAAATTTATTTTTTGACCATCTGGACGCAGTAAATCTTCCTTTTTTAATGTTCTGTTTTCTTCGGCGGGTTCGTACTGTCCATTTTTGTAGCAAATCAGGTTGTTTCGCAGCGATTTGAGTTCGCTGATGTCGAACTCTTTCCCCACATTATCGGCTAGATTTTCCCACAAATCTTTGGCATTCTTCGCTACGTGCTGATAGCCCTCGTCAGCATCATCTCGCAAGTGGAAAGGATACAAAGTGACGCTGGGATTTCTAATTTGTAGTGGTTCGTTCATCTTTTATGTTGATGCTGTTCCTGAAGTCTCTGTTTGAGCCGTTGATGAAGGTGGCGAAGACAAACGCAGTCTGATCTTGTTGAGAGTTTCGGAGCATTCCCTCACGACTTCTTCCGGTGGCTTGGGTTCAGTTCCGCCAGCACCCATGTGATAAATTTTGTTATTTAAATTCCGCTCGATTTGCGGTCTGGTTTCGCACCATTGCTTAATTTTTTCTGCTGCAATATTGATATTATCTGTCGAGCTGATATCAAGCGCCGACAAATGTTCTGCAAATAGCTGCGGAGCGCCTGTTTTCAACAATTTAGTTAAAGCCTCGACAATTTGTTTGGGTGTAACATCATTTGACCGTGACATTTTTAGCCTCCTCTAGTCTAGTTTTTGAGTTTAAAATAATAAAGTTTCTGTTTCGCCAATTAAGGTAAATGATGCCCAATCGCTGGGACTAGGAAATTCATCCTTTGCACTTAGCATAGCATGACGCAAGGCAGTATCTCGATTGTCGCCCCGTTGTAAATTTTGATAAAATTCAATCATCACTAATTTGGCTGAATCAGCTCCCATATTCCAAAGTGATACTATGATACTCGGTACTCCGGCAAGGATGAAGCAGCGCGATAGTCCGTTGACTCCATCTCCGGTGATTTTACCGCCTCCCGTGCTGCAAGCGCTTAAAACTACGAGTTCGGAATCGAGTTTTAATTGCAGGATTTCTACGGCATTAAGCGCGCCGTCGTCGGTGTCTCCTGAAGGGGCTAAAATTATCGTGCCGGGAATGCCGGAACCTTGGATATCATCGAGGAGTCCGTGGGCGGATAAATGGATGATGCGCGTGTTTAGCATCCGTTCTAAAATCGCTACTTTTGTGGCTTTTTCGCCCACAATTGCTTCGGTTCCTAAAATCACTGCTATCGCTTCTGCGGCTTCTGCTGCCCACGGGAGTTGTCCGATTTCGTATTGTTTCTGCAATTCTGGGTGGATAGTTGGATCGCCGACAACCAGTGCAGATTGCCTCAATCCTCTGACTCGTTCTTGGTGTTCGCTGGTTTGTTCTAATACTTGGATGGATGGGGCGATGAGGATGGTATGATCTTCGATTAAGTAGCGGTTATTGGCGGATTGCAGGGCGGTAAAGGGTACTAAAAATAGTTCGTAGTGGGGGATGAAGATGATGGGGTTATTGGGGTCGGTTGGTAGCAAATCGGCTATGGGTTCGATCAGGATTTGATGGAGTAGTCGCAGTAAGGGATAGCCTTGGATGTCGGGCCAATCTTCGGGTTCTATCTGAATATTGTTGCCTTCGTCATCGGTTTCATCAAGGCCGATGGAGACGCGGGTTTTGAGGATGATTTGTTTGAGGGATTGGTTTTGCTGGTTGAGGGGTTCGAGGTTGGCGGCGCGATGGGTGATGTTGCCGTTTGGTTGGATTACCCAGATGTAAAGGTTTTCTGAATCGATAATGGAATATTCAACTATTGTGCAGTTTCTGTCGCGGGCGATTTGTTGAATTTTGGGGATGGATAATTTATTGGTTTGGTTATTGGTTAGTAATTCATTTGTTAATAAGGTTTGTTGCAATAATTCGACGAAGGCACGGGTGCGGGACATTTCTGATATTTCTAGGGCTTCGTTAAATTGCGATCGGGCGACTAGGACTCGTTGTAGGTTGTGATAGGCTAATACTTGGGTTTCAAACAATGAGGCTTTATGGTCATTATTTACCAACTCAGAACGCAGAGTTTCATGAATTGCGAGTGAGGCACGAAGTGCTGTTTCAGCTTGTGCAAGTTGGTTAGTTTTGAGTAAAGTCCCTGCCAAATTGTTTAGGGCAATTGACTCTCCTTGGCGATCGCCTATTTCCCGTGAAATCATTAAAGACTGTTCGCTAAACTCGATCGCCTTGTCGTATTGCTCTAGGAAATGGTAAGTATTGCCCAAATTGCCGAGAGAATTAGCTTCTCCTTGGCGATTTCCGATTTCCCGTTTAATCACTAAAGACTGTTTATGAAAATCGATCGCCTTTTGATATTGCCCTAGGGAATGGTAAGTATTGCCAAAACTGTCGAGGGAACTAGCTTCTCCTTGGCGATTTCCGATTTCCCGTGAAATCTCTAATAACTGTTGATGAAAATCGATCGCCTTTTGATATTGCCCTAGGGAATGGTAAGTATTGCCCAAACTGCCGAGGGAATTAGCTTCTCCTTGGCGATTTCCAATTTCCCGCTTAATAACTAAAGACTGTTCGTGAAATGCGATCACCTTTTGGTATTGCCCTAGGGAAAAGTAAACTAAGCCCAAATTGCCGAGGGAACCAGCTTCTCCTTGGCGATATCCGATTTCCCGTGAAATCTCTAAAGACTGTTGGTGAAAATCGATCGCCTTTTGATATTGCCCTAGGGAATAGTAATTTAAGCCAAAATTGTTGAGGCAATTAGCTTCTCCTTGTCGATTTTTAAGTTTTATACAGATACTTAATGCCTCTTCGCAAGACTGCAAAGCTTCTTTAAATTGACTGAGTTTATACTGCTGATTACCTTGTTCAAACAGTCTGTATGCTTCTGCTTTTCGGGTGACTGCAACTGAGGTGTTGTCATTCATCCCAAGCAGTATCCCGGCACAATTCATCAACCGATTAGCGTTATTTAGTTGCCCAAATCTTCTAAGATTCTCTGCCTCTTCTAGCATTGCCACCACCAAGCCATCATCCAGCAATTCCGGGTGAGTTTTCAATACCTCCGCTTCTTCGCCGCTGGGACAATTTAGCAGTTGATTTATCAGGTTGAGATAGGCTTGTTGGCGTTCTGAGTTCATGGCGATTTGGGATTTGGGATGGTTCTATCTATTCATTTATTATCGGTGAAACTCATCTGTTTGGGGCTGGCGATGCCAAGATTTTTTTGGATGCGCGGGGTGGCGAGAAACCGGGTTTTTGTACCGCAGATGATGGCGGATGTACGCTGATGAACGCAGATGAATTTTGGATGCGCGGGGTGGCGAGAAACCGGGTTTTTTCGAGAATCCTTCGTTACAGTCGGTGATTTGGGCAAAAACCCGGTTTCTTGAATTTTCGGTGGAGGCAGAAACCGGGTTTTTTCCGAGAATATCGATACACCGCCCAAAACTACGAAAAACCCGGTTTCTTTGGTTTCTGTCGTAGTGTAAAATAATTAAAAGGGTATAGGTGAGTTTTATGGGGCGTCTTACCGATCGAGCTTTTGACATTTTGCGGGCCGAAGTTGATAGATGTGCTGCGGCTGATGGTATCGCTGGTAATGTGTACCGGAGTATGGTAATCAAGCGGCTGGAGAAGTTGCGATCGCAAAACGGCACTTTCGCATCAATAGAAGAAATCCGCGACACTTTCAAAGATGAATTTCCTAACTTCAGCGAATCAGCACTCAAAGCCGCCGTCAAAGCCAATCGCCCGCCCGGATTGTTCGGCAAAATTATCTGGATCGGCGGTTTGTTGGGCACTGGGGCGGGGATAATTTGGCTGGTTAATTTGCCAATTCCCATAATTCGCAAGCCCGTAGCAAACACTTTTCCTATTTTATTAACGCCCAGTTTTGGCAGCATGGATTACAATTACCGCCAAGCGATCGCCCTTGTGGAACAATCCGATCAATTGGTGAATAAAGCCACTGCTGTTGCTGATTTCGACTTGGGCGAAATTAAAGCCAAACAAGCGCAAACACACCTCGATGCTTTGCCGGTTTGGTTCCTAGGTTACTATCCAGAAACCTATTGCTCTTTTTTTGGCTGCACTTGGCGCTTTACATTAGATGAATTTCAAGCCGCCCGCAAAAATGTCGGGCGCATGGATGCACAGATTTTCCAGCAAAAAAATGCTTTTACTCAGCTAAGCCAAGTCGAACAAAGTCTGGCTGGCGCCAAACAAGAGTATCAGCAAGCAAAAAATGCCGCTGATAGACAAAAAGCTAGCATAAATTGGCAAAGTGCGATCGACCAACTCAATCAAATTCCCGCCGAAACTCTAGCGGGAGAAACTGCTAAGAAAAAACTCCAAGCAGCAGACAGAGATTTTCAAGCAATGGGCGGCGTAGCCACCGGTTCCGTGCGCGCGGACAACTTAATCGAAGCAGCCAAAGAATTTGCACTTTCAGCGGCTGTAGCGTCGCAAAAACCGCCGCATCCCGCCGCCCAGTGGGAACAAATAGCAGGATTGTGGGAAGAAGGAATTAACAGAGTGAAAATGGTTCCTGTGGATAATCCGGGCTATCTTGACGCCCAAACTAAACTAGCTGAATATCAAAAAAATTTAGGAATTGCTCAAATTAGGCTGCAAGCTGAAAAAGATTCTGCAACTGTTTTGCAAGAAGCTAAAAGCTTGTTTGCTAACTTGCAAAAAGATGTGAATTCTCAAAATTCCGGTAACTCCCTCAGCCAGTTGCAAGAAATTATTAATAAATTAGAATCCGTCAAACCCGGGACAACTGTTTATCCTGAATCCCAAAAATGGCTGCAATCGGCTCGTAAAAAACAGCAAGAATGGCAAAAAAAATAAAGATTGGGCATTGGGCATTGGGCATTGGGCATTGGTAGTTACCCGAAATCAGGACACGGCAGTGCCGTTTCCCTACCGATTATTTTGGGGAAGGGAAACGGCATTGCCGTGTCCTCCTTCCTTCTTCCTTCTTCCTTCTTCCTTCTTCCTTCTTCTATAATTACCAAACTGGGTCAACATACAGATTAATTGTGACTTGCTCTTTTCCTGAAGGTACGCCGGAAATACAAGCACAAATTACTTGTCCATTCTCTAGTTCAACTTCGCAAGCGTGACAAGAACCCATCAAACAGCCTGTAGGAATAGAAATACCTGCGCGTTTTGCTACATCCAGCAACAGTTCTCCCGCTTCAGCTTCAACCATCACATTATCGGGTAAAAAACAAATTTTTGTCATTCAATTTATAACCTCCAATAACAAACAACAGTCAACAGTCAACAGTCAACCAACTAACCTAAAATATGCTTGATATCTAAATGCTTTTCCACTGTATCAGCAAGAGATTCTAACAGAGCTTCTCGGTGTTCTCGGTAATTGGGAATACCTGTAGGCAAGGCGCGGAGTCCCCGCTGCTGGCGCAAGTGGTTTAACCAAGCTCGCCGCCAAGCTCCGTTGTCAAAGATTCCGTGCAGGTATGTGCCCCAAACTGATTGAGAAGTGTTGACAATTCCTAAAGTCGGATCGTCAAATAGCGGTTGAGTCAAATCTGACTCCATCATTTGCGTTCTTCCTTGATGAATTTCGTAACCGGAAACTGCCAAACCGGGTTGAGGATAGTTGGATGTTACGCTCCGCTGGCGGGCAATTTTGTTGGGTGCGATCGCAGTTTTCAAAGGCAGCAATCCCAATCCTTCAAATTCTCCCTGTTCTCCCTCAATCCCTTCTTTGTCGCTGATACTTTCTCCCAGCATCTGAAAGCCGCCGCAAACTCCCATGACTGTACCGCCAGCTACTAAGTAATTTTGAATAGCTTTTGCCATACCTGTCTGCCGCAAGACGTGTAAATCGGAAATTGTCGTTTTAGAGCCTGGTAAAATTACGGCGTCTGGATGGCCTAAATGGTCTCTTGGGCTGACATATTTGACTGTGACGCTTGTTTCCGATTCCAGAGGGTCAAAGTCGGTAAAATTGGAAATTCGGGGCAGGCGGATGATGGAAATATTCAGGTCTGTTTGAGAATTGGGAGAACGCCGATCGAGCAAATCGAGAGAATCTTCTGAGGGAAACACTTCGTCTATCCAAGGAATCACCCCAACTACGGGGATTCCCGTCCTTTCTTCTAGCCAAACCAAACCTGGATCTAAGATAGATTTTTGTCCTCGGAACTTATTAATGATGAATCCTTTAATTAAAGCGCGTTCATCGGGATCGAGCAATTCCAAAGTACCGATGATGTGAGCAAAAGCGCCGCCGCGATCGATATCAACTACTAGCAAAGTCCGAGCATTCAGATGTTTTGCTACTCGCATATTTGTCAAATCGCGGTGTTTTAGATTGATCTCAGCAGGGCTGCCGGCTCCTTCGCAAACAACCATGTCAAATTCTTGCCGTAGAAATTCTAAAGATTCCTTGATCGCTTGCCAGCCTATATCAAAATACTGTTCGTAATATTGAGCTGCTCGCACATTTCCGACGGCTCTGCCTTTGATAATCAATTGAGATGTCATGTCTCCTTGCGGCTTGAGCAAAATCGGATTCATTTCTACCCAAGGTGCGACGCCCGCAGCCCAAGCTTGCACTGCTTGAGCATAGCCAATCTCTCCGCCGGCGGCTGTGACGTAGGAATTCAGAGCCATATTCTGACCTTTAAACGGAGTTACCCGCCAGCCCGATCGAGAAAAGATGCGGCACAAGGCTGCAACCAGTAAAGATTTTCCTGCGTGGGATGTTGTTCCCACGACCATAATTGCTTTCATAATATTTAAGAAGGTAGAAGGTAGAAGGCACACAAATAGAAGGAATGAGGAAGAAGTAATATCAATTCTAGCTGCGCCGGAATGATCAGCGAGGACACGGCAGTGCCGTTTCCCTACGCCAGATTAATTGTAGGGACAAAGGCACTCGCCGTGTCCTGATTTCGGGTAATATTAATTCCGATGCAACCGGAATTGATATAAAAAGGTAGAAAACAGAATCGCAAAAATTCTGGTTTCTACCTTTTGCTTTTTGCCTTAAGATGAGGGCCGATTTTCGTCGGATATATTATCGGACTTGGATTCATCAGCCGATTGAGCAGCTTCTACTAGCTCCGCAGTGGGGGGATTCGGGCGAATCAATTCCGGTGGTTCTCCCGTTTCAGATGGTTTTTGATCTGTGGATTCGATCGACATCATTGTTACTGAAACCACTTCCACCGCGCTCAACTCGGGTTGTCCCGATGCTTCCATTTCCACAGGCGCTACTGAAACGATTTCCACCACAGTCATTTCTAGGGATACAGCGGGGGCTTGTGCTTCCGGTTGACCAATAGGGGACGGCGGTGTCTGGGTATCAGCCGACGATCGATCCTCGATCGTCCCGCCCTCTATTTTTGCAGAACTTGCGGTTTCTGCCGCGATCAACTCGGCCATTGCTTCAACATCGGTGGGAAACGGCACTATGCGGCTTGTTTCAACAGCAGTGTTGCTGGTTTCGGTTGTCACTTCGGCGGCGGCCTCGGCTAATTCTGATTGGAGAATCGAGTCGATATCCGGTGCTGGAATTGCCGTTATTTTAGAGTCAGGCGCGATCGACTCTCTCGCCGCTTTCGGTGTTAGTGTCTGGGGAGCTGCATCCGACTTGTTTTTAGCCGCACCCAGTCCCAACATACCGCCGAGACTATTTTTGATATTGCCGAACAGACTTCCGAAACCTGCGGATTTTTTAGCAACTTTGGCAGGAGTTGAGCTTGCCTCTGGAGCTGCTGTTGGTTCCACCGTTGGGGGTGCTGTTGGTTCCGCCGTTGGGGCAGCAGACTGGGTAGCCCTCGCTCTCCACATCTCATCAAAATCATCATCATCAGTCTGCTGTGGAGCTTCTGGCTGAGCCTCTGCTGGCTCCACAGTTGCTGGGGCGACAATTTCTGAAAATTCTATAGGAAGAGGTAGAGGAGTGAAGCTGCTGGCTAATTCTGCTGGGGCGGGTTTAGTCTCAGCAGCAGGAGTTTCGACTGAAAAGACGGGTATTTCCGCAATTGCAGGTGCGTTCGACTCGGGAATTGTCAAGTCACGGGCGAGCGAACTTTCGGCAATAGTTTGAGGTATTGAGGAAATCGCAGACTGTTCCTCTACTTTGACCTCACCCTCGGTAACAGGTGCTGAAACAACATCGGCTTTCGGTTTGGGCGATCGAACAAACTTAGGTTTTTTCGCTGCGGGTTCTTTTTTCTTGCCAAACAAGCCCGCAAACGGCACGCCCGCAGCCAAATTCGCCGACTGAGGAATCGGCGTTTGCTGAGCAATTGGCGTTACCAGCCTCCGCAAAGTCAGAGTTTCCCAGGCAAAGGAGCCCAACATAGCCACGCCTGCCATTTGACCCAGCAGGAGAGCACCAGTAATTCGCCCCGCACAAGCCCATAAAATTAACGCATAAAAAAGTCCTACCCCGCTCCAGGTAAAATCACTTTTGCGGTGAACTTCTGGAAAAAAGAAGGCCGCCATATAAATACTGAAGCTGCCTAAACCGACCGCGAACGCCAGAATGTATGCAAGCATCTTGTCGGTACCTCCGCTGTGTCAAATAAACTTCTACGCGCTAATTCTACCTTTGACAGAGACTCAACGGCTTCTTTCTCAAGGACAATTCTCGATTTGCAACAAACAAGAGGGAAGATTTTTTCCCCTCACCCTCTCACCCCCTCCCCCTCTCACCCTCTCCTGGGTCGTGATCTTGGTCACTTAACTATGCTTTTACGATCGCACAAGCCGGAGAATATGTTCTGTAGGTTGTAGGTGTAAGAGAAGTTCTGCCCTAGGGCATATGTATTGGAGACAGTGCCATGTTTGAAAAACTGTTGTTATCGGCCGCCTTAACCTTGTCGCTTCACATCTTTGCTGGAGTCAGCACTTCCGCGAAATTACCGAAAAGTCTGGTATTGCGATCGAGCGATCGTCCCACTCAAACGGTGAAACTTCCCTCCGTTGCAGTACCTGCGGGCTTGAAGTCGAACGTCGAATCCTAATGATGCGTGCAAGTACGTGCTTTGTGCGATCGAACCAGAGGCAAAGTTTGTCTGTAATATTTTTTTATAGTTGTTCTCTTTTCTATTTAACCTTAAAACACTTTTGCAATCCTGAGTAAAGGAGCAAAATACAGATATACTTTCCAGATAAAGCTCAAAGCTAATCAGCACATTGACTATTAAATCAAAGAGAGTGAAAATGGGACTTAGCGATATTCTATTGAATGAAAACAACAGAGATACTTTTGTTGATGACTGTGTAAAGTTGATCGACAAACAAGTTGCGACCGCGCCGGGATTGGGCGGTCTTGCTCTGAAAGCTGCCTACTCTACTGTCAAAGGCATACGATCGGACTATTGCGCCCAAGTCGTCGATCAACTTCTGCCCGAAATCTCGATCGCACTCGATCCGATGTGGACTGAAGCAGTAAACAATGGCAACCCAGTCGAATATCTAGCCCAAAGAAAAGCTCAAGTAGCAGACCAATTGCTCCAACTCAGCGACAAAAAAGCCGAGAATAGCACAAGAGCGATTGTTAAAGGCGCCTATGCCAAACTCCGCCCCTCAGCGAAGACTTACGTGGAAAAAGGAGTGCCAGATTTAGCCGAAATCATTAATAAACATCATAATGCGGCTTAATAAATAAGCAACGGCTAATACCAATTTTTTATGAGGCTGCATAGAATCCGATCTCCCTGGCGCCCCCCTTAATAAGGGGGGGAAAGGGGGGGGTCAAAGTCCCCCTTCTTAAGGGGGATTTAGGGGGATCGAGATATGTGCAACTTCACATTAAATTGGTATAAAAAAACCGAATACCCAGATACCAGACTTACTCAAGAAGTTTGGTATCTAAAGAACGATATTATCCATTACCAATTACCCATTGATTCGCAGCCAATATCTTCAAAATTGCCTCTCCAGTAATCCCTAAACCTAATAACATTACCAACGTCGCACTAATCGCCGGCAAAAACTTGACTGCTGTTATCTGTTTTGGTAGTTTATCAAACTTCTTTTTGGCATAAACCAAGATTAGCCCGATCGCACTCAACACCAAAGCCAATCCCAAACTAAAAGCTACCACCAGCGTCATTCCCAAACCAATATTGCCCAAAGCAGACGCACTCAACAGCATCACCAAAGCCGAAGGACAAGGCAACAAACCGCCGGAAATCCCCAACGCTAGCAAGCTTTTCCAAGTAATCGACTCACCGTCAGCACCGGGAGGTAAATGCGAGTGAATACGGCCGCCATGACTGTGATAATGATGCTTTGTATCTGGTTTTACAGGTTTAAATTCTCTCTCCCAAGTTCCCCGATTTAAAAGATTAACTGGTTCCTCACAGTTCGTACTAAGGACTTTAATCCTTAGTTTTTTGAGGACTTCAGTCCTCAAAACAAACCAACTTTTTAGTCTTTCTGAAAGTAACTTTAATCCAATAAAAGCGACCAATAAACCAGAAATTAAACTCAGCCAAGGATGCAGTTTTTCTGGGTTAATTAAATGAGAAGCAAACAGAGTAATTCCGCCGATCGCAAACACGCCAGCAGTATGAGTAATTGTAGTTGTTGCTGCTAAAAACAAAGCGTGAAGGGGAGTAGCCCGCGAACCGACTAAATAAGCACCAACAATTGTTTTTCCGTGCCCGGGCGACATCGCGTGCACGGCACCCCAAGCAAATGCTCCTGCTAGTGCTAGCAGCCAACTCCAACCGGAATCCCAAATAGATTCATTTCCTCCTAACACAAATTCCCGATTTTGTGGCGTAAATACAAAGCTTTTTACAGCACCTGCTTGCACAATAGTAGCTTGACAGCTAGCTGTGGTTACTCCAGGCAAGAATAGATTGTAGTTGATTCGGGTTTGAGTTTTTGAAAGTAAACTTGAACCTGGTAAATTGGGTGTTTGAGTTTGGATGGACTGCGGCCAAGTGTAGTTTAAAATTATAGTGCTGTGGGTGTTTGGCTGCTGGATTAAATTGGCGGTTTTAGCTGCTATTTCTAAAGGTTTGACTGCTACAGAGCCTTGAATGTTGCTGCTTTTGGTAATGCGAATTTGCTGACTAAAAAAGTTTTCTAGTTGTGCTTGGTGGCTGCGAACTTCTGCGGGTTGTAGCTGGCTGTCTTGATTGTCGTCGGCGAATTTGGTCAAGCCAGTTGGGAAAGTTAAAGTTACTTCGGTTTGTAAATCGTTGACTATTATTTCGGCTACGGATAAGTCTGCCCAGTGAGAGTAAGCTGGACGGATTGAAGTTGTTAGTAATAATGTAAATGTCAGGAAAAATAGGATGAAAAATTTTGGCGAGTGATTTAGTTTGTATTGCATAAATATCTCCTTTTAATAGTTTTTCCTTGGGATGGGGGCGGGTTTAGTAGGGTGCGTCGCTGCGAGATTTTCGAGTTTCGCAAATAGATTGTTGATAGCGACGCACCCTACAGATCAAAATTCATCTGTTGCTAAACCTAATGCTTTTGCCGATCGCACATCGAAACTAGGGTCAATTTCTTTAGCCTTTTGCAAATAAGCCCGAGATTCAGCATCCTTATGTAAAGTCCGGGCGATCGCACTTGCACGATAAAATATACCCGCATCTCGAATGCCCGATCGCACTATCTCGGCCATCACGCGATCGGCCTTTTCCCACTCGCCAGCACTCGAAAGCGCCCAGGCTAAAGTATCCAGCGTCCCAGCATCCCTACGAATTTTCACCTCCTGCTGCATCAAAGTCAACGCTTCAGTGACATCCTGCGATCGGCCTTTTTCCAGCAGCAAACGCGCCAAATCCCTGCGGTGGCCGAAACCGCCCGAAACTTGTTCCTGTCGCAGCCCCGCTTCTGCTTTGTCGCGAAGTCGCCGGGATTCGATCGCATCTCCCTGTAACTCCTTCACCCTCGCCATACCGCGATCGACAGTGCGATCGAACACCGTCGCAGCCCCGCCAGAATAAGCAGAAACCTTGCTGTAATAGCCTTCCGCCTCCCGATAATTGCCCTGTCGCGTCTCCAAATCCGCCAAATAAATCAGCGCTAGCGGGTATCGGGGAACCAACCGCAAAGCTTCCAAAAACAGCGCTTTCGCCTGCACAAACTGCCCGCGACGCGCGTAAAAGCGACCCAAGAGCGATCGCACTCGCGCCGAACCCGCAACCTCTCCCGGTTCCTCCAGCGCCATTGCTTGCTTGTAATCCTGCAAAACCTCAGCATCTCGGCCCTGAGCCTCTCTCACTAACGCTCTCAAAGTGAGAGAACCCAAGTTAGGAAGCTTGTTAACTAAGGTTTCTGCGGCCGCACTAGCCTCGCTCACTTTCCCCGTGGCTAAGTGAGATGTAATTGTCAGGGCGATCGCATCTTCATTGTCGAAACCCACTTGTTTTGCAAACCGCAAAGCAGTCGGAAAATCGTGTCTAGCTTCCGCAATTCGAGCCAAAACTAGCAGCGCACCTGTGTTGTTAAAAGGCAAATCGGCGATCGATCTTTGAGCAGCCTGTTCCGCCAACAAAAACCAACCGCCCTCACCAGTTGCGCGAGCCATTTTCAAATAAACTCCAGCCAATGCAGCCCGGTTCAAACCGCTTCTTGAATCCACAGCCAGCCGCTGCTGATAAAAAGTAATTTCTTGCTGAAGTGCTTCCTTTTGACTGGGATTATTTCTCAAAACATCCGAAAAATGATAGCGGTACTTAGCATCTAGATCCCCCGGACTTTTTTGAGAAAAAATATCCGAAATTAAACGCATATTTGGCGGCAAATTAATGACTACAATCCCAACTACAGGAACCAAGATTAGCAGCCACCACCAAAAAACATCTGATTTAATCCCTTGTCCTATTTTTGTCTTCATACATCAGCGTTCATCAGCGTTCATCAGCGGTCAAAAAAATCAAATCTTTACACATAAATATCAAAGAAACCGGGTTTTTTACCAATGTTAAAGGTGGAAATGCAATATTTCGTTAAAAAACCCGGTTTCTGCCTCCATGACTAAACTAATTCGGCAAAGCCAAATAAGGAAAATTCGGTTCTAAAGGTTTGTGTCCCTGAGCCGGATTCCCCGGAGTTCCGTTATAAGAAACGTTATCGCCAACCGGAGAACCAACTAAAGCTCCCAGAGTGATATCAATAACGTCGTCCATAAGCATCCGCCCTCCAATCAAACTTCCTTGAGAATTGGTCGCGCTACCGTAGCCGCTGGTTTTTGTGGTATCGATCCGCATGACATCGGGTAAGAAAGCTCCGGCGATCGCATTGGGATCGACATTATCCCGACCGTCCAAAAGATCGACAGCATTCAGAGTAGCAACAGCTTCCTGCCGCACCGGAGCAGCAGCAGCGCTCAAATCCAATCTCGGAGAAATATTATTAAATGCCTCCATAAACGCGGGAGTAACTACCAAACCCTCATTAATTGCAGGTCTCGCCAAACGCTCGAATTGTTTGAAACCGCCAACTCCATCCCTGATCGAAACAGTTGACCAAACATCAAAAGTATTCGCCCCACTTCCTGCTTGCAAAAACGCTTTGGGAACGCGCACAGCAATTGTATTGACGTTGTAACCTTTCGCAAAATCGATCGCTTGATTGGGTTGCTTGAAACCTACTTTTGCCCCCGTTCCCAAAGCTCCAGCGCGGACTCGGAAAAATTGTTCCACATCGAAGAAAAACGGGTCTTCCCGCAAACCAGCAAATACAGTTAAGTTAGAACCGTTCACAGGTACTGTATTCAAAACAGCATTAGAATTCAGCGGAGTGCTGGCAATAAGCCCGCCGTTAACTGTAGTCTTAGCAACAGTCTCCGAGCCGCCGCGAACCACAGTTACAGCTACCGCTTGCATACCTCTATTGTTAGGCGGACTGAAGGCAAACCGCAAGATAATATCGGCGCGTCCAGTAGGTGTAGAATTCACGTCACCTACCTGCGTGATGTGAAATTGATAGAGGGCTGTAGTGCTGAAATAATATTGATAGCGGGCTACAGACCTGGGATTTGAATTCATGGTAAATACTAAATCTCCGTCCGCAGCACCGGAGTTTTGGTCTTTTTCGCGATATACGTACAGGTCAGTTAAATTGACAGCGCGACCTTTGATATCCACTTCGCCATCATCGTGGTCAGATGCTGCAATTATCCCTGGAGTTAGTACGGCAATTAGAGCTACTTCAATAGCTAGTATGGTTCGGCGAATTTTTTTTGTAAGCTTCACGGTTAGCACCTCTATTTTTACGAAAATTTTTGCTGTCACTGAACCTTCTCTGAATTGGTATACGAAGGTTTTACAATTTTGGATCTCTGCAAAACTATTAAGTTGTGTAAAATCGCTCGACTTAGGTGGTACACTTCAAGATAATTTGAAATCTTTATAATTCAAATCACAGCAAAATTAGCCCCAAAAGGCATACTCCAGCTTGTATATCCAACTTCAAACTTACAATTATGTTCTGGTTCTGTAGTTGTATACGCTGAATCTTTAATTTTGGATCTGTGCAGTCAAAACAAAAAATTTTCGGTACACTGAGATGACAGGCCAGAAGTTAGGCGATGAATCGCTGCTATTAGTGCAGATTGCTCAGAAAGACGAAACGGCATTAGCTAAACTGTACGATCGCTATGGTCGTGCAAGTTATGGTCTAGCTTACAAAATTCTGGGTTCGGTAGAGGAATCTGAAGAAGTGGTACTCGATGTTTTTTCCCAAATTTGGCAAAAAGCAGCAAGTTACGATATCTCTCGTAGTCGAGTAGACACCTGGTTGTTTATGCTTACCCGCAGTCGGGCGATCGATCGACTCCGAGTTTTACAGCGAACATTCCGGGCGGCTCAAGCTTGTATGGAAGATGCTAAAATATCGACTTCCGATATTGCAGAACCGATGGAAGATGCTATGTTCAAAGAACGTAGTGAACAAGTCAAAACAGCCCTCGAAAAACTGCCAGCAGAACAGCGACAGGCGATCGAATTAGCCTACTATCAAGGCTTAACTTGCGTTGCAATTTCAACCAAAACTGGTATTCCGACAGGCACGATAAAAACCCGAATTAGGTTGGGGATTTTTAAATTGCGCCAAGCTTTGAGTGAAATACTTTAGATTGCAGAAAAACAAACTTTAAGTTTTTTGTGATTTTCATCTTCTATCTTTAGTCTGATGACATTAGACCAATCTAAAATCTCAATTCTAAAATCGATCTACGTGGATTAAAATTAATCCCAAAAAACTGATGGAAATGACACCAGATGAAGAATTCAATATCCTTGCAGCCCTTCAGGTTCTCGATACCATCGATGAGTCAGAAAGTCGCGCACTAGAAAAGAAATTGAAAGAATCTCCAGAACTTCAAAGTGAATTAGCTGCTTTTGAATCTGCAATTGCTGCGATCGCCTACACAATTCCTCCCGTTCCAGTCGCGCCCGATCTCAAAAACCGCCTCTTCCAGCGGATCGCCGAACTTTCCCAAATTCCCACCAATGAAGTTGGTTCAGAACCGGTTTATGAGCTATCTCCCAATCCTAAGTTGCCGCATTTTATCCGCCGATCGCACGATGTCAAATGGAAACCTTTCGGAGTTGCTGGCATCTCGATCGGCAGGTTATTTATCGACAAAACCAACCGCGAAATTACCTGTTTGCTTCGCCTAGAACCTGGAATTGAATTTCCTTTACATCGACACAGGGGAGTAGAAGAAATATTCATGTTAGAAGGAGATTTAGTTGTCGAAGGAGAAGTTTGTTATCAAGGGGATTATATTCGATCGCTTCCTGGTTCCACTCATTCGTCCATCACCCAAGGCGGATGCCTACTGTTAATGAAATCATCCCTTGACAACGAAATATTAGTGAACAGTTGACTGTTCACTGTTGACTGTTCACTGTTAACAACTGCAAACTGCAAACTGCAAACTGCAAACTAACTAACAAAGGAGTTCAGTATGACGCTAAATCGCTTTCATTTAACTGCTATCATAGCTGCTATGCTTATTCAACTCATAGCTACTAAGACTAAAAGTGCTATCGCCCAAGAACGCGAAGGATGTTTTTTGGTCAATTCGGCGGGAGAAGTAATTAACCTAAACCAGTTGTGTTTGCCTCAAGAACCACCAGTTAACATTACTGGAAACGATGGGAAATTTATAGAAGATTACAAACGCTTAGCAAAAAGCTACTCCCCAGAAGCAACGAACAATTTATTGCAAGCAGTCCAAAGAGGCCCAGGTCAAAAAATTGCTGCAGCTAAAAGAATGTGCGCGGAAGCAAAATCGGGAGTTTCTCTGCCGGAAGTTAAATTAAGGGCGATCGGGCAAGCTGCGAGTATCGAAAATCCAAGTGTCAAAGAAAGTTTTCTCGCCGATGCCGATATTATCACCACCCTTGCAGGAAATCATTATTGCCCAGAATTGGCGAATAAATAAATCAATAAATACTAATGTAGGGGCAATTAAGGAATTGCCCCTAGATGAAGTTAACAGCATTTTACGATCGTTACCGTGGTTCGACTAGCAGAGTAATATTGTCGATACCAACCACATAAACGATTTGACCGCGAACCAGAGTTACTGCTCGATCGCACCGTGCGGGCCACCAACTGGCCTGAAAACGAACGCGACCAACGCCATAGGGTGGGATTTCTTCATCGACGATCGCTTGTTTCTCAAAATTCTGAGTTCCATCAACCTCTGAAACGGGCTGTGGCCCAGAAATGGTTTGCCCAAAAGCAATCCTGTTCAGCATTTGTGCAAGAGGAGCGAGAGCTCTTGCAGCTAAATTTGGCGACTTCAGTTGTATCATGGCAGTAAGTTAATTTAACTTTTGCCACCTCTGTTTTGGTATGCACCAGACCGAGGTGGTTTTTTATATTGTCCTATTTTTGGATAGTGACTGTCAAGTCCTATTGTATGATTTATTTGCACTGTTTATAAGATAGACACTTTAGGGAGTTATTTAAAGCCTGAAAAATACCAGGGCGATCGCCCTCAGTGTCAATATTTAGCTTAAAAGCTGGTTTTAGTCTCATTTTTGAACATCTTTGCCGTGCCGGGAAGCTGGCAAAGCAGGAAATTTAGCAAGGGCGATCGCTACGAATAGTGTCTAAATATTAAACAGGCACTATTAGTAGCTCTGGGAACAGTCCAGTGATCCTGGCGTCACAATCTTCGAGAGGGCAACAAATAGCCTGAAACTCCTACCCAGTTATGTATAAATGGGGTACAATCGATTCCCAGGGCAGCATCAAGTACAGCTCAGAAACCTGAAATCAGGGTAGGACAGATTGCCACCGCCCTTACAAAAGGAGAAGTGCTATAAATTTCCCAGCAAAATAGAGTATAGATAGCCATGACCGATCGGCAAAATGACAGCTTAGAAAAATACGAAGAGGAAGAAAATCGCTATTGGCAACAATTGCGTCAAGAATTCGATCGGTATAAAAGCGATTTAGATGCTACCAACGTAGAACTAGCAGAAGGTCTAGGCATCAGCCGTCAGCCCCTAGTATCATTTATGAATCACTCCAGCCATAAATTGCCAATTCGCAGGTCTCACCTGATGCGTCTGTGGGATTTTCTGACTGCACCAGAACAAATTGAGCGTAAAAATATTTCAGATGAAGCCAAGTCCAACCGCGAACAGTTGCGGGAAGCAGGCTCAAATAGCTTGCTAAAAGCTGCTGGATTCTTACCAAGTTCAACAAATATGATTCTGGAAGTAGAACCCAGCAGACACCAACAATTACAGCGAATTGCTTCTCGGCTTTGTAATTTGCCCTTCACAGAATTTACCTACTTTATTAAAATCACAGAAGCTATTGAAAATGAAATCGCAGCCAGATATTATCATGTTTCAATTCCTGACGAAAAACCAATAATTGATGGTTACGCATCTTTAGAAAATATAGACATTATTGTGCAGCAGTGGTGGAACGATCGCGTTCACTATGAAAAACCTAGTCTAAAAATGCTACAGGCTCTTAAAGAGGCCATCACTAAACTCATAGCATTAGGCAAATCGAAATTTAATAAAGCTGAACTTTTTGAGCTGTTTTTGTGCATCTTAGAACACGAGCAGACTACTGCTAACATGAATAAATTTCTTAAAAAAATCAGAGTCACAGAGTGCCAATTTAAAACATTGACATTTTCTTTGGATGAAGATACTGATGATTCAAGTATCAAGGAATTATTAAAAAATGCAGGAATTAAAGCAGAAAGGTATTTGAGAGGTGACTTATATCCTGAAATTTCCGATACGGCGATCGAAGTATCTGTTACCTGCAACTTTGGCAAAACCAATCAAAATGTCTGCTGGCAATATTGCTCATCTGGGACTTACTATGACAATATGCTAACTGCTGTTGCCAGGGGCATGGGATACCGCTCGAATCTGAAACTTGTAGATATTGCTTCGCAGCCATTAGGTAGAAAAGAAGTTACAGCTAGATTAGTTAAAGCCTCGGCTACATTAAAGGATGAAGGTAAAAATAATCAAGCCGACAAATTTTATCAAGGAGTATGGATCGATTTAGATACGATTACAAGCGTTCTGCAATCAGTTGTCTCAGCAGCCAGGAGTTGGCTGTGTGAAAATCTGATTGAAGATGAACTTTGTAAAAGTTATTATGAAGTTTGCCAAGCAGTAGCAGAAATAGAAAATAGTTTAACTTATTGTCAAAAGTTAACCAGTGGCTATGTTTTTCAGATTGATCGCCGTTTGAACGATCGCTCTGTTAAAAGTTACTTAAAAAAAGCGATCGAGCAAATTCAAGAAATTCAAAAAACGCATTTAAAAGCTCATCCAATTTTTAGAGATTTTTATGCAAGCGATTTAGAGCGTCAATTGTGTATCGCTAATCTAATTTTAGCGCGTTCAGCTCACATTCAAATCAACATGACAGAAGCAGCAGAATTTTTGTCGGAAGTTGGGACTGCATTGAATGGGGACAGTCAAATATCCGAATATAAACCTGTTGTTATTATGTACAGGCTCGAAGAAATGTTGCACAGATTTTTGTCGGGCGATCGCTCTTTTATAGAACAGAAGCAATGGCAGTCTCCCTCCTCCAGCTATAATATCAATAATTGTTTGGATGAACTGAAAATATATATCAAAGAAGGAAATTTAAAGTACGGCAGTTATCCAGGACGTTTTGATTTTGATGTATATTTATGTGCATCAGAAATTTTTGCTCGATCGGCTAGATTGGATTTTTGCTCAGAATTAGAAAGTGTCCAAAAGCTAGACACTGCTGCTGAAAATTTCTTGATGGCGGCATACTGTTCCTCAAAAATTGGCTTGAGACTGAAAGCTGCTCATTTGCTCGCTAATGCCAGTCGCGTCTACTGTAGGTTAGGAGATGGCGATCGAGCTGAAAAATTAGCCAATCTTACAGAAAATATCATTAAAGCAGAAATGAAGCCAACAGATGTGTTTAGTTATCAGGAAGCAATTCTAGCAGAAGTGAACATCGCCCGAGGTGAAAGACTTTTGCTAATTGATGGCTCTTTTACAGAATCCTTAAAGATGTTTTTCCTGTCACTAAAAGGTTCAATTTATTTGGGATTTACCAGACTAATTGCTCAAAATTTATACAATATTGCGAGAGTATGTGAGAAACTCAAAACCTCTCAGCTAAAATTTGCAATGCTGTTGGCAAAATACTTTGACAGACAATACTTAGAATTGTTTGACAAAAAAAAAGGATGGCAAAAAACTAAGGTTGCTAACGAAGCGATGAACTTTTTAAGTAATCTCGATTCGGGTGCTGATTGGGAAACAATTGCTAAGCTGTTCAAAGAGGAGGCTAAAAGTATATGGCATCAATGGTTTGAAGAAGCTAATCCTGGAAAAGAGGGAAATCATCCGGTTGAGGATGCGATCGACAATTATCAGTTTTTGTGCAGGTTGAAATAAAAAAATCGCCTTAATCTATGGATGATTTGCAAAAAGTATGAGTGCGAAATCTGCTAAAATTGAACTAAACTGAAGTAAAGCGCCACTATGATACCATTTTTTTAAAGTTATGACAGACTTTAGCAAACAGGGAAAGTGAGTAAATTATAATGTCTTGTTGTCTGTACTTCACGAACCTGGAATATGCTGTAATTTGCTGTTGCTGATTTGGACTATAATTTGCCTCCGAAATGAGCGAGTAGGGGCAATTCATGAATTGCCCTTACTTACGGGCAATTCATGAATTGCCCCTACAAAGAGGGATAGCTATAGCGAGTGAATCATACCTGAATTCAGCAACGCCCTTAATTTTCAATGGTCACTTTCCTGTTAGTATACTGAGGAACCCAGCCTTGAGCAGTGGTGTAATACTGCAAGGCTTTCAAGTACAGCAACGGAGTGAGATAAAACCAATGTTCGGTATTAGCTGGCACTTTAATGTATTCTTCAGCTTGTAACATTAATTGTACCTGAGAGCCGTTAGCATACACAAACCCAAAGATACATTCCCCAGCTAAAATGTGAATCACTTCTGCATCTGTGTGGGTGTGAGTGCGATTGCTTTGAGTCATCAGAGCGTAAATCTGCGGAGAACCGGGATGCAGCACTTTTAAGTCGCACCACTGACACCCGGTGGCACGCTTGAAGTAGGCAAACTCGGTTTTAAATGCTGCGATAATCTGCTGTTTTTCGGTGACATTTAGAATATCTTGAGCTAGCAATTCAAGCACCGCAGGATTTTCGTTTGTTGGTAGGCGATCGATCTGAATATTTAAAACAGCCAGTTGACTCGCGATCGCCCCGATATCCGTATATGTTCTACCGTCTTCTAGTTGCAGAACAGCCATATTACACCACCTAATGTGTTGAGCTTTGAGGAAAATTTAGTTTCCATTTTTAAGCTGCCGTTTTAAGCTACCTTTAAAAACTAAACTCCGGCTTGTTTTCAATAATAACCGATCGCCGAAATCCGATATCCTAGCTTCACAATCATCAAAGAATTAGGATATATGAGAGAATTTAGGTTTTTTTTAAGTTTTATTTCTAGTTCTCAGGGTTGGGCTGGGAATGGGGATGCTTTGGCTCTGCCTATTTTTTCTGGTTCGATGTTTAAACGGGCGATCGGCATAACACCGCCTACAGCATCAGAATACAGAAACAGAGGGTAAATAAGATAAAATTTCGGTCAGATTAGCATACAATACAAGACTAAAGCTCAAAATTACGGCGCAGCCTAAATTGCTGCTACTTTTATGCCTCTACCTATAGTTGCTATTATTGGACGCCCCAATGTAGGCAAATCGACGATCGTCAACCGTTTAGCCAACAGCCAAGACGCGATCGTCCACGACGAACCGGGAATCACGCGCGATCGCACGTACAGACCAGCATACTGGGCCGATCGGGAATATCAAGTCGTAGACACCGGCGGGCTAGTATTCGACGACGACACCGAATTTCTGCCTTTAATTCGCGAACAAGCATTGGCAGCCCTGGCAGAAGCGAGCGCAGCCATTTTCGTAGTAGACGGACAAGTCGGACTCACCGGTGGCGACGAGTCGATCGCATCTTGGCTGAGACTGCAAAAAGTCCCCGTCATTCTCGCCGTCAACAAGTGCGAATCCGAAAATACAGGACTTACCCAAGCAGCAGACTTTTGGCAATTGGGAATGGGAGAACCTTACCCAATTTCCGGTATTCACGGTAACGGTACGGGCGAATTGCTCGACAAATTAATTACTCACCTTCCCACAGAAGCACTACCGGAAGTAGACGAAATTAAAGTAGCAATCATCGGTCGCCCCAACGTCGGCAAATCGAGTTTGTTAAACGCATTTCTCGGAGAAAACCGCGCCATAGTCAGCCCGATTTCCGGTACTACCCGCGATGCGATCGACACCTTAGTAGAACGCAATGGTCAAACCTACCGCCTGATTGACACAGCGGGAATTCGCAAAAAGAAAAACGTCGAATACGGCGCAGAATTTTTCGGCATCAACCGCGCATTCAAAGCCATCCGCCGCGCTAATGTCATACTGTTAGTAATAGACGCAATCGACGGCGTTACAGATCAAGACCAAAAATTAGCCGATCGCATCAGCCAAGAAGGTCGAGCCTGCATCATAGTTGTCAATAAATGGGATGCCGTAGAAAAAGACTCCGACACCATCTACGACTACGAAAGAGAAGTCAGAACCCGACTTTATTTCCTCGATTGGGCAGAAATGATTTTCGTCAGCGCCGTGAGTGGACAGCGAGTTGAAAAAATCATTGAATTAGTAGACAAAGCCGACGACGAGCACAAACGCCGTGTTGCTACCGCCGTTATTAACGAAGTAATAGAAGAAGCCACAAGCTGGCATTCAGCCCCAGTTACCCGCCAAGGAAAACAAGGCAAAATCTATTACGGTACTCAAGTGCGATCGCAGCCGCCGACAATCGCACTATTTGTCAACGATCCCAAACGCTTTACCGAAAACTATCGCCGCTACATGGAAAGCCAATTCCGCAAACACCTAGGCTTTACCGGCACACCAATGCGACTACTTTGGAGAGGCAAAAAAGTTCGGGAATCTGAACAAAGCAGCACAAACAGAGCATTGCGAGTCAAGTAATTTTCGACTTTCAATTCAAAAAAAACGCAATTTAACCACCCAAGCAAATTGCGTTTTTTTCTATTCTCTTCCTTAGCGTCCTTTGCGTCTTCGCGGTTCAATAAATTAGTATTATAAAAAATCTAAAATCTAAAATCGCAAAATGGACTTACTTCGATCGCTCCCTATTGGACTTTACCTAGAACAACCCGTTACCTGGCTCCACCGTCTCGACTCCCGCGTCAAGTTAGCCTGGTTGATGACATTTCTGATTGCGCCAATCCTCGCCAATCCAATTTGGCGGTTGATGCTAGTTGGAATGTTAATCATCCTGACACTCACAGCAGCGATTCCCTTCCGCGTGTGGAAACAGCAAATGGGAGTGCTGCTGCTATTCTGCGTTTTAGTATTTTGCCTCAGCGCGATCGCCCCCGACGCACTTCCTTCAGAACACCAGCCCCGCATTCCCGCCGACGAATTAACCTTTTCCCAACAACCAGCAACCCTTCCCGAACCACCCCCCAAAAAACCCTGGTACAATCCCTTTAATTTAGGCTCGAACTCCCCAACCCAAAATTCCAAATCCCCAGCCCCAAATCAACTTCCCCAACCCACAAAATATAGTTACGTTTTATTGAAACAAGGCCCGATTAAAATCACCCGTAGATCCCTAGATTTAGCTATCAACGTCAGCACCCTATTTTTCACAGTAATTTACAGCACTAACCTCTATCTCCTCACCACAGCCAGCGAAGAAATCACCGGCGCGATCGAAAACTTAATGCAGCCTCTGCGTCGCTTGAACTGGCCTGTTACCGAAATAGCATTAACATTAACGTTATCTTTGCGATTCATTCCCCTAGTCTTGGAAGAAATACAAAATTTAGTGCGATCCGTCAGCACCAGAGCCATCAACTGGAAAAAACTCGGATTTCGGCGCGCCGCTCAAGTTTGGTTGATGATCGCCGAGCGGCTGCTAGAAAATTTGCTGCTGCGAGCCGAACAAATAGCCAGCGCCATGAAGGTTCGGGGCTTCACCAGTCCCGATCGACACCGTGTAGAATGGCACCAATTGCACTTCAAAATCAGAGACTGGATAGCCCTCGCTTGTTTGATCGTGCTGTGGAGCGCCCGCTTAGTTTGGGGTTGGGACAGTTAAACAGTTGACAGTTGACAGTTGACAGTTGAGGATATTGAAAAGCAGAATCTGATATCCCACGAAAGCGTCAATACGTTGACAGTTGACAGTTGACAGTTGACAGTTGAGGATATTGAAAAGCAGAATCTGATATCCCACGAAAGCGTCAATACGTTGACAGTCCTTATAAATTTTAGATTGCAGAATTGGGAATCATTCGTTCCACAGTCCTGCTAAAGTAATGTGGGTAGTGCGATTCGTTTAGCCGAAACTCGAAAGGGGGGATGGCTAGCAGCGATGGGGTAAACCCATTAGGGCTAGAGTTCGCACTTTAATCCCTCATCGCCGACAACTTACTATTCATGCAGGTGAGAAAAC
>JANPMV010000082.1:0-11371 GCA_031427135.1 Cyanobacteria bacterium VAR_87_metabat_62 | reverse complement strand
CTCTGCTGGGACGAAAGTTTGTGTAGACGCAATTTCAACCGCCAGGTTTTTGATTTTCCAATAATTTAGCAGTAGCATTAACCACAACTTGAGCAGAACCGGCGAAAAAAGGTCGATCGATAGTTGCGAGAGTATCGCTAGATTGGTGATAGTGGGGCGATCGCAAATTCGCCGTATCAGTCACCAACACAGCACCAATTCCTTTATACCAGAAAGGCGCGTGGTCACTGCGTAAAACATCGGGAGTCAGCAACCCTTTGAGAGGAACCGGCAATGCCACAACCGCAGGTAAATCAGCTTTTGGCGACTCCGCAAAAGTTCCCAACAGCAGCGGATGTTCCGCATCGCCAACCACTGCGATAAACTCGCCTTTATCGGGAGAAGTCACCCCCGCAGCTTCTAGAAAAGGTGCTGCTGTCAGCCCTTCGGGATACCGCTGACATCCCGGAGTATGGCAAGCATAACCTACCATATCTAGGACGATCGCTCCTTGCAAATCTTTTAGCCGCGCCGCACTGCCGGTGAATGCTAAACTGCCTAAAAGCCCGATTTCTTCCCTGTCAAAAAATGCCACTTGCAATGTCCGAGGCGTGGCACGAGAACCCAGCAATCTTGCTACTTCTAAAACTACTGCAACTCCCGTCGCATTATCATCAGCCCCGGGCGATTTGACTACGGTATCGTAGTGGGCGGCGATCAGAATTGCACCTGCTTTTGAGTCCGTACCTTTTCTCTCGGCGAAGACGTTGATTCCTCCATCAAATGGCTGCAATTGCGGTGAAAGTCCCGAGATTTGCAGTTGTTTGGAAATATAGTCTCTGGCGAAATTCCGGTCGCGTTCTCCCTCGCGTTCTCCTACTAAAGTCTCAACGTGTTTCCACAAACTGGACTGATTGATTTTGGGCAAATCAACGAGCTGTTTTTCAGCAGGAAAAGTTGAGGGAGACGAATTTTGGGAAATGTCGATTTTGCGATCGATCGAAACTTCCGGTACAGCCGACAACCGCTGCCACGAGTCAGAACCCCAACCCACAGCCGCCACCGTAACCAGAATAAATAGCGCTATCCAAATCAATTGTTTCATCAGTAAGTATACTTGAGATTTTAGACTGTTATACCAATTTTTTATGAGGCCCCGTAGAATCCGATCCCCCCTAGCCCCCCTTAATAAGGGCGGGAAAGGGGGGGTGAAAGTCCCCCTTCCCCCTTGGGGGGGCTAGGGGGGGTGGGGATGCGAGGGGGATCGAGATATGTGCAACGACCCATTAAATTGGTATTACATTTGAGATTTTACATTGACATCAAAGTCAAAAATAAACCTGTTTCAAAAAATGAAACTCACAACTATTAACATTAGCTGCTGCATGGTCAGCTTGTTATTTTTTTGTAAAATAGCAGTTAAAAAGCTTTTAATTTCGCCGTCGATTGTGTCTTTTAGCCGTAAGGTGTGCGCGGCGCACCCCACGGATAGAGTGTGTGCGATCGCGAACTGTCTTTCTTATTTAGTTATTCGACGGCAACCTTCAACCATACTAATTTACAATTCACAATTCAAAACTACTTTTTCTCCCACTCAATCTCCTTGTTTACCAATATCAACCCGCTGCTGCCGGGGAAAGCGTAAGGAATAGTTTTTGCAGCAAAATCGACGATTTCAGTTGGTTGTTGAAACCACTCGGAATAACTGGGATTGAGTTGGTCGTACAGTGCTTTTAAAGCTTGGATCTCTGCCTCTAGCTGCGCTGCTGCTTGATTGACTCTGCGAGCTTGTGCTTGCAAGCGCTTTTCCCCGGTTTGAACGTGGTTTTCTACTTCTTGCCAGTGTTCTCCGGCCAGCAATTTGTCGAGTTCACCTTCTTTGTAATTGAGTACAGGCTGTTTTTCTTGCAGTTGCTTTTCAATAATTTTAGTCTTTTGGTCAATTTCCTGGATTTGCTGCAACCACTGCTCCCCAAAAGCAGCATTTTGCTGGTGGAAGTCGGCAATGGCTTCAGGAGTATTATTCTTGGGAAAACTGACTGCGACTCGGCACTCTGAGCGCTGTACGCAAAGTTTTTCTCGCGACTCTTGCAGGATGGCAACTTCTGCTTGCAGCGCGCGGACTTCTGTTTGGAGTTCTGGAATCGTCTGACTCATTGGTTCAATTAGTGGACTTCTGCATCGATTTTAAGCTAATTGTTTATTTTTCTAACAAATCCCCGCCGCCTTTTTGGGAAATTATCTAATTTTAGGGCGATCCCAGCCGGTGTCTAGGCATAATGGCGGATAATTTGTGGCACAATGGCCGATGACAGATTTTAAATTAAGATTAGAATTGTAATTAGTTACGGAAATATTTTATTTGCTCTAAAAATTTAATTTATCAAATCAACATAAATCAAGGTTCGATTGTTTTTTTAGCCATACTTCAACTTGCGATCGATACTTTCCGATTTTTTACTGCGGGTAAGCATCTATTTAAAATCAGGAACTGGAGCAAATGAAAATTAGTTATCGATTAATGTTGGGATATTTAACTGCTGCTATTTTGGGTGTGGAATGTTGCATTCATCCAAAAATATTGCCCGCAAGTGCTGCGGGTGGAGACGGTAATCGCTCTGTAGAAACGATTTTGGTGCAGTCTCGGAAACTTAGCTATTTGCGCTCGGCATCTGGCGCTACTTCTGCCAGCGCCGACTTATTTGTGGATAAATTATCTCAAATAGAAAAGATAAATTTACGATTAGACAATTTTATACAATCTCAGGAAACTCCTGAAAAAGACCGTAGTTTTAGTTTACCAATAATCGGTTCTTATCTGGCTTTTATTTCTGTAGTAATCTCCTTATTAATCAGGACGAATACAGTCGGTATCTTATCCAAGGCGATCGGGTTAATCAAACCGAAGTCTGAAACAGGGAAGAACAAGCTACTAGAAGGAGAAAAAGTGTTGCCTCCAAAAAAAGAACAGGATATCCGGGATACTATTGCCAAAATGACCCAAGATTTGCAGCAAACTGCCGAATATGCCCTCGATATTTGTGAGGAAATCAACGTCTCGATAATTGCGACAACCCCGGGCGGTCATATCCTATCGTTAAACGAAGCTACTTGTCAACTTTTAGGATACTCTAAAAAAGAGTTGTTAGGCAAACAAATCACTGGACTTTTTAAGAAATCTGAATCACCTCCACCAGACTTAGAATTGGCAAAGTTAAGCGCAGAAATTTCTGTCAGAAACGTGGAACAAGTCTATCTTTCCAAACAAGGTAAAAAAATAATTGTACTGCTTTCTATTTCAACTATTCGCGACGGCAAAGGCGAGGTGAGTGGCAAGTTGTATGTAGCACAAGATATTACTGATAGCAAGCGGGCTGAAAGAGATTTGCGTCGCAGTGAAAAAAAGTTTCGGCAACTGGTAGAAACTGTTAATGCATCTGCATTTATCTATCAGCGCAGACAGTTGCGCTATGTCAATTCTCAAACAGAAGATTTGACTGGATATACGCGGGAAGAATTGCTAGGGTTGGATTTATACGATTTAATTCATCCAGATTTTCGAGCAACAGTTAAGAAATGGGGTAAATCCAGCCAGCCGCGATCGACTAATGGCTCAAAATATGAAGTAGTAATTCTGACGAAAACCGGCGAAACACGCTGGATTGAAGCAACTGTAGATATTATCAAATTTGAGAGAAAAGCGTCAATATTAGTTACAGCATTTGACATCAGCGATCGCAAATTAGCAGAATTAGAACTAGAAACATCTCTTTCCTTGCTTCAAGCAACCATTGAATCTACTGCTGATGGCATTCTCGCGGTTGACGGCGGTGGTAAAGTTGTCAGCTTTAACCGCAAGTTTGCCCAAATGTGGCAGTTGCCGGATTTTCTGCTCGATTCGAGAGATAGCAACCAAATTTTGGGCTTCGGAATCAACCAGTTAAAACACCCGGAAATCTTCCTCAGCCGCGCTAAAGAATTATCCGATCGCCCGGCGGCAGAAAGTTACGATATCATCGAGTTTCAAGACGGCAGAATCTTCGAGCGCTACTCGCTACCACAGCACACGGGAGGCAAAATTACTGGTCGAGTATTCAGCTTTCGGGATGTAACGGAACGGCGGCAATCCGAAGAAAAACTCCGCAAAAGTGAAGAACGCTTTCACCTGCTGACGCGGGCGACAAATGATGCTGTTTGGGATTTTAATTTATTCAAAAATGAGTATTGGTTGAGCGAAGAGTTTGAAAAGGTTTTTGGATACAAACTCAACGAAACTCAAACGATAGAATTAGCATCTTGGTGGCTGAATATTCATCCCGAAGAGCGGGAAAGAGTGAAGTCAAGCTTCAACAAAACAATGAGCTCAGATGCTCAATGTTGGTCGGAGGAATATAGCTTTCGCCGTGCAGATGGGGGATATGTTTTTGTGCTCGATCGCGGGTACATCATCCGCAATGCCAGCGGTGAAGCAGTGCGCGCGATCGGTACGATGATGGACATCACTCAGCGGAAGCAAGCTGAAGAAATTATTCGTTATCAAGCTGTTTACGACCAACTCACCGGTTTACCGAACCGGATACTTTTTAACGAGCGGCTGCTGGCGTCATTAAGACAAGCTAAAAGAAGCAAAAGAATCCTAGCTGTGATGTTTTTAGACTTGGACAGATTCAAAAAGATTAATGATACCCTAGGTCACGCTGCGGGCGATCGCCTGTTAGAAGGTTTTGCCGGACGCATCAGCGACACTTTGCGATCGACTGATACCGTAGCCCGCTGGGGAGGCGACGAATTTACCGTACTACTTCCCGACATCAATTGCTTAGAAGATGCAGTGAAAACAGCTCAAAGAATACTCGACAATTTAAAGCCAGCATTTAAACTAGAAGGACAGCCATTTCATGTCAGTACCAGTATCGGCATTGCCCTTTATCCAAACGACGGCGAAGATGCCGAAACTTTAGTCAAAAATGCCGATGCTGCCTTGTACCGCGCTAAGGAAATGGGCAGAAATAATTATCAGTTATATACTTCAAAAATGAATCCCGAAGGTAGCCAGTTGCTGACTCTAGAAAACAGGCTGCACGAGGCTTTAGAACAGGGAGAATTTGAGGTTTTTTACCAACCAAAAGTCAATATCACTACTTGGAAGATCCAGGGGATGGAAGCTTTGTTGCGGTGGAAACATCCAGAATTAGGTTTAGTTTCTCCTGGTACATTTATTCCGATCGCCGAAGAGAACGGGCTAATTGTACCGATTGGCGAATGGGTGCTGGAAACTGCCTGTACTCAAAATAAAGCTTGGCAAGATGCTTTGCAGCCAGATTTGCGGGTAGCAGTCAACTTTTCTGCTCGGCAGTTTCAGCAATTTAATTTAGTGCAAATGGTGGCGAACTGCTTGGAAAAAACTGGTTTAGCAGCCAAGTATTTAGAGTTAGAAATTACCGAGACTACAGCTATGCAAGATGCGGACTATACCACAAAAGTTCTGAGGGAGTTGCAGAATATGGGAGTGCAGATTGCGCTGGACGATTTCGGTACGGGTTATTGTTCTCTAAATTATCTCAAAAAGTTTCCGTTGAATGTCTTGAAAATCGACAAATCTTTTGTCAGCGAACTGACGACAGATCCGTGCGAACGGGCGATCGCCAATGCTGTAGCGACGCTGGGGCGAGATTTGAATTTGAGCGTGGTAGCCGAAGGAGTAGAAACTAAAGAGCAGTTGGAGTGTTTGCGCGAGCTCCACTGTCAAGAAATTCAGGGTCACTATTTCAGCCCTGCACTTTCGGCTGGCGATGCTAGCAAACTGTTGGTAAATTCTCTGTTGAGGAAAGTGAAAATTGCATGATACTTATTGGTGAGGGCGATCGGGCTTTAAAAACCCAAAAGCTCTCAAAACCGTTGCTCCACAGGAGAGTATCATGATTCAAATCAACCAGCGAAAACTTACTTTCCAGGAATACCTCAGCTATGAATATAATTACGCTCCCACAATTTAGAAGCATACTTTTTGACAGCTAGATTAAGAAGTATGCTGTTCGGCATTTAAAAGACGATTGTAGGGTGCGTCAGTTCTTTCATCGTTTCCCATGTAAGCGTCACGTGTTCTACCCGTGGCACCCTACCTGGATCGTTAGTGGTTTAAATGCTCCACAGCTTATGCTTCTACTCATGCACAACAAAAGGCGATCGGGCGGGCAGGATATTGGATGTTTAGCTTGCTAAAACCGCCTTAACAATAGTGTCTGCTATACAAAAATTGGCTCAATTCATCTAAGTCCTGTTTCATCCCGACAGAGTTGCCCTAAAACAAAACTGAATGCAGGAAGTAGAATTTCTATGCAACCTTCCACAACATGGAATTTTCCACCAGACGTAGCAATCAGCAGATCGAATCCGTAGAACTCACCATACCAATTGGGGATTTGTAAAGCTTTCTCAAATACAGGTTTTGATCCTAGGTTCATAGCCACAAAGAGCGGCCTATCAAAAGCAGGATCATGAATGAGTAAACACCACAGACCATTATTCCTAGAACATAATAAAGTGCGGACTCCATTCTGAATGAGTCTGTTTTTAAATCTAATTTCGGCCAACTGTCGAATCAGTACAAAAGTTGGGTGGGTTTTGCTGTAGGGAGCGAAAGATTTTCGGTTAATCGGACCAAACTGCCAAACACATGCAGGGTTATCAAACATATCTTCCCGCACGTAGCAATCATGGCCAATCCACTCTCCTGTATCCTCTCGTTGATACTTCCCTAGTGCCCCACAAAACTCCTGCTCCGTTCCTTGATAGATAGAAGGTATTTGAGGTCCTAGAATCAAGCAAGCTAGAGCAAAGTGGAGGCGGATTCGAGCATCATCTTGGTCTGGTAGACGACTCAAAAACTCATGAAAAATTCTAGTTGTGTCTTGGTTTTCCAAGAACATAATATTGTTATTCCAACCAGCATGATATGCCTGTGATGGAGCAAGAAAACTACAAAAATACTCTGCTAAACCCCCTAACCAATTGCCATCACCAAGAGAATGCTTGATGTTATAATACGTTGGGTAGTCTATCTGATTAGAAAATTTCGCACCATTGTATGCTGTTAATTCTTCGTGAGTGCTTCCAGCGTGTTCGGCTATCTGAAGAAACTGCTTTTTCCCCAAGTAGGTAGTGTACCTTGATATCTCTTCAACACAAGGCTTCCAGAAGTCCAGACCAATGTGACGTGCCGAATCGTATCGAAAGCCATCAATGTCCGTTTCCGCAATCCAATACTTGAGATGATCGATCAGCAGATTTTGAACGTAGCTTGTCTCTGTTCGCCAATCTTCCAAGAAGCCAAATAGTCTTTGATTCACCATATCGGTGTATTCAGGACCGTGGAAAAGTGAAGTGTTCTGTACTTCTATTGGAAAGGGCATCAATGCGGTGTCATCGCTTTGCAAGTATTTGAACTCCCCTCCGATCGGACCCCCATACTGCTCCCAATGAATACTATCTGCGATGTGATTGTTAACCACGTCTAAAATCACAGCGATGTCAGCTTCATGAGCTTTAGCAACAAGCTCGCGCAGACACATGAGTGTACCCAGACGCGGATCGACCATCAACAGGTGGATGGGATGATAACCGTGGTAGCCGTCAGCAGCGTTGACATACACAGGGCTGAGGATAATTGCTCTTATTCCCAATGACTGCAAGTATTCTATTTGTTCGATCACGCCACGAATTGTTCCACCATGACAGGCATATGGACAAGAGGGATCGTAATTGACAGCACCTAGACCAGTGCCATTGAATGTCGAAGTCCGAGCAAATCGATCGATGATTATGGAGTAAAATAAACGTGTATTCCAATCCTGCGGACTGGCTGTCATTGCAATTTGTGGTGTTGGTCCATACACAGGCTGATTGTTCGCAAATCCCAGAAACCCTGATTGGAGTTCAGCCATTGACCGAGGTGCTTCATCACAAACCAGAAGAAAACGCGATCGCACACTTGTATGCTCATTACCCGACCGATCGATATAACCCAGTCTATATTTATATCCACCCCCGCTACTGATAGGTGGTAGGTTGACCGTAAACATTTTGAAGCCATTTTCTACAATGCCTTCAGTAGCTGTCATAATTTGACCTGAATCGCAATATCCTTGTCCATCATTTAACTCATAAGCTATTTGCCCACAATGTGGATCATTAGATAAAGCAACACCAAATTTGATGCGGATTTTCTCGTCAGTCCTAAACACCCAGGTCAAAGGTGCAGTACCTGGTTCAAGATGTACTTCACAGTATTCCTCAAAATAGCGCATACGGTGGCTTGAAAAATAATTTCAAACATGATACCGTTTTAAGCGCACACAAGAGACAGAATGTTTTGTTGCTGAGTACGCTCTGTTTGGAAGGGTTGATTGCGATGATGACGATCGCTGCTAGTGTCGAGTCCCGTGTTTATTACCTATTTTACGCAGATTCTAGTGCCACAAGTGTTGTCGGGGGCGATCGTAGTTATGGATAACCTCAAAGTAGATTATGCTATCTGTGTGCAAGCTGCGATCTTTTGCGGTAAGAGCCAGAACTGAATTGCTCCCATTCACCGAAAGACGAGCGAGAAGCCCCTGGCTTTAGACATGGGGAGGAACGCGACTGCGACTTTAGTCGCCTACATTTTCCTCTTTAATTAATATCCTTTGATAGCAGGTGAGAAGGTATAATATAAAAAGGAGGTAACAAAAATGTTTGGATGCCAACAAAATTTAATTAGCCCGGATAAAAACCTAAAAGCAATTCTCTAATTCCTGTGCAGTGAGTCATCAAAACTGACTAATTGCGGTATTTATTATGCTCGTCAAATGTATTTTAAAACAGGTGAAATACCTAGCAGAGCAGATTTGCATAAAGTGCTAGGTACGGAGAACCTAAATTTGCACTATAAAGCATTCTATTCGGATACCGCACAGCAGATTTTAACTACTGTTGCCGAATCTTTCAAATCCTACATTGGACTATTAAAAGGCATAAAAGAAGGGACAGTAACTCAAAGACCGAGACTACCTAATTATCGACAGGGTGGTCTAGCTTTAGTAACGTATACAGCTCGCTCTGTGAAGCTTAAAGACGGGTTATTAAGATTTCCACTCGGCACCAAAGTTAAAGCTTGGTTCGGACTGGATGCTTTCTATCTACCTAGGCCCACAAACTTAGACCATAAAGCGATCAGAGAATATCGAATCCTGCCTAGAAACGGCTGCTTTTACTTGGAATTAATCTACAAGACTGAGCAGGTTCAAGCAGATGTAGATCCATCTAAAGCTTTGATGATCGACCACGGAATGAACAATTGGCTAACCTGCGTAAGCAATACTGGGACTAGCTTTATCGTTGATGGGTTGCACCTAAAGTCGCTCAATCAAGGATATAATAAGCGCGTTGCATTTTTGATGTCAGGGAAAGCGAATAGTTATTGGTCAAAACGACTGGAGAGATTGACAGAAAATCGCAATCGCACAATGCGAGATGCTGTTAACAAAGCTGCTCGGAAGGTGATTGCTCATTGTTTAGCTAACAATCTAGGTACTGTGATATTCGGTGGTCATGTGGGGATGAAAAATGGTCTCAATCTGGGTTCTAAAACTAACCAAAAGTTTGTTCAAATTCCAACTTGTAGACTCAAGGATAGAATCGCTCAATTATGCGAAAAATATGGGATTCGGTTTGTCGTGACTGAAGAATCATATACTTCTAAAGCTTCATTTGTCGATCGGGACGTGCTACCTAAATTCTGCGAAAAACCAGAAGGGTGGCAGTCAAGCGGTAAACGAGTTAAGCGCGGATTGTATCGCACCCTTGAAGGTTTGTTAATCAATGCTGACTGCAACGGTGCAGCTAATATCGGTAGAAAAGTAGCGGCAACTTTGGGGCTTTGTCTCAAAGAAGTCAGTAGAGGTGCTTTGTTAACGCCTTTGAAAGTCCCTTTGTGGTCTTAATCAAGAATCCCCCCGATTCATCGGTGGGGAGTATCAACTAGTAAGCTGACTAATTAGAGCAGGCATTTTTGTAATTAGCAACTTGGAGTAGAGATGGATAAATATAATTCGGAAAAATTTTATGGTTTTGATTATCTTAGAGCTATTTGCTGTATTCTGGTTGTTGGTATACATGCAGATATACCAAGCTTATTGTTAAGCTATAAGAGCCTATATAATTTTATTGTTTATAACATAGGTGATTTAGCTGTTCCTATCTTTTTTCAAATATCTTTTATTTTGTTCTTTTTCAGCAGACAAAAACAGGAAGGTTACTTCTTTAAAAAAAGATTTTTTAAACTTATAAAACTTTATTTAGTTTGGGGATTAATTTCTCAAATATATTTATTACTTATCAATGAAATCTCTGTCAATCAGTTAATTGATTTAACTGATATGAGAAAACTTATAGTTTTTATTATTACCGACGGATATTCTAACCCATTTTATTTTTTCTTTTCTTTACTCTTCTTAACCACTTTCGCTGAATTATTTGCTTTTTATATTGAGAAAACTAAAATAAACAATGAACTAATATGTTATTCGGCTTTAATATTTTTTTGTATAATTGTTTTTCTTTTGCCTTTAAGTGTCATGTTTTTTGGTAAGGAATTTGCTATTCTAGCGCAACTCTTCAATCCTCTAAACTTTGTACCTTATGTTTTTTCCTCATTTCTCATTAAAAATGAGATATCTAAAACTCAACTAAATAGTTATTCTTATTTTAATAAAAAAAACTTATCGATATTAATATTATTTATTGTTTTTGCTATTTTTGAATGGAAATATTTAGACTATCCGTTACTATGGAATGGCTTTAGAGAAGATTTTTTACCCACTGATTCTGAGGATGCTCTACTAGTTTACTCTAGACTATCTTTAGTTTTTGGTGCTTGGTCGATCGCTTTAATTTCTCTAAAAGTTACATCTGAACCGCATTTTATAGTCAAATTATTTTCTGATTTATCATTAGGGGTATATTGCCTACATAGTTTTTTCGTAATATTGCTTTTGAGAATATTTCCATCTCCAGGTTATGCTCTGGTTTTAATATTCTTTATTATGCTTTTATTGAGTACTATATTGACGAAATTTTTCAAGAGGTTCAAAATCTTTAAGGATATTGTATGACGCGCCACGGCTTTCCTTGAAATAATAAACTTCTATCTAGGAAATTTGGTATTTGTCGATGAGTCTGGGGTCAATCTCGGTCTGACCCCTTCTAAAGTAGATAAGTAAGTAGGCGCTGTAAAACGCAACCATGTAAACGATTGTAAAGTATCCAAATCCCCTAAACGTAAGTGATTTAGCCCTGTTTACATACTGTTACGTAGTTCGGTTTAATCCCGCCTACCTACTTATCGGGGAACTAA
>JANPMV010000081.1:0-5570 GCA_031427135.1 Cyanobacteria bacterium VAR_87_metabat_62 | reverse complement strand
CTTGAGCATTCCGCCCAACAGCACTACACCAGTTCCCGGATTGGGAGGAACTGACCCCGATGGGTCGATCGCCTCTTTCACCATCAACAGCCTGCCACCAACCGCCCAAGGAGTCCTATTTATAGGAGATCCAGCCAATGGCGGAATTGCTGTGACACCTGGTCAAGTCCTGACGCCATCACAAATTCAGCAACTATTTTTCCGCACAACTGGCGAATTTACCGGAGCTAATTTCACCTACAGTGCCACCGATAACCAAGGTCTCAGTAGTCCAGCAACAGCGACTGTGGCGACACTCGCAGTTTCGACACCAACTCCCACACCTGTTCCGACACCAAATCCGAACAACCAACCACCTGTTACCACAAATGTCAACTTCAGCATTCCCCCTAGTAGCAGCACACGAGTCACAGGATTGGGAGGAACCGACCCCGACGGCACAGTCGCCTCTTTCACCATCAATACCCTGCCACCATCCGCCCAAGGAGTCCTATTTTTAGGAGACCCAGCTAATGGTGGAATTGCCGTGACACCTGGTCAAGTCCTGACGCCAGCACAAATTGGGCAACTATTTTTCCGCACAACTGGCGAATTTACCGGCACCAATTTTAGCTACACCGCCATCGATAACCAGGGCACAATAAGTCTCACTACCGCCACAGTGGCGGCCCTACTTCCGACGGCAAACCAACCGCCAGTAGCAGCAAATACTAACTTCGGCATTTCGCCGAACAGCAGCACAACTGTTACCGGATTGAGTGCAACCGACCCCGATGGGTCGATCGCCTCTTTCACCATTAACACCCTGCCACCAGCCGCCCAAGGAGTCCTATTTTTAGGAGTTCCACCCAACAACAGCGTTCCGGTAACAGTTGGTCAAACCCTTACTCCTGAACAGATTGGGCAACTATTCTTCCAATCCACAGACAACTTTACGGGGGCTATTTTCACCTATAGCGCCACAGACAACAGTGGCGCTGTCACTCCTGTTACTGCTAGCGTGGCCGCTATCTTGCGACCAAATTTGTCCACACCAACACCAACACCAACTCCAACTCCAACTCCAACTCCAACTCCAACTACCCCAGAACCAGAAATAGACTGCGAATGCAAGCCTTTGGTGGGAAAGGGAATTAACTTTTTGGAACCGCCGCAACCGCCCGCCATTTCCTTTAACAGGCCGATTTCACAACTTGGAGAAGGACAAACTCTCAAAGGAACTAATGGTAACGACACCATCGCTATCACCAGTGGTAGCCAAAAAATCCTCGGTTTTCAAGGCAATGATTTGCTGGTAGGCAAAGATGGTGCAGACGAAATTCATGGCGATGAAGGCAACGACACCCTTCTTGGCGATAGCAACCCAGATATTATTTACGGTGGCGACAACAACGATTTAATCTTCGGTGAGGAAGGAAGCGACTGGATTGCTGGTGAGTTAGGCTCAGATACCATTTTGGGCGATCGAGGTAACGATACGATTCTCGGAGACACCGGCCAGAACAACTCCCGGAATCCTGATGATGCTCGCGATTTGATCTTCGGAGGCGACGGTGCAGACTTCATCAACGGTAACGAGGGCGATGACACCATCCATGCTGGCAAAGGTAACGATATTGCCGCAGGTGGTAAAGGCAAAGACCTAATTTTTGGCGAACAAGGCTCAGATACATTGATTGGCGGTACTGGAGACGACACCTTACTGGGCGGAAACCGCGATAACAACAGGGCCAAGGACTTCCAAGGACGCGATTTGTTGTACGGAGGCGAAGGCAATGACTTGCTCAACGGCCAAGAAAACGACGATACAGTGATTGGAGGTAAAGGGAACGATCGCACTTACGGAGGCAAAGGCAATGACCTAATTTTTGGTCAACTCGGCTCCGATACGCTCTACGGCGGCCAAGGTAACGATACTATCCTCGGTGATAGCGGTAGTTCCAACGTTGTTACCGATAGTAACCAACAAGACTTAATTTTTGGGGACGAGGGTAACGATATCATCGGCGGCGGCAACGGCGACGATACGATTGATGCGGGCAAAGGCAACGATTGCGTTTGGGGTGGTAAAAATAATGACCTAATTTGGGGCGATATCGGTAACGATATCCTTACCGGGGATAACGGCAACGACACCATCTACGGCGGTAGTCAAGATTTCTTAGGTAAGGATGTCAATGGAAACGACTTGATCTTTGGCAACAGGGGTGAAGACTTTCTGTTCGGCATGGAAGGTGACGATTCTCTCGGCGGTGGTAAAGGCAACGATACCCTCTACGGCGGTAAAGGTAACGACCTGATCAACGGAGACAAGGGCAACGACTTAATTTATGGCGGTGACGGCAGCGATACTATTTGCGCTGGCGAAGGTAACGATACCATTTTTGGCGATCGTTCCGATAACCAGGGAGTTTCAGTCGGTGCAAACCGTCAGCAAGATTATATCTGTGCAGGTGCTGGTGACGATTTGCTTTACGGCAATGAAGGGGAAGATACGCTCAACGGCGGTGCTGGTAACGATACCCTCTACGGTGGCGAGGATAACGACATTCTCTTTGGAGGCGCAGGAGATGATTTGCTATTTGGAGGCTCCGGTGACAATACTTTGTCTGGAGGTGCTGGCAGCGATCAATTTGTTTTGGGTGCTCAAAGCGGCTCGAATACTATTCTTAACTTCGAGGTTGGTATCGATAAATTGGTGTTGACTGGTGGGCTGAGTTTCCAGCAGTTGCAATTTAGCGCCACTCCTGACGGTTCATTGTTGCGAGTAGCAGGTACTACTCAGGTTTTAGCTAACTTTGTTGGAGTTAACGGGGCGATCGGCTCCTCGGATTTCTTGTCCAATCTTTTGCGTTCTGAGGGTTAAGATTGGGGGCGAAAGTCTCCTATTCTCATCACAAAATGCCACAGCAGCTCAAAACTTCTGTGGCATTCCTCATATAGCAGAAAAAAGAACTAAGTTCGTCCCAGTTCCCCGTTATATCAATTTCGGTGGCATCGTCAGGTGATAGTTCGGACACCGCGAGTGCCTTTGTCCCTACCGAAAATAATATTGTAGGGAAACGGCACTGCCGTCTCCTAATTTTGGCTAATAATTCCGATACTACCGGAAACGATATAACAGGCACAAATTACAATTGAAACCTTTCTCAACAATTTCTATCTCTCAGTAATACGTAAGTAATTTACGCTCAAAATTTAAACTTCATAGCATCAGTTCTTATAAAACAAAGACTTGAACTGCGAGCTCGAAATCAGCAACCCCATATTTACCGGGTAGTTGCGGTGATTTTTGGCGATCGGCGATCGGAGAAAAACCATATAGCTACTGACAGTATCACTGTTCAAAATACTAAAAAGCACGTAAGTATTATTTTATATTGCAAAGAAATATAACGTAAACTTTATATTTTAATGTTTATTAGACTATGCCAAAAGGGGTAGGTTATAACTGATGAGTAAATCAGCGAATAATGAAAGCGATCCCCAATATGTCTAATTTGTCAGGCGTAAAAACATCTAAATCTACCAATATTTCCATTCAAAACAACTTATTTTCCAATCAGACAGCAAGTTGTACAGCAGAATATGAATCGCCAAAAAATCTAGTGGTTGTTGACTCCCGAGTAGAAAACTATGAGCAATTGATCGGGGGAATCAAACCAGAAACCGAAGTATTTGTACTCAATCCAACTAGGGACGCGATCGCACAAATCACCGAAATAGTGGGTCAGTACAGAAACATCAACAGCCTGCACATAGTTTCTCACGGCCGAGAAGCAGCAATAGAAATCGGCCGGGCGGAACTGAATATTCATAACCTAGAAACCTACAGCAGTCAATTGCAGCAGTGGGGAAAAGCCCTCGGCGAATCAGGCAGTATTCTGCTTTATGGCTGTAACGTAGCCGCTGGCGAATCCGGGCTTGAATTCATCCAAAAACTCAGCGAATTAACCGGCGTAAATATTGCTGCTTCCAACAACCTAACAGGGAGTGCAGCATTAGGAGGCGATTGGGAATTAGAAATTGCCACAGGCAGAATCAATGCCGAACTAGCCTTTGAAAAATCAGTCCTAGAAGCCTATACATCAGTCCTAGCTACTTTAGTTGCCGAAAGCTTTACTGGTGCAACAGCACTAGGCCCTTGGATCTATGGAACCAGCGGCGGCGCTTCAGCCAACCCGGGCTTAACCGCAGGCGGAACGGCAACAGGCATTATTCCCGCTTTAGGTACGGGCGATGCTGCCGGTAGCGGTACTTTGAGATTAACATCAGCCGTGGGAGACCAAGCAGCTTTTGTGATCTACAACAACCCGATCGGTGCGACTGAGGGTTTAAAAGTTACCTTTGATTTATTTGCTTATGGTGGCAGTGGCGCCGATGGTGTGAGTTTTTTCCTAATTGACGGCACAACGACACCAACAGCCGCAGGAGGCTTCGGCGGCTCTCTGGGCTATGCTCCAAATACTAACAATGCTGTCCCTGTACCCGGTATTGCCGGAGGTTATTTAGGTGTCGGATTAGACGAGTTTGGCAATTTTTCCAATTCCAATGAAGGGCGTGTGGGTGGCCCAGGGCAGGTAGCTGATTCCATAGCACTTAGAGGCAGCTTAGCCACTAATTATAATTTTTTAGGTAATGCTCCCGTTGGTGGTCTTGGGGTAGATAATGCTGCTGGTACTGGTGGAACTCGTCTTCCTTCGAGAAGAAAAGTTCAAATTACATTACAACCAACTACTAACCAGCTTACAGTTGCCTTCGACTCGAACAACGATGGCGTATTCATTCCCGACGAAACAATCATCAACATATCAGATTTGACAACCGTAAACGGAGCAATACCAGCTACTTTCAAATTTGGTTTTGCTAGTTCCACAGGCGGCCTGAACAACATTCACGAAATTGCCAACCTAGTTGTCGAAAGTATCACCACTCCTGTAACCCAAGCCGACATTTCCGTTGCTAAAAGCGGCCCCGCATTTGCCCTTACAGGCAGCAACATCACCTATACAATCACTTCCACCAATATCGGCCCAGCTCTCGGACCAGATGCCACTGGAACTGTGAATATTGTCTCCAACACTGCCTCAGACGTTCTAATTCAAGATCAACTGCCGACAAACTTAACTTTCGTCAGCGCTGACAACGGCGGTACTTTCAACCCCACAACACGCACTGTCATCTGGCCCAGAATTCCGACTCTGGCTAACGGTGTTAGCGCAGTCCGCAGCATCACTGCAACAGTCACCGGAACAACCGGCACTACCATAACCAACACCGCCTTTAGCAACTCCAGCGTATACGATCCCACTCCAGCTAATAACAACGGTTCCGCAGTCATCTCTCAATCCCCAACCACAATTGTTGATGCTACAGCCGACCTAGTTACCACAAAAACTGGTTCTACTACTGCGATTCCAGGTGCCACAGTTAGTTACACAATTTCGACAGTCAACAACGGGCCAAGCGCCGCGACAAACGTCACAGTTACTGACAGCATCGTTCCCAATTTAACCGGAGTAGTAGTATCGAATGGCGGTACTTATAATTCCACTACAGGGATTGTGACA
>JANPMV010000080.1:0-17179 GCA_031427135.1 Cyanobacteria bacterium VAR_87_metabat_62 | reverse complement strand
ATAAAACTGTATAATTCTAATCTTTTACTTTTTGTCATTGCGTTTTAAACTATCCACCGGATTGATAGTGGAGAGGGCGTTGCCGTGTCCCAACCCAAAATAATATTGTCGGTACAGGGCACTGCCGTCTCCGAATTTTGGCTAATAATAATTCCGATCTACCGGATTTGATATCATTCCGATTCAACAAAATACCAAAAAATCCCCCGCCAGAAGGCAGGGGATTTCAGTTAATTACCTAAAAACCAGAGTTCGGAATTACCCGAATTTCCCGGCTGTCGAGGCAATTACAAAGGCGCCGAAAGTGAGGATGTTGCCCACAGTAAAGTGAACTAAGCCAACCAAACGACCTTGGACGATAGAAAGAGCAACTGGCTTGTCCTTCCAGCGAACCAAGTTCGCCAGAGGAGTGCGCTCGTGAGCCCAAACCAAAGTCTCGATCAACTCTTGCCAGTAACCTCTCCAAGAGATCAGGAACATGAAACCGGTTGCCCAAACGAGGTGTCCGAATAAGAACATCCAAGCCCAGACTGACAAGTTGTTAGTACCATACGGGTTGTAACCGTTGATCAACTGAGAAGAATACAGCCAGAGGTAATCGCGGAACCAGCCCATCAGGTAGGTTGAAGACTCATTGAACTGAGCCACATTTCCTTCCCAGATGCCTAGGTGCTTCCAGTGCCAGTAGAACGTTACCCAAGCTAGGGTGTTCAGCATCCAGAAGACTGACAAGTACATCGCATCCCAAGCAGAGACATCGCAAGTACCGCCACGGCCTGGGCCGTCGCAAGGGAAAGCATAACCGAAGTCTTTTTTGTCCGGCATCAGCTTAGAACCGCGTGCATCCAGAGCGCCCTTGACCAAAATCAAGGTGGTGGTGTGCAAGCCAAGTGCGATCGCATGGTGAACCAAGAAATCGCCAGGTCCGATCGCCAAGAACAGAGAATTTGTACTACTGTTGATTCCTTCCAACCAGCCTGGGAGCCATACGTTACCGTAGTTGGGCCAAGCGGTGGCAGCAATGCTGTCAGGATTGGAAAGAAGCACGTCCATGCCGTACAGAGCCTTCCCGTGAGCAGCTTGGATGAACTGTGCGAACACTGGTTCAATCAAGATTTGCTTTTCAGGAGTTCCGAAAGCGACAACGACGTCGTTGTGAACGTACAAACCGAGAGTGTGGAAGCCCAAGAACAGCGATACCCAGCTCAAGTGAGAGATAATCGCTTCTTTGTGCTGCAACACCCGATCGAGCACGTTACCTTTGTTAGCTTCAGGATCGTAGTCCCGCACCAAGAAGATAGCTCCGTGGGCGAAAGCGCCGACCATGATGAAACCAGCAATGTATTGGTGGTGCGTGTACAACGCAGCCATTGTCGTATGATCCTGCGCTATGAAAGCGTAAGGAGGCATCGCGTACATATGCTGTGCAACCAAGGATGTGATCACACCCAAAGCAGCGAGGTGAATTCCCAATTGGAAGTGCAGCGAGTTGTTGTAGGTTTCGTACAAGCCTTGGTGAGGCAAGTTGAACTGACCTTCACTCTTGCCGCCTACCAAACCGGCTTTAGAATCCAACATTTCTTTAATGTTGTGACCGATACCGAAGTTAGTCCGGTACATATGACCAGCAATGATAAACAGAACTGCGATCGCCAAATGGTGATGAGCAATGTCTGTCAACCACAGAGATTCTGTTTGAGGGTGGAAGCCGCCCAAGAAAGTCAGAATCGCAGTTCCAGCGCCTTCGGCAGTACCGAATACGTGGCTTGGTGCATCTGGGTTCTCGGCGTATACGCCCCAATTACCACTGAAGAACGGAGCCAAACCAGCCGGGTGAGGAGGGGTAGACAAGAAGTTTTCCCAACCTACGTGCTGTCCGCGAGATTCGGGGATAGCAACGTGAACCATGTGACCAGTCCAAGCCAAAGAGCTGACACCGAACAAACCAGCCAAGTGGTGGTTGAGGCGAGATTCAGCATTTTTGAACCAAGACAAGCTGGGGCGGTACTTAGGCTGGAGGTGCAACCAACCAGCAAACAGGAAGACAGAAGCCAGCAGTAGCAAGAAGATAGCTCCTTGATACAAGTCAGCATTCGTCCGAATCCCTTGAGTAAACCACCAATGGTAAACACCAGAGTAGGAGATGTCCACCGGATTAGAAGCACCAGCTTGAGTGAAAGCCTCTACTGCTGGAGCGCCAAATTGCGGGTCCCAAATCGCGTGAGCGATCGGGCGGACGTTTAGAGGGTCTTTAATCCACTGTTCAAAGTTACCTTGCCATGCCACGTGGAACAGGCTGCCCGAAGTCCACAAGAAAATGATTGCTACGTGGCCGAAGTGAGAAGCAAAAATCTTTTGGTAAAGATTTTCTTCGGTCATGCCATCGTGGCTTTCAAAGTCGTGTGCTGTGGCAATCCCGTACCAGATCCGCCGTGTAGTCGGGTCTTGGGCAAGGTCTTGGCTAAATTTTGGAAATTTGGTTGCCATAAGCCTTGATAAATCCTGAATCCTGAACGTTGAAGAGGTTCGGTTCGGAGGTTTGGGTTCCGGGTTTGAGAGCGATCCCAAATCCAGAATCCAAACCTGGAGGTAGTTTAACCTACCGAGATGATTCGCGCTAAGAAGAATGCCCACGTTGTGACAATTCCTCCCAGCAGGTAGTGAGCTACACCCACAGCCCGACCCTGAATAATGCTCAGAGCGCGAGGTTGAATCGAAGGAGCTACTTTGAGTTTATTATGAGCCCAAACAATGGACTCAATCAATTCTTGCCAGTAACCACGACCGCTGAACAGGAACATCAAGCTGAACGCGAAAACGAAGTGTCCAGCTAGGAACATCAGACCGTAGGCCGACAAAGCCGAACCGTAGGACTGAATTACCTGAGAAGCTTGCGCCCACAGGAAGTCCCGCAACCAACCGTTGATCGTGATCGCACTTTGTGCGAAATTACCACCGGTGATGTGAGAGATTGTGCCGTCTGGCGATACTGTTCCCCACACGTCCGACTGCATTTTCCAGCTAAAGTGGAAAATCACGATCGAGATGCAGTTGTACATCCAGAACAAGCCTAGGAACACGTGATCCCAACCAGAAACTTGGCAGGTGCCGCCACGGCCGGGGCCGTCGCAAGGGAACCGGAAGCCCAAGTTAGCTTTGTCAGGAACCAAGCGAGAACTACGTGCGAACAGCACGCCTTTCAAGAGGATCAGGACTGTAACGTGAATGGTGAAAGCGTGGATGTGGTGGATCATGAAATCCGCCGTACCCAATTCGATCGGCATCATCGCTACTTTGCCGCCCACTACTACTGCACCGCCGCCAAAAGCGTGGCTGACGATTTCCATAGCATTAGGCGCTGTTGTGCCCGGAGCCAAGGCGTGGATATTTTGCACCCATTGGGCAAATATCGGACGCAACTGAATACCGGTATCTGAGAACAAATCTTGAGGACGACCGAAAGCCCGCATTGTATCGTTGTGAACGTACAAACCGAAGCTGTGGAAGCCCAAGAATATGCAAACCCAGTTCAGGTGGGAAATGATCGCATCTCGATGCCGGATCATGCGATCCAACAAGTTGTTGACATTTCCAGCCGGATTGTAATCCCGAACCATGAAGATTGCTGCGTGAGCGGCTGCTCCAACAATCAGGAATCCGCCAATCCACATGTGGTGGGTGAACAGGGATAGCTGAGTTGGGTAGTCGGTCGCGATGTACGGATACGGAGGCATCGCGTACATATGGTGAGCCACAATGATGCTCACAGATCCCAGCATTGCCAAGTTAATGGCCAATTGGGCGTGCCAAGAAGTAGTCAGAATTTCGTAGAGACCTTTGTGGCCTTCACCAGTGAAGGGGCCTTTGTGGTTCTCTAGAATTTCCTTCATGCTGTGGCCGATGCCCCAGTTAGTGCGGTACATATGACCAGCGACGATGAACAGCACTGCCAAAGCTAAGTGGTGGTGCGCTGTATCAGTCAGCCACAGACCGCCTGTGGTGGGATTCAGACCGCCTTTGAAGGTCAGGAAGTCTGTGTATGCGCCCCAGTTGAGGGTGAAGAAGGGCGTTAGACCTTTAGCGAAGCTTGGGTAGATGTCAGCCATCAAGCCCGGTGTCAAAAGCCACTCGTGTGGCAGCGGGATATCGGCAACTGTTTTGATCAGTTTGCCACCTACTGTCAACGGTGAGCCTGCATCGATCGCGTCCATGCAAGCGTTGATCGGCAGAGCAACGTGAATTTGTTGTCCCGCAAAGCCCAAGCAACCGCAGCCGAGCAAACCTGCCAAGTGGTGGTTCATCATCGATTCCACGTTCTGGAACCATTCCAGTTTCGGAGCGCGGACGTGATAGTGGAACCAACCGGCAAATAGCATCAAAGCTGCCATTACCAAGGCGCCGATCGCAGTGCAATATAGCTGGTATGAGTTAGTGAAGCCGTTGGCGCGCCACAGTTGGAACAGACCAGAGGTGATCTGAATCCCGTGAAAGCCGCCGCCTACATCTGCATTTAAAATTTCTTGACCAAAAATAGGCCAAACCACTTGAGCGCTAGGCTTGATGGCTGTAGGATCTGTCAACCAAGCTTCGTAATTGGAAAATTTAGCGCCGTGGAAATATGCGCCGCTTAACCAGACGAAGATTACTGCCAGGTGGCCGAAGTGAGCGCTAAAGATTTTGCGCGAAACGTCTTCTAAATCACTTGTATGACTGTCGAAGTCGTGAGCGTTAGCGTGAAGGTTCCAAATCCAAGTGGTGGTTTTTGGGCCCTTAGCTAGAGTGCGATCGAAATGACCTGGTTTTGACCACTTCTCGAAAGAAGTTGGAACTGGATCTTTATCGACTACTACTCTAACTTTTACCTCTCGCTCTGGAGGACTAATGGTCATGAAGACTCTCCTCTCGGTAAGACAAGGAACGAGAACTGAAATACTGTATCTGACACTCCCCGGGCTTTTGGTACGGGGATTCTCGGTTCACCGATACTGCTTGCACTTCACTCTTTGCAGAGTTAGATACAGGTGCATCGTCTCCCCAAGCATTTTGCTTCTTTGAAGAAGCCAGTTCCCCAGTGTCGGTAACAATGTCTCTGGGTACTGTCAACTCTTCTCGTCAGATGAGCTGCCGATCGCATCCTTGATTCACGGATGATTCAGGTTTGATGCGGCTGCTCCTTTTGAGGGAGTTTTATGAATTATAAGCTTGCTATGAGGAGTATTAATCGCTTGTTAACAATACTTAAAAAAGCCTCAATTTTCGATGTCATAACCGTTTGTTTTCCACAAGCGCTCAAAAAAGTCAAGGGGGATTGCCATTAAGTTTACAAAACTCAAAGATTAGGTAATTTAGGAGTAGTGATTTTGAAAAAGCCTCAATTTTCGATGTCATAACCGTTTGTTTTCCACAAGCGCTCAAAAAAGTCAAGTGGTACTACCATTAAGTTTACAAAACTCAAAGATCAGAGAATAGAGAAATATTAAATTTATACAAAGATATTGTGAAAAATAGCTGCAAGAGTGATATTTAGGAAATGATTAGTGGCTCGCTTTGCCACTGTTTCCCGGGGCGACGACTATTTCGGATTCTCGATCGGCAATCCCCAAATACTAAATTCGGTTTTGGGCTATAGTTCCCTATGAGAAGGCTTCTAGGAGTATGGTTGCGTGATTGGCACAAATTGGCACAAAACGGTTGCGGGCAGGCTGCTGGCATTATTCGCAGCATCACTACTAATTTTGGGTTTAGCAAGTTGTGGCGCGGGCCCTCGGGAATTGCCCAACACAGGGAACAACAGCGGCTCAGCTTCCGCCCCGGTAAACAGAATCTCAGAGGTTTCTCCCCCAGAAGCCATTCAAAAACTGCGTCAGGCTCTAGAAATCTACCAGCCTCAAATTAGTATTTTGAATCCATTACCTGACGAAGTGCTTCAGGATATAAATGTGTCTGTTCAGTTCCAAGTTAAAGACTTCCCCATTTTCAAAGAAGCAAACTTGGGTTTGGGCCCTCACCTGCAAGTTTTATTAGACAACCGACCTTATGCAGCAATTTATGATATCAACCAAACTTTAACACTCTCGGACTTAGAACCCGGAACCCATACCCTGCGGGTGTTCGCCGCTCGCCCTTGGGAAGAAAGCTTTAAAAACGAAGGTGCTTTCGCCGAAACTACCTTTCACATTTTTACCAAAACTGAGGACAATAAGCCCGATCGAACTTTACCCCTATTAACGTACAGCAGCCCGCAAGGCAGCTACGGGGCAGAACCCATCCTGCTCGACTTTTACTTGACAAACGCCCCCTTGCACCAAGCGGCTCAAGAAAATTCCCAAGATGACATCCTCGACTGGAAAATTCGAGCCACAGTTAACGGCGAAAGTTTTGCGATCGACCAATGGCAACCTATATATCTTAAAGGCTTCAAACCGGGGAAAAACTGGGTACAGCTAGAATTGCTCGACGAACGGGGAAATCTCGTCAAAAACGCCTTTAACAATACAGTCAGACTGATAAATTACGAACCTATGGGGCAAAATCCTCTTGCTAAATTAGTGCGGGGCGAAATAACAGCAGCAGAAACTCGCGGTATAGTCGATCGTACCTACGAAGCCCCCAAGCCCAAACCAACGCCAACCCCCGAACCAAAACCGACACCTGAATTAGAAAAAACACCAGTAGCCGAACCGAGGTTAGATAAAACAGTTGCTCCCGAAGTTGCTCCCGTGCAAGTAATAGAACCCAAACCAACAGCAACCCCGCAACTCGAAGCGCCCAAAGTTCTAGAACCCATTCAAATAAAAGAACCGACACCGACAACAACTCCCGAACTAGAACCACCGAAAGTTGTTGCACCAGTTCCAGTAACAGAACCGACACCGATAGCAACTCCACAGTTAGAATCACCGAAAGTTGTTGCACCAGTTAAAATAATAGAACCGGCACCAACAGCATCTTCCAAAACAGAGAAACAGGAATATAAAGGATACTACAATCGGTTCCGCAACTTTTTGCATCAAGAACCCGAACCTGCTAATCCTTCAGCGCCGCCAACCAAGCCAGAAATAACAGAAAAAGCTCCAGTACCAAAAGTAGCAGCTCCTGCGATACCAGAACAATCTCCCAATCTTGTACCGCCAGCGCCACCAGTTGCCGCTGAAACTCCCAGCCAGCCAAGCGCCGACATAGCTGCTCCCGAAAAAACAGTTTCCGAACCCGAAAATCAGACAAAATCCGAACAAAAAGTCGAATTTGAAACCTAACAAAAACTTTCTGTATTCATCTGCGTTCATCCGCGTCTATCCGCCTAAATCTGCGGTCAAAAATCAAAAATTAGGAAACTAAAAAATGACCTACCTCGAAACTGCCGCCAAGTTTTACAGCGATGTTGCCGAAACTCCCCAAATCGGACTTTGCTGCGTCCAAAGCAGCCCCTTGCAATTGCCCGGATTAAAAATTCCCGAACAAATGCAAGAGATGAATTACGGCTGCGGTACAACAGTCCACGCCGCCGAACTTGTCGGCAATCCCGTCGTGCTTTATGTAGGCGTCGGCGGCGGTTTAGAAGCACTGCAATTTGCTTATTTTTCTCGACAAAAAGGAGCAGTTATTGCCGTCGATCCGGTTGCTGCAATGCGAGAAGCTGCGGCACGGAATTTGCAAATTGCCGCACAAAAAAATGATTGGTTTGATGCTAATTTTGTCGAGCTTAGAGCAGGTGATGCTTTTGCATTGCCAATGCCCGATGCTTCGGTAGATGTTGTCGCTCAAAATTGTTTGTTTAACATCTTTGAACCTGCGGATTTAGCTAAGGCATTAAAAGAGACTTATCGGGTTTTGAAACCGGGCGGCAGGTTGTTGATGAGCGATCCGATCGCAACTCGCACAATTCCGCAGCATTTAAAGGAGGACGATCGCCTGCGCGCCTTGTGTTTGTCCGGCGCTCTAACCTACGCAGAATACGTTCAACACCTTGTAGACGTAGGTTTTGGGCAAGTGGAAGTGCGGGCGCGCCGTCCTTACCGATTGCTGGACAAACACAATTACAAATTGGATGCGGATTTGCTGTTAGAAAGCCTGGATTCGGTGTCTTTCAAAGTGCCTGTACCGGATGACGGAGCTTGCATTTTCACTGGCAAGACGGCGATTTATGCAGGGTCTGAGGAGCTGTTTGATGACGGGGCGGGTCACGTCTTGCAGCGGGGAGTTCCGGCGGCGGTTTGCGATAAAACGGCTGGGAATTTGGGGGGATTGATGCCGGATAAGGTGTTAATTACTGATTCGACTTGGCACTATAACGGCGGCGGTTGCTGTTAGGTGAAAAAAAGCTGGGCGGTTGAAACCGGGCCTACACAAACAAATCTGGGCGGTTGAAACCGCTTCTTGTGAAACCAAGTCCGCGCAAGGCGAGACTGAATCGTGCCAACTTTAAAAACTCTTGTTACAAACAAGAGTTTTGGGTTTTGTTCCTCAACCTAATCTACTATTACTCTTCTTCTGAACCAGTGCAGCGGGTTTTGTCTGTGTGCCCACAAACTCTGCGATTTGTAATCACCCGGTATATTTGCCAATCCTCGGGTATACAGAGGTTTTCAACATCTTTGAAGAAGTTGGTTGACGACACAGCCATAATACTATAGTATTCGATTATGACATATAAGACTATTGACTTATTTTCTGGTGCGGGTGGCTTGACTACAGGCTTTCACCTGGCTGGTTTTGAATCTTTATGTGCGATCGAGGTGGATGCCAAAGCCCTAGCGACCTATAAGCACAATTACCCAAACACCAAAATTGTTCATCAGGATATACGTGAGATCAATCCTTTGGATTTGCGATTATGTTTGGGTTTGCAGAGGGAGGAACTAACAGCGTTGATAGGCGGCCCCCCATGCCAAGGATTTTCAAAAAATATTCCTGCTGACTATCGCTACCTCACCGACTCTCGCAATCAGTTATATCGGACATTTTTAGAATTCGTACAGGAATTTAGACCCCTTTACGTTGTTATGGAGAACGTACCTGAAATCTTGAAAGCTTATGGTGGTGTAGTTAAGAATGAAATCATACAACAACTTGAATTGCAAGGTTATAAAGTAACTTATGGATCGCTAAACTCCGCACATTATGGAGTACCGCAGACCAGATCAAGGGCTTTTTTCGTGGCTAGTTTAGATAAACTATTTCAATTTCCTGAACCTACACACGCTGGCGAGATTAGAAGCGATTACAGAGCTACGAAATCTTGTTATCAACTTAGTCTCCTAAAATCAAACATTTCTTCAGTCGTCACAGTTAGAGATGCGATTGGAGATTTGCCGTCATTGAACGCAGGAGAGGAATATAATGCTGAAGTTTATCCTTTTCCAGCCCAAACTGCGTACCAAGCAATGATACGTAATGGAAGTACGAAACTTTTCAATCACGTTGCTCGTGCTTTGAGTTCCATTCAAATGTCAAGAGCGTGTCTTCTTAGTGAAGGGCAAGATGCTAGAGACTTGCCACCTGAATTAGCTCCTAAAAAGCACTATAGCGGGGCCTATGGAAGGCTTTACTGGGATAAACCAGCAAGAACTATCACAAGGTGGGTTTTCCATCCAGGATCTGGGAGATTTTTTCATCCAACCCAAAATCGGACAATTACAATCCGTGAAGCTGCAAGATTGCACTCTTACCCAGATAACTTTCACTTTCTGGGAACGTACACTGATATGGCTTCTCAAATCGGAGAATCAGTACCCCCACTTTTAGGTAAAGCAATAGCTGCATCTATTCTCCAAGTTCACTGTCAAAAGACTGTGTAATGAGCTGATCTTGCAAAGCGGAGAGAACAGTCCGCACATATCGATCAAGTGTAAGACGAGTTCGCTCAACCCTGATGTGAACGGCTTCTGGAGAAATGGTTCTAGCTCTGAAAAGTTGCTTTTGATTCTTGTACCAAACTAACTCTAGCTTACCTGCAATACTGCCTTGTAGCCCGGCTCCTGATTTTCCAGTAACTCTATCAACTGTCCAAGCCCAAGAAAAAGCATTTGGATCAAGTGGATTAAGAGGGAATTCACAGTAAATATATTCATATCCTCTAATGGTTTTCAGCAGTATGCCGACCTAGCTATTGGTAATGCTCTGTGCTGCCTGACTCGATATAATTTTCTCGTTCCAATGCTGAACAATAGCTGCTCCGAGTTCAGCAGGTGAGGATTGTTCAGTCAAACCAGGAAAACTAAGTTTGGCAGCCTTTTTGATAACATCTGCTCTCTGAATGACAAACAAAAATGTATTTACAACCGTAAGACTATTCAGTTGAAGAGACTTGAGTGACCAACCAGTTGCAGTGGTAGTGTCAACAGCATCATAGAGGAGTTTGCTACGCCCTAATGCTGGATCTGATAAAGAAATATCCTTGACATAGTGAAAAATTGCTTCCCAAGTATAATCCTCTATCGAGCCTATAACTGGAGATGCAATGGTAGCAATAATGGCTTGCCTCAATCTTTCAATCTCGTTTGCCGTCAGCACTCAAGAGTTCCTCTACAACTCGTAAAAACTCACCCATTGTTATGTCCAGAGCATTTGTAATGTGACTCAGAACTCTAACAGATGGACTTTTCAGTCCTCGCTCAAGCTGGCTGATATAAGTTCTGTGCAGACCTGTGACTTCTGCCAGATATTCCTGTGACCAACGTTTCTCTATGCGACGACGTTGTATTTCTAGTCCTAAAGTTTGGTCTAGTTGGCTAGGTTGCATAGAGAAAGATACTAAGGTTTTGAATACCAAAGTTCTACAGACTAAAGTATTCAAAGCGGCAATATGAGCACTGATCTCTCTCCCCTGTTGTGCCACAGCCATCTTACCTATGCCCAAAAGCCCTGATTTAACCAGCTTTTCCCCATCCTGCCAAACTTCCCGCTAAATTAAAGAAGAGAAAAAATCATTCAGGCCCCACCAAGGAGATATCCATGCCTCGCGTCAGAGCACCAGAATTCCCCGGAAACTACCCCTGGTTGAACACCGAGAAGCCTTTATCTATTGCATCCCTAAAAGGGCGCGTCGTCCTCCTCGACTTCTGGACGTACTGCTGCATCAACTGTTTGCACGTCCTCCCAGACTTAAAATACCTCGAACAAAAATATAAAGATTCCCTGACTGTAATCGGCGTTCACTCGGCTAAATTTGAAAATGAAAAAGAAGTAGAAAACATTCGTCAAGCTATCCTCCGCCACGATATCGAACATCCGGTAATCGTAGACAGCGGCATGAAAGTCTGGCAAAGCTACGCCGTTCGCGCTTGGCCGACTTTAATGGTGATCGATCCTGAAAGTTATGTCGTTGGCTTTGTTTCCGGCGAAGGCAATAGAGAAGCACTTGATTCGCTAGTTGGCAAGTTAATTGCTGAATATAAAGATAAAAATGCGATCGCCTTTAAAGAACTTCGTTTCAGCTTAGAAAAACAGCGCAAACCTGTATCCACACCGCTGGCTTTTCCCGGTAAAGTGCTGGCATTTGCGATCGCCGCCACGGAGGCAAAAGACCTTGATATTGATGAAGGGCTTTTGGGCGAAATGGCTGAGGACAATCAATCTGTAGATGAAACTATATTGCCCGGGCCTGCTAATTCAGTCATCCAAAGCTTAGTCGGTTCTTGCTTGTTTATTGCGGATTCTGGACACAATCGGATTGTTGTCAGCACCCTCGAAGGTGAAGTGCTGCACGTCATCGGTACTGGGAAACCGGGTTTAACTGACGGGGGCTTTGCGGAGGCTGAGTTCTTTGCACCTCAAGGTATGGCTTTTGATGCAGAAAGTCAAATTCTCTACGTTGCTGATACGGAAAATCACGCTCTCAGAAAGATTGATTTTACTAATGAACGGGTGGAAACCGTGGCTGGTACCGGCGAACAAAGTCACGAAATTGCACCCCGCAGCGGCAAGGGTTTAGAAACGCAATTGAATTCGCCTTGGGATTTAGAAAGAGTTGGAAATAGACTTTTTATTGCGATGGCGGGTTCGCACCAAATTTGGGAAATGCAGTTAGATACTGGTACGATCGGCACTTATGCGGGTACGGGCCGAGAATCTTGTGTTGATGGGAATCTGGCAGAATCTGCTTTTTCTCAGCCCAGCGGCTTGTCTACGGATCGATCGGAGTTGTTTGTTGCTGACAGCGAAATTAGTTCGATTCGCGCTGTGGGTATCGATGAAGACCCGAAGGTGCGAACTGTCTGCGGTAGCGGTGAATTGTTTGGTTTTGGGGATAAGGATGGTCGCGCTGAAGAGGTAAGGTTGCAGCACTGTTTGGGTGTTGAATATGCTCAAAATTATCTCTGGGTTGCTGATACTTACAATCACAAAATTAAGCGGATCGACCACCGGGGCGGTACGTGCAGGACGATGATTGGAGATGGTACGGCTGGTTTGGTTGATGCTAAAGGTCTGAATGCTCGATTTTTTGAGCCTTCAGGGTTGAGCGCGATCGGGTCTCATTTGTTTGTTGCTGATACGAACAATCACGCGATTCGGCGAGTTGAGTTGGATACGCTGGTAGTCACAACTTTGGATTTCGCAGGTTTGTGTGCTCCTGATGTTTGTCTTCCTGATTGATATCAATTCTGGTTGCACCGTCAGCAATGGAGGACACAGCAATGTTTCCCTACTGCAAAATAATTGATTGGGCTCGCCAGATATGTAACTATCGCCGGATTAATTGTAGGGAAACGGCTGTGCTGTGTCCTGACTGTGGGTAATATTAATTCCGATCCCACTGGATTTGATATGAAGCGATCGACTTTTTTGCTAATCGCCAGTGTTAAATAATCGCTAAAACCTAAAATTCTGAATTGCTCAGCAGACACACTATTTTTTCGGCATCGTTCAATTCGCCGACGATTCGCCGCACGGGTTTCGGCCAGATTTTAATCAACGTAGGAGTTGCTGAAATCTGATCTGTCTCAGCTTGTTCGGGATGTTTCAACACATCAATTACTTTCAATGTGTAGGGGCGATCGAGGCATTGCTCTAACAATTGGTGTACAGTTTCGAGGGTGCGTTCGGTGCTGGGGTTGTTACCGGAAACAAACAGGCGCAAAACGTAGCCTTGGGTTGGTGGCGGTGGGATGAGTGCTGTTGGCTTCGTTGGCGACATCGGCTGCGATTGTCGGAAGCGCGAAGGAGGTACGATCGAACTTCGATAGTCCGATCGCCCAACCTCGATCGGATACTGTACAACTAAGTCGTGATTTTCCCAAAGTTCGGGGAATTGTTCATGATAAGTGGCGATCGCCATCGGTTCGCACATTTCTTCGCTCCGGGGCTGCCAAACCAAGTCGCCAGTCCCAAAAATGGCATTCAGCAACGTTTGATGTCGCAGCACCGGGGGATATGCTTCGGCGACAATCCGCAACTGTCGATCGCTCCGATCCAGCCAGCAGTCAACAGTTGCCGTGTAGCAAGGTATCAGAAAATGCGGCGGTTCCGATAAACCGAGTATTTCCTGTAGAGCTACGCACAACTGCAAATGCCACTGAGTTTGCTTGCGGGGGTCTATGCAATAGATTAAGTCTCCCCCTGGTGTAAACAGCGCAATGCCTTTGAAAAATTCTGGCAATATCGGGCGATCGACTTTCAATTAATTACACCAATTAAAGTTAACTGTTAACTTTTATACCAATTTAATGGTCGTTGCACATATCTCGATCCCCCTCGCATCCCCCTTAAAAAGGGGGACTTTGAGAAGAATCTTGTCCCCACCTTATGAAGGGGGGTTAGGGGGGATCGAAATTCTATGTAGCCTCATAAAAAATTGGTATTAACTGTTAACTGTTAACTCTCGATCTCTGATTGGGATACAGCTTTAGACTCGACCTCGGAGCATCTGAGCCATTTCGTTCGGGAATGGCGAGTTCTCGACACAAAGTTCTTCAGTAATCCGACCTTCTTGATACAGGCCGTAGAGCGACTGATTCATCGTCGTCATGCCTTCATAAGTATCTTTGATCATGATTTGATTGATTTCCTCATTCTGCCCCTTGAGAATGTACTCTTTAACCACATCGGTATTGATCATAACGTCGTGGAAGGCCGCGCGCTTGCCATCTGTGGTTTTACACAAAAGTTGGGCAATAATCGCGACTAGGGATTCAGAAATCGAAACTCGGATGGCTTCCTGTTCTTCTGGCCCGAACATATCCAGAATCCGGTTTAGGGTTTTGATTGCACTGTTGGTGTGCAGGGTTCCTGCAACTAAGTGACCGGTCTGAGAAGCTTTGAGGGCGATTTCCACGGTCTCTCTGTCCCGAATTTCTCCTACTAGGATCATGTCCGGGTCTTGACGCAGAGCGCCTTTGAGAGCATTCATAAACTTGAGAGTGTGTCTGCCGACTTCCCGGTGCTTGATCAAAGATTTTTTGCTTTCATGTACGAATTCCACCGGGTCTTCGATCGTGATGATGTTGTAGGCTTTAGTCTTGTTGATGTAATCGATAATCGCCGCGAGGGTGGTAGACTTACCCGAACCTGTCGGCCCCGTAACCAAAATCAGCCCTTTGTGGTAGCCAGATATCTTCTTAAAGACTTCCGGCAGGTTCAATTCCTCCAGTGTCATTATTTTGGCAGGAATTAACCGCACTACCATCCCAGGGCCGGCTAAGGAGTCCATGCAACTGATCCGAATGCGGACGAAGCCGAAGTCGAAAGCGCCGTCAAAGTCTAGGTTTTTTTGGAAAATTTCAATTTCTTCATCGCTCATGCACTCGCGCAGCCAGCCAAAAAACGTATCTAAATCCGTTGGTGGATACCCAATGTCGGCAATCTCGCCCCGGTTGCGGAAGCGCGGGAATTCGTTTACTCCCATGTGAATGTCGGATACTCCTTCTTCTTTGGCTCGGATGACTAGCTCTTTCAATGTTGGCTGTCCGGTGCTGCTGGATCTAGGAGTTTTAGGTGTGGCGAAGGATTCGGGCGCTGGTGCGGATGGTGGCGGCGGTGCTGGTGCCGGTGGCGGTGGTGCCGGTGGTAGTCCTGCTGCTCTGGGAATTCCGGGAGCTGGAGGACGGGGCAGCCCTGGGGGTGGGGGAGCACCCGGTAGAGGTGGACGTGGAGCAGGCGGATGCTGTTGTGTCATATACGCTACCTGAAGTTGGTGAGAAGGCTGACTCGAACAGATGATTTGTGGAGGTTGGAATATGCCGATCGCCATTGCGTTCATTGAACACAAAAGCTGAGCTGTTCAGATCAGTTTATCCCAAAACATGGTTACACTGCTGCAACAGTAAGGAAATATTCTGTCGCTTGCAAGATGCGATCGCAATTGTTCTAGGATCGAATGTGGATTTTCCACATTTTTTGATGTTTTCTTTAATGGAAACACTCTTCCGCAACTGAACAGTATAAACTAATACCTCGTTGAACTATTAAGGATTTAAACCGATGAATTCTGTCGATCGGGCTTTTACTTCAGCTTTGGACTTGGCAAAGTCAATCCGCGCTCGGGAAGTGTCGCCTCTAGAAATTGTCAATCTGTATTTGGAACGGATAGATCGATTAAACCCTAAACTTGGTAGTTATTTTACAGTAACGGCCGATCGGGCGATCGACCTTGCGAAATCCCAAACCGAGCAACTAACCGGGTTAAACAAGTCACAGGAATTGCCACCTTTTTTCGGAGTGCCAATTGCGATTAAAGACTTGACACCAGTTGCCGGCGTTCCCTGTACATATGGCACTCAGGCTTTGGTGAATAACATATCTAACTACAGCGAGTCAGTGGTATGGCGGATCGAAGCAGCGGGATTTAACATTCTGGGCAAAACAGCCACCTCTCAAATTGGCTCATTGCCTTACAGCGAACCCCCAGGTTTCCGGCGGGCACGCAATCCCTGGAATTTAGAATACACGCCCGGAGGTTCCAGCGGCGGCTCAGCGGCGGCTGTAGCGGCGGGTTTATGCGCGATCGCCCAAGGTTCAGACGGCGGCGGTTCGATCCGAGGCCCAGCTTCCTGCTGCGGTTTAGTGGGCATTAAACCCTCGCGGGGGCGAGTTTCCTGGGCACCTGTGGGAGATTACCTCAGTGGCATTTCTGCAAATGGCCCGATCGCCCGGACTGTAGCTGACGCGGCCGCACTTTTGGATGTAATGTCAGGCTACACAACAGGCGATCCATACTGTCTACCAGACCCAAATCCGACCTTTTTAGAGGCTGCCGGTGAAAAGTTGGGCAAGCTGCGAATTGCTTTTTCTACGAATATTGCCCCTGTGGGCGAGGCTTCGGCTATTTGTCAGCAAGCCGTACTCGAAACAGTTAAGTTACTGACAGATTTGGGTCACGATATCGAACCTGGATGCCCTGATTTTACGGGTTTGGTCGAACCGTTTACCGCAATTTGGCAGTCTGGCGTGGCTGCAAGCGGCATTCCAGGCGCTGCTTTGGAACCGATGAATCGCTGGTTGTTGGAAAGAACTATTTCGGCTGGGGAATATTTGCGCGCGGTGAATCAAATGCAGGTTATTTCACGGCGGATTGTGGGATTCTTTGAGAATTTTGATGTGTTAGTTTTGCCAACTTATATGCACTCGCCAATTCGCATCGGTGAGTGGGCGGATTTGAGTTGTGAAGAAACTTTGCAGCGGATTATTAATTGGATTGCTCCTTGTCCGCCGTTTAATGCTAGCGGTTTGCCTGCGATCGCACTTCCGGCAATTTTAGATGATAACGGTTTGCCCGTGGGAATTCAAATTATCGGGCGGCCGGCGGCGGAAGCAACTTTAATTGCTTTAGCGGCGCAGATAGAAGCGGCGAAACCTTTCCCAGTTTTAGATTTTAAATAGGTGGTAAATCATCGCCTTTTTCGGGTAAACCTATAGCTAAAGTAGGGACACGGCAGTGCCGTGTCCCTACGGGAATTTGTCGATCGTCTCGTCTATCGTTCCGGTGCAACCGGAATTGATATTATTGGTTAAATGAGGTACATCATTGAAGTTAAAAAGCTTGACAATCAAGGGATTAATTCAGATCATATTAATTCTGGTCACATCGGAATTAATATTATCAGAAATCAGGAGACGGCAGTGGCGGTGGGCAAAAGCGTTTAGTGTGGGTGGGTACCGGCGCGGGCGGGTCGGGTGTTAAATTTATTGGGTGGCGCGGGAGTGTTTTATGTATGGGTGGATTTGTTTTTTGTTGTTTTTTTCT
>JANPMV010000079.1:0-38749 GCA_031427135.1 Cyanobacteria bacterium VAR_87_metabat_62 | reverse complement strand
CCCCCCCCCCCCCCCCCCCCCCCCCCCCCCCCCCCCCCCCCCCCCCCCCCCCCCCCCCCCCCCCAGGGCTGCGCTTGGGGTTGACTTCTTCCCGTCAGTGCTGCGAGAAATCGATCGCACGCAGAAATCGCCCTTGACAATTCATCATCATCTACAGTAGCAACTCTGCGCCTGTCTGCCAAACGAGAGTAAGCCTCAACAAAATCGGGTTTCAGAGCGATCGCCTGCTGAAAATAAGGCATGGCTTCAGCAATTTTGCCCAAAACCATCAAAGAAAACCCAGCATCTGTGTAGCCCGCAATATGTTCGGGTTCCAGTTCGATCGCCCGATCGAAACAAGCAACCGCCGCCAAATGTTCCCCCTGTATTTGCCAAGCCTTCCCCAGATTGTAATGAGCCAAAACCATCTCCGGTGCCAACTCAATAGCCGTGAGGTAAGATGCGATCGCCCTTTCGGGACTTTTGTCCAGCAATACCTGCCCTAAATTATTGTGTAGCGTCGCCCAATCCGGCTTAATCTCGATCGCCCGTTGGTAAACCTCCATCGCCGACTCTGGGCGATCGTCCTTCAGCAGAATCGCACCCAGATTGCTGTATGCTTCCACATAATCCGGCTTTAGATCGATCGCCTGTCGGTAAGTATCGATTGCCGCTTCAAGCTGATTATTTCCATCTAAAACCACAGCCAGATTGTAGAAAGCAAGTAGATAATTTGGTTTAAGAACGATCGCCTTTCGGTAACAGTCGATCGCCCCCAACAAATTACCCTGCTTGTGAAAAACATTTCCCAAGTTATAATGAACTTCCGGCCAGTCTGGTTTCAAATCCAGAGCTTGGCGATAGTGAAACGCCGCCTCATCCAGCCAGGAATACTCGCTGTAAAGTTGACCCAAATAAGCATGAGCGCGAAAAAAACCTGGCGAAATCTCCAAAGCTCGTACAAAAGCATCTCTTGCCGCCGTCGGATCTGCGCTCGCTTCGAGGATTTCGCCTAAAGTTGTATAAGCCAGCGGCGAAAATGGCTGTAGTTCGATCGCCTGATGGCAAAGATCGATCGCCTCAGTTAGCTTCCCCCGGTTCAGATAAACTTGGGCTTGCCGGATGTATTCTTCAGTGCTCATTGCTCGCCAGAAGTTGCAGTTTTTTCCCTGTTATACCAATTTAATGGGTCGTTGCACATATCTGGATCCCCCTAAATCCCCCTTCTTAAGAAGGGGGACTTTGATCGGAATCTTGTCCCCCCCTTCTTAAGGGGGGCTAGGGGGGATCAGATTCTATGCAGCCTCATAAAAAATTAGTATTATGGGGGAACATACCAAATTCTGATTTTAAAATCTTATATTTTCTGACTATTTATATTTTGTCCGATCGGGCGATCGATTGCTTTAAGCAATAACCAGTATCAAATTATCTAAAATTCGCCGCATTTTACTTCCTAAATTGAAGCTTCCAACTTCACTCTGCTCCTTGCAGAACGAAGTTGAAAGCTCTAAAAACAGTCACTGCCCTGGTAGAACAGCCCCGGATGTTATCCAGTGCCGCCCCACCACCGCCAGTTTTTCTAGAACAACTCGAAGTTGTTTCTGGTGCCTGCGTTAACCGATCCCAAGTTAAGTCCTGGTTGCAGTTGAGCGAGCGTTTGCACGCCGCTGCCACCGTTGTAGAACAACAAACCGCTTTGTGGATCGTAGACGATCTTGTTTGCGGTGTTGGTTGTCGCGCTGTTGGCGTTGAAACCAGAAACCACAACAAAATCCGTAGCATCGAAGGTGCCGCCCAAACCAGTGAAGGCACTCGCCTTCAAACGAATCTTATCTTCGGCTGGGTTAAAGTCGGTAATGGTATCAACGCCATATTCAGCGCCAACACCAGCGAAGTAGAACGTGTCGCTACCAGCACCGCCGGTCAGGACATCACTGCCTCTGTCGCCAGAGATAAAGTCATCGCCAGCGCCACCGTCAACGGTGTCATTTTCTCTACCGCCGTAGAGGCTGTCGTTGCCGTCTCCACCGCTAACGAAATCGTTGCCTTTGCCGCCGAAAGCTGTATCGTTGCCGGTACCGCCCAAGATGGTATCGTTTCCGGTGTCGCCAGAAATGAAGTCATTACCCGCGTTGCCGTCGATCAGGTCATTGCCTTTACCGCCAAAGATCCTGTCGTCGCCACTGCCGCCATCGACCACATCGTTGCCGGTGCCTGCAAAGACATCATCGTTGCCGCTGCCGCCGCCGATACTGTCATTGCCGCCGCCGGAAATAATCAGGTCATCGCCACCGCGAGCAGAGATGACATCATTTCCCCCAAAGGTTAGGATGATATCGCTTTGTTCGCTGCCGTTTAACCGGTTATCACCAGAAGTACCGATCACATCAATACCCCGGGTAGGGTTTTGAACTGAAGATACTGGGGTCGTTGGATTAGTTACCTGAGTCATTTACACTCCTCCTAAAAGATGAATCATTTTTCTACAATACACTTTTCCCTCCAAAGGGATTCAGTAATTGAAACCGGACATCGGCTGAGACCCTAATTTACCCGGCTGCTATAAGCTGTCATGTAATTTAAATTGTCAGCAGAGAGCCGCTGCGAGTTGAATCCTGTATTCGTTCAGCAGCAAATATCGGTTGTTTCCTGCTTTGGACTCTCGACTCCACAGCTTGCTCCTCTAACATGAAAATATTCCAGTTAAACGTTTGTGAGTTTACCATACCGAGCCTGGGTACGGCTAGTCATTTTTAAAACAATAGCCGGAAACCGGGAAATACACATAAACCATTTTTAATCGGAGTATGCTCTCTAGATTGAGAAATTGCACCCCAGTCGTTGGCAACTGTCGATCGTCCGTTTGTTTAATAGCTCGCGATCGGGCTGGAACCCAGTTGCGATTTTTTAGTAGACTCTGGTTCATCAGACCTTTGAGTTCCGCCTATAGTTCCCCAGAAATCAAAAATTTTTAGCTGAATTTCACAACCAGCCAGCACATAGGGGTCGCATTCAATCAAACAAGGCCCGCAGCCTGGAATTGAAGCCTTCGCCCTTATGGCTTGTAGTCGCACCCCAACAAATTTCCGCACCCACTCTTGAGGCTCATCACCTTGATTTTTTAACCAATATTCCTCGCAATCAAGGGATGATTTTTGCCAAAAAACCTGGTCGATCAACAAAAATAGGTCATTGCAATAATCTGTAGCATCCATCCAGACAATCAGATAATGCAGCGCTTGTTTTATCTAGTGGGGATTTCGGATGGGCCGCTAGAGTTCTGACGCTTCTGTCAAAGCTGAGAAGTAAGCTGCGGCCTATCTTAATCTTAATTGTCTGTTGGTTAGGCATACATTTTGACATACTAACCGTCTATCAGGAGCGGTGATTCTTGACGCTTCACTGGGTGATGCTACCGAAGTAGTCTTACTCTCCCTCTGCGCCCGTTTAGAGTCTCCCAATGCCCTGGTTGACTTAATTTATTCTAGCAGAAAACCGTCCTTAAAGGACGGGGCTTGAATCCCAGTTTCTTGGTCAAAAACAGTCGTGGACGCATGGGGACCCCTGCGAAACCTAGATTTTTCCCGAATCTGCGCGTCCAAACGCGTCTTTTCTTCAAAAAACCCGGTTTCGAGGAGTCGGAGTGCGTCCATAACTGAAAAAGAGAAATCTTCGAGGAACGGCCAGCGACCCTTGAGAGTAACAATGCGTCCCGATCCTCCGTAAGTTTCTATTTGACACTCCTCGACCTTAAGGTACGAGGATTCTTGGGCTGAATCTTGCCTCCATCGACAATGCCGATCTTGGTCTTACAGTTTCATGCTAGCCTGACTATACTTTTTACAGCAAGCACTCTCATAGGCTAATCCCCAAGCTTAAATTTCCGTATGCCCTACGGTATTTAATTTTTAGTCTGCTCTTTCCATTTGGATTTAGTTGCTACCAGTGATGGATCGATATTTAGGTGTTACGGAGTTTCACTTGTTGCCTGCGTCACCAAGGTCAGCGACCTATTAATATGCTAACACAAAGCCGTCCTACAAGGACAGGGTTTTAAACCCAATTTCCTGATAATTTAATTTAACAATTTAATTTGACAATATTAAGTTTTAGCAAAATATTTTATCGCTAATTGTTAACTTCGAGGAGCTCATTAACAATTAGCAATTTCCCGGAAATTTGGTTCGGTCTTCATAAACGGTACTATTTCCCCGAGCGGTGTGCTTCTAGTTGGGCTGTTGACCCGTTGGAATTGCTCTGGCTATCGTAGCTGTAGATGTGAGCGTCGCTCTGGAAAATGTAATTGATAGAAGTAGCTGCATAGTACGTCAGCGCTAGCAGCGACACTAGATTAAGAATTCGATAAATTGGCTTCTCAGACATTTCGTTCATTTTCACTCCTACTTTTTGTGCAAATAGCAAAGTTGGATACAGTGACGGCAGTTTTTTTGAGAAGTTCCCGGAAATGCAGCACCCGAACAAAAATCCGATCGCTTTCTGAACTCCTGATACCCGATCGCCTAAAACAAGTTTTGCTTGAGATTTGAAAGAGTTTTTGTTGCCTATTTCATATTGCAGTCTCTGCCTTTAATTGTCTATCTAACTGCGGTAAGAGTTAAGCAATTTGGGCAATACCGAACTCTACAATTTTCGGTTGAGAGCTGCTAAAATTTGAAAATATAGAGATCTAAAAGCTTGCAGCGCAGAGACTATACCTGTTTCTCAACAGCCATCAAGGATTTCCCCAAATTCGATCGATGCTGCACAGCAACCCGAAGTAATAAGAAATATTAAGTTGGTCAGAACACAAAAATATGTCTAAAGTTATACTTTTGCAAGCAACAGGCCGTGTAATAATGGATATTAAGTTGGATATTGCTGCCAGTGAAAAAAAGATTTATTGAAAAAGTTTTGCGGTCGCTGACTGAAGGTAGAACCCGAAGGTAGAACCCGACAATCTGGGTTTGATAATTTGGGCGATAATTTTGGCTTAGTGGCAGTCTTAAATCACGATGTGACACAAGAAAAGCAGGCATCAAAAAGCAGAAGGCAGAATTTGAGATAGGTAAAAAAATACTGTTCTGGGATTCATATTTTTTAGTTTATTCTACCTTCTAGCTGCAATTTTTTACCATGCAACACTTCGGGATCTAGTGGCTGCGAGGATCCATGCACGGGGGATAATTTATGACGAGATAACTGACAGTGTTTGAGTCAGTTACTTCCACAATTAATTAGCATCTTTGCTCGGATTTAGCTGTTTGTACAACCGACTTTTGGCTGGTAATTTGCAAAAGGGATAGGGGCAGAACAACAGGCCAAACTAGAGGGCCGATTATTAAGGCTATCCAAGAGATTAAGTCTTTTTTAGATGTCGCAGTATCGTTCCAAAAACTTTTGAACCAAACGAAAAAAACGATTAACGCAATCGAAAAGTAACCTATAATTATCATTGTTTTACTGGCTGACCTATAGATTGGGTCGAACTATCTATCATTATTGTATCTCAGGATGCCTCCAGGCGATCGCAAGTTTTCGCCTGGAGGCTGCAAGTGTCGAGAACCAAAAGCTTCACAAGTCTCCGAGTCCATAGTGTGGGATGCCACTCGGACACACCGATATAACCGATATAACAGTGGCGCGCGGCGCTAAAAGTCTTGCGCTCAGGATTTTTCGAGGTTTCGTAAAACTTTGAGGCGATCTGCCCCAGTTATAGCAAATGCGATCGAGATCTCTGGTTCTTGTGATTTAAGTCACGTATACTCGCCGACTTAGATCACAAGTCGAGCCAAAAACGATCACACAGGTTAGCGGACGGGAATCACCCTACTCTGTTCTCAAATGCTCGATATTAGAATAGTCGATTTCAACGAGATTTCATGCAAGTTCTGAATTTAAAATCCGATCGCCCGATCCCTGAACTGTTCTATCAAGTCACCCATTCAGGCAATCTGACTCGCACTGAAAGCCACGGACTGCGCGCACTCTGCGAAAGCGCTCTCAGCGAAGACGACCGAGATGCAGTCAACCGCCTGCTTCACGCCATCCGCCGCGGATGGGTCAGGATTTCCGATTAGCCCCCTCAGACAGGAAATTGAGTTCGGTATTTCTACTTTCTCTCCTGCAAAGCTTTTCCAGCAATCAGATTCTCGTAAGTATGTCGCTCCATTAATCATCTCAAAAAAAATTGTAGTGCGATCGAAATGATCGAACCCGGTTTCTTGAAGAAGCCGGGATTTTTGTTATTAAGCAGTTAGAAGTAATATCAATTCCGGTTGCACTCATACCGGAATAGTTGACTGTTGACTGTTGACTGTCAGAACAATACCGATGCAACCGGAAACGATATAATTAAGTAAATACACGGAAAAAAAACCACCCCAAGACACTCAGTAAATACAGCCAAAAGCAGATTGTTAAACACCGTAAAAGTTTTACATTTGATTAACTCGATCGATTTATTTAGCAGTCATTAGTAATTTATTAAGAGATAAATATTAATTTATTTGTCAGAGCCTCTTAACAAAGACTACAGATATCGAAATTGCCAAAACGGCGGAATCGGGACGGAGTTTGTGTTTCGAGTTGCTCTCTCGATCGAGGAAACATCCGATCCCCGACTTTGGCTGACACAAATCACTAATTAAGACCGAATCGATCACATCTAATCGCGTAGTTAAATCACATAAACATTGGGGAAATAAGTCAATACTATCAAAAGTGAGTTCAATAAAAAATAGATGATAACCCAAACGTTTCTACCTCAATTTACTATCGCAGAGCTAGTCTTTCAGGTATATCACTCCGGTCTGCTGACTCCCACTCATCGACAACAGCTCAAGACAGCACTCTTAGATGACTGTCTCACCGAAGAAGATCAAACAGCCATCAACCGCTTGCTCCACGCCGTTCGCCGAGGCTGGCTGAAAGTTGTAGATTAGACTGTACACAATATTTTTTGCCACTCCTCTTTCAAATACACTGCGTCACCTGAAGGCAAAATTAAATCTCCTCAGCCAATAGATTCAGGAATTAGGTTAAATGTAGGGTGCGCCACCAGCACCCTGCGGTTTGAAATTCTGTTTTACCAGCTTATCTACTCAGAAATTTTACCGTCAGGCATCATCGCTTCCCTCAAATTCGCCTCCTTCAAATTTGTCCCGCGCAAAGAAGCTTGATGCAAGTTTGCTCCCCGGAGATTTGCTCCCTTCAAAGAAACTCCGCTCAAATCTGCTAGATGAAGATTTGCACAGCTCAAGTTAGAGCCGCTCAAATCGGCTCCCTTCAAATCCGCTTTTTCGAGATTTGCTTCGCTCAAATTTGCCCAACTCAGATTTGCTTGAGTTAGGTTAGCAAAACTGAGGTCAGCTTGTGTTAAGTTGGCGTCGGTTAGATTTGCTTTGCTTAGGTCGATTTTGCAAAGTTTTACCTCTGTCAAGTTTGCACCTTGCAAGTTAGCGTTAACCGCATAAACTTGGATCAAAATTGCCCGCTGAAGGTTTGCATCCTTCATGTCTGCACCCCTGAGACTTGCCCCCGTTAAATCGGCTCCACTGAGCACTGCACTCCGCAAGATGGCTCCGCTCAAATTCGCTCCTACCGCCCTGCATTCGCCGAAATTAGCGGACATGAGGTTGGCTTGGGAGAGGTTGGCTTGGCTGATATCTGCTTGATACAAATTGGCTCTATAGAGGGTGATGCCGATCGCACTTGCACCCTTTAAACTAGCTCCACTCAGGTCAATATCGCGCAAATTTGTCCTTGACATATTGACCCCAGCTAGGTCTACTTTACGAAAAACCCGTTCTCCGGCTGCATACCGTCTGAGAAGTTCCTCTGCATTCATGTCATTTTGCCCAAAATATTTAATAATGTCTTTGATATTTCAATAGTATTAGGAATGAGCGACCTTTACGTTTCTTGGTCTGAGTACCATCGAAAAATTGAAGATTTGGCAGTAAAAATTGATGAATCTCAATGGAAATTCGATCGCATTGTTTGTTTGGCGAGAGGAGGGCTGCGGGTGGGCGACACTCTGTCGCGGATTTTCGACAAACCTCTGGCGATTTTAGCGGCCTCGTCATACAGTGGGGCTGAGGGAAAAGTCCGGGGTGCGATCGAGTTTGCGCGCGATTTGACAATGGTGGGCGATAATTTGGGCAGCCACATTCTGCTGGTTGACGATTTAGTGGATTCGGGAATTAGTTTAGAACAAGGTATCGTTTGGCTGAAGAAGCGCTATGGCGAAGATATTCAGGAAATTCGGACTGCTGTGCTTTGGTACAAGGCTTGTTCTGTGGCGAAGCCGGATTATTATGTAGATTATTTGGCTGACAATCCTTGGATTCATCAACCTTTTGAAGTCTACGAAAAGATGAGTGCGGCTGATTTGGTGGCGCAAGTGGGGAGTTAGTAAAATCCGTCCTCAACGGAGTCTTTGATTTGTAGTTGCTCTTTAGCCCAAGCTCGAAATGCTCTGAATGATATAAACGGAGGAGACGGCAGTGCCGTGTCCCTACCACAATCAATTGTAGGGAAACGGCACTGCCGTGTTCGACCTATTATTTCGGCGCAGCCGGAATTGATATCACACAAATCTGAGGACTTTAGTCCTCGCTACCAACCAAAGAATTAGCGAATCGAAAGAATACGATCGCCCAATTCCATACTTTTTGCCAAAACTTCCTGCCGCGCCCACCGATCCGCCGCCAAAATATCGTCTAAAGCAGGAGTTTCACAGTTATCAATTTGATGTTTGTCGCACACTTTTTCAATTAATTTCGGAATATCCAAAAACGTAATTTTTTCCTCCAAAAATAGCGCTACAGCCTGTTCGTTTGCCGCATTCAGCACCGCAGGCATCGAACCGCCCGCGCGTCCAGCCGCATAAGCTAACTGCATACAAGGATATTTTTCGTGGTCTGGTTCTCGGAAAGTTAAATCACCGGATTTTACTAAATCCAGTCGCGGCCAATCTGTCTGAATTCGCTCCGGCCAAGACAAAGCATAAAGCAGCGGCAACCGCATATCAGGCCAACCCAATTGCGCTAAAACAGACGTATCTTGTAGCTCAATTAACGAGTGAATGATGCTCTGGGGATGGATGACAATATCAATGTCGTCATAATCCATTCCGAATAAGTAATGAGCTTCAATTACTTCTAATCCTTTATTCATCAAAGTAGCAGAATCAATGGTGATTTTCTGTCCCATTGACCAATTCGGATGTTTCAAGGCATCGGCGACTGTTACTCCTGCTAATTTGTCGATCGGCAAATCTCGAAAAGAACCCCCCGAAGCCGTGAGAATGATTCGCCGCAAACCGCCCGCCGGCAAGCCTTGCAGGCACTGAAAAATTGCCGAATGTTCCGAGTCTGCCGGTAATATTTTAACGCCGTATTTTTCGATTAAGGGGTTGACAACCGGGCCGCCGGCGATTAATGTTTCTTTATTGGCTAAGGCAATATCTTTGCCTGCTTCAATTGCCGCAATTGTTGGCAGCAAACCGGCACAACCAACTATGCCAGTGACGACGGCTTGAGCGTCGCCGTATTTGGCAACTTCGACAACGCCTGACTCGCCAGCAAGTAAAATAGGTTGAGGGTCAATATCTGCGATCGCCTCTTGCAATTCCTGTAATTTATCCTCGTCACAAATTGCGACAATTTCCGGTCGAAATTGGCGGATTTGCTGTGCCAGCAACGTTACATTTCGTCCGGCGGTTAACCCGACAATCCGAAATCGATCGGGGTATTGAGCTACAATATCCAGAGTTTGAGTGCCGATGGAGCCTGTGGAACCGAGAAGAGTTATTGCTTTCACAATTGTTTAATGTTTTGTGGGCTATTCTAATATTACGATTGCGGGGATTAAAATTAGCGGTTAACTATTGCGTGGAAAGCACATTCGAGGTAATCATATTTTGAGTGGTCAGTTAGTGCCAGATTTAATGCAGAATGCGGAAAGTTTTGCTGATGACCGTGAGGACATCAGGGTCTCAATGGCGGAAAATATAGACGAAGGTCGATCGCGCTTACCGTCGAGTTTGCTGTGGGCGATCGTCATTGCTGCTACAATTTTCTTTGCCTGTAGCAGTTTACGGCACACTTTATTCCAATCCACAGCCTTCGATTTGGGAATTTTTGACCAAGCAATTTACTTGCTCAGTCAAAACCAAACGCCGTTTTCTTCCTTGATGGGGATTCATATTTTGGGAGATCACGCAGCGGTAATCTATTATCCGCTGGCTTTGCTGTACAAAATTTACCCGGATGTGCATTGGCTGCTGTTGGTACAAGCCGTTGCTTTGTCGGTGGGAGCTTGGCCTAGCTGGAGTTTAGCGCGTTTGGCAGGTTTGGATCGAGAACAATCCCGGGCGATCGCATTTATTTACTTACTATATCCGGTAGTATTTAATATCAATTTATTTGATTTTCATCCAGAAGTAATCGCTTTACCCGCACTTTTGGCAGCAATTTGGGCGGCGCGTTTAAATAAACTTGTGTGGTTTTGTACCGCAATTCTGTTAGTCTTGAGTTGTAAGGCGGTTTTGTCCATAACCGTTGCTGCGATGGGTTTGTGGCTGTTTTGTTGCGAGAAAAAACAACGGTTTGGGGCGATCGCACTTTTACTCGGTGTAGCATGGTTTTTGATAGCTTCCCAAAAAATCATCCCCTACTTTAGCGGTAGTGAAGTCGCCGGAGTCGGGCGTTACAGCTATTTAGGAAAATCCGTACTAGAAATCATTATCAACCTCATATTAAAACCACAGCTAGTATTAGGAAAAATCCTTTCCTTCGACACATTCAAATACTTATTTGTCCTCACCTTACCCGTGATTTGGCTGTTGCTCCCTTTCTCCCGCAAAATCAACCTCAAATATTTAACAACCCTAATTCCAGCTATCCCTACATTAATTATCAATATCCTCTCCGATTTACCATTTCAACGCAGTTTAGCTTATCAATATTCAGTCCCAATTGTGCCATTTTTAATCTTAGCAATTATCGCCAAAGTAGCAGCAATCAAAAACGCAGCTCAACCTACATCGCTAAATCTAGGAAATATTCAATTACCAAAAACAGCTAATTTACCCTTAAAAAAAATCCCAATTCCGCAACTGTGGCTGGGAATGCAATTACCCAAAGCAATGGTAATTTGGTCATTAATAATGTTCCTACTTCTGGGCGAATATAAAGATTTTTATCTGTATCTAAATAGACTAGATACCTGGCAAGCTACACGCGAAGCAGTCGCACAAGTTCAACCCCAAAGCAATATTTTAACAGACAATAGACTCGCCCCTCACTTTGCCCACCGCCCCATAGTAAAATTGCTTTCACAAGTTTCAGCCCAAACAAATTTAGCTGAATTTGAATACATATTATTCAACCTGCGTCATCCCTGGCCTGATACTGAAAAAATTGGTAATAGCTTAGCAAATCAACTTAAAAACTCTCCCGATTTTCAATTAACTTATCAAAAAAACCAAGTTCTGCTATTTAAACGCATCGCTGATTAAACCAATAAAATGCTAACTTTAAAATCCCCCAAATTCCATCCAGTATTGTTAATGATTGTCGTAGCAACCCTAATTCTTTTTGCAGCCAGTAGCGCGCGACACGCATTGTTTCATTCCACTGCATACGACTTAGCCATTTTTGACCAAGCAATTTACTTGATCTCCCAAAATCAAACGCCATTTTCTTCATTAATGGCAATCAATATTTTAGGCGATCATGTAGCCTTTATTTTTTATCCGCTAGCCTTACTTTACAAAATATATCCAGATGTGCACTGGCTGTTATTCGTGCAAGCTTTTTCCCTAGCTTTAGGTGCTTGGCCTAGTTGGACTCTAGCACGTCAAGCAGGTTTAAACGAACAAAAATCTATCGCAGTTGCAGCCGTATATCTGCTGTATCCGGCAGTATTCAATGTCAATCTTTTTGACTTTCATCCAGAAGTAATTGCTTTACCCGCAATTTTAGCAGCAATCGTAGCAGCTAGACTTGATAAAATCTTGTGGTTTTGTGCCGCCATTATATTGATTTTAAGCTGCAAAGCCGTGCTATCTTTGACAGTTTTAATGATGGGTGTCTGGCTGTTTTTCTTTGAGAAAACTCGCAGGTGCGGACTCATAGCCATATTTCTCGGTGCGGGTTGGTTTTTGATAGCTACTCAAGCTATTGTACCATATTTCAATCAGGGCAAGCAACACGCAGGTATCGGGCGATATCAATATTTGGGAAACTCAGTTTTTGAAATTGCGATTAATTTAATTCTGAAACCGTATCTCATCGCAGGGCGGCTGTTTTCAATAGATACTTTAGGATATTTAGTTTTGTTGTTCTCGCCCGTAATGTGGTGGCTTTCTCCGCGACATCTCGCGCCGCTGATTGGTGCTTCGCCCGTGCTAGTGATGAATATTCTTTCGGATATTGAGGCCCAGCGAGATTTGATTCACCAGTATTCTGTGCCGATATTTCCATTTATATTAACTGCTGTAATTGCCACCCTAGCAGATAGACAAGCAAGAGGCAAGAATTTCTGGAAAAATGCAGGTAATTATCTATGGAATCACCGCAACTCGATTCCTCGCATCTGGAATCGCATTAAAGTTAATCGCATTTCCACTAAATCTGTTAAGCATATCTGGACTCACCGCATTTGGGTTCACCGGAGTTGGAGAGGTGGAAAATTGGTGTTTGCCCACTTGTCAAAATTGTTAATTTTGTGGTCGATACTAACCTTTTTAATTTTAGCGAAATACGGCTATTTTTGGACTATTTATTTAAATGGGTTCGACACTTTACCAGCTACCAAAGAGGCAATTTCTATTGTTGAAACCAAAGGCAGTGTTTTAACAAATGCTCAGATTGCTCCGCATTTAGCGCACCGCCCTGTAGTAAAATTAACTCAGGCTAATGTGCCTCCAAATGTCGCAGAATTTGACTATGTATTGCTGAATTTGCGCTATCCTGGCTGGATGAGCGATCGAGCTTTTGTGCAAAACCTCATAACTCAACTTAAAAATACCCCTCAATTTCAACTAAAATATCAGCGAGACGACATATATCTATTTACCCAAAACCCTAACAAATAAATCATCACTGGTTCCCAGGATCTGCCTGGGAATCGATGTCTAGAGGCTCTGCCTCGCTTGCCATGAAAAATTGGAGGCAGAGAGAGCCTCCGGATCTCTGTTACCAGGCAGAGCCTGGGAACCAGTAAACCAATAAATTAATCTTAATCCTCCACTTTCAAAGCTCTTCTTGCCAACTTTACGTAAGTTTTCACAGTTTCATAAGGCATTTCCAAATCAGCAGCAATATCCAACAAAGATTCCCCCAATTCTCGGCGCGCCAAAATCGTCGCCCAAGTTTCAGAAATTTCAGCAGCGCGACTCCCACCTGTACGCTTTCTCTGTGCCAAAAACTTCTCTGTCAATTCATCTATTCGCGCCGCCAAGACGCTTTGGATCGACACTTCCGGTAGCGATTCTGTCAACCATTGCGATCGGGTTTGTCCCAATCCAAAAGTTGTTTTGTGCCCCGTGCCGCAGTAAGGCGCTAATCGCCCTAAAGCATAAAATAATTGTACAAAATCAGGACGTTCTTCGGCCGATCGCCCTAGCCCAAATTCCACAGCCCCAGTGAATCCCGTTACCATGCCTTTTTTACCCGCCGCTACCTTTTGCGACTCCAATTTGTGGCGGCTAATAATTACATTTTCATCAATCCAATTCATAAATTCTGCTTGGTCAACATTTATCCCTGAAAAGTTATTCCAGCGGCGTAAATAGCTGTGAAAAACATTTTCTGGAACTGGTAAAGGGAAGTGATGCCCTTTACTGCGAAAGCTTGTAGGACTTACGAAACTCAGTTTTATGTTGTGGGATGATAGCGGTTCTGCTGTTAGTAATTGCTGGTAAGTTGTGGGAGAAAAAGCAATATCCCAAGAGCGAATTAGTAGCGGAGCATTTCGCAAATCTATTTCTTCGGGCAAATTTTGCAGCCACTGACTCAGCCACTGTACTACTAGCTTGGAAATTCCTGTGACGTACCAGCGATAAGTTCGTTGGCGAAGCCCTCGCAGAGGATCGCCCAAAAGCTGAAATTCTTTGCCACAGGCTGGCAAATCACCTTCCAATCCCGAGATAGTAAAGGCTTTTTCTGACTGCTCGTCGTGCAGAAGTTGCGATAAATCTGGGTCAGTTTCCTGCACTTGACCCAAAAACCAAGCGTGCAAACCGATAGCATACTGCGCGTATAGATAGCTAGCAGTGCGGGGGGTCAATTCAAACACTAATCCGACTAACTCGGTGTCAGGCAGCCAAATCGGCCCAGAGGAAGGAGATTTTTTGGTGCGGGTGGGGTGCGGGGAAATTGCCATGAGATGCCAGAAACAGGGACAGCGCTCTGATATTTTATCTTACTTGCATCCCCGTTGGGGGATGGTTTTTGAGCGAGGGGCGATCGGTCAAATCTTTGGGCTGCTTCAAAAACCGGGTGTGCCGCCAGTTTCCCAAACCAAGAGGGATAGAGAAAAATCCTTAAAAAACCGACAACCTAAAACTCAATTTTTGTCAAGGTTTTACTCCTTGTAACTAAACAGAAACATACAAGTGTTTAAAATCACATTCTGCGGTACAATTGTTAAAAGCTCGTAGCATCCTCAACTCCGATCCTGAACTATGAACACAACAGAAAAATCTAAACTCTCCAACCAAAAAACTTTGGAGGCGATGAAGAATTTCTCCGAAACCTACGCCAAGCGCACCGGAACTTACTTTTGTTCCGAGCCTTCTGTCACTGCTGTCGTCATAGAAGGACTAGCAAAGAACAAGGACGAACTAGGCGCTCCCTTATGCCCTTGTCGCCACTACGAAGATAAAGAAGCCGAAGTAAAAGCCGCCTACTGGAACTGTCCCTGCATTCCCATGCGCGAGCGCAAAGAGTGTCACTGTATGTTATTTTTGACGCCAGATAACGATTTTGCTGGAACTAATCAGGAAATTGGCATGGATCAGATTCAAGCTGTCAGAGAGACTATGTAATCGGTTAAGTAGGCGGTTGTGAATTGGCAGCAGTTTTGAAAACAGGTCGTTATTTTTCCTATTTTTAAGACTTAGCTATTGAAAAAACGATCGCCGCCTACTCAAACACAGATCCCAATTCAAAATCTCCAATCGAATGACAGAAGAAATGCCGATCGAGTTTTGGCAAGGTATCGAACAATTTAACAGCCAAGATTTTTATGCTTGTCACGATACTCTAGAGGCTTTGTGGATGGAAGCGGGCGAGCCAGAAAAAAGATTTTATCAGGGAATATTACAAATTGCCGTCGCGCTTTATCACTTAGGAAATCAAAACTGGCGTGGCGCAGCGATTTTGCTGGGAGAAGGTATAAATCGGCTCAGTTATTATCAGCCCAGTTATGCCGAAATTTGTGTTGAAGATTTGCTCCGACAAAGTGTTAAACTTTTGAGCGCTTTGCAGCAAGCCGGCCCGGAAAAAGTCGCTGAATTTGTACCGTTGTTAACAGGAACAGAATTTGCAGACTTGCAATTGCCACGAATTATCAAAGTAAGTGAGCAACGGCTGAAAAAAACAGAATACCCAGATCCCCGCACCATTTAAAGTGCTGGGGGGAGATATCACAACTCTTCAATTCTTTAATCTCAAATCTCAAATCTCAAATCTCAAATCGGATGCTAGGATAATTGATTGAGACTCTCGGGTCAATCGATCGACCTCACCGGAATTTTTCACTGCCGTTAAGATCAATACTTCGGACAGTTTTTGATTGCCAACAGTAGAATAAGGGTTTCAAGGCGATTCGGTTATCGAGCTACCAACGGAGAATCAAGGGTTTCAGACTACGAACTAAAAACTGTCCGGACTATTGTTAAGATAAAATACCTAACCGATCGGCTGTGGTGGATCTAATCTCCATAGAGAAAAATCAGGGGTGAGATAATGCCCTTCAGCAATTTCACAAAAAATTTTGAGGTTCGTAAGTTATGATGCCCTCCGCTAAACTACTTCATTCCCGAATATTCAAAGGATTATCGCTGCTTTTGCCTCTGACTCTGGCAAGCGCGATCGCCTCTCCCACCTACCCGCAAGCCGCACCGCCCCGAACTCTTTCCGTGCGATCGGACATCCAAGAAGCCGACTCCAAAACCGGCATCGTCACAGCCCGCGGCAACGTCCAAATCAACTATCCAGCCCGCCAAATGCAAGCAACCGCAGCTCAAGCTCAATACTTTAGCCGCGAGCGCCGGATCATCCTCAGCGGCGATGTTTACGTATTGCAACAAGGCAACAGCCTGCGCGGCGAAACCATCACATACCTGATCGACGAAGGGCGGTTTATTGCGCTCCCAGACAAGCCAGGACAGGTAGAATCCGTCTATCTGGTAGCCCCGGAACAAGATTCAGCAGCCCAAAACTCGATCCCACGTCCCCCAGTAAATCCTAATCCCGCTATTAGACCGCCCGCAAGTCCGCGAACAGCTCCCAGGTAAAAGCCGCTGGTAGCAGCGAAATTTCGCATCGGCAAAAACATACTACTTGGGATAGATGCGAAATTTCGGGTTTTTACAACTAAAAAGTTTGAGTGTGTAGAATATAAACTTGATACTCGATCGCACAAACCCGCAGTCCGAAATTTAGCTGGTAGAAATTGCCTCGGCAAGCATGAAAATTGTACTCGAAAATATTCACAAATCCTACGGAAAACGCCATGTAGTCAGTCGCGTCAACCTTTCCGTATCCCAAGGAGAAATCGTAGGACTTCTGGGCCCCAACGGTGCAGGAAAAACCACAACATTTTACATAGCAACCGGATTAGAAAAACCCAATCAAGGAACTGTTTGGCTCGACGACTTAGACATCACTAAATTGCCCATGCACCAGCGAGCGCATTTGGGAATTGGCTATCTCGCTCAAGAAGCAAGCATTTTCCAGAACATGAGCGTGCGAGACAACATTTTGTTAGTCCTAGAACAAACTCAAGTCCCCCGCTGGGAATGGAAAGATCGAGTCGATTTTCTATTACAAGAATTTCGCTTAGAAAAAATAGAATCTAGTTTGGGAATTCAAATCTCCGGGGGTGAAAGGCGGCGGACTGAACTGGCGAGAGCCTTAGCCGCTGGGCGAGACGGGCCGATGTTCCTATTTTTAGACGAACCGTTTGCAGGCGTCGATCCGATCGCCGTTGATGAAATTCAGACCATTATTGCCAGACTGCGCGATCGGCAAATCGGCATCCTGATCACAGATCACAACGTCCGAGAAACCCTCGAAATTACCGATCGAGCCTACATCATGCGAGACGGCCAAATTTTAGCCTCCGGGGCTGAAGAAGAACTCTACAGCAACCCTTTAGTGCGGCAGTATTACTTAGGCGACAACTTCGTGCGATAGTCTTTGATAGCAACCGCGAAGGGAGTAGGGGCGGGCGATGCCCTGAGCGTAGCCGTTCGCTTCGATTTAAAGGGTTCGCCTACATATAAATATCCCAGCCCAGATATCTATAAACCCGCCCTCCCCACTATAAAAACACAAGGCAGAATTTTAGAATTGAGAATTTAAATTTTAGCTTGAGGAGCAAACTGCAAAAACCCCAAAGTATGAAAATAGCACTATCCAAATCTTTCAATCCCCTCAACTGGCTGCCGAGAATTTCGGTAATGGACTGGTATATTACCAAAGAACTAATCGGCCCATTTCTGTTTGGAGTCGGACTCTTTACATCCGTCGCCGTCACAGTTGGAGCCTTATTTGAATTAGTCCGCAGAGTCACAGAATCCGGCCTCCCCTACGGCGCAGCCCTAGAAATTTTTCTGCTGCAAATTCCCTACTTCGTAGTATTGGCTTTCCCGATGTCAATGCTACTAGCAACCTTAATGGCTTACAGCCGAATGTCCAGCGACAGCGAACTAATCGCCCTTCGTAGTTGCGGAGTTAGCGTTTACCGACTGGTAATGCCGGCAGTGATTATGAGTTTAATTGTTGCCGGCTTCACCTTTGCTTTGCAAGAGTTAGTCGTACCCGCAGCCAGCTACAGAGCTACTATAACTTTAGACAGAGCTCTGAAGCGAGAAAAACCAACATTTCAAGATAGAAATATTATCTACACAGAATTTCGCAAACCCGAAAAAGGCGGCGAGGAAACGCTGGCCCGCTTTTTTTATGCAGAACAGTTTGACGGCCAGCAAATGAAAGGTTTAACAATTATCGATCGCTCCACCCCCGGCCTCAATCAAATCGTTTCTTCAGAATCAGCTACTTGGAATCCCTCAGAAAATACCTGGGATTTTTTTAACGGAACCGCCTATATAGTAGCTCCTGACGGCTCTTACCGCAATATAGTTAGATTCCAACACCAGCAGTTAAAACTCCCGCGTACGCCTTTAGATTTAGCTGCGAGAGTGCGGGATTTCAAAGAGATGAATATTGCCCAAGCCTCTGAGCGTTTGGATATCATTAAAAACAGTGGCGACGAGCCGCAAATTCGCAAGCTGAAGGTGCGAATTCAAGAAAAATATGCTTTTCCTTTCGTCTGCATGGTATTTGGTTTGGTCGGAGCAGCTTTGGGAACTCAACCGCGCCGCTCGGGCCGGGGTACGAGTTTTGGGATTAGCGTAGTTGTGATTTTCACTTACTATGTGTTTGGTTTCATCACCAGTTCAATGGGTGTAAAAGCTGTTTTGACTCCAATTATATCGGCTTGGCTGCCAATCATGTTTGGCTTCGGAATCGGCGGATTATTATTGGTGCGAGCCGCTGCTAGGTAATTCATCAGTTGACAGTTGACAGTTGACAGTTGACAGTTAACTGTTGACGGTTTAAACAATACCAATGCAACCGAAAACGAGATAATATTGCAATTCCCAATTCCCAATTCCCAATTCCCAATGCCCAATCCCCCATTACTTTAAGGATTACCAAAAGTATTAATTTCGCCGCCGCCAAGATAGCGTCCCGGAGTCAGGGAGCGGGGTGTAGAAAAAGGTTGTGGTTGAGGTGGCGCGCCCTGATTGGTGTTTTGGGGCACAGCTCCAAAGTTAGGCTGAATCGGCAAATTAAGCTGACTCCGTTGAGCTGGTTGAAACTGAGAATTTGCTGAATTGGGAGATAATTGAGGGCTAATTATCCTACTTCCGCCAATCCCATTTGGAAAAGGGGACTGCCCGACATTGGGAAGTAGCTGTATGGGCGTTGGTGTGACGACTGGAATTGCCCCTGATGCAGCTTCCGGTGTCAAGCCGGAACCAGATAAATTAGTTTGGTAGGGATTTTTTGGCAAAGCTACAGTCGCAGGGCGTGTATTAATTTCGGGGAGGCTTGGTACTCTGGAATTTAACCCTGAAAATGCTTCAGGGGCTGTAGCTGCCGGGTTTAAGAACTGTTGAGATTCGTTGATAATTGTATTTGTTGGAGCCGTTCCCGAAGGAAGTGCTGCGGGAACATTCACAGGATTTGCTCCCGCTTGAGCTGTAGCGGCCGTTGGGAGCAAATTTTCCGGATTGGCCCCAGCAGAAGTAGAAGCCGGTCGATCGAGCAATTTAGCCGAGTTGGCAGTTTTCTGAGGCGCTGCCGTTGCCGAAGTATTAGCAGGGACATACTTTTTCATAGCTGCTTGCAGCGGACTCAAAGGCTGAGGATTTTCGTTTTGTTTGCCTGAATTAGCACCACTCGACTGCGATAAAGTTGTTGTCGCTGTACTCCCAGATTCAGGTTCGATCGTTTTTGTCCCATAAATCAATCCGTCGCCAGATAAACTGGGAGCTGATGTCGTGTTTGAAGTTGGCCAACTGGAGTTTTCCGGGTTATTGTTGGCAGCAGAGACAGCAGGATTTGCTAAATTTGGCAAGGGCAAAAATCTGTTGCTTGCCGCCTGCTTCAAGGCTGAAGATGGCTTGCTATTTTCCTCGCTGCGAGGACGAATTTCGTCGAATAAACCTTTGCCTTTGACTACTGATGAATTTAACAACTTCAGTTCCGAATTAGAGCTATTGAACTGATTGACTAGCACCGGTGAGCTGTCGATTTCAGCGGCAATGGCGGTATCTTCAGCAGACAGCCCCGGCAGCGAAGCGGGATTGTTTGAGGTTGCTACTTCATCGCCATCTATGCTCAACCTTTCTGGGTGTACGGTTACTTCCCAGATAAAAAACCCCCCCGCACACAGCACGGCGAGCGGAGCCCAGACCGCTGGTTGCGTCCAGTGGCGCAACCGCGCTATTAGATAGCGGACAGATGTAGGGAATCGCTTAAAACTTGACATAGTTTTGCTTTCATCCGATCGTGCGGACTTAAAACTATTTTTCCTAGTCTACCACATCAATCTTGATCATTTTTGCTGTCAAGCGGGTAAGTGCGATCGAACTATGGAATTAAAAGTTGCTACAGATATATCCAACAGGTGAAGCTCCATAAAGCACTGGTAGAAATATCTGTTGCTTTCCTCAAATCAACGGGCATAAGATGATAAAATCTGACTGGCTCCGGTGTCCGGTATGCCAAGCGTGTCAGCCGATCGACCGTTTGGCAAAATCGATCGGGAAAAATTGGCAATTGCCCAGAACAACACGAAGAGCAAAATTTAGAGGAAATTAATGAAAAAAGTAGTAGAAGTATTAGCAAATCGGGAAGAACTAATCGCTCGCTCGCTGGCGATTGTCCTGTCCCAAATCGCCGAGGCGATCGCAGAACGCGGAATTTGTACGATCGCCGCAGCGGGCGGAAGCACACCGGAACCGCTATACAAAGCGCTAGTCGCCGAAGACCTGCCTTGGCACAAAATTCACGTTTTTTGGGGCGATGAACGCTACGTTGCACCAGAACACCCGGATAGCAATCAAAAAATGGCGCGCCAGGCATGGCTCGATCGAGTAAACATCCCCGCCAGCAACATCCACCCGATGCCCACAGGCGCGGCCGACCCCGCAGCCGACGCCGAGGCGTACCAAACCGAATTGCAGCAGTTCTTCAAAGTACCTGACGGCGAGTTTCCGGCGATCGACATCATTCTATTGGGCATAGGAGACGACGCCCACACAGCCTCTCTATTTCCTGGCACACCAGCCTTGCAAGTCCGCGACGCCCTAGTAACTGTCGGCAACAAAGACGGCCAACCCCGCATCACCTTTACAGTCCCCTTCATCAACCGCGCCCGGTGCGTCATCTTCATGGTGGCAGGAGCTAGCAAACAACCAGCCCTCGCTCAAATTTTTGCCCCCGCAGCCGACGAAATGACCTACCCAGCCAGACTGGTTCAACCAGAGGGCGAACTTTGGTGGCTGCTCGATAGCGCCGCAGGTGTTGCAGTAAAATAGCCGATCGAGCGATGCCCACACAGTCAGCAGTATCACTCGCATCAAGAAAGCCAATCATGTTGTCAGGTCAGTTGGTAGTATTAGCTAAGCACTTTGACACTCCCCAGCTATCAAGGCGTGGGGATTCTTTGATCTGCGAGCCAACTTGCTCTAATTGGATTTCTCCAACCAAAGTAGAGGTTAATTCTCCCAAAGCGTTGCTTGCATCAAGTGCAAAGGTTCCGGTATGCCCTACCGTACCCAATCCTCGACTCAGGATATTTCTAGCTGCATTGAAATCTCTATCCATTACACAGCCACACTTACAAACGTGTGTTCTTGTGGATAGCATTTTCTTCACAATTGCACCGCAACTAGAGCATTCTTGACTGGTATATTGCGGATTTACCGCAACCGTTACCTTCTCAAATACTTTCCCAAAGTATTCGATCCAGATACGGAACTGATACCAAGATGCGTCATTGATAGACTTAGCTAAGGAGTGATTCTTCGCCAGATTTTTAATCCTCAAATCTACGCACAGCTATTAAGTCGTTAGACTGAACTACGCACCTTGCAAGTTTGATTGCATGGTCTTTGCGTTGTCTACTTATTTTGAGGTGGCGCTTGCCTAGAATCTGTCTAGCTTTACGTCTATTGCTTGAACCTTTGGTTTTTCTGGATGTTCGACGTTGAAAACGCTTAAGAACTTTTTCACATTTTCGGAGAAATTTCGGATTTTCAACCATCACCCCGTTTGAATCGGTGTAATATTCCTTTAAACCCACATCTAACCCAATGGTATTACCATTCGGTTCTGTGTTTTCCGAACGGTCAACATCAATACAAAACTGAACGTATACACCGTCTGCACGTTTGACCAATCTCACCCGTTTTATTTGGCTAATTTGATAGAAGTGCAAGTCCCGTGTTCCTTTTAGCTTGAGTTTGCCGATTCCCTTTTTATCGGTAATTTTGATGGATTTTCGTTAGCGAAGCCCTGCGAAGCAGGATCGGCAGCCAACTTCCATCCCGTTGATTTATATTCAACAGAGCGACAATTTTTCTGAAATTGTGGATATCCCTTTTTGCCAGGAGTTCCCTTTTTGCAACGATCGTAGAATCGGGAGATAGCAGACCATGCTCGTTCGGCACTGGCTTGTCTAGCCATTGAGTTGAGTTCGTCGGCAAACGGAAAATTCTTGGCTAGTACCGCACAGTATTTGTTCAAATCGTACTTGTCCACTTTCGGGTTGTCCATCCAATAGCGTAAACAGCTATTTCTGACAAATTGGGCTGTACGAATTGCTTCATCTACCGCTGTGAACTGATGAGATTTTCCGTAGGTCTTAAACTCAAAAACTAGCATTGCTTTACCTCCTACCTTATGCTATACTTGTTGGCACAAGATTTTTGGTATGATGCAACAAAGCTTTACAATTACAGTAAAGTTAAAGCCGTCCTGATGAGGACGGGGTTTAAAACCCAACTTCCTGATAAGAATTGCGGCGGTTAAAGTTAAAATTTGACCATATACACGATTATTTTTATGAGGCTGATTTGAAAATCTGGCCGATAGCAAGGAGAAATCGATGATTGTCTGTCCCAATTGCAATCACCAGAACCCCGACGGGGCTAGCCAATGTGAGGCTTGCTACACGCCTTTACCCGTTACCGCAAGTTGCTCGAACTGCGGTGCAGCGGTTCAGACAGATGCAGCATTTTGCGGTCAGTGCGGCTTTAACTTGCGTCCAGGTTCCACAGTTCCAGAACTTGAGCTGACAGTACCGTCAGCCTCGTCTGTGGGACCGACTGTGGTATCGCCACCAATGCCGGATTTGGCGCAAACCGCACCCCTGATGGCAATGGAACCTGTAGTTACCCTAAATAACGGGCCGAACACCGAACCCCCGATGGCAATGGAACCTCTAGTTACCCCAAATAACGGGCCGAACTTGGAAAAAACTCCCGCCAGCATTCCGACAATTCCAGCTCCCCCGCCTTTGCCCTCGGTTCCTGTTACAACTGAATCGGTGGCAACAGCAGCAAATACCTCTCCCCCGGTTCCTGGCCTACAGCCAGCGGGTGTGGCTAAAACTCAACTGCAACAGCAGTCGGCCCGACTGATCCACGTTCAGACAGATACGCCGATGGAATTGCCTCACAGTCTTTCTGTGGTTCACATCGGTAAGCCAAATGACTTGGTTCCCCCGGATATTGATGTTTCGGGATTTGCTAATTCTGAGATAGTTTCTCGGGTACACGCAAATCTCCGGGTGGAGGGAGATGCTTGCTACCTAGAAGATGTAGGCAGTTCTAACGGCACTTACGTCAACAATACTCCCCTGCCCAAGGGAAACCGACATCGGTTGCGACCGGGAGACCGCATCTCTCTGGGCAAAGGAGACCTGGTTACGTTTTTATTTCAAATCTCTTAGATCGAGTTTGGATTGGGCTAGAGAAAGTCTAAAATCTAAAATCGCATCTTGAGGCGCTCTACCAAAACTCAATGCTGCCAATGTGATTAAGCTGACCTTGCTACATCCACTCCAGTCTATACCCGTCCGCAGTTGGATCTTTGAAGACGAGCAGGTCGTCCGGATCGGACGATCGACCGAAAACCACGTCGTTCTTTTTAGCGCTGTGGTTTCTCGTCGTCACATCGAATTGCGGCGCAGCGGCATAACTTGGGAACTGATTAATTTAGGTACCAACGGCACTTACCTCGATGGTAAGCCGATCGCTAAGGTTCCCATTGTGGACGGTCTGATCGTTCACTTGGCTCGCTCGGGCCCGAAAATTCAAATCAACGTCGGGCCGAATCAGTCCTCAGCCCAGTTAGGGCAAGTTAGCGTCAAGCAAAGGGATGCCAAGGCAATTCATGCTCCCTCGGGGGGCGCGATCCTGAACACAATTCCTATTCCCGAGCAAAAAGAAGTTGGCACTTCCAGGGAAGAGGAGGAGTTAACGGAGGCAGAAAATACTCGCTCTTATTCGGACGAAGAATATTAAATCGGCATCTTTGGACGATCGACATTCTACGCATGGCGGCACTCAGGAGTTTATTTATGAGTAGATCACAACAGATTGTTAGACGCAGCGAACTGCTCAACCGCCGCACGATCGACCGCAGAACTGCGGAAGAGGTCGGCAGGGTAGATCGGCTTTGGCTCGATGCTAACTCCCAGCGGGCGATCGGCTTTACTTGCAAGTCGGGACTTTTGGGTAGCAAAAAAACTTGGTTCGCTTGGGCACAAGTTGATACGGTGGGCGAAAATGTTTTTGTCACCATTAACCCGGAACTGCCCCAATTGCATCAGCCGGAACAAGCTGTTTGTCCGATCGGGCTTGAGGTACTCACGGACGCTGGCAATAAGGCAGGTACGGTCGTTGACTACCTATTTGATGTCCAGACGGGTTCTGTTACCGATTATCTGTTTTCTTCGAGCGGCTGGCGTGGCGTTTTAGACGGGATTTACTTGTTGCCGGTGTCAGCGATTTCGACGATCGGCAGCAAGCGGGCGATCGTCTCTGAGGCTGCTGTATCCGACCCTCAGCAGTACGCGGAGGGACTGCACCAAAAAGTAGGCATGGTAGCAGAGTTTTTACACGAAGATTTCGATAGAACTCTCAAAAATGTGGAGGGGGTAAAGCGGGGCGCTCAGACTCTAGCAGGAAAACTCCAAGACAAAGCTCTAGAAGTCAGAGATGTAGCTCAAGAAAAAGTTGCAGAGTTGAAGCGACAAAGGCATGAATCTGCAACACCAGAGCCGACGGAACCACCAGACTCGGATTTGCTCTCTTAATCTCGGCTTCGCAATCGTCCCAAGACGAATAATTGCCGATCGCGTTTTTGGGCCGTGCCCGCCAGGAAGGTCGGTATTTTTGGCGTATCAGATTGAGGGTTTCTCACTCAGAATTCCACTGCCACTCAAAGCATTGTATTTTAAAGATATCGGATTAATCAGGAAAATGTTAGCAACTCAAAAAGACCTATCCTATTTGATACAACTTACATCTTGCACCATTGTTAATAAGCCTTTCACTCGAAGGGCTCTCCTGCCCACCGCACGCCCAAAATCTACTCTTTGTGGAACAAGCCCTCCTAGCCTGTTCTTAAACATGATCCAAAATGTGAAACACAACCTACAAAAATTTTATCTAGAGGGAGTAGCAGTGGACTTACAGTTTTAATAATTAATTTATTTGCGGTTTTATCCCAAAAAATCTATGTTGAATTATCCCCATTTATGCCTGACCCTGGAGTGTCAAAATATTAGTGATTACCTTAACTCTGCTACATCCTATCCAGTCTGTCCCAGTTCAAAGTTGGTGTTTTGAATCTGAATCGGTGGTTCGGATCGGTCGATCGAACGACAATGATGTAATTATTTACAGCGCTGTAGTTTCTCGCCACCACGTAGAGCTGTGGAATCACGCTTCGGGCTGGGAAATTATTAATTTTGGTGCTAACGGCACTTATGTAGATGATAGACCGATCGCTCAGGTGTCAGTGGCTGACGGCATGACGGTTCGCTTGGGAAATTCCGGGCCAAAAATCCGGATTCGGGTGGGCGCGACGAATCAACCGGGCAAAATAACCACGCCACCGCAGCGCGAACTCGACCAAAAAAACGAAGTTTCAACAGACAAGTCAACTGCTTGGTCTCTGGGTGTGGGAATTATCGAAGACGATGAAGAGGGAGCGCTGACTCAAATCGATCTTGACTGACCGACCGCTGCTATCTATGCCTGCGGGCAAACTCAAGCAAAACTCAGGGTGCATAACTCCATCGTATAACTACTATCTGGGCAATTCCACTAATTTTTGCCAAAATATGCCGATAAATTAATTAGCAACTTCTCTAGTACGAGCTCAACCTTCTAAAGATAAGATTTGGGGGATATCGCTCGATATTAGCTCAGTTTCATTGCTTGCCCATCGGCGGTAATCGGAGAGCAACTGGTACATCAACCGCTGTTTTACGCTCAGCAGGACGCTCTTGAGCAAACCGTTGCCCGTTGCTTCTAAAATCGGTTTGGGCGTCAGCCAAAACGGCGGCGGTAACTCTACTTGCACTTCCAAATCCGCTTTTCCCTTCAAGTACGTTACCCCACTGGTTTGATGTACACAAAGATTTCCTTTGAGATTGAGAGCAAAGCGATCGTTTATATAACCCACGCCGAGAATTTCACAGGCGACGGACTCCAAATTGATTGTGCCGTCCGACTGGGCCCACACCCTCATGTCTACTGTGGGTTGAATGCTCAGCATCATAAATTGTAACGGCCGCATTTTCAGGCGGAAACAGTCATCGCTTATCTGTTCTGTGCGAGTTCGATCGACTAGAGCGTTCACCAGTCGCCTCGGCTGGCGCAGATAATGTTGAATGGGAACCCGTTCGTCTGGTACGGCGATTTCAACGGATTGGGAGGAATTAAAGTGTGTATACATGAGAAAATATCAAATTATATTAATCGTAAGGATATCTTAACAAATTATACCTTTTTCAGGTAGTGTAAGTCGCGCACTCGGGCAATGTCATCCGAGAAATCACGGAGCAAAGCTTTTCGGGACATCTCTAATTTTTTCATCATACTTGCTGGCTGATGAGAATAAAGCAAACAGTTGTAACGTAAAATTACTGATTATGAAAATTTCGCTCGCACATCTCGGCCCTATCGGTACAAATGCAGAAACAGCCGCTCTGGCTTATGTCAACTGGTTGAGCCTGGAAGAAACTAACTCCGAATGCACCCTATGTCCTTATTCCACCATTTCTCAGGCCCTAGAGGCATCTGCCTCTGGGCTAGTTGACTATTCAATTGTGCCGGTCGAAAATTCGATCGAAGGTAGCGTGACTGTCACCCTAGATACCCTGTGGCGACTCAATGCACTGCGAATTAAACACGCCTTAGTTTTGCCGATTTCTCACGCGCTGCTGTCAAATGCTAAAAGTTTTAACGAGATTCAAAAAGTTTACTCTCACCCGCAAGCCCTCGCTCAGTGTCAGTCGTGGTTGGGTAAGTTTATCCCAGGAGCCCAGTTGATTCCGGCGAATTCAACCACCGAAGCATTGGAGTACCTGCAAGATAGCAGTATAGCTGCGATCTCTGCCCCAAGAGCTGCCGAACTCTATAATTTGCCGATACTCGCTCACCCAATTAATGATTATCCCGACAATTACACTCGATTTTGGGTACTCGGTAGGGATGGAGCAGAAATCGGAAACGCCCCAAAAACAGACGGCTCATCAATTACGTCCGCCACCAAACCAACGGCTAACTCGCACCCCGATGCAACCTCGAATTGTACTCACACCTCACTAGCTTTTAGCGTACCTGCCAATATGCCGGGAACACTGGTAAAACCTTTGCAAGTATTTGCCAGTCGCGGTATTAATTTAAGTCGCATTGAATCTCGCCCGACAAAGCGATCGCTCGGAGAGTATATTTTCTTTATGGACGTTGAAGCCGATGTTTGCTCTGCATTAGTTTTGGAGGCACTAGACGAGTTAAAAAATCACACTGAAACTTTAAAAATCTTTGGTTGCTACACCCTACTGTCAGTAGTATGATATTAGATAAACTTAGGAGGTTAGCGAGATGGATGCTGATGAACTTCTAATTCGGCAATGTATTTTCTAGTGAAAAGTTGTAATCAATATAATCGAAAGTATGGATAATGTCAATTCATAAAAGTCATAATTTAAAGTCATAAAAGTCATATTTGTAAAAATATATTTCAACAAGTAGACAAGCTAGCAAATTTTAGATAAATCATATATAGCAACAGAAATCTAGGAGTCAAAAAATGTATACCTCCTGTACAAATCACTTAAAATATGAAGCTATGACGGTAGAAGAAGCAATAATATTTTTGGACAACCTGGTATACGAACAAACGAAAAAACACCTGAGTCGGTTGCAGCAGTCGATAATTCGAGGCGTTGTCGGGGGTTTGACGTACCAACAAATTCAGCAAGACGATCCGATCGCCCGCGGGTACACAGTGGGCTACCTGGGGCGGTATGTCGGCTACAACTTGTGGAAAGACCTCACCAAGCTACTGAAGCAAGCAGAAATTATTGGACAAGAAGAAAGAGTAGTCGGAGCAAATCTTTGGGACTGCATCATGAGAGCTGTAGAAAAAGGCACGCAACCCGTTAAATCTGTAAATGTGTTCTTACAAAAGCTGCTGCGGATGCGTTACCGAATCAGAGAACATTTGGTCAGCACCGACTACAGCGATACGTATCTCGCTGAAGATGAAAATTTGCCCGATCGACCTTTGTGCCTCGTCAAGCGCCTGAAAAGCCAGTCACAGAGAACCAGCCACCTATTCGATCGAGAAACGCGGGTTTTATATCGATTGGGTCAACACGATCGGATACCAGAATTGTTAGCTCGCTTTGAAGAAGATGGATATTTTTATTTAGTCTATCAATTCATCGAAGGGCAACCCCTGTATCAAGAACTAATCGAAGGTCAACCCTGGGAAGAACCTCAAGTTAGGGCTTTGTTAAAAGATATCTTAGAAGTGCTGGTTTTTGTTCACAAACAAGATGTAATACACCGCGATGTTCACCCTCAAAACTTAATCAGACGCACATCAGATGGCAAGATTGTATTAATTGACTTTGGAGCAGTTAAAGAAATCAACACCTCGCTTCAAGACACCGGCCAAACGCGATCGCGCGGTGGGACTCAGCAAGACTACATTCCCCCCGAACAAGCCATCGGCTCCCCGAAATTTTGCAGCGACATCTATGCTGTTGGGATTATCGGGATTCAAGCCTTGACAGGGATGCGGCCCAAACAACTCAAAGTCGATAATTTAGGAAATCTCATCTGGCGGCAAAATGCAACTGTCACACCGGAGTTGGCTCGTGTGTTAGACCAGATGGTGCTGTACGCTTTCCCCCAGCGTTACCCGTCAGCAACCGAAGCTTTGGAAGCACTTCAAAACTTGGAAGTCATTAGTCAGTAGTCAGTAGTCAGTAGTCAGTAGTCAGTTGTCAGTCATTAGTTGATCAATAAAACCCAACACCATTGTACACCAACATCTGTATGGAAACGGCAATGCCCTTCGTCGTGTCAACTTAAGGACTGTTTAGGGGTGTGGTCGCCCTCAATAACGCGATCGCCCTTAAGCTTTAGTACGCCAAATTAGACTCGACTACAAGCGAGATTTATCATGAATTTAAACCTTCATTTGACACCAATCGGTAATTTACTATACAGTCATAACCGCAATTGTGGTAATAAAATATAGTGAGTTTCAAAGTTATGGCAGACCGGAGACAAGAGTTATTTAACTGTTATGAATTCTTGAAATCAGAGATCATTCAGTAGGAGCAACAGAGAATGCACGACTTAAAAGTTGTCATCATCGGTGCGGGAATTGGCGGTTTAACTGCGGGAATCGCCCTACAACAAGCGGGCTATGAAGTTGAAATTTACGATCGCGTCAAAGAACTGCGCCCCGCAGGCGCCGGCATCTCCCTGTGGTCGAATGGAGTCAAAGTTCTCAACCGCTTGGGCTTAGGCGAAAACATGGCGAAAATCGGCGGTCAAATGGAGCGCATGGAATACCGCACCAAAACCGGCGAACTGCTGAATGACATCGATTTAATGCCGTTAATTCAACAAGTCGGTCAGCGCCCTTATCCCGTTGCGCGCCGCGATTTGCAGAATATGTTGCTAGCAGCTTTTAAGGGAGAAGTCAAGCTCGATCGCAAATGTGTTGCCGTTGAAGAAGACGCAACCAAAGTAACAGCAATGTTTGAAAACGGAGATAAAGCGCAGGGCGATTTGTTAGTGGCGGCGGACGGCGTGCGATCGATTTTGCGTACCTATGTATTGGGTCGGGAAGTAGAGCCGAAATACGGCGGTTACATCAACTGGAACGGGTTAGTACCCGCAGCGGAAGAACTAGCGCCGAAAAATACTTGGGCGATTTATGTCGGCGAGCACAAACGGGCGTCAATGATGCCAGTTGCGGGCGATCGATTTTACTTTTTCTTCGATGTTCCCTTGTCTAAAGGTACTCCCCCCAATCCTGACAATTACAAAGCCGAACTAAAACAACATTTTAAAGGTTGGGCCGAACCAGTGCAATTGCTGATAGATACTTTCGATCCCGCAGCAGTGGCGCGGCCGGAAATTCACGACGTAGGGCCGATCGACCATTTCGTTCGCGGTAGAGTTGCTTTGCTGGGAGATGCGGCCCACGCCACCTGCCCGGATCTCGGCCAGGGAGGCTGTCAGGCGATGGAAGACGGGCTGGTACTCACCAACTACCTTTTGAGTACGAATTTGGGGGTAGAAGATGCCCTCAAACGTTACGAAACCGAGCGCAAACAGCGGGCGAATGCAGTTGTCGAAAAAGCCCGACAGCGCGCTGAACAAATACACGGTAAAGATCCGGTTGTAACAGAAAAGTGGTATCAACAATTAGCGTATGAACGGCCGACTGATGTCACAGATGCGATCGCCAAAGTCATCTCGGCCGGCCCGTTACACTAATAGAAATAGATCGTTGCCAGGACACAGCAGTGCTGTGTCCCTACGGATATCGGGTTAATTGTAACTGGTTCCCAGGCTCTGCCTGGGAACCGATATCCAGAGGCTCTGCCTTGCTTTTCAAGCAAGAAAAATGGAGGCAGAGCCTCCGGATCTGCGTTACCAGGCAGAGCCTGTTAACGAGTAAATCTTCCTTCTTCCTTCTTCCTTCTTCCTTCTTCCTTCTTCAATAAAAATGTCAGGAAAACTCACTACTCACGTTCTCGATACAGCCCGCGGCTGTCCGGCTGCAAATATGGCGATCGCCCTGCATTCAATTGACCCCAAATCCGGCGCCAAAACACTGCTAAAAACTGTAACAACTAATGCTGACGGTCGCACCGCAGATCCGCTACTATTAGACAGCGAACTCAAACCGGGAGTTTACGAATTAGTTTTTTCCGCAGGCGAATACTTCGCGCAGTACGCGGAAGATTTGCCCGATCCGCCATTTTTAAACAGCGTTCCGATTCAGTTCGGTATCGCAGATGTCACCGCACATTATCACGTACCTTTGCTTGTTTCTCCTTGGTCTTACAGTACCTATCGCGGTAGTTAAATAGTTGTCAGTTGTTGGTTGTTAGAAGGGTTGAGTTATTTAGAATAGTAGAATAGGAGAAATTATGTTAGTTACAAAGCAAGCTGTTTTCAAACGATTTTGGTATCCAGTGATTCCCACTGTCGAATTGTCCGGCGAACCAAAAGCTTTTGAACTATTAGGACAAAATATCGTTTTGTGGTTGGATTCCGAAGGGAAACCCGCCGCTGTAGAAGACCGCTGCTGTCACCGCACGGCTAAACTTTCCCTGGGAAAAATTGTCGGAGGCAACATTTCCTGCGCTTACCACGGCTGGACATTTAACTCGTCTGGAACCTGCGTTGGCGTTCCGCAGCAGCAAAACGGCGCGATTTCTGCTAATTACAAAGTAAAATCTTACCGCACGTGCGATCGCTACGGATACGTTTGGGTTTGTCTGGGAGAACCGCTGACAGAGATTCCCGATATTCCCGAAGCTGCTGACTCGAACTACCGCCAAATTCCCGAATTTTACGAACGCTGGAATTGTGCGGGATTGCGAGTAATGGAAAATGAATTAGATATGGCGCATCCCTCATTTGTACATACCGCAACTTTCGGCAGCGAAGCACATCTCGCGCCGGATGTAATGGAATTTTCGGAAACAGAATGGGAACTGCATTACCGCAGCGTTTTAGGCGTCGCCAATCCCGCCGAACAACAGCAAAACTTGAAAATAGAACAACAAGAAACCGTGCGGACAATTGACGGAATTTGGTTTATGCCGTTTACCGTCAAACTGCGGATTGTTTACCCAAACGGACTCGTTCACATCATCGTCAATACCATGACTCCGATCGACGATTCGACATCTCAAATGGTGCAATTTTGCCTCCGCAACGATACCGAAGCCGATGCCAAAACCAGCGATATAATTGCTTTCGATCGCGCTGTGACATTAGAAGACAAACGCATTTTAGAAACCACCGATTGGGACGTGCCCCTCGACATCGCGCAAGAACAACATATGCTGACAGATAAACCGGGAATCATCATCCGCCGCAAAATTGCTGCACTTCTAAAAGTCCACGGCGAAGTCGAACAAACTAAAGTCATTAGATCGATCGTCCATAATACATAGGCCGGGGCGGGTTTTTGAGATTGTCGGTTTTTGGCGACTATTATTGGTGAACCCGCCCCTACAGGAATCATGGTCAATCAACCGCACATAATACAACTTCACCAGTAGAAGATTATTTACTTCTTCCTTCTTCTTCCCTCTTCTTCCTTCGTGCCCTTTGCGCCTTCGCGGTTCAATCCTCCTAATTCTTCGGACTCTAAAAAAGTAACCAGATTCAAAATGCCATACTCTTTAGTTGAACTCAACCAACTCAGCCAGGAAGAATTCACCCAAGCCCTGGGCGCGATTTTTGAACACACGCCCGCCATCGCCCGCAGCACTTGGGACGATCGACCTTTCGCATCCACAGCCGACTTATACACTAAAATGGTAACAGCCGTGAGCGCCATGACTGAAGCCGAGAAACTAGCTTTAATTCAAGCCCACCCAGACTTAGGAAGCAAAGCAAAAATGGCCGAAGCCTCCGTTAGCGAACAAGCCGGCGCGGGTTTGGATCGGCTTTCTGTTGAAGAGTTCGATCGCTTTCAATCCCTAAACCAATCCTACCGCGAAAAGTTTAGTTTCCCCTTCATTGTGGCGGTGAAAAAACACACTAAAAACAGTATTCTCGAAGCATTTAAACAGCGCCTCGACAATTCCATTGAAACAGAAATGCAGCAGGCTGTAGCTGAAATTTGCGAAATCGCCCGCTTTCGCCTTGAGTCAACAATTCAATGATGCGATCGATTGTATTGTGTTTGGTATTTCTTAGTCCCCCTCTGCTCGGACTTTGTTTGTATAGATGCGGTTTCAATTTCCGGCAGTGGGTTTGGTTGAATCCATCCCATCAGCGCGCCCAGTAAATTAGGTATTTCTCCGCCGCCGCAAACAAGCCGTAAAGTACGGTTCCCATCACAGCCAAAACCATCAATCCTGCAAAACCTAAAGGCACGTCAAAGTTAGAACTCGCGGTGACTATTAAGTAGCCGAGGCCTTTGTTTGATGCTACTGTTTCCGAAATTACAGCGCCGACAAAGGCGAGGAAAATTGCTACTTTTAGGGATGCAAAAACGTAGGGTAAGGTGTGGGGGAATCCGACTTTTTGGAATATTTCGATTTGGGATGCACCTAGCGATCGCATTACATCTTTCATCTCGGGTTCAACTGTATCCAATCCTAAAGCTACGTTAACGGCGATCGGGAAAAATGCCAGCAAAAAAGCAGTCAGAATTGCCGGCACCGTACCGATGCCAAACCACAGCGCAAACAGCGGCACTAGCGCGACTTTCGGTACAGTATTGAACCCAACTAATAGCGGGTACAAAACTATATATGCAATCCGCGAATATCCGATCAGAAACCCCAGCACTATGCCCGCTACAATGGCTATGCAAAAACCCGCTAAAGTTGTAAACAAAGTTTGTCCCGAGTTTTCGATCAGTGCTTTGCTTTGAGTTAAAGTAGCGGCGAGAATTGCAGAAGGTGCGGGCAAGTTGTACGGGGGAATTTTTAATAGGAATACCAGAATTTCCCACAGCACGAACAGCAAGATTGTAGCAGTAAGTGGCATCACAATACTTGCTGTTTTTGAGCGAGCAAATTTCTCGAACTTATCCATTGCTTTCTCGTTTTTTAATTGCGGTGAATGTGGCGGCGCAGTTCTGCTACGATGTGGTTAAAGTCATCCGACATCATTATATCTAGATTTGTGGGACGCGGTAGGTTGACTTTTACTTTGTAGACGATCGAACTCGGGCGCGGGCCCATCACATAAACAGTATCCGATAAGAAAACTGCCTCCCGCAAATCGTGAGTGATCAGGATGCAAACGCACTTCACCCGCATCCACAACTCTTGCAGCATCACCCACATTTCCTCGCGCGTGAAAGCATCTAACGCCCCAAAAGGTTCGTCTAACAGCAGTATTTCCGGTTGGTGAATTAAGCCGCGACACAGCGAAGCCCGCTGCCGCATTCCTCCCGAAAGTTGCCAGGGAAACTGTTTCTGAAAGTCTTGCAATCCGACTGTAGCTAACAATTCTTGGGATTGGCGCACGAACATTTCCCGGCGCTTGGGATCTTTCGATTCCCGCTTGTAAGGCTGCACTACTTCCAGCGGCAAAAGTACGTTGTCGAGGGTATTTCGCCAAGGCAAAAGCACTGGATTTTGAAACGCGATGCCGACATTTTTAAGCGGTTTGGTAATCTTTTTGTCGCGAATCCGAATTTCGCCGAGCGGCGCTGGAGACAGCCCAGAAACCATCCTCAAAATCGAAGTTTTACCGCAGCCGCTAGGGCCTACGAAGGATACAAATTCTCCTTGGGCGATCGACAGCGAAATCTCGTCAATAATTCGCCTCGGTTTGCCGTCAACTTGATACTCTAAACCCACCCGATCGAATTCCAACAGAGTCGGTTCTTGGGTGCCGATCGCATTTGTTAGCATTTTAGGCTGTACCAAAGTTAGTCTACCTCCTTTCTTTAGTTGAATCTCATCCGTATCCTGTATACACAAAGGGGTTTTAAATTTATCTATCTATTTATTCTTGATATTTTGGAATCTTGCTGTATCCGAAAATACAAACTTTTGCACGCTCGCTCTTACAAGCGATCGCAACATCGGTGAAGCCAATAAGATCGAGTTGTCTATTTGATTGTGGTTTAACCAAAAAAACCAAAAAGTGTGTTTCTGTATACAGCCACTTAAGTAATTCAAGCATACCGTATACAAGAAACCTGAGCGCTGCTTAACTTTGAGGCGAAATCCGCAGAGATTGGCGATCGCCTTTAATGCGCTATATTAGGTTTTTCCTTTGGTTTGTTGTCCCAATAGCAAGCATTTTTATATGAAAAATACATGGTTAGGACGATCGCTATCCCTAATGCCGATCGCAGCGCTAAGTAGGTAGGCGGGATTAAACCGAACTACGTAACAGTATGTAAACAGGGCTAAATCACTTACGTTTAGGGGATTTGGATACTTTACAATCGTTTACATGGTTGCGTTTTACAGCGCCTACTTACTTACTAATTCTGGGCAGTTGCCAATCCCAGCAGCCAAATGCCGCAACTAGCCCTGCATCCGGGGGAGCAACTGCAACAACAGCGGCCGACACCGCACAGAAACGCACGATCAAAGTCAATCCATCTTGGCTGCTGCAAGGCGACAACGCACCGCTAACAATGGCGATCGACAAAGGCTATTTCCCAGCCGAAGGATTGGATGTCAAAATCGAGCGCGGCTACGGTTCCTCTGATACAATTACTAAAGTAGCAGCAGGCCAATTCGAGATCGGATTTGGCGACATTTACTCGATGATGGAGTTCAACGCCAAGAATCCCAACGATCCAGTAGTAGCAGTTGCAGTACCTTACAATCGATCGGCATTTTCAATTGTCACCCTCAAGTCGAGCAACATCGCAGATCCAAAAGGATTAGCCGGCAAAAAGCTAGGAGCTCCCGCAGGAGATGCACCGCGCAAATTGTGGCCGGTATTCGCTCAAAAAACCGGAGTGCAAGCCGATTCGGTAGAGTGGATTACAATGCAACCGAAGCTGCGCGAAACATTATTAATTAAGGGCGATGTCGATGCGGTAAGCGGTTTTGCAACTACGATCATCCCCGCATTAGAAAAAGCAGGCAAAAAGCCGGAAGATATGAATGTATTTTACTACACCGAGAACGGTTTAGACTTGTACGGAAATGCGATCGTTGTCAAAAAAGCCTTTTTAGATAAAAATCCCGAATTAGTAAAAAGCTTTTTGAGAGCGTATTTTAAAGGGCTGCAAGATACCTTAAAAGATCCGACAGCCGGATTGGAATCCGTGGTAAAAGCGGGAGATAGCTTGATGGACAAAAACGCCGAAAAGCGCCGCCTGCAAATTGCTTTAGAAAGACTGTATGTAACTCCCGAAGTCGAAAAAGTAGGCTTGGGCGGAGTCGATCCGGCACGTCTGGAAGCGACAGCCAAACAAGTAGCAGAAGCCTTGAAAATTGCAGCCCCGCCAGTTAATCAAATAGTTGACGAGAGCTTTTTGCCTCCGAAAGCAGAGCGGGCTTTACCTGCTGCGGGCGATCGCAAACCGCTGACTTAAAAGGCGATCGAATATATTGCCGTTGTCCGAGATGGTTCGGCGGTTGAAACCGCTACTACACAAACAAAGTCCGCCTTCGCGGACTAAGAAATCGAGGGGTATTCTACTCGTTACCAGGCTCTGCCTGGTAACGCAGATTCGGAGGCTCTGCCTCCCATTTTGCTATTCGATATTTACGGTGTGAGGCTCATGTCTAAATCTTTATTTTTCCAAATTCTGCTGACAGCAACGCCAGCCTTTTTTTGTATTAATTTATTGTATTCTCCTGCAAGCTATGCTGCGGAAAATTCTGTTTTGGGAACCGAGCAAGCAACCACCCAAACAACCGAATTACCAGTAGTAGAATTGGGGATTTTACCAATTGACACACAGATAAAACCTGCGAGAAAACCAGAAACAACCGCCGATATCGAACTCGAAAAGCAACCGCAAGCTGAGAATATTTTCGTCGCTACCGACAGCGAAAAAATTGCCGAATTTTCTAAAAATAGCGAAATAAAGCAGACAGAAACAGCAGCCCAAACATCCGGCGAATCGAACGAATTAGCCGAGTCAATTCAAACAGAGCAAAATCCGACAACTATCGCCGAAATCCCACAAACAGACAGCCTTGAAACAAACGAAGCTGCCGAAATCGAGCAAGTCACCTCAGTTTCCCAACTCAGCGATGTCAAACCCACAGATTGGGCATTTCAAGCACTGCAATCCTTAGTTGAGCGCTACGGCTGCATCGCGGGATATCCCGACGGAACCTATCGCGGAAATCGAGCCATGACACGCTACAAATTCGCCGCCGGGTTGAATGCGTGTCTCGATAAAGTGGCGGAGTTGATAACAGCAGGAACCTCGAATTTAGTCAAGAAAGAAGATTTACAAAAACTCCAAAAACTGCAAGAAGAATTTGCGGCAATCGATATTTTGATGGCAATCGCTTCACGTTTTTTATGAAGGGTGCAACCAGTTTTAACTCGAACAGAAGTACACTGTTAAATGCAGTCGATCGCGGAGCGGGCGCTGCTGTCACTTGGCAAGTTGCCAAACCGCTCAGGTTTACGGCTGCTTATATGGCGGAAAATACCGAATTTTTGAATCCGGCGGTATTTAATACGGCTAGCAATCCCAGCGAGGGTTTGTTCAACAGTTCAAACACGATGACAGCGCAGTTGGAATACTCCCCCAGCAATTCTTTCAATCTGCGGTTGCTTTACGCGTGATCGAGCCTCAAACCTTATAATGGATTCATCGGCGGCGCAGTGGGCGAACCGCTGCCTTACGGCTATGCAGATGACGGTTTTGGGGGGAAAGTTAGAGACTCCGGCGCTGATACTTTTGTGGTCAATTTTGATTGGTTGCTGGGCCGGAATTTTGGTTTATTCGGGCGCTATTCCTACGGACAACTTGAGGTGAATCCGGTAAATCGCGATCGCGCTGGCGGAGATATTAAGCTACAATCTTTGCAAGTCGGCATGGGATTTCCCGATATTGGAAAAAAAGGGGCGCTGGGTGTACTTTCCTTTGTGATTCCCCAGGATTATATATCCGGCCGCAGATTTTTGCTCTCCGGCGGCGGTAATGGCGGGACTCAGTACGAAGTAGAGGGATCGTACTACTACCCGATTACGAATAATATTGCGATCGTCCCAGCATTTTATGCTATCTTTAATGCCAACAATTTTGATGGCAACCCGACGGTATTTGTCGGAAATCTCCGCACTCAGTTTAGCTTTTAACCACGCAAGGTTGCTTAAAAGTTGCAGGTGCGGGTAGGGACACAGCAGTTGACACAAAGAAGGAGACGGCAGTGGCGGGTGCCAAAACATATAACCCCCGGGGGGCACCGCACTGCCGGAGCCAGAATAAGCTAAAAAAATGTAAAAAAAAAGTATAAATATTAATTAGTAAGCCCAAATTATTTAATAAAAAAAAATTATTTTGGGATTACTATTTATTAATTATAATGTATATCCAATTTTTTTTACATTTTTCTGCCGCGGCCCTGGCGGTCCCCCTCGGGGTATTTTTCTTGTGAGACAACGCGGGGTTGAAGACCTTGATATCTGTTTCGGCCTGTTTCAGTCCCCCTCGGGGGATTTTTCTTTTGTGACAGCGGCACGACGCACACTTAGAGACGCGCGCCATCGAGTTTC
>JANPMV010000078.1:0-12968 GCA_031427135.1 Cyanobacteria bacterium VAR_87_metabat_62 | reverse complement strand
GTGCCAGTCGTACCGGTTGTACCGCTGGTGCCGGTGCCAGTCGTACCGGTTGTACCGCTGGTGCCGGTGCCAGTCGTACCGGTTGTACCGCTGGTGCCGGTGCCAGTCGTACCGGTTGTACCGCTGGTGCCAGTACCAGTCGTATCGGTTGTACCGCTGGTGCCAGTACCCGTCGTACCGGTTGTACCGCTTGTGCCAGTACCCGTCGTACCGGTTGTACCGCTTGTACCGCCAGCACCGCCGCCAGCACCGCCGCCAGCACCGCCGCCTGACTGGGCAGAAGCAGGCACTGCGAAGGAAACCGTTGCTAAACCTAAAGTACAAGCGCCTGCTAAAACAACTTTCAACAATTTAGAATATTTCATGGTTAATGCTTGCTTTTTGTGGAGTCTTGCGATCGCTTCTGATGCCAAAACCGCATTGTCAAATTGACAGCGTAACGTGCAACTTTTCTAACATTCGCTGCGGAATAACGAAGGTAAAGGAACAAATTTAGTCCCGTCAGCTCGATTATTTTTATGCAAAGTTACACTGCAACGTCAACAATTTATAAGCTATGAGCGATCGTCCAAGTTCGCCATTCATCTTTAGGAAGAGTTTTGGCAAACTGATGTTTTATTTCAGGTGGTGGATGATATTTAATTTGCTGTCCCAGTAGCTAAATTCCACTTACGCAGGGGGGATTTAAACCAGGTCGATCTGAAATATTTTGGGTTAGCGTTTCGCTCAGCAATAGCTCCGCCAGATGAGCTAGTTTAATTTTTTTTTGAGTGCTATTTTTGCTTAACTTACTGGCAATTTTGGCTTTGGCAGAATACTGCTCAAACTTTCCCAGGAAACTAAATTATCTCACGTGAGCTGGGCGATCGCTTAGAGTCGGCAGAACGGTTGTAACCGGGAAACATCAATGCACCGCCGCCTTCTGAGGAAGGCGAACTCAGGGCGATCTGATCCCGCGTGACATTGCATTAACCGGCGGGTGAGCAGAATTGCTTGTGAGTGCGATCGGCTAAACCCTGATATAGTAAAACCAAAGGTATGCCAGAGAGCGGTTGTTCTCTAACACATTTCCCAAGCGGATATCAACTATGCTGCATCGAATTCTTGCCAAAAGTCGCTATCTAATGTTAATCGCTGTACTCGGTTCTTTCGCAGCCTCCGTAACGCTTTTGATCTACGGTGCCCTGGAAACTATCACCACCATCGCTCACGTGATAACTGCGGGAGAGATTTCCAGCGAAAACTCCAAAAGACTGGTTCTATCTTTCATCGAAGTTGTAGATTTGTTTCTGCTTGCCACAGTATTTTACATTACTGCACTCGGACTTTACGAGTTGTTTATTGACGAGCGCATTAAAGTACCACACTGGCTGGAGATTCACACCATCGACGACCTGAAAAGCAAACTCACCAGCGTGATTGTAGTAGTGTTGAGTGTATTGTTTCTCTCTGAGGTAGTTAAGTGGAACGGCGGCACGAACATCCTTCCATTTGGAGCGAGTATCGCTTTAGTAATCGCTGCGCTGACGTATTTTCTGAGTTCACAGGTAAAAAAGCCGAAGTCAGATTAGTGGCTTTTTGAGCAGGGAAATTACCCAAATCCCCCTAAAGCAGCAACGGCAAGCAAATTGCCTTCTAGCAGCGCCATAAATTTAATATTACATCTGTCTTCGGACTGAAAAAAATGCGGTCTTAAACTTGCTTTTAGAGAGAGGAAGGTAGTTGAGTTGAGTATATAAAATAAAAGTTATGTTTAATAATTGGAAGTCATTATGCCAGAACAACAATTTGACACCTTACCTTCAGAAGCACAAGAATTGCCCCTAGGGGCACAGCATATTTTTCAGGCTGCTTTTAAGAGCGCTAGCGAAGATGGAATGAGCGAAGATGCTGCTACCCGCGTTGCTTGGAACAGCGTTAAGTCTGAATATGTTCAAGGGGAAGGCGGCACGTGGCATCACAAGGGCGACGATACTAACCAAACCCACAAATCCGTACAGTCTGGTGGCAATTAGTCCTCAGTCTGCTTTTGTTCGCTAAAATCACCGTTATCAGTTTTAGCAGTCAGGACTTCAGTCCTCCCAATTTTAGGAGGACTGAACTCATCACTACCAACGAATTTGATTGAAGTTGTTCGATCGCACATCATCGAATCATCACTCATCAGTATATTGCTGATGACTGATGAATCGCGGGTAATGATTTATGTTGATAGCTGTCGGAGTCGCTGCTGTTTCTGATTAAATTGCTGCTGTTCTGGAGTTAATGCAGCATGGTTAATCGGGTGCCGCATATCCCATTGCCATTCGGCTAAAACCAGCAAGCTAAATACCATTACGGCTCCGGTAAACAGGAAAGACCAACCGCTGGTATAAGGCAAAATCAAAATCCCCAACAGGTGAAATAAACTTGCGGTTAAAAGGGCGCGCGATCGCACTGCTAATCCAGTCAAGAAATACCCAACTCCGCTCATTTCCAACCAGAGCGGACAGAGATTAGCCAACACTTTTCCCCAACCTAAAAAAATGCCCAAATCGGTCAGCAACAATCCTAATAACATCAATATTACCCAACCGTAAAGCACCCAGGTTCGCGTTGTATTTTGACCCAATAGTATGTCCTGCTTACCATTGTTGCTGTACCTACAAGGCTGATCGCTGACCACAAACCTGCTTGTAGCATCCAACTCATAGAAAAAAAATGTGCCGTGCCAAACATGGGTATTAACAGCAAGCTCCACAGCAGGCAAGCTTGGTCGAGCCGAGTATAAAATGTTGAATAAAATCGATTTTTTCCTAGGGGAAACTGAACCTGCCAAAGTCCTTCTAAATCCTGAACATCCAGGTTAAGCTGTTTGCGGCGCAGAGGCGGAACTGAATAATTAAAAAAAGTCATATTTACGACTATTAATATTCATGATTAGTTGCTCATGTACCTATATCAACAGCAATCGCTCTAATTGCAATCTGTCAATCGGATTAATTTCGTTATTTTTATTGTCTGTCGGCAGTAATAGTTATTTTAGCGTCGCAGGTAAAACAGGAAGAGAGAGATTTCACAAGTTTATAAAATAGGTCTTGCGACAGATGGCTGCACTATTACTTATTCGATACTTTGAAAAAAGTAAACTTTGTTACAGAATTTATGCTCACTTCATCCCATCCCCTGAAACAGGTATTCCATTGCCCGGAAGAATCGGATTTTTACGCGCACTCTTTGGAAAGTTTAGTGTTAAATGCCAGCGACAACGATCGACTTATCGTAGAGTTTGGTTCTGGAGAGGGAAGTCCAGTGATTAAGTCTTTGCTGAGAACAGATTTTGACGGGACAATACAGGGATTTGAGCTGAATAATGTAGCTTGGAAAATTGCTCATTCTCAAATTAAGCAATATGAACTCAGCGAACAATACACCGTCCACAATTGCTCTTTTTTTGATTCGCCTTTATACCAGTCGGCGGATTGTATAATCTCAAATCCGCCTTACTTGCCGGCGGTGGATGACAAGATTTACCAGCCGCTGCTGCACGGCGGAAGTGATGGTTCTACAATTGCTAAGAAACTTTTATCTTTGGACTGCGACAAAGTTTTGCTGATGGTTTCTAGCTATTCTAATCCTGTGGGTTTGATCGATTATGCGTTGGATCGAGGCTACTCGGTTGCGAATTTTGAAATTGCACCTTTAACTTTTGGCTATTACAGTTCGGAGCCAAAGGTGAAAAGCGCGATCGCCAATCTCCGAAAACAGGGAATGGCTTTTTATTCGGAAAATATCTATCTGCTGGCTGGAGTTTTGTTTAAGAAGCAGCAAAAGTCGCAAAGAGATTTGTCGATCGAGCTAATTCAGTTAATGACAGCATTTTAAAATAAGCCCTGGTAGGGTGCATCAGAGACTGATGCACCCTACCAGATAGCTGTTAATTCTGTTCTGCGGTTTGGATCGATCGCACTACAGCAGCAGCAGCCCGATCGCCGATCGACTTCGCCTGATCGTACCCCAACACCAGCTCCCACGCATCCTGCGGGTATCTATCAACCAGCGGGATCGCCACTTCATCCAACATCCAGCGGCCGTGACGCTCGTCTTCTTTGACGTGTAGTTCCCAATAACCCATCGCAGCCTGCGAGAGGCCCAGACGCTGGGCGCCGGCTACATAATTGCGGTAAGCGACGGGCCCGGCCACCTCAAAATAAGTGAGTCCGCCGTTGTAGCGCAGAAAATAGCGCTTGCGTTCCGTCAGCAGGTAGTTGTGATTAGTGCCTGCGAGGACTTGCCAAGGCACTAAATCGAAGTACGCTTCCGGTTCCGTACTCATCTCGAATTCAGCCAGCATTTGAGCACAAAACGTCGAGTGCTTGCGGGGGAGGCGACCGCCGCCGTATTCTTCGATCAGCACCCGCGTCAGCGTTGACTGAATTTCGTTGCCGACACCGCCGAGGATGCGAGAAAGGTGGCTGGCTTCAACTAAACCCTCGAAAGAGGAGATCGCCAGCAGGTGTCTGTATCCGGCTGCTGTCATCTGTTCCCGCCAATAGCGATCGGTCTGAGTTAGCGGAGGATCGACATCAGCAGCAGCGCGCTCGCGCAGCGCTTGCTTGACATCCGGCAATTTTTGCACCGCTGCAACGTCGATTTGCGCGATTTCCCACTGCTGCCAAGGTTCCTCAATGCGATCGCGCACGGAACGCAAATAGTGCGATCGCTCGTTATTGTAGCGGCGCAAATCGTCATACCAAAACAAATTGAGGCGATTGATCCGGTAAAGCACCCGCTGCAAGAAGCGGTGAGCAGCCTCATCGTCGTCTTGATAAGCCGATCGAATAGCCAGTGCGATCGCGCTTTCCAGCTCGCTAACAAGTAATGGCTTTGCCGCCACCGTCTTGTCTAAATCCTCGACTTCTAGCAAATTGACAAATTGGCGATCGGCTGCTTCATAATTTGGAAGTGCGGGTTGCTTTTTAGAAAGACTCAGCGCATCTATTTTTGGGAGTAAACCAGCGGTATTTTGCATGGAATCAACTTATTTTAACTCTGATGATTGTGCAGCCTGCCAAAACAGCCAACCGTTGCAGATTGCTAAAGATTTTGGTGACTTATTTTCAAGATAGCGAATCTGTCCTCAGCATAAACCCTTCCATTGATAGATATTTTAAAATTCACCTGCTTTTCTTCTTTACTCTTCCTTGGCGTCCTTTGCGTCTTCGCGGTTCGTAAAAAGAAACTCCCACACAGAGGGCTAAAAATTATGGCAACTTATTTTCAATAAACCCAATCAATCTCATCATTTATGATAGAGTTAGCAATGGCATTCAATGGCAACTTATCAAACTCGAACGCCAAACTGTGACGCTCGACTTATCCTTCTATCCTCTGCCCCCAGTCGATCGACATTCATTTGCAGTTTCTCAAAGTCTAACGGTCAAAACTCTACCAAGCCGCTGCTAAAACTGAAGCGTGCATCTCTATGAGTGCAAGGGCGAAGCATTTCGGCAGACAATTAATGAGAACCAGAGATTTACTACCGAAATGCTTCGCCCCTACGAATATATTTGCAAATATGAGATGCACTCAAGCTGAATTAAATTTAAGCTAATTTGGTAGCAGCTAATAAATCATAGGTCAGACCGATCGGTGTATTCAACTCTAGAGCAAAAGTACCAGCGCTTACAAACACAGTTAACGGGCGGTGTCATCGCCCTCGGTGGCATTTTTTGCACAGGTACTCTCTGGTATTGGCAGATTGAAAAATGGTCTCTGCTTGATGCCGCTTACATGACAGTATTTACGTTAGCAACTGTGGGCTACGGCGAAATTCACCCCCTCGGCAGACGCGGGCGGATGTTTACCATGTGCCTAATTTTGATGGGCGTGATTGGTATTGGTTTTATTGTCAACCGCTTTACAGAAGCGCTGATTCAAGGATATTTTCAAGAAGGTGCAAGAATTAGGCAGCAGCGGCGTTTGGTAGATTCTTTAATCGGGCATTACATTCTCTGCGGTTTTGGGCGCACGGGGCGACAAATTGCCTTGGAATTTCAGGCGGAAAATATCCCTTTTGTGGTGATAGATTCTGCCGTGCAGTCGATCGAGGCAGCTTTGACGCTGGGGTACACGGCTGTAGCCGGAGACGCTACTCTGGACGAAACTTTGCTGAATGTCGGGATCGATCGGGCAATTTGCATAGTAGCAGCTTTGCCTTCGGATGCCGAAAATTTATATACTGTCATGTCGGCGAAAACCCTAAATCCGAAGGTGCGGGCGATCGCCCGCGCCACCACAGAAGAAGCCGTAAAGAAGTTGCAGCGAGGTGGCGCTGATGCCGTCGTATCCCCCTACATCACAGGCGGAAAACGGATGGCAGCGGCGGCTTTGCGGCCTCAAGTTATGGATTTTTTAGACGGTGTTTTGACGGGCACTGATAGTTCTTTTTACATGGAAGAATTTTTGGTCGATCCCAATAGTTGTGTCTATGTCGGGCACAGTTTGAGAGATGCCAAGTTGCGATCGCAATCTGGAGCCTTAGTTTTAGCGGTGCGGCGCGCTGGCGGGACTTTGATTGTGGGGCCTACCGGAGAAACGGCGATCGCAGGAGGAGATATGCTAATTTGTTTGGGCACTGCTGAACAACTGCGCGCCCTCAATCAAATCCTTAGTCCCCTGAGTTTTCGCCTCCCCCGCCCTCCAAAGTAAACAGACAAACCACAGACAAAATAAAAGTTCTACAGCATTCACAAGCCGTATAACCCTTGAAAATAGGTGTTTTTTTTGTAAGCCGATGGTGGGATTTGAACCCACGACCGTTCGATTACGAATCGAATACTCTACCCCTGAGCTACATCGGCACAGACAATTTTTGATTATAGCACAAAGTCAACCAAAAAGCAATGAGTTGTAAAATTCAATTCAAAGCTCCACAACTCAAAACTCTAAACTTAGAACTTGTTAAACGGCTAATTCGCTGTCAGTCCCGCCCGCTCTAGCGCCGGAATAAACTAAACCCCGCTGCATATCCAGCGTCAGCATAGTTTTGTCCCGAATTACCCGCGTGGCATTCTCCACGCCTACCATCACCGGCACGCCCAAACGCAAACCGATAATCGCGGCGTGAGAAGTCAAACTATCCTCCTCTGTCACCACACCGGCTGCTTTGCGAATCATTTCCACAAAATCAGCGCTGGTGTGCTTGACTACCAAAATGTCTCCGGGGTGGAAATTCGCCACATCCGCAGCAGTGCGAGCAACTCTGGCCATGCCGCTCACCGAGCCCAAACCGACACCGGTTCCCTTACCCAAAACCGCTGTTACCATCTCAACTTTAATCAAATCCGTTGAGCCAGCTACCCCTTGCAGAGTACCGGCTGTCATCACCACCAAGTCGCCGTCGGAGACTAACTGTTTTTCTTGGGCGACATTGATTGCAGATTGAAATGTCTGACCGGTGGAGGGCAAATCTAGCACCAACAAAGGCTTGACACCCCAGACGAGTTGGAGTTGACGGGCTACGTCAACGTGGGGAGTGACTGCCAAAATTGGAGTTTTCGGGCGGAACTTGGAAACATTTCGGGCTGTAGCGCCGGTTTTGGTCAGCGTCATAATTGCTGCTGCGTTCAACTGTTCGGCAATTTGGCTGACTGCTTGGCTGATGCCGTTGGTGATCGATCGACCAATATCTTCTACATTCCTAATATTGCCCTTAATTCCTTCCCTCTCCATCCGCACCGCAATTCTCGCCATCGTCGCTACTGCTTCGACGGGGAAATTGCCGACAGCAGTTTCATTGGAAAGCATCACCGCATCGGTTCCGTCCAGAATCGCGTTCGCCACGTCCGAAATCTCGGCGCGGGTGGGACGGGGATTGTTCACCATGCTGTCGAGCATCTGGGTAGCGGTAATTACCGGAATTCCCATGCGGTTAGAAGTCGCAATCAACCGCTTTTGCAAAATCGGCACATCTTCGGCGGGAAGTTCTACTCCCAAATCGCCCCGGGCGACCATCACGCCGTTGCAAAGGGCCAGGATTTCTTCCATTTGCTCGATCGCCTCGTGCTTTTCGATCTTTGCGATCACCGGTACTTGCTTACCCGCACTGGCTATCAGTTCTTTGATTTCGAGCATATCCTGGGGATTCCGCACGAAGCTCAGCGCGACCCAATCGACACCTTGGTCGAGTCCGAACATTAAATCTTTGCGGTCTTTATCTGTCAGGGCTTTAATTGACAGGTAAACACCGGGAAAGTTTACGCCTTTATTGTTGGAAAGCGGACCACCGACAACGACGCGACAGTAGAGTTCGCGGGAATTGCGGTCTACTTTTTCGACGACCATTTCGACTTTCCCGTCGTCGAGCAGAATCACGGCTCCTTCTGGAACTTCGTCTGCTAGGGGTTCGTAGGTAACGGAAGAAATTAGTTCGGTTCCAGGTACCGGGCGGCTGGTTAAAATGAATGGGTCGCCGTTTTTGACGACAATTGACCCTGTTTCAAAGCGGCCCAAGCGAATTTTCGGGCCTTGGAGGTCTTGGAGGATGGCGACCGGCTGGTTGAGTTCAAAGGATGTTTGCCGGATTAAGCGAATGCTGCGTTGGTGGTCTTCTTCTGTTCCGTGGGAAAAGTTGAGTCGTAAAGTTGTCGCACCTGCTTCTATAAGCTGGCGCAGCACTTGTGGATCGGAAGTGGCTGGGCCAATGGTGGCGACGATTTTGGTTCGGCGTAGAGCTTTTGGCGGTTGCATCGGGGTGTTATCGAGATGTTGGAAAGACAGTTCAAATGCTCATACTACAAGAAAACTCTACCACTGCGCCGATCGCATTTGCCGATCGCGCCGGCTTTAAATCTCGGACTGCGCCAAAGTCGATCGAGTCAAGGCTCAATCATCGCACGCAGGTTTAAGCGTCTTCGTTATTATTTTGTGCTTTGTTGCCGCGTTCGTCGAAATACAGCTCGATTTGTTGACCGCCCTGTTCGATTTCAACTTCGTAAAATTTGCCTTGGGGCGTGATTTCTACCTCCCGCTTGGTAAGGGCCCAGCCTGGGTGTTCGCGCTTGACTTTATCGAGCACGAGCAAGGAAAATTGATAATCTTGAGTGACTTCGTATTCGGTTTCCAGCCACTGACCGTTGTCCGAAAATTCGACTTCGTATTCTATACCATCTTTGACGAATTCTGCTTCGTATCCGTAGGATTGTTTTTCCCAGGCGGGCGAAACTCCGGGATGTGCAGCAGCAAAAGCGCGTTGGACACTATCGGGAACTTCAGTTGTGGTGGTGGTAGTGGTGGAATTTTCGACTTCACCACCGCAGCCGACAAGCAGGATGCTTGATGCTATTGCCAGTCCGACAGCGGTTTGCCAAGATGCGCGGTACTGCTTGGATCTGCCCCTTTGGTGTTGCAGCGAACGATCGCCCGAGTTTCTCGTAAAATCAAATTGCGGTGATGCCATAATTTTTTTATTTACACGGTTTTTCAGCAGCCGATCGGTGCTTTTCGTTCAAAATAGCACCTCATCCCTTCCTGACGTGGAGAAATTAATCTTAGATACAGATATTTCACAAAACTTTACTATTTAGAGAGTTGTATCTTATACTACGCAAGTGTGAAATATGAAGGAGTCTTAACAAAGATGTCGGAGGCAGGACGGCCGCTGACAGTGCCGAAAGAGTTTCTAAGTCCTCCTGGTGACTTGAATCCGACGCTGCTGCTGTTTTTAAGTGCATTAGGGATTATTGTCATTTCTTACTTAGGTTTCTGGTTTTGGGAATGGCCCCAATGGTGTTGTTTTTCATTGAATGTGTTGGCTTTGCATATGGCGGGGACGGTGATTCACGATGCTTCTCATAATGCAGCCCATCGCGATCGCACGATGAATGCTATTTTGGGACACGGTAGTGCGCTGATGTTGGGTTTTGCATTTCCGGTGTTTACGCGGGTACATATGCAGCATCACGCCCACGTTAACGATCCAGAAAACGATCCAGACCATTATGTTTCGACTGGTGGGCCTTTGTGGTTAATTGCTGCGAGGTTTTTTTACCACGAGATTTTCTTTTTTAAGCGCAAGCTGTGGCGAAAAAATGAACTCTGGGAGTGGTTTTTCAGCCGTTTGTTTGTAATTGCGATCGTCTATATCTCGATTCAACACGACCATTTAGGTTACGTGCTGAATTTTTGGTTTTCTCCGGCTTTGGTGGTGGGGTTGGCGTTGGGGTTATTTTTCGATTATTTGCCGCACCGTCCGTTCCACGATCGCGATCGTTGGAAAAATGCCAGAGTCTATCCGAATCCGATTCTGAATGTCTTAATTTTGGGGCAGAACTATCATCTAATTCATCACCTTTGGCCTTCAATTCCTTGGTACAATTACAAGCCAGCTTACGAAGCTGTGAAGCCGCTGTTGGACGAGAAAGGTTCCCCTCAAAGTTTGGGAATATTGGAAGGGAAAAAGGACTTTTGGAGTTTTATATATGACATCTTTTTAGGGATTAGGTTGCATCACAAGAAAGCATCTGATTAGTTAAAACCCGGTTTCTTTGAGAAGCCGGGTTTTTTTTGTTTGTAATTTATGAGTTTTGGGACTTGCGTATAAAAACCTTTATAACCGGGTTTTTCGCAGTTTATCAAGGAGGCGGTTGAAACCGCGTCTATACAAACAAAGTCTGCCTCCGCAGACAAGCGAAATAATATTAATTCCCTTGAAATCCTTGGCGGTTATAAACCGTGTCTTGTCAAACCATGTCTCCCTCTGCGGACTAAGAAATATCGAATTTGAGAGAAATGTGCGATGGCTTACGCCCCGCTACGCTACGACTCTTCAACCCGCTTTCGTCGGGTTTTGTTTGTGTAGACGCGGTTTCAACCGCCGGGGTTTTTGAGTTAATCCGTGATAAGAGTTATCGACGCACCTCAACGAGATAATCAGGGTTTTGCCGATCGCCCGAGGTGCGTCGATTGACATTTTGCGACACTGAAACTAGCCGCAAATCCAAAATAAAACTATGCAATTTTCCAAGTTTGGGAGCGATCGCCCTTGGCAACTCGCACACTCAACATATACGTTAACCAGCAACTTCTCAAGCCATTGAGAGTACAATCGGTCGATCGCCCTTGCTAAATTAGGGCGCTCGGCTGAAACCTGGTTTTTTACGTAAATATTAAACGTGAGCCTTTAACACTGGTAAAAACCCGGTTTCCTTGGCATTTACGCGCCCTTGCGATAGAATTGTCAGGGCGATCGACCTTTACAACCTCGGTCTACTTTTCCCCAGCCACCGCCACCGCTAGATTCCAATCAGGCCGCAAATTTTGAGCTCCCCGCAAATAAGGATGATAAATTTCAACGTGTGCCGGCCAATTAACGTGAATCAAAAACCGAATGCAGCGTTGCAAAGAACCCTCAACGTGCATTTGCTGCACGTCCAATAAAGGAACATTACACCAGTGAGGACGTTCGCGGGCGATCGCGGCGGGAAACACAGCATCTAAATCGCGAGTAGCAGAAAACGTAGCACTAATAATTAAATCTGGATTTATATCATTTCTTGCTTCTAATTCATCTAATAATTCCTTCACCGCTTCTCGAATTGCTGCCACTGAATTATCGCTAGCAGTAGTTGCCCCGCGAATCGCCCGCACTTGCCATTCCACGCAAATATTCTCCATGTTTTAGTTATTGGTTATTAGTCATTAGTCATTGGTCATTAGTGATTAGTCAGTAATAAGTAGTTATACTAAATTATGCTTAAATACCCACTTTATTTCTTAGTCGGCGCAGGCCGACTTCGTTTGTGTAGTAGCGATTTCAATCGCCGAATCATCAAGAGGGTAGCTAATGACTAACGACTGCTGACTAATGACTAATCTATTTAATCACGGGCGATACATCCACAGCGGCAAACCGCTAGTAGACATCTCAAATTCCAGCAAATTCTTGTAAGCTGAAAACCCGGATGTATCCAGACTACTCCCCAAGACGCGATTTAGAAAAGGTTTTTGTTTTTCCAGAGTGCAGGTTTCGGTTTTTTCCGGGTCAAGTCCGGCGAGTTCGGCTGTCCAGCGGCGAGCGTCCTCTTCTGTTCCTAGTCGATCGACCAAACCTAACTCTAAAGCTTGCTGGCCGGTAAAAACACGGCCATCGGCAAAACTTTTCACATTCTCAACAGTCAGTTTCCGGGCTTCGGCGACGGTTTCTACGAACTGCTGGTAGCTGGTGTCGATTAAATCTTGCAAAATTTGCTGTTCTGGTTCCGTCAATTCGCGATCGAATGCCAAGATATCTTTATACGGCCCCGATTTAATCACCTTAAAAGAAACGCCTACCTTTTCCAATAGCCGTTCAATATTATTCCCCCGGATAATCACGCCAATACTACCGGTAATTGTACCCGGATTAGCAACGATATATTCGGCTCCCATGCCGATGTAAACTCCTCCAGAAGCCGAGATATTGCCAAAACTGGCAACAATCTTGACTTTTTCGCGCAAACGCTTCAGCGCGCTGTAGATTTCTTGGGAATCGCCAACAGTGCCGCCGGGAGAGTCTATCCGCAGCAGCAAAGCCGGAAATTTGCGTTCTTCAACAGTTTTGAGGGCTTCTAGAACTCGTTTGCGGGTTTCTCCAGCAATGGCGCCGGTGACTTCGATGCGAGCAATTTGTTTGCGGTAGCGAGGCTTGAATGGCCAAATCATGGGCAGTTTACAGGCAATGTGAAATTTTGTAGCTAACTTATAGTGTGCCTTATCCGAAGGCATCGGGCATCGCGCATCGGGCATTGGGCATTGATATCAAATCCGTTTGCATCGGAATGATATAAACAGAGGAGACGGAGGAGACGGCAGTGCCGTGTCCCGACCATTTATAGCGGTAGGGACACGGCACAGCCCGCTCCGCGCTTGTAAATACCGCGGTTCCCGAATTGATATTATACCAATACCCCACAACCCAAAACAACCCATATCACATAAACCCACAACAA
>JANPMV010000077.1:0-13939 GCA_031427135.1 Cyanobacteria bacterium VAR_87_metabat_62 | reverse complement strand
CCCTTTTCTCTCGCCCTGTGTCCGGGGCCAAGCATTTTACTGCTACTGTAGCCTGTTGTTTGCAGTCGAGTGGGTGGGTCGCAACCACTTATATCTTAGACTTTTGAGGAAATTGTCGCTCTTTTTTCATAGACCTTGCTTAGCTTATATCCCAACGCTGAATTGAGTACAATTACAGCGTGGGACTTACGCCAATTGAGTTAATTTTGGTTCGCTTTTACCGGAAAGTTTTTATATGTCCAGGGGGGATGTTAAGAATTCCTGGTATTATACTTGCTCCCATTGTGGCTGGGTGAGGCTTTCAGGTTACGATCGCACAAATAATACCGATCGATTCTCATGGAGTTATCTGTATCAAAATTTACTGTTTGTTTGTGGCTGTCGGTCGGATCACAGATGTAGCACGATTCTCAACAAGCTTTTTGAGTACGAGCCGACGGGGCGATCGACAAACGTGTAAGATATCTGTTCGATCGACAAGGCCGGAAAGTTTATATATTGTCGATCGCCCTATTGCCTGTGCTACCCTGTGACAACACCTTAGTAGAGCCAAAGCTATTACTAGCATATGGTTCACATTAAACGGATCGAATTAACTAACTTTAAATCTTTTGGCGGCACGACGGCCATTCCCGTGCTACCAGGTTTTACTGTGGTTTCCGGGCCCAACGGTTCTGGGAAGTCCAACATCCTCGATGCTTTGCTGTTTTGTCTCGGACTTTCGACTTCTAAGGGAATGCGGGCTGAACGTTTGCCGGATTTGGTGAACACGGCTCAAAATAAGCGCGGTACTATCGAAGCTAGCGTTACTGCTACTTTTGCGCTGGAAGATGTGGGGGATGAATGGTTCACCCAGGATGACGATGAGGATGACAATGCAGAAACTCAAGACAATCAGGAACAATTATCGGCTAATCCAGAATCGGATGATTTATCTGTTGAAACTGGGGAAGTCGAAGGGATAGAAATTGCGGAAACTGGAGACAATAACGGACAATCATCTCCTGTTAATCCCAACTCGGATGAGTTATCTGTTGAAGAAGTCGAAGAGATAAAAATTGCAGCAACTCAAGACAATAACGGACAACTACTCGCTACTAATCCCAAAGCCCAAATCCCAAATCCCAAACCGGATGAGTGGAGTGTCACGCGCAAACTTCGAGTAACTCGCCAAGGTACTTACACTTCAACTTATTACATTAATGGCGCACCTTGTACGCTGACTCAACTGCACGAACAACTTAACCGTTTGCGAATTTATCCCGAAGGCTATAACGTTGTATTGCAAGGAGACGTTACGAGCATTATTTCGATGAATTCTAAGGAACGCCGAGAAATCATTGACGAGTTGGCAGGAGTGGCTCAGTTCGATCGCAAAATCTCTCTAGCTAGGCAGAAGTTGGATGAAGTTAAGGATGTGGAAGAACGCAGCGGCATTGTCGAAAAAGAGTTGATTTCTCAGCGTGATAGATTAGCTAACGATCGCACAAAAGCCGAAAAGTACCAAAAGTTGCGGGCGGAATTTCAAGAAAAATCGCAGTGGGAAATAGTCCTGAAATTCCGCCAGTTGCAAAAGCAAGAATGGAAACTGCGGGAACAAATCGAATCGGGCGATCGCACTTCTACCGATCTCACCGAACAAGTGCAAGCAATTACCACTCAAATTCAAGCAGCAACCGCCGAACTTGACGCGCTGAATGCCCGCGTCAAAGCTTTGGGCGAGTCGGAATTGTTGGCTTTGCAAGCGAGTATTGCAACTCAGGAAGCGGAACGGCGACAACTGCAAAACCGCAAACAGGATTTGGAAACAACCGCTGGACAAATGGCGGCGAACATAGCACAAACTGAGCAAGAAACTCGGCAATTTCGGCAAAGTTTGGAGCAAATTGAGATTGAAATATCTTATGTTAAGTCTCAAATAGGAACTTTGCAATCACAGCGGGACGGTGCTCAGTTAAGTTTAAATGAAAGTCGGGAAGTTGCAAGTGCGATCGCCTCGACGGCCGAAGCTTGGGTGCAGCAACAAACGGAATTGCACCGCCAAATCGAAGTTATTCAGCAAAGTCTTGAACCTGAACGCGCGGAACAAGCTGCAATTGGTGAAAGAGTCGATCGCCTGCAAAGTCAAATTCAAGAACAAAACCAATCGCTGCAAGTATTGGAACAGGAAATAGAAGCGAAAAAAGTTCAGCAATCTCGGCTTGGGGAAACCAAAGGTATCGCATCTTTGCAAGTAGCATCGCTGAATCAGATTTTAGTGGAAGCTGAACAAGAATTGCAACTGCAACAGGAAACTCAAACTCGTTTGTTGGAAGAACAACGGGAAAGACAGCGCAAATTAGACAAGCTCGAAGTGCAGTTTCAAGCACTCCAAGAAGCGACTGGTACGTTTACTGCAAAAATCGTCGCGCAAAGCGGAATTGGCGGAGTTTGCGGCTTGGTGGCTCAACTGGGCAGGGTGGAGCCGCACTTTCAGTTGGCGCTGGAAATTGCGGCGGGCGGTCGCATGGGTAATATGGTGGTGGAAAATGACAGTGTGGGTGCTGCTGCGATCGAATTGTTGAAACAAAAACGGGCCGGAAGGATGACGTTTTTGCCTTTGAATAAGATTAGAGGTGGCAGATTTTCGGTGAATGAAAATTTGCGGCGGGCGGCTGGGTTTGTGGATGCGGCTGTGAATTTGATTGACTGCGATTCGCGCTATCAGGAAATTTTTGCTTACGTTTTTGGCAGTACGGTTGTGTTTAGCAACCTCAGTGATGCCCGCCGCTATTTGGGACAATACAGAATTGTCACTTTAGACGGGGAAATTTTGGAAACTAGCGGGGCGATGACTGGCGGAAGTTCTGCTAACAGATCGACCTTGCATTTTGGTACGGTTGATGCTAGCGAGGCTGCTGTGGAAGCGCGGACGATCGCATCTTTGCAAGAACGGCTTGAGGAAATTGAACGGATTTTGGTTCGGTGCAAAAGTGCGATCGAACTTGCGTCTGTTTCAGTCAAAACTCGCAGCCAAGAATTGATGGAAGCGAAGCAGAGTTTGCGCGAAAATCAGTTGCGCTTGGAACAGTTGGATGCTGAAATTAAGAATTTGCAAGCGCAACAAACCCAAGTTCGATCGCAAATTGCCAAAAATACTCAGGAATTAACTAATTCTCAGTCGAGATTGCAGTTGCTGGAAGCACAATTACCCGCACAGGAATCTCAATTGCAGCAGTATCGGCAAACTTTGGCGCAGTTGGAAGAGTCGAACAGTCACAGCGAATGGCAGCAAATGCAATCGGGTTTGCGCACACAAGAAGCGCAACTGCAAGAGCGAGAATTGGCTCTGAGAAATGTCCAGCAGCGCCTTGTAGACTTGGAAAATCAATTCGGGCGGTTGGAGGAGAAAATTAAGGAAGGCAGTCAGAAGTTGCAGGAATGGCAAGTGCAGCAAAATACGGGTGCTGAGGCGATCGACCGAATTGTTTCGCAGCAGTTGGAACTCGACGGGCAAATTGCCGAAGCTAAGGCATCCGTGACCGAAATTGAGGAAAAATTGGGCGTGGAAAAGGGCGATCGCGATCGGGCAGAATCGAACTTGCGAGAACAGCATTTAGCCAAACAGCAGTTACAATGGCAGTTGCAAAAACTGCACGAAACTCAGCAAGAACGCCGGGAACAATTGGCCGCAGTCCGCACTCTATTGGACACGCAGCGGGCGGAAATGCCCGACCCAGTGCCGTCTATTCCCGAAAATGTGACTCAGGGTAGTTTGATGGAATTGCAGCAAGAAGTAAAGGCGATCGCCAAACGTATTCAAGCTCTAGAACCAGTCAATATGCTAGCCTTGGAAGAGTACAACCGCACTCAAGAACGCTTGCAAGAATTGAGTCAAAAGTTGACGACATTGGAAGGAGAACGTACTGAACTGCTGTTGAGGATCGAAAACTTTACCACGCTCAGGCGGCGCGCTTTTAAAGAAGCTTTCGATGCGGTTAATGAGAACTTCCAGACAATCTTTGCGGAACTTTCAGAAGGCGACGGCTATCTCCAGATAGACGATGAGGAAGACCCCTTCAGCAGCGGTTTGAATCTAGTCGCTCACCCGAAAGGTAAACCCGTTCAGCGGCTGGCTTCCATGTCTGGAGGCGAAAAATCGCTGACGGCGCTGAGTTTTATCTTTGCACTGCAACGCTACCGCCCGTCTACGTTCTACGCTTTTGATGAAGTGGATATGTTTCTGGATGGGGCAAATGTGGAGCGATTAGCTAGAATGATAAAACGACAGTCTGAACAAGCCCAGTTTATTGTTGTGAGTTTGCGGCGACCGATGATTCAATCTGCCCAGCGTACAATTGGTGTTACTCAAGCGCGGGGAGCTTATACTCAAGTCATAGGACTGAAGTTGTAGTCCCGGAGTCTCAGTTGACGATCGTGTTGAGTGATATATGTACTTAAATAAATCAGGATTAAAGTTAGAATGACATCCGAACAAATCTGCCAACGCTCCGACATTCTCGGCACTCAGGTAATCACCCGCGACAGAGGTAAACGCTTGGGTGTAGTCAGTCAATTGTGGGTGGACATCGATCGGCGGGAGGTTGTGGCGATCGGTCTGCGTGATAATATATTCGCGGTCGCTGGAGTGCCGAGGTTTATGTTCCTCAACAATGTCAGCGAAATCGGCGACGTGCTGTTGGTGGAAGATGAAAGCGCGATCGAAGATGATGTCGATGTTGATGTCTACAGCATTTTGATTAACAGCGAAGTGATCACCGAAACCGGCGAACCTTTGGGGAGAGTGCGCGGCTTTAGGTTCGACCCCGAAGACGGTAAGTTAGTTTCTATCATCATCGCTTCCTTGGGAATCCCCCAAATCCCCGACCAAGTTCTCAGCACTTACGAGTTGGGAATTGAGGAAATTGTCAGCAGTGGCCCGAATCGCTTGATTGTGTTTGAAGGTTCCGAGGAACGGATGCGACAGTTGACAGTAGGTTTGCTAGAGCGCGTCGGTTTGGGACAAGCACCTTGGGAACGGGAAGAGGACGAGCAAGGTTATTATCCGAAACCCGTAGCTACGGGAAATCAATTGGGCCCGGGCGTGCGGATACCTGCACCGGAAATGCGTAGCAGGGTAGCACAGCCTGTGGTTGAGGAAGCTTGGGACGAGGATTCGCAGTGGAATCGGCCTCCGGTACGACAGCCACAGCAGATGCGCGCTTTGCAACCTGAGCCGGTGATCGACGATTATGATGAGTACGAAGAGGATAATTGGGGAGGCGAGGAGGACGATTACGAGGATGAGGAGTACGAAGAGAAGCAGTACGCTCGCTCTGAGAGTTCTCGCCCGAAGGAACCCGTGGTGGAGTACGAGTATGAGGATGATGTGGAAGCCGATGCTTGGGCTGACGATGAGGCGCCGAAGCCTTACAAGGCTCCTCGCGTGAATATCCCTGAGAAGACTAAGACTCCTGAGTACGAGGAGGAAGCCAATTATTAGGAATTAATCAATTAGTCGGGCTCTGACCAAAAAATGGTATGGGTAAGGTGCGAAAAACCCGGTTTCTGTGATTTAGGGCGTGGCTAGAAACCGGGTTTTTTCAGAGAATATCGTTACACCGCCTAAAAACTGCGAAAAACCCGGTTTCTGTGATTTAGGGCGTGGCGCGCTCATCGGAAACCGGGTTTTGGAGATGGTTGGTGAAACCCGCCCCTACGATAAATTATGAAAAAAGATGTTGCTAAAAATGTAGTTTTCCGATTAATCACATATCTAATTTTTCCCATATTTCTATCTACTACCACTGCTGAAATAGTCTTGCGCGCCGCCGGATACAAACCCTGGAAAATCGAAAATATAGATGTTGTAGTCGAACCCAAAGGTAATTTCTTTACTAAAGATTCTGAACTAGGCTACAAGCATTTACCGGGAAAGTTCAAAGTAACGCTTAACGGCAATTACTCATTTAATGCAACTCACCTCAACAACAGTTTAAGAATAACTCATCCTCTCAATACTTACAATTTACAGTCAACCAAGCCGGAAATATGGATATTTGGCTGTTCTTTTACCTACGGTTGGTCTTTGAATGACAATCAAACTTATGCGTGGTTGCTGCAAGATAAATTACCAAAGTATGAAATAGTCAATTTTGGCGTAAACGGCTACGGTACTCTGCACTCGTTTATTCAATTCAAAGAAGCACTTAAACAAGGAAATAAACCCAAAGTTGCTGTGATTGCCTATGCGGGTTTTCACGACAGACGCAATACTTTGTTGCGGGCTAGAAGCAAGCAGATGGCTGCTTGGAATAAACTTGGTATTCTTTTTCAACCCGATGCTAGGTTGAAAAAGAATAATAATTTTACCTACAGTATGACCAAACTTGAATACCGCGAGTTTCCCCTGATGCGGGTTTCTGCTTTGAGCCATTTTTTGGAGGTTAATTACAATCAATGGGAAGAGGGATTATATAGAAGCCATCAGGTTTCTAAGGCAATTATTCTGGAATTTCACCGTTTGGCTGAGGCTAATAATGTTAAGCTGGTTGTTGCGGGAATTAATAGCGGTTCTGCTAAGATGTTGGAGGAATTGAGTAAGGAGGGAATTGCCACGGTGGATATTTCTGTGGATTTGAAAATATCTGCTAATAATAATTTACCTCACGATTTGCATCCAAGTGCGATCGCCAATCGGCAATATGCAGAAAAGTTGGATAGTTTTTTGCAAGGTACTGTTTTAAAGTAAGTTAACGAACCGCGAAGGCGCAAAGGGCGCGAAGGAAGAGAGGAAGAGAAAGTTTAGGAGTTATTTAGGGCTTTTGGGGTAATGGGATTATCTAATTTTGTTTCTTTTAAGTTGTCTCGAAAGTTTTTGATTGATGGGTTTTTCCTTTTTTTACTTGTTCTCGCAACAGTTGTATTAACCTCAATCTATGTATCTAGCGAACGTACTTTTTATTGGTGGGATTACGCCGGATACAACACCGCTACAGTCAACACGGCTAATTTATTTCGAGACTCGCCAACCCAAGCGTGGCGCGAAGTTATACAATCGCTATCTAAAGAAAAAAACCTGTTAATTTCGCTGCCGCTAGTGCCGTTTATTTTATTATTTGGCGAATCTCGCTTGAGTTACATTCTCGGCGTGTCGTTGATTTACCTGTTGCCATTTCGTCTGTTGTTGGGTGCAATTTCTGCTAAACTAATTCCAGTTTATCCGCGCACGGTGTTTTGGTCTACTGTGTGGCTGAGTTTATTAATTCCGATGAGTTGGATTCCGACTCTGCGAGGATATTTGGATACTGGCGGCTGCGTGTTTGTAGCGCTGGCAATTTTAGTTTATTTGCAGGATGTCAAGCTTAAAAGTTGGTGGCAAATTCCGTTAATTGGCTGTTTTCTGGCTGCGGCGATTCTGTTTAGGCGTCATTTTGCTTATAGTGCGATCGCATTTTTGGGTGCGGCTACTTTGCAGGTTTTTAGCGAGTTTATTGTACTAAAATACCGTAGGGACAGGGCAATGCCGTGTCCAAAAGACCGGGATACGGCAGTGCCGTTTCCCTACGTTGATTGTCCAAAAGACCGGGATACGGCAGTGCCGTTTCCCTACCGATACTTGTTAGAATCGGGTGTAAAATTGGGGTTAATCGCTGCAACTAGCTTTGCTATTTTAATGCTGGTAGCTGGAGATTTTACTCGCAGCGCTGTGACGGTTGATTACCGGAATTTGTATGCGGCTTGGAGTTTGCCTGTAAATGATATTTTAACTCGTTATGCGGATTTTTATGGTTTGGGAACTTGGCTGCTAGTAGCGATTGGTTTTTCGGCGGGGATGCTGACTCGAAGGCTGGTTTCTAAGGCTGCTATTTTTATTGTGCTATTTGGAATTTTGTCGCTGGTTGAATGGCTGTTAGTCTTGCGTTATGGCTACTTGCACTATACAATACACGTAACGCCGATCGCACTTTTGGGATTATCAGCATTTTTCTGGACAACTTGGCTGACACTCAGGGGGAAAATCCGTTATCTGATACTGGGCGCGGCTGGTTTATACCTGGTTGTGAATGCCGCAGTCGGCTTAATTCCTGTAAAATTGAATTTGTCCAAACTGTTTGTGGCTAATTTTCCGCCGTTAGTGCGATCGGACTACGGCGAAGTGGTAAAATTAGTAGACTTTTTGAGAAAAATAGCACCTAACGAAGAACCAATTTATATTGCCGGCGCTTCCAACAGTTTTAATGCTAATATCCTCCGACAAGCCAACCGAAAATTAAATCCGCCCAGCGGTTGGTGGAAATTAAATGTGATTGGACGCCCGCAAATTGACTCCCGCGATACTTACCCGCTACCGGAGTTATTGATGTCGCAATATGCGGTGGTTGCTGTACCGTTTCAGCAGGTATTGCTGAGTGACGAACAGGTTTTGCGATCGCACGAACAAGATGTTGTTAAAGTTGTGTACGATGCCTTTACTCAAAATTGGGAGATTTCCCGCGATTTCCAACTACTACCGGAACAGTTTAAGCTAGAAAACGGTGTAACAGTCAGCATTTACCGGAGAATTCGCCCAACTTCGATCGCAACAGCCGTCAAAACTCTCGATGCCATGCAGCGACAAATAGGCGACAAACCGGGAACGCAGTTAGATTGGATTAGTTTGCATCAGTCAATCTACACAAGTCCCAATTATTCCGTTAGCAAAGAATCGCATAACTTATATAATATTGTAACTCATCCCATTAAAAACAGCAATAAACTGGATACATCATTTCTGTATTTAGGTTCCCTATCCGAAAAAATCAAAATTACTGGCAAACTCTATTTCCAAAACAAACAATGTCCGGGCATTTCCCTGCGGTTGACTTTGTGGAACAAGCAAGGTAAAGTAATAAACTCAGTAGCACAAAATTACACTCAAGTAAATCCATTCGACTTAAATCTATCTCTTGAGGCAAAAAATCCAACTTATCTGTTGCTTGAGGTATTGAACATGGATCAACGGGATTTAACCAATCAATGCAAATTGGAGATTGACAATTTAGCTGTATCAGCTCAAAAAAGTTGAACCATCAATGCAAAAACCTCACAAATCTGACTGGTATTTTAACTTATCCATTTATACTTTTGTCATCATCGGTTCGTTGATAGCAGTAGGGTATAAATTCCCCATAGGAGGCAACTTTCCAGAATTGCCACAAATCCAACATCTACTAAATCCTGAACTATATAAAAATGACTATCACGTTCAGGAAATGGTCAAATTCAATCCTAGATATTACTATTATTATATCATTTATTTATTGTCAAATTTAGGAACAGGCATTCCCCTAGCGCATTTTATTTATCAATTTCTAGCCTTCGGTTCATTTATCCTAGCTTGCTACGCAATTATCCAGATATATACTAATTCCAAACTCGCCGCAGCGGCGATGACTTTTTTATGTATAGCGGCTGCATTTACAGATGTTGGCAATACTCTGATATTTTCGACTAAATCAGTATCCAGTACCTTCGCGATGGCTTTCGCAATTTGGGGAATTTATTTTAGTTTGCTACGCAAATGGTTGACAGGATATTTCTTTTTTGGACTGGGCTGTCTGCTGCAATTCTTAGTGGGTTTGCTACCGGGATTGATGATGCTTCCCGTTTTAGCTATTGAATGCGCCCGACGGCGGAAGTTCAAAACGTTGATTTTGTCGATCGTACTTTTAGCAGTAATGGCAAGTATCGTTTACGTACCGATGTTATTAGCAGGTACTACCAGCACTCAAACTATCGACAATGCCGAGTTTGTCTTCATTCACGCCAAAGTCCGAAACCCCCACCATATCCTCCCCTCAAATTGGCCAATTGGCAATTGGTTCAACTTTATCTGTTTCATAATTGGCGGTTTGCTGTGCATCAAAAATACTGATTTATTGAAAAAAGAAGACAAATTTAATTTTTATATAATTGTTGGTACATCAATTTTTGCATTGCTGCTAAATTACCTATTTGTGGATGTTTACCCGCTGGCTTTTATAGCCAAAATACAGTTAGCTAGAACCGTGCCCTTCGCGCAACTAATTATATTTATTGCTGTTAGTTTAACCATCGACCAACTTTACCAACAGAAGAAAATAGCTATTGCTTTATTGTTAGTGATTATTTTGACTCTCCCTTTTCGAGGTATTATATTTTTAGGATTATCTGTTTGGCAAACTAGAAATTATGTATTTCTCAAACGTTACACTGGTTTTTTATGGGTTTTGACAGTAGCAACCTTGATTTTTAGTTTGATATATCCGCTGACGGATTCATGGGAAATAATAGGCGATCGCCTAATTAGCATTCCCATCTTTTTTTTAATTCTTACTTGGCCATTTATCTTAGGAAAAATAGCCGTTTCCACAGCCATAAAACAAACTTCCACTCATATTTTAGCCTTAGCAACAACCGCCACTTTAGTCTTAGGAGTAGCAGGAATCTTACCAAAACCTATGTTAGATATATTTCAAACCAGAATCAATATCAACGCCATTCCCAGCGACGACTTAAGCAGATTAGCTTTGCGCTTTTCCCAAATCAGCAGTCAAGATGCACTGGTATTAATTCCGCCATCTGTCACCAGCTTTCAGTATTTTTCACAAAGAGCAATTGTAGTCAATTTCAAAAACTTTCCCTTGACAGAAAAAGGCATCAAAGAATGGCGAAATCGGATGGAAACTGTATTAGGAGTCCCCTTAAATCCGCAAATGATTTGGGGAGGAAACGACTTATTCAGCCGCCGCAGCAGTGCAGATTTAGTCAAGGTAGCCCGAAACTATAACGCCGATTACATCCTAACTCGCAGCGATTGGCACCCAAATATCGAAGGGAAAGTTGCACATGAAGAAGGCAAATGGATACTGTATAAAATTCGATAATACTATCTTCAGTCTGCGAAGGCTGACTTTGTTTGTATAGAAGCGATTTAAACCGCAGTTTTAATATTTCTTTGTTTCTTTCTTCAGTCGGCGTAGGCCGACTTTGTTTGTGTAGAAGCGGTTTCAACCGCCGTCTCAATCGCCGTCTCAACCGCCGTTTCAACCGCCGTTTCAACCGCCGAATCTTATCAACAGTTAAACATCAAAATCCGAATCATCAATAATTTCACAAATCTGCTTATCCACATAATCAACATCCACATTCCGCGCAATCAACTCCGCCAGAATCCCCAAAGAAATCAACTGTACCGACAGAATTGTACACAAAATCCCAAAAAATAACAAAGGTCGATTGCCGATCGGGCCAAAGTGCATCCCCGCCAAATTCAGAAACCAAATTCCAATCAAATAACTCAGCGAAACAGCCCCAACCAAGCCAAAACACAACCCCAAACCCCCAAACAAATGACCCGGTTTGTGCAAATATTGTGTAGTCGCCAACACCGTCAGCAAATCAATAAATCCCCGCGCATAGCGTTCCCAGCCATAGTTCGATTTCCCGTGTTTTCGCGGGTGGTGCTCGACAACTACTTCGCCAATTTTAAACCCTAAATTATTTGCTAAAGCCGGAATGTAGCGGTGCAATTCCCCATACAATTTAATTGACTGCAAAACTTCCCTACGATAAGCTTTAAAACCGCAATTCATATCGTGCATTTTTACTCCAGTCAGCAAACACGCAACTGCATTAAATAACTTGGAAGGTAAAGTTTTGGAAAGGGGGTCGTTTCGCTGTTTTCGCCAACCGGAAACTAAATCGAATCCCAATTCTAAATGATTTAAAAATTTGGGAATTTCGGCTGGATCATCCTGCAAATCGGCATCGAGAGTAAAGATAATTCTCCCGGCTGCGTTGCGAAATCCGGCTGAAAGTGCGGGGGATTTGCCAAAGTTGCGCCGCATTTTAATCGCTTTGATTAGCTGACGATTTTGGCTGGCTAAATTGGCGATTTCTAGCCAAGAATTATCGCGGCTACCGTCGTCTATGAAAATGATTTCGTAACTGTCAATTCCAATTTCGGACATGACTGTTTTGATTTTGTCGAACAACAGCTTGAGTGTTGCTTCTTCGTTGTGAACGGGGATTACGAAACTGAGGTCTTTTGGCATGATTTTTTTAACCGCAGAGGGCGCAGAGAGGGAGAAGTCAGAGAGGTTTTTATTTAAGTTTTTTTAGTTGTTATTGATAGTTTGGGAATTTCGCAAGGCTACCCAACCTTCGCGGTTTTTAAATGAGGCATAGGCTGTTAATAATTTGTCTGTTGGTGATGTTTGGATGTATCCTCTCCAGGCTGCGGATGCGTAGGCTGGCCCGAACAAGTTAACTAAATCTGGACGCGGAAAACCTGACATGGCGAAACCTCGAACGAGATTTTCTTGGTTGAGAATGGCAATACATTTTACATTGTTTTCGGGATCTCCAACCCAACCAATTACTCTGGAGGCTGCTGGTGCGAGTTTGGTGACTGTATCAAAGTATCCGGGTACTCCATCTTTGGGCGCTGATAGTAAATTTGAATCAATTTTTGTATCTAATGCTGCACAGAAATTATGCTTTTTGATGTCTCGATTGAATGGTACTAAGTTGTTAGTTTTTAACGCATCGATTAACCCGATAAAAGCGGCCGGTCTGTTGCCTACTCTATCTTTAATTAAGCTGATATCGGTGATTCCTAACTGCAAGGAAAGTGCGACTAGCGGTTGATAAGTTGCTCTACGGGCGATCGCAATTGCAGTTTCGCCTCCCACCCCGTACATTAATATAATCGCGGCTGTCACGGCTGCAAACAGCGGTGTCAGCCAACGCGCTTGAATTCTTGGTGTTGGCTGCAACTCCCGCACCCACAACACTGTGAGGATAATTGTGCTCATCCAAAACAAAGCCGGGAGAGTGGCGTAGCGGGAAGCGGTGGCCTGTTCGAGCCCAAATCCCGATCGACTCACAGCGGCCATTAACGCCGTTTGCAGCGTATAAAGTTGGATGGACAGCCAAGGCAGCCACTCCGGGCGATTCCCTACGGGATAGCTACGCTTCACGATCTTTTTTACAAATAGCCAATAACCGACAAAACTCGTTACAAAAATTAAACCAATTATACCAATAATTGAAGCTACAATAATATTTTCGCTAAAAATTCCGCCGAGATAAGTGGGAATATATTCGATAGTTTTGATCGGATTAATTTTAGTTAAAGAAGGGTGATGAGCTGGAGTTTTATAAGTTAAAAAATAAATCCCAATTACAAAAATCGAAGCAGCGAAATACAAATAAGTTATTCGCCGAGGAAACCGCAGCACAACCGCAGCAGCACACAATATCGGCCACAAAGCTAAAGGAGTGCTGTAGCTAATACAGCCTAAAATGCCAAAAACAATACTGCCAATTACCCAACCATTCTGCTTATATCTCTCGTTCCCAGGCTCTGCCTGGGAATGAATATCATGAGGCTCTGCCTCTCTCTTATTTGACAAAGCTATCGCATAAGATTGCAAACAAAATATCGAACAAATCACAAATAAATTAGCAATTATCCAGTGAACGCCGCTGAATCCCCGCATCCAGTTGTGCGCCGCCGCCGGAGTAAAATTAAAAATAGAAATACAAAGGATGACTGAGATAAATTGCAGCGGAAAACGCCTCAAATTTAAAGGCAACAGAGCAATTAATACGTGGCACTGAATCCAAGCCAAAAACCAGCCAACTAAGCACAAACCAATATTTGAACCTTGGGTGACAATTATATTAAGAGCATAGATAATTGCCGGAATCAAGACAAAATGCTCGTTCGCCCGAAATATCCAATTAAAAGGATTTGTAGAGAAACCGTCTACTGAATAAAAATTCCATGTCATCCACCAATAATCAAAATTAGACAAGTCTCCCGCTTGCGATATCAGGTACAAAATATATGATGCCGGTATCAAAATGCCGAGAACTGATGCGGCAATTAAAACATATTGTTGCTTGACTTTCATGGATTGGAAGATTAGGA
>JANPMV010000076.1:0-55003 GCA_031427135.1 Cyanobacteria bacterium VAR_87_metabat_62 | reverse complement strand
TGCCCATAGGTGTCAACAATCGCCTGAAAGCCTTGATAAATGTCGTTTTTACCATAGTCCAGATCCCCCTAAATCCCCCTTAAGAAGGGGGACTTTGACCCCCCCTGTCCCCCCCTTCTTAAGGGGGGCTAGGGGGGATCTAGATTTAATAGTCAAACAGCAATCTCTGACTGGATTTGACGTTAAGTTGACACCTATGGGCAGTGCCGTGTCCCTACGGGGAACTAACGATAGGCTGGTGTACTTCATAAATGTGGAATCTGCTGTATATAGCTTAACGCCTTGGTTTCTTCACATCAATAATTTTTGGTCTCACCGCCGGAGTGCGTGGGTAAAACTTAAATTTATTGAGCGCAGCACTTGCCGATTTAGCCACACCGCTATCTGTATCTCGCAAAGCTTTTTGCAACAGCGGAATCACTTTTTCCGACTTAATCATTGCTAGTGCTTCGACAGCAGCTTCGCGCACGGACGGCTGAATATCTTGAGCTAATTTACCCAAGGTTTCGATTGCTCGCTGTCCATCGGATCTCAAAGCATTAGCAGCAGCCATTCTACCTAAAGCAGACGCGGCTGACTTGCGGACTTCCGTATCCTGACTTTGAACGCATCCCATCAACTGTGCAACCGAATAGCTTGATACTTGTCGCGCTATTTGAGACTGTGGTGCAAGTTCTGTTTGATTTTGTTCTAATGACTCGGGTGGCAGAGATTCTGTTTCATCAAACGGTTCTTCAAATTCTGTTGAATCTAGGGCAATTGACTCTGGCAAGTGAAATTCTGGTTCGTCAAACGGTTCGGCAAATTGTGTTTGATTTAGTGGAAATGACTGTGTTGGCCTAAATTCTGTTTCATTAAACTGTTCTCCAAATTGTGGGGAATTTAGCTGACTTGAGTCAGGCTGCGAAGTTTCTTGTTCTGTTAACTTGATTTCGTATTGCTCTTGCAAAGACTCTATCGTGGCTTGCATTTGAGCTTGGTGAACTTCTAACTGCTCATGAGCTGCGTTCAACTGACTTTGGTATTGCTCTTGCAAAGACTCCACAGTTAAGTGCATCTCAATCTCGCGGTTCTCATATTCCTCAGTGATTTGACGCAGCCGAATTTCGTGTTGGTCTTGCAAAGCTTGCATATTTTGCTCCATCTGACCTTGATAATCGTGGTGCAATTCGTCAGCAAATCTGACCAAATGAGCTTCGTGTTCTTGTTGCAAGGCTTGCAGAGTTTCCGGCAACCGAGAATCATCTGTTTCAGTTAATTGTGAATTAACTTGTGTGAGGTTATTGTCGCGTTCTGCTGCAAGTTGTCTGAGTTGATTTTCGTAATGGCTGTCGCGTTCTGCTGCAAGTTGTCTGAGTTGATTTTCGTAATGGCTGTCGCGTTCTGCTGCAAGTTGTATGAGTTGGTTTTCGTGATTTTTGTCACGTTCGGCAACAATTTGTATGAGTTGATTTTCGTGATTTTTGTCACGTTCGGCAACAATTTGTATGAGTTGATTTTCGTAATCGGCAGCAACTTGTCTGAGCTGATTTTCGTATCGGTCAATAACTTGTGTGAGCTGATTTTCCTGCTCTCCTTGCTGAGAATTAACTGTTTGTTGCAGCCGAGAAATCTGGGCTACTTCTATTTCATCAGTAATTCTGCGAGTTTGCTGCAAGTATTGTTGCTTTTGCTTCTTTAACCGCTTTTCTAACAACCAGTAAGCAACTGCTATCCCTGCCAAAAAACCGACGATCGCTCCTATGATACCCACTACTGAGATCCTCCCGACAAAATGGTTGTGCTGGACTTTTTACATTTAACCATACAGCCTCCTGTAACCGCCCAATAGCAGCAGCCAGACTGTGACTCCCAGCCAGTGCACCGCCACCGCAGGCCAGATAGAACCGCTTTGTAGGTATGCGATGGAGCACGCACCTCCCAAAATTGCCGCCAGCAGCAAAAACACTGGATTCATAAAGGTCGATCGACCGATCGGATAAAAAGTCAGCGCGTTCAGCGGGTGGTAAACTACAAACAGAGCCAAACTCGTACATCCCCAAAACCACAGGATTAACCCAGAAGCATTCTCGGAGGGGTGCGGGAGCATTAACACGCGGAACAATAATTCCTCGGTGATACCGGGACTTAACAAACAGCCCATCAGCACTCCCACAATTGTACGCCAAGAGGTTTGCACGTCTATTTTCAGAAATCCCGACCAAAAACCGACGGGAAGGGCGATCGAAGTGTAAACTAGCACCAGCCCTGCTGCAACCAGCCAATCAGTGAAATCGGGAATAGTTAAAAAAGCGTGAGTGATGCGACGCGGCAGCAATCCCAGCATTGCGATCTCAGTAAAATTTAACATAATCAAACTGTTGTCTGTTGACTGTTGACTGTTGTCTGTTGTCTGTTGACTGTTGACTGTTGACTGTTGACTGTTGACTGTTGACTGTTGACTGTTGACTGTTGACTGTTGACTGTTGACTGTTGACTGTTGACTGTTAACTGTTGACTGTTGTCTGTTAACTGTTGACTGTTAACTGTTGACTGTTAACTGTTGACTGTTGTCTGTTAACTGTTGTCTGTTAACTGTTGTTACCAATTCCCAATTCCCAATTCCCAATTCCCAATTCCCAATTCCCAATTCCCAATTCCCAATTCCCAATTCCCAATTCCCAATTCCCAATTCCCAATTCCCAATTCCCAATTCCCAATTCCCAATTCCCAATTACCTTTTTCCCAATTACCTTTTTCCCAATTACTAATTCCCAATTACTAATGATTAGGAACTTGAGTTAATGAGAGCAAACAACTGAGCAACTTTAATCAAATCTTTATCTCCCGGCGCTATTTCTACGCCGCTAGAAAGGTCAACACCGCTGAAGTTATGACCGATCGCGCTATCAATGGCATTTAAAATATTATCGGCTGTTAAACCGCCCGCCAGCAGCCAAGGACACGGCGGTTTAAACTCTGCTAACATCATCCAGTCGATCGTCAGCCCAGTACCGCCGAGTTGCTCTCGATGGTAAGCATCCAGCAGTAAAGTATCGACACGAAGAGCGTAAATAGCAGCGGCGGCTAAAGTTTCACGATTTTTAACTCTCAAAGCTTTGATAATTTCAATTCCCGGCAAAAACTCGCGCAGCCGATCGCAATATTCCGGTGTTTCATCTCCGTGCAACTGCACTCCGCTTAAATTTGACTCTGCCGTTACTTGACAGATGTTTTCTATTGTGGTATTTGCAAAAACGCCGATGCGATCGACATTTTTCGGCAACTGCTCGACAATGAGGCGAATTGTTTGGGGGTTGACATAGCGGGGGGAAGCCGGCACGCAGATAAACCCCAAAGCCTGGGCTCCCAAGCGGGCGATCGCAATTCCTTGGTCTAATTTAGTGATGCCGCAAATTTTCACCCGCACTCCTCGTCCTCCGTTCCGAATTTGGATCAAAATATCAACGAAATGTTAACTATTAAAACAAATCTTAGTTTAATGCAAACCGCTTTTTATAATCTGGGAACTCAATATATCTGTAAAATCAGGAGATAAGAACGTGATTAACTCATCTTTGCTGTTAGCCGTACAATCTACAGTTCCCTCAACGCCGGAATGGTCGCCAATGGTAGGACTGACAATGATTTTATGCAATTTGCTGGCGATCGCGATCGGTTACTACGGCATAAACAAGCAACACCGAGGCAAGGGCCCAGCTTTACCCGTTGCAGTCCCTAGAATGTTCAAAGGCTTCGGCATACCAGAATTGCTGGCAACAACCAGCTTCGGCCACTTGCTAGGGGCTGGAGTAATCTTGGGCTTAGGAAGCGCCGGAGTTCTCTAAAAATCAGGAGAAGGGGAAAGGCAAGGGAAAGAAAAGATATAATAGAAACTCTTTCTTCCTCTCATGCGGCAGGAAACTTTCATGCAGACAGGTTGGCGAATCGGCTCTTTATTTGGCATCCCGCTACTAATAGATTATTCGTGGTTTATAATTTTAGCCCTAGCAACCGCCGAATACGCCAGCAGTTACCGCTTGTGGGGGCCTGCGCTTTCCTGGAGTGCCGGGTTGGCAATAGCTCTGCTGCTGTTTGCTTCCGTGCTCTTGCACGAACTCGGACACAGCTTGGCGGCAATGTCGCAAGGCATTAAAGTTAATTCTATTACTCTATTCTTATTTGGCGGAGTAGCCTCGATCGACTCGGAATCAAAAACTCCCGGTCAAGCTTTTCAAGTAGCCATTGCCGGCCCTCTCGTCAGCTTTGCGCTATTTATAATCCTTGGTTTGGGTTCTCAAGTTCTCCCGGCGAAAAGTTTGCTGGGAATAATCACCGAAAGGGTAGCAGTAATCAATCTTGTTTTGGGATTATTTAACTTAATTCCCGGCCTGCCTTTGGACGGAGGACAAGTTTTAAAAGCAGCAATCTGGAAAATCACCGGGTCTCGATTTGCCGGCGTTCGGTGGGCGGCAAAAACCGGACAAGTTTTAGGTTGGCTGGCCGTTGCTTTCGGTATAAGTTTATGCTTGCTAGCGCGCGAATACGGCGGCTTGTGGATTGCGCTGATCGGCTGGTTTGGGATTCGCAATGCGCTATCATACAGCCGCTTTACTTCGTTGCAAGAAGCCCTGCTGACAACTAAAGCTGGCGATGCGATGAGCCGCGAATTTCGAGTTGTAGATGCAAATTCCAGTCTGCGAGAATTTGCCGATCGCTATTTGTTAGAAGTGAACCCGTTTCCATTTTACGTGGCGGCGGCCAACGGGCGAGATTTAGGCTTAGTGTCGATCGACGATATCCGCTGCACAGAACGCAGTCAGTGGCAAATTCAGACTCTGCACAACATTGTGAAACCCCTGGCAAAAATCACCACAGTCTCAGAAAAAGCATCCCTAGCCGAAGTAATTAACACCATGGAATCCGGTCAACTCTCCCGAATCATCGTCCTCTCAGCCATCGGTTCAGTCGCAGGGACGATCGATCGCGGCGACGTGGTAAAGGTTTTGGCAAAACACCTAAAACCGAAAATTTCCGAAGCCGATGTCAAGCGCAGCAAAGAAGAAAATAGCTATCCGCAGGGATTACAATTAAGTGCGATCGCCAAAACCGCACAAGACTAAATAGGGCTTGTAACTGAGGCCCAGAAACCGGGTTTTTTACGAAAATAGTTGATTCCGCGCGCAGATTTGACTAAAAACCCGGTTTCTTTGCCTATATGTTCAGAAGAGTCCTAATACCAATTTAATGGCTCGTTGCACATATCTCGATCCCCCTAAATCCCCCTTAAGAAGGGGGACTTTGATCGGACTCTTGTCCCCCCCTTATTAAGGGGGGCTAGGGGGGCTCAGATTCTATGCAGCCTCACAAAAAATTGGTATAACCACCTTGATGATTACTATAACAATTAACAGTCAACAATTAACAGTCAACAGTCAACAGTCAACAGTCAACAGTCAACAATTATTTCGGTGCAACCGGAATTGATCTAATTTCCAACCATTCCTGTTCTGAAAGTGGCTGCACTTCCAAATCAATTTCAAAACAGCGACAAGCCGCCGCAGTCAAAGCCTCAACTACGGTTTCAATCAAATCATTTCCAATATCCAATAGAGGTAATTGTAAAGGAAGTAATTCGTCTCCAAAAACTTGAGAAAACAAATCAAAATCCGGCTGCAAACGCATAGAACCATGCTGTAAAATAGCATCGCCCCGGCGCAATTGTGCGCTTCCAATTAACTTATAACCATCAGAAGTCACCAAATCTGCACCCGTCGCAGTCCCAAAACAATTCGGATTATGAATATAATTTCGTCCCGCTTCCCCGTAGTGCAAATCCAAACCGATTTTCCGCCAACCTTCAATCAAAAACTGGCAAATAGTCTGATAAGCTTGGATACGGCTCCCCGCAAATCCCGAAGCGACAACAGCATAAGTTAAATCACCTTGATGCAGCACAGCCCGCCCGCCGCTTGGCCTGCGTACCAAATCCACAGCCCTCCCCCCAAAGGACAACTGTTGCCAAAAATCCGGCCATCGGCGCTGATGATAACCCAAGGAAATCGCCGCAGGTTGCCAAGTATAAAACCGTAGAGTTGGCCCAATTTTGCCCGCCAGATGCTGTTCCAGGAGCCATTGGTCGATCGCCATCTGCACCGCACCAGACGCTGACAGCAGCGGAATTAGACGCCAAACAGAATTAGTCATCAGTCATCAGTCCTCAGTTTGCACTCAATAATTGACACAATGTTTTAAAATTGGTAATGGCGATCGGAAGCTGTGAAAGTAAGTTTGTGTAAATTTCACAGAGTCCATGCTGTAGAAATAAATAGGAAAAATAACTCTTAAGCCATGAGCAACAGTGTAATTGTGATTAGCGACGAAAAATTTGAAACAGAAGTCCTGCAAGCAGAGCAACCAGTGCTTGCCTATTTTTGGGCACCTTGGTGTGGCCCTTGCAAACTGGTATCGGCTTCGATAGACTCGATAGCAGCAAATTACAGCGGGCTGAAAGTAGTTAAAATGGAAATCGATCCTAATCCAACTACTGTCAAACAGTATAAAGTAGAAGGAGTCCCTGCTTTCAGGCTGTTTAAAAATTCTGAATTAGTGATGTCTCACGAAGGAGCTATTACTAAACAAAAATTGACTGTTTTGTTAGACGCTCACTTATAAACTTTTGAAATGATTCGGGAGTTTCCAACTCCCAACTCACAACTATAGCCGTCGCAAATATTCTTCAAAAATCACTATTTTCTCCCCAATATTCCTCTCTTTCTCTGCGCCCTCTGCGCCCTCTGTGGTTAAAAATCTTTCAAAAATCAAAAAAATAAACAATCATCAATCAACTACCAAAAAAAATAATTAACACTCCCAAAAAGTGACAAAAAATATGGAATTTGCTCAACGTTTAAAACCTCTACAATCAAATGTATTTGCCGATATGGATCGGGCGAAATCTCTCGCTAGAGCCGCCGGAAAAGATGTCATTGATTTATCTCTCGGTTCTTCCGATTTGCCGACGGCCGCTCACATTACAGATGCGATCGCCCTTTCTCTGTCTGACTCCAGCACCCACGGCTATTTGCTGTTTAACGGGACGAAATCTTTTCGGGAAGCAGCGGCTATTTGGTACGAACAAAAATTCGGGATTTCTGTCAATCCAGAAACCGAAGTTCTGCCTTTGATTGGTTCCCAAGAAGGTACTGCGCATTTGCCTTTGGCTGTACTCAACCCCGGAGATTTTGCTTTGCTGCTCGATCCGGGTTATCCCTCCCACGCGGGCGGTGTTTATTTGGCTGGTGGGCAAATTTATCCGATGCCGCTGTTAGCTGAAAATCAGTTTTTGCCAGTATTTGATGATATTCCGCAAGCTGTGTTAGCGCAGTCGAAGATGATGGTTTTGAGCTATCCTCATAATCCCACAACTGCGATCGCACCTTTGACCTTTTTTGACAAAGCCGTGGCTTTTTGTCGGGAACATCGGCTGATTTTGGTGCACGATTTTCCTTATGTGGATTTGGTTTTTGAGGATTCCGCAGGGGCGGTGGATGGTGCGTGCGGGCCCTCTCGTAAATTGATGGCCCCGTCTATCTTTGAGGCCGATCGCGATAAAAGCGTGTCGATCGAGTTTTTCACCCTGTCGAAGTCGTACAATATGGGTGGTTTTCGAGTCGGATATGCGATCGGCAATCCCGAAATCATCCAAGCACTGCGCCAGGTAAAGGCCGCCGTAGACTTCAATCAATACCAAGGAATCTTGAATGGGGCGATCGCAGCTTTAACAGGCCCTCAAGACACCGTTAAAACCAGTGTAGAAACCTTCCGAAAACGGCGAGATACGTTCGTCCGCGCCCTGCAAAACATCGGCTGGCAAGTGCCAATACCCCCCGCTACAATGTACGTTTGGGCGAAACTCCCAGAACCTTGGGCAATAGATTCAGTGAAGTTTTGCACTCAGTTAGTAGCAAGTACCGGAGTTGCAGCTTCCCCCGGTGCCGGTTTCGGGAAATCGGGAGAAGGTTATGTGCGATTTGCCTTAGTTGAATCGCCGGAAATTTTGGCGGAAGCTGTTAGGAGAATTGCTGAGTTTCAAAGATTATTCGGCGGTTGAAACCGCGTCTATACAAACGAAAGTCCCAGCAGAGGGGGACTAATAATTTCTTGTCCCCCCCTTCTTAAGGGGGGTTAGGGGGGGATCGACTTAGGTATTTCTCCACCAAATGTTCTTCTAACATGACTGCAACTTCGGCATCTGTTGGAGGTGGCATATCAGTTTTTGCTAGCCCTCTGAGTCGCTTGGCCGCACCTTTGCGATCGGGCCCCAATCTAATTTTAACTTCGGTATTAGTTGTCTCCATAAATGCTCTCTCGGCTAATAGCTTCATCTGAAAGAGTGGGGAGATTTAGAGTACGATGACTATCAACCCATTCCTGATATGCTATTGACCATTCTGTTGGGGTAGCTGTTTCATAAAAGGGACGTTGCTGAGGTTCTATTAGCCGTTTGAGCATCGCATCTAGTAATGGTTTAATCTGAGCCGGTGTGCGGCTGGTAATTTTTGCCAAAACCTGAGTAATAGTCTGTATGTCTTGTTGGTGAGATTGCTGAAGATTGTGCAGCATAATTATCCTTGAGTGCAAGTTTTTGGGCTGATGATGGTGAGGTCGATCGCACTTTTTAAATTGATTGTCATATTATAACTCTCATAGGACTGACGCACGAATGGCCAGAAACCGGGTTTTTTCGATAATTCTTCGTTGTGATGCGTAGATTCGGGCAAAAACCCGGTTTCTTTGTCGGAGTGCGTAAATCCTGTGAACTTTTTGTGTAAGTTAACTCGACACGTCCTCCTCCTGAATGCTGCGTCTTTACTAATTGCGATCGAGCTAAGTGCTGACAGTATCGTCAGCCAAATTATCGAGAAATTCTTGCAGCGAATCTCGCCAATTGCGAAGTCTATCGTTGTTAGGAGCAATGGCTAAAGATCTATTAAACATTTCCAGCGCCTCTTGCCAATTCTTGAGTGCTTCCTGTTGCTCAGATAGTTTTGCTTGCAAATTACCCAGAATTTGTAGTGCAAGCCCTTTGTTCTTGAGAATATAGATATGATCCGGTGCAATAAGCAAAGCATAATTGTAGGTAGCGATCGCATCAAAATAATACTGTTTGGCAGCTTCAAATTCACTTAGCTTTGCCTGCAAATCACCCATACTTCGGAGCACCGTCCCTTTGTTTCTGAGAGCAAGGATATAATTCGGTGCAATTTGCAAAGCAGAATTATAGGCTGAAATCGCATCAAAATAATACTGTTTGGCAGCTTCAAATTCACTTAGCCGTGCTTGCTCACTTAGCCGTGCTTCCAACTCACCCAGCCTTTGTAGCGCAATCCCTTTGTTGGTCAGAGCACAGATATCATTCGTTGCAATAACTAAAGCAGAATCATAGGCTCCGATCGCCTCAGAGTGAGATTTTTTTGCTTCCTCAAATTCACTTAGCTGTGCTTGCACATCACCCAGAGAACTCAGCGTATTCCCTTTGTTGTTGAGAGCGTAGTTATATTCCGGTGCAATAAGTAAAGCAGAATTAAAGGCTGCGATCGCCTCAGAGTAAGATTGTTTTGCTTCCTCAAATTTTCTTAGCTTTGATTGCAAATTACCCCGACTTTCCAGCGCAATTCCTTTGTTGTTAAGAATACGGTTATTATCCGGTGCAATAAGTAAAGCAGAATTATAGGCTGCGATCGAATCTAAATAAGACTGTTTTGCAGTTTCATATTCCCTTAGATTTGCCTGCAAATCACCGATACATCGTAACGCATTCCCTTGGTTCGTCAGATTGTTGGTCAGAGTAGAAATATCATTCTGTGCAATAATAACTAAAGCAGAATCAAAGACTGCTATCGCCTTTAAGTAAGATTGTTTTGCAGGTTCAAATTCACTTAGCTGTGCCTGTAAATTACCCAGACATCCCAGCGTAAGTCCTTTGTTGTTGAGTGTAGCGTCATCATCGGGAGTGAGAATGAGTCGGTCATCGTAAGCTGCAACTGCCTCTAAATACTCCTGTTTTGCCTCTGCATATCGAGCCAACTGAGCATAGTAATCTCCCTCCGATCGCGAAATTATGCCCAGCCGAAACTCACTGTTTATCGACAACTCACTTCTAACTGCCAGCAGTGACTCGCATTCCCCGTAACGACTCAGCCGCAATGCTTCATCAAACACCTCTTCCCATTCCATCACACCCCGCTCCCAATCCAAGCGATTAGCATGAAAAATTGCCTCAGCCGCATCCCCCACTTCCCGATAATGCCCCTCTAAAACCTCATGAGCTTTGCGAGTTTTCGGATTATCCCGATCGGCATCCAAGCGCCGCAATAAATCGTGAATCCGATACCAATTATCCCCCCGCTTATCCGATTTCCAGACAAAGGAAAAACCCGTCAAAACCTCAAAATTTGCACTACTTGCCAAGAAATGACAACGCGCTCCCAATTTCATGTACAAATCCTCATCAAAAGCGCGACAAGCACTCAGCGAATGTACCGCAAAGCGCACTTCCCTATCGACATATTTGAGCAAGAGATCTATTAACTCCGCAGTCTTGTTTTCCAACTTCGGAATCCGCGCAAAATCCGACGCCAGCAACTCAACTCCCCGCCTTCTTTCTGCCAGCACCACATCCGCGCACAAGCCTAAATAAAACGGATGTACCTGCAAATTTTCCCAACGATCGTCGGGATTGACGCTGGCATATCTAATAACAGCATCTGCCAAATCTGCCTTGTTTATCACCACTTTCTGCAAGTAATCCCTAGCATCATCCGGCGACAAATGTTCAACCAATTGTTTATCTATATATTGTTTGGTAATCGGAAACCTCGGCGCATTCTGCCACCGCAGTTGTGTGACTGGACAATCTCGCCCCGCCACAGCAACCACAATTCCCAATTTGTAATCCAATACCCTCAACAACCGCCGAAACCACTCATCTTGATACCAAAAAGTTGCGCCTTGAGAATTGCGTTTCTCATCCCACATTTTCTCGTGAGTATCGAACAGCATCACGAGGCGATCGGGTTTATTTTTGCTAACCATTGCCGCATTCAAATCCCCGGCAAACAATTTCGGCAAACAGTCGATTAATTCAGTATCAATATCTTTGCGGCGAATTTCATCAGCCGTTTCGTCGCTGACATCCAACCGCGTTTGAATTAATTTCATCGTTCGCTTAATGCCACCGAATTTATCGATTAATTTCAGCCCCGCCTCTACTTGCGACACCACGGGAAATCCGGCAAAGGTTTCAACTACAGGTGTCAAAAAATCAATCAAATCGTTGGGGAAAAGTTGGTTGAGAGTTGCGTCAGATTCGCCTTTGTTCAGCAAATACCAAAAGCAAGCAAAATCATAATTGGGAAATTTAAATTTATATTTCTTGGTAGCTGCTGCAACATTTCGCCGTAGCATTAGCAAGCCGTAAAATCTATCTTGCGGTTTATCTTCTTTTATCGATATCAATCCGAAATCGTGGGTGACGGAGGGTATGGAAGTATAGGTTTTCGGTGCTGCATTGCGGACGAATTTGGCAATTTCGGCGGCGTTTGCTTCGGGAATTTGGCGCAATCTTTGCCAGACTTCCGGGGGAAATCTTTTGCAGCAGTGAAATTGCAAGTGTTTTAGCAGCAATGACTTGCCGTTGCCTCCATCGCCGAAAAAATACAAAATTTGTTCGCGGGGCGGGTCTTCGTTTAAATAAAAGGCAAATCGGCGGGTAAATTCGTGTCTGTCTGTGAAGAGTTGCAGTTTGCGATCGTCGCTGATTTCGGTTTGAAAATCTTCGTCGTCAATTGGCATATAAGTAAGGTTGAATAATACCGATGCAACGGGAAATGATATTACCCGAAATCAGGACACGGCAGTGCCGTTTCCCTACAATTCGGGTGATGGTTATATCTAGCGAGGGCGATCGACTGCAACGGGAAATTATATTACCCGAAATCAGGACACGGCAGTGCCGTTTCCCTACAATTCAAGTGAGGGCGATCGGCATTTCGGGGCCCAAGAAACGGCATTGCCGTCTCCTCAATTCCCGTTTTGCCGTGCTATCTATACCTCAAGAGAGAGAAATTTAAACCCAGTCAGTGTCAAAATTCATGTAGCGAAATGTTAACGAGACACATCCTGGGAATTCCCACTCCCACTCACCCATTCTAAAAATCCTTGAAACGGCTGCTGTCGCGTTAATGATTGATCCGTCGCGGCGATCGCAAATCCCAGAAATACAGCACTCCCCAAAAGAGCTAACAACGGCAAACGCTTCCCAATCCCCAAATCGCGCTGAATGCGAGCTAGCGGCCTACTCTCGCGCCTGAGCATCTTCCCCACCGTCAATTGTTTCAAGCTAAAAGGATCGCGCACAAAATGACCGCTCCAGCTAATTACCATGTGGGAATGACAGTGCGGACAAGTGAATAGTCCGCTTACCATCCCCACTGGGCCGACGACGCTGGAACGGTTGCAAATCGGGCAAGTGACAGAATGAGTGTTATATGTGGGAGCGTTCATAACTGTTTTTCTTGAGTAAAAAACCAACAACCAATTGAGAGCCTGCATTAATGCCTAGGGCATAGACCTGAAGAGGTACATTTCCTTAATTCCTATTTTACCCCTGAGATCCGCCCGATCGCATCTCACTGATCCCGAAAATCTTTAAATTCCCAATCCCGTAAGGAGTGCAAGTCCGCACCACAGGTCAGATTGTATTGCAATGGAGTAACGGTAATTTTATGGTCGCGAATAGCTTGTACATCCGTAGGAATATCATGCGGTACAGCCCGATCGGGCGTTTCTTCTACATCTTCTAACAATTCCCCAGCCAGCCAATAATAAGTTTTGCCGCGCGGATCGGTGCGTTTTTGAAATATGTCGAAATAGCGGCGAATGCCTTGACGGGCGATCGCAACTCCGGTAATTTCAGATTGTTTAACCGCCGGTATATTGACATTCAACAACATCGGTTTTACCATTGGCACTTTTTCCAACTGTGCGAGCAAACAGACAGCAAAATCAACCGCCGAATCAAATTCCATCGAAGTATAGCTGGCAAGGCTGAAAGCGATACTGGGAATACCTTCCATCAATCCTTCCATTGCCGCTGAAACAGTCCCCGAACAGATAATATCCGTTCCTAAATTCGGGCCGTGATTAATCCCTGCTAGAACAAAATCAGGCGGTTTGTCAACTAAAGCCCACAAAGCTAATTTCACGCAATCGGCGGGAGTCCCCGAACAAGCCCAAGCTTTGACTGCTGGATCAAAAATAGATTCGACAATTTCCGCGCGGATGGGTTGGTGGAGAGTGAGCCCGTGGCCGGTAGCTGATCGTTCTCTGTCCGGACAAACTACGCTTACTTCGTGGCCGGCGGCGGCGAGTCCGTTGGCGAGGCTGTGGATGCCTTTTGCAAAGATGCCGTCGTCGTTGCTAATTAAAAGTTTCATTAAAAGTTTTGTAGGGCTTTGAACAATACTAAACTATATTCAAGACTATATTCAAGCGGGCGATCGCATTCATCTCCAATTAGCTATTACACCCAGATTGCGCTAAACTCAGCTTGGCTCAAAACAGCCTTCAATCTAAAATCTAAAATCTAAAATCTAAAAATCAATATGACTGTCCAGCTAAGCGACATTGAAACCCAACTAGAAACCCTGGGCCAAGAAGCCAAAAGTGCGATCGCCACCACCAATACCCTCGAACAACTCGAACAGTTGCGCGTCAATTACCTTGGCAAAAAAGGCCAAGTATCTCAAATTTTAGCGATGATGGGCAAACTACCGCCAGATCAGCGGCCGAAACTAGGTGCGATCGCCAACACCGTCAAAGAAGCCCTACAAACCGACTTAGAAGACAAACGCACCAGCCTCCAAACCGCCCAAATTGGAGCCAAATTAGCCTCAGAAACCCTCGATGTCACCATGCCGGGGATTTTCAGTCCCCAAGGTCGAATTCACCCCTTAAACAGCGTCATAGACCGCGCTCTCGATATCTTTGTTGGTCTCGGCTACACCGTAGCCAACGGCCCCGAAATGGAAACCGACTATTACAATTTCGAGGCATTGAATACTCCGCCAGACCACCCAGCGCGGGATATGCAAGATACCTTTTACCTCCCAGGCGGAAACCTGCTGCGGACTCAAACATCCTCCGTGCAAATTCGCTACATGGAACAGAATAAACCGCCGATTCGGATTGTCTCTCCCGGCCGCGTTTACCGCCGTGATACCGTCGATGCAACTCACGCCGCAGTCTTCCACCAAATAGAACTTTTAGCAATAGGTGAAGGTCTGACTTTTACTGACTTGAAAGGCACAATTAAAGAGTTTTTGCGACAAATGTTCGGTCAAGACTTGCCGATTCGTTTTCGCACCAGTTACTTTCCGTTTACAGAACCTTCTGCGGAAGTTGATTTGCAGTGGAATGGCAAATGGCTGGAAGTTTTAGGCTGCGGTATAGTCGATCCAAACGTTCTGAAAGGAGTTGGTTTAGACCCAGAAAAATACAGTGGTTTTGCGGCTGGTTTTGGAGTTGAGCGCTTCGCAATGGTACTGCATGAAATTGATGATATTCGCCGGGTTTATGCTAGCGATTTACGCTTTTTGCGCCAATTTTAAACATAGCTTAGAGTCTTTTCTATACTCCATATAAAGAAGAGGTTTTGGTCAATGTAAATCATTTTTTTAGTTTTAAGTAATACCAATTCCGGTTGCACCAGAATGATGTCAACAGTTAACTGTCAACAGTTAACTGTCAACAGTCAAAGTCTACTTGCTAAAAGCACCCTTGATGTTGTCAACTGCGCTCTCGACAGCATTCTTTGTTTTATCTACTGCTTTCTGAGTCCGAGCTGAATCTTCTGTTGCTCTTTTCTGAATTGTGGCCGCGTCTTTCTTAGCTTTGCTCTCTACGACACTACCATTCTCCGATGCTCGATCGACCTTAGCAGCATTTGTCTTGGCAGTTTCCTTGACCTTATTTTCTGTATCTTTAATGAAATTCTTGGCTCGTCCAGCATCTTTACTGGCTTTTTCTTGAACTTTATCGCCAATATCTGCTGCTGCGATCGAGCTTACAGCATTAGATGCCATTGCTGGGGTGTTCGAGAAGAACGCACCAGACCAAACGAAGGCCATCGCTGATACACAAAGCATGGTTGCAGCCATCCAACGCCCGACAGTTGCAAGCCGTTTGGTCAAATAATTTAGTTTCATAGAATACAAAGTGAGATATGACATTCTATTTCTACTCGATTTGAGCGATCGGCTGAACCAGTCTCTAGATAGAGGTTATCTGGCGATCGACCGTTTAAAAAAATCAGTCTTTTGATAGATTGAAGTAAAGAACATCAGTTGATTTTAGATTTGAGATTTTAAATGAAAAAATTTAATCCGCAGCCGCGATGTGGAGGCTTCAAACGAGCAATTGATAGGCGTTGCAGCTTAATTTTTTCTCGCTTAATTTCCATCAATTATTAAATTATATCAATAAAGCTTGACTTGCAGCCCTAAAAAATGTTATGCAAAGTAATTTTATGAAAGACAAATCGATTTTTTTGCTATATTGACCTGCAATAAAGATAATGGTTTTGATTAGATGAGGAGTTGAACGGATGAAAAACTTGAATTGCTGGAACAAACCCGCTGCATTACTGGGTGCGATCGCGATCGTAGCTGGAAGTTTGCAGGCAAATGCGATCGGTATTGCCGCCCCATCAACATCCACTGTCAGTCAGGATGCTGAAAATATTTCCTTTGAAAATAGCGCCACCTTTCAAATAGCCCAGGCTGACAACCTTTGTCGTAAAGTTACTCCCAAAGAGGGTTTGACGGTTCGCCAGAACCCAGAAACCAAATCCCCTAGAGTTGGCGGCGTCGCCATGAACACTCAAGTAACGCTGGCTGTCGGCGCTACTTCTGCTAAAGGCACCGATGGCCGCGTATGGATTCAAATTAGCGCTCCAGTAAAGGGTTATGTGGCTATTGGATATCCCAATAACGAGGCTAATTTAGCTTCGTGCACCACAGCAAGTGCAACTCCAGCGCCAGCACCAGCGCCAGCACCAGCACCAGCACCCGCACCAGCACCAGCACCAGCACCCGCACCCGCGCCCGCACCCGCGCCCGCACCGGCACCCGCACCCGCACCCGCACCCGCACCAGCACCCGCACCAGCACCAGCGCCAGCGCCCGCACCAGCACCAGCGCCCGCACCAGCACCAGCGCCAGCACCAGCACCAGCACCAGCGCCCGCACCAGGCCCTGTAAGTCTGTGCCGCCAAGTAGAACCTCGCGTAGCGCCGAAGGGTCTAGCTATCCGTGCGGAGCCTTCAAAGACGGCTGTGGTTAAAGGTGGCGTAGCCGCTAATGGTCAAGTAACGCTTGTGCCGAATTTCCAGTTAGTGAAAGATAAGAATGGAGAAGATCGTAATTGGGTTGAAATTTCAGCCCCTGTACCCGGATTCATCTCGGCTGGAAATTTGATCATGTGCAAATAAGATAGGAGTTCGATCGCTCTTTTTAACTAAAAGAGCGATCGTTGTGTGATTTTAGATTTTAGATATTAGATTGCTCCCACGGTCACGATCCGGGGATTTGCGATCTAATAATCTATCATTTTTGCTACCTACAGCGGCCAGCCGCCCAATTTTGATGTCCGCGATTTGGCTGACACTTAGATTGTCTGCCAATCCACAGAATTTCCCACTTATTTTGCCGGAATACGAGTTCGATCCGGTGCTGCATGGCGGCAACAGAATCGTCAGCTAAACCGACGACTGTATGCACGATTACTGCGGTTTCTCGCGTGGGATATTCAACCGAAATTCCATCGCTTTTTCTGCCTTCCGATTCTTGGTCACGGCTAAACAGTTTAGCTGCGATATCTTTGGGGTTAGAGACGGTGATTTTGCGATCGCCCAGGAACTGTTTGACGTTAATTGATTCGTAGTTCGATCGCGTTGCAGGCTGCGAAAGTGCTACAATAGGAAGTTGGACGCAAGTGAAAACAGCTAGGAAAAAGATCGATTCCTTGACAATTGATTTGTTCATTTGGCTTCAATTTGTGCCAGAAAATTTTGTCTCCGAGAGAAGAAAGCTGCCAAATCTGCCTGGGTGAATTGAGTTTGCTGGAATGAGGGACGCGACATTAGCCGATCGCACCAAGCTTGAATTTTGGGATATCCGTCTGTGGATACATCAACCCAGGACAGCAAAGGCACGACTGTACCGGCAACGCACTCGGCATATGTTAAAGTGTTGCTACCGAAAAAAAGGCGATCGTCCAACAAACCTTCAAAAAATTTCAACACAGTATCGACTTTTTCCTTAGCTTTGGCAATTTCCTGCGATTCGGGAATTCCCCAGCCCATTCTTTCACTGGCGAGGGTGTAAAGTGTAGGCCCAAGTTCGTTAACCGTGACCAATTCCACCATTTTCACAACTGCCAAATCTTTCGGATCTTTGGGTAGCATTGCCGGTTCAGGATACTTCGCTTCTAGATAGTCAAGAATTGCCAGAGACTCGAAGACGGTGAAGCCATCATCTACCAAAATAGGGATGCGGTGAAAAGGATTCATGGCGACAAATTCAGGTTCCAAGTGATCGCCGTCCAAGTGGATTTCTATTAATTCAAAGTCGAGGTTTTTTTCTAAGAGGGCGACCCACACGCGGCTGGAGTTGGTGGAAATGGGAGTATGGTAAAGTTTCATGGCGGTTGCTACAATCAAAATATCATCATAACAAACTTCTAAAGATGCTATAATTAGCTGATTATTGGCTGATAGTGACTTCCTGACGCACAGACGAGGTAATCGCCTCTACTAAAAATAACCGCTCGCTAAGTGACAAATTAAGCGTTAATTTCATTAATTCTTGAAAAGATAATTTTTTTGCATATTCGGAAGAATTATCATTTCGATCTGGCGAAAAAACCTCATCAGAACTTAAAGGCTTGACTGAAGTATTATGCTCTAAACTTTTCTTCATGTCTGCGAGTAGAAGCTCTAAAAATTTAATATCATTCCCTAGATCCGCAGCCTCATCCTCATCCTCTTCTATATCTTCAATTACTTGCAAACGTTCTTGATAGGCATTGATTTGGTGTTCAATCGCTTCTATAATAAACCTGAAATCTTTAAATGATAAGTTCATGGTAGTTACCTTCCTAAAATAAATACTCAGTCGTCAAAAGTTAATTGAAAATCTCCAAAATACTATTTTTTACGATTTCAGGTTAGTTGATAAATAGAAGAAACAAGTAATCAAACATACTATAAATTATATTAGTAGGTTGGGTTTCCCTACTTAAACCCAACCTCATACTAACTTATTCTAGTTTATGGAACAAGGTGCCTATGAGGCGAAGTGCCTCTTTGTATTTTTCTAGAGTCATCGGTCTACTGGGCTGGAATAACCAATGGCCTGGACGGTCATTCACTAATTCCAGTTCTGGTGGAATGTCAGTGCCGAGGTCTAATTTATACCAATTTTTTCCCGATCCGGGAGTATCAAAAGTTGATATTCCTTCTGGCCGAGACCGTTCTTCTGGCAACCTTTCTGCTTCTAAAGTAAGCATAACCCATAATTCACCTTGCTGTTCATAAACGGTAATATCATTGGGTCTGACATTATCCATTTTAGGTGAATTAGCATTCCCTCGTCGATATAGGGCAACTGGTGTTTTAGTCATCTTATTAACATTACCTCGCGAATTCATTAACTAACGCATGGTTAGGTTTTTGGGTATATAACCTCGCTTGCGTCTGAGTACAATGGCACGGGAGCCTTATATATTGAGCGTTTAGTTAATTTCGCTTCAGAGTTAAAGTTATGCCTATGCTAAAAACCGTTACCAAAATAACAAGGCGGGCCCGAAAGCCCGCCCCATCAAACGATCGACTATCGATTAATAATCGAAGTCGCCGCCGCCCATGCCGCCAGCGCCAGCAGCAGCGCCGTCTTTGGGTTCAGGCTTGTCAACGACGATGCACTCGGTTGTCAGCACCATGCCAGCAATAGATGCGGCATTTTGCAGAGCAGAACGAGTTACCTTCGCAGGGTCAACGATACCAGCTTCAAACATATCGACAAACTCATTTGTCGCTGCGTTGAAACCAACGTTGAATGGCTTTTCTTTGACGCGCTCAGCAATGACAGCGCCATTCAAACCAGCATTTTCAGCAATCCGCTTCAGAGGAGCAGCTAGAGCACGGGCAACAATCAATGCACCGGTCAATTCTTCGCCCTTCAGAGTGCTATTAGCCCACTCTTCCAATTGAGGAGTTAGGTGAGCCAAAGTTGTACCGCCACCAGGAACGATGCCTTCTTCAACAGCAGCTTTGGTTGCGTTGATCGCATCTTCTAAACGCAGTTTGCGATCCTTCATTTCGGTTTCGGTAGCAGCGCCGACTTTGATTACTGCGACGCCGCCAGCCAATTTGGCCAAGCGTTCTTGCAGCTTTTCTTTGTCGTAGGAAGATTCGGTTTCGTCCATTTGACGACGAATTTGTTCGCAGCGAGATTTGACTGCGACTTCGTTACCTTCGGCAACAATTGTAGTGCTGTCTTTGGTAATGGTGACGCGGCGAGCTTTGCCGATCGTTTCCAGCTTGGTGTTTTCCAGTTTCAAACCAGCGTCTTCGGTGACGAGTTGACCGCCGGTCAATACGGCGATATCTTCTAACATGGCTTTGCGTCGATCGCCAAAACCAGGTGCTTTAACAGCAGTCACGTTCAACACACCACGCAGCTTGTTGACAACGAGGGTAGCTAGAGCTTCTTTCTCAATGTCTTCTGCAATGATCAGCAGCGGGCGGCCGGAACGGGCTACTTGTTCGAGCACTGGTACTAAGTCTTGTACCAAGCCGATTTTTTTGTCTGTCAGCAAGATGAAGGGTTCTTCGAGAATCGCTTCCATCCGTTCGGTGTCGGTGACGAAGTACGGAGAAATGTAGCCTTTGTCGAAGCGCATTCCTTCGGTGATTTCGAGTTCGGTGGTCATGGATTTGCCTTCTTCCAGGGAAATCACGCCTTCCTTGCCCACTTTGTCCATTGCGTTGGCAATCATTTGGCCAACTTCATCGTCGTTACCCGCAGAGATGGAGCCGACTTGAGCGATGGATTTGGAATCTTCTACTTGTTTGGCGTGTTCGGCAATTTTTCCGACCAAAAAGGTGGTTGCTTTGTCAACACCGCGCTTGAGGGCGATCGCATTTGCACCAGCAGCTACGTTACGCAGGCCTTCTTTGACCATTGCGTGGGCCAAAACGGTAGCAGTTGTGGTGCCGTCGCCTGCTGCGTCGTTGGTTTTGGAAGCCGCTTGACGAATTAGAGCAACGCCTGTATTTTCTACGTGGTCTTCTAGTTCGATTTCTTTGGCGATGGTAACGCCGTCATTGACGATTTGAGGAGCTCCGAATTTCTTTTCGAGAACGACGTTACGGCCTTTGGGGCCAAGGGTAACGGCGACTGCTTCGGCGAGAATGTCCATACCGCGTTCGAGAGCGCGACGTGCATTTTCGTTGTAGATTATACGCTTAGCCATAGTTTTTTGGGGTTGAAAGGGTTTGAGATTTGGGATTTTTGGATGGCGCTCATTTGTCCTGTGTCATTAGTTTTTTTGCGTTGCTCGCTTTAAACTAATGACTGATGACTAATGATTAATTAGTTAACGATCGCCAGAATATCTTTTTCGGCCAACAAGACGTATTCGTCTGTGCCGAGTTTGATGTCGGTGCCGGCATACTTCGAGTAGAGAACTTTGTCGCCGACTTTGACTTCCATTTCAACGCGATTGCCGTCGTCATTACGCTTGCCGGGGCCCACTGCCGCGACTTCGCCTACTTGGGGCTTTTCTTTTGCTGTGTCGGGAAGAAGGATGCCACCGGCGGTCTTTTCTTCGCTAGCGCTTACTTTCACAAAGACGCGCTCGCCTAGTGGTTTAACGGTAGAAACACTCAGTGATACTGCTGCCATAAATAAATCTCCAGATTATACGATCCTAGTCAGTTAGCCGTCCGGGGTCGCTATGAAAGCAACGGCCGACTGCTTACAACTGACATATTAGCACTCTCGACTCCTGAGTGCTAATTTAGCTTTAATCACGGGCGATCGTACCTTACGTGTCTGTACGGGTTCCCGAACCGAGAGGAAGAGTGGGAGAGGATCCGAGTTAGGTAGCCTCTAAAATCTAAAATCTAAAATCCATTGACCGATGAATACAATGACAGAAAATAAGGATGAATATTGCAGCCCAGGCTTGAGCGCTTGCGTCGAAAGCCTGGGAATCGCTCAAATCGAGCGGCATATTTTTATCTGTGCCGACCAAACCGTGCCCAAGTGCTGCGATCGGGAAACCAGTCTGGTGGCTTGGAATTACTTAAAAAAACGGTTGCAAGAATTGGGGTTGGACAAGCCAAGTGCCTCCTCGCCAAGCTGCATTTTTCGGACTAAAGCTAACTGTCTGCGAGTGTGCGGGTCTGGCCCGATTATGGTAGTCTATCCAGACGGAGTGTGGTACCGCGACGTTACGCCGTTGGCGATCGAGAGAATTATTCAGGAACATCTGATCGGGCAGGAGGTGGTTGAAGAATACGCTTTTTTAACTCATCCTTTGCCGCAGCCAGTTCAGGGGAAACCACGCATTTAATTTAACTGTAGCGCTGTGAAAAAGCACACCGTGATAAGTAAGATGCTAAGTTTAAGGCTGTGCATTTGAGAGCGCTATCGCACCTGCAAGTGCGATCGAACAAATGTCTTGGACTGCCTGTCTCTGGTAGTCCTGCTTGTCGCTTTGGTTATTTAAGAGGTGCACCTCCAGAAGTTCGATCGCCGGAGTCTGGCGACATTTTGCCCAAAAGTTTCGTGCGTAGCGGACATCAGGCAGTTTGCCAAACTACACTAGAAATAGTTAAATACGTAAGTAGGGAGTCTTTAAATCTTTCTATATCAAAATTACCAATTAAAACCGGGGCATCAACCTGCAATTGAACATCTCCAGATTAAATATCTCACTTGGGCTATCAAGAGGGTTTCTACCATAAATCAAGACCGGACAACATCATCCATGACAACTTACTCGGGAGATAATTTTTGTTAAGCCCGAGCCCGATCGTCATTAAGGAGGGCGATCGTCCATTATAAGTTTTGGCTTTGTTCTTAGTGGCAAGGCATTCACAAACTCTCGTCCGATCACTGGGAGAGGAAGCGGTAACACCCGCCCCGCTTTCCCCTCACCGCAACAGCTTCACTCGGAAAGCCGTCCGCCCGCCCCGCCTGGCCCGTCCAAACCGGGGACGCGCAGAACAAACAAGAGTGAAAGCAAAGAATTGTGCGGGATACTCTAGCGGGAATAAACATGAAGGACAATTCAGGAGACCAAAAACGTCTGATGCTGGTTGACGACGACCCGAACTTGATCTTGCTAGTCAAGGATTACTTGGAGTTTCGGGGTTACAACGTTATTACAGCAGAAAACGGCAGACACGCTCTAGAAAAACTAGAACAAGAAGTCCCCGATTTGATCATCTGCGATGTGATGATGCCGGAAATGGACGGGTACACTTTAGTCAAACACATCAGAGAAGACCCGCGCACGAGCTGGATTCCGGTTCTTTTCTTGTCCGCCAAAGGTCAAAGTTCAGACCGAGTAAAAGGCTTGAGCACTGGGGCTGACGTTTATATTGTTAAGCCTTTTGAACCAGAAGAACTCGTAGCCCAAGTAGAATCTTCTCTGAAAGCAGCATCCCGCTTGATTCGCCACTCAAATCCAGGTATTGAGAGCGGCCCGAAAATTAAGGCGCGTCGCAATGTAGAGTTGACTCCCACTGAGTTAAAGGTAGTACAGTTGCTAGCACAGGGTATGGCAAACCGCCAGATTGCAGACGTGATGAATGTCAGCCAGCGGACTATAGAGAGCCACGTCAGCAATATGCTGGGCAAAACAGGTCTGCACAACCGGACAGAGTTAGCTCGCTGGGCCCTTGAAAGCAAAAAGGCTTGAACACGGCGCGGCCCGAATGCTGTGAAAAAATCAGGGAGCAAAAGGTATTGCAATGCGCTGCGGTATGTCTGATAAGGAGGTAGGGCTTTGCCGGCTGGTAGTTTGAAGCGCGATTCACCTTGACACCGCAGCCGCCCGCTTAATGACTGGGGGTCTGGTTCTATCGGGTCGGTCGATGGACGAATGCCAGCGTTAAAAGAACCCTCTGGCGGTAGAGCCGAAAATATGAAATACTGGGGGGATGGAGTTTTCTGAAGTCTAATCTATTGCCTCAGTTAGCTCCATGTTGCTAAAATGTGATATTTAGATTAACTTCTTTCTACAATTATTAGGTCTAAGTTTCTATGACAAACTTAATGAACCGCCTTTCTATTTTTGTGGACGGGAACAATATGTTCTACGCTCAACAAAAGAACGGCTGGTTTTTTGATCCTCGCAGGGTGCTCGAATATTTCAAAACTTCGCAGCCGAATGTCATCTTGATCAATGCTTTCTGGTATACGGGTTTGAAAGACCCCCAAGATCAAAGGGGATTTCGAGATGCTTTGATCAGTCTGGGTTACACGGTTCGCACCAAGATTCTTAAGGAATATTACGACGATGCTTCGGGCCGATATTCTCAAAAGGCTAATTTAGACATAGAGATTGTGGTTGATATGTTTAATACCGTGGATCAGTACGACCAAGTTGTGCTGTTTAGCGGGGATGGCGATTTTGAACGGGCGATCGAGCTACTGCGATCGAAAAATACTCATATTACTGTGGTATCTACCGAAGGAATGATTGCCAGAGAATTGCGAAATGCTACAGATAGGTATATAGACCTAAATGAAATTCGGGAACATATCGAGAAGATGGATTATTAGTCAGTAGTTATTAGTCATTAGTCATTAGTCATTAGTCAGCAGTCAGTAGTTATTGGTTATGGGTTATTAATTATTCGTTATTGGCGCGAAACATGGGACTGGTGACTGGCGGCTAAGTGCCCCGAATAGTGGACAAGTAAAATTCAGGAAAATACTTTTTGAGACCTATGAAAACTCAACCAAGTCAAGACCGGATTATTATTTTCGATACGACTTTGCGCGACGGAGAACAATCTCCTGGTGCATCTCTGAATGGGGATGAAAAGCTAACGATCGCACGTCAGTTAGCCCGATTGGGCGTGGATGTGATTGAAGCGGGTTTCCCTTTCACCAGCACGGGAGATTTTGAGGCCGTCCAAAAAATAGCTCGGACTGTCGGGACGGAAGATGGGCCGACAATTTGCGGTCTAGCCAGGGCGCGAAAGCCAGACATCAAAACAGCAGCCGAAGCTCTGAAACCAGCGGTCAATGCGCGAATTCATACGTTTCTGGCTACGTCTGATATCCACTTGGAGTATAAGCTGAAAAAGACGCGGGCTGAGGTTCTGGAAATTGTGCCGGAAATGGTGGCTTATGCTAAGTCTTTTGTCGAAGATGTAGAGTTTTCGCCGGAAGATGCTTGTCGTTCAGATCCGGAGTTTTTGTATCAGGTGCTGGAACGGGCGATCGCCGCTGGGGCGACTACTGTGAATATTCCTGATACAGTCGGCTACACTACTCCGAGCGAGTTTGGGGCTTTGATCCGGGGAATTAAGGAAAATGTGCCGAATATCGATCGGGCAATTATTTCGGTTCACGGTCACAATGATTTAGGACTGGCTGTTGCTAACTTTTTGGAAGCCGTGAAAAATGGCGCGAGACAGTTGGAATGCACGATTAACGGTATTGGCGAACGAGCCGGAAATGCTGCTCTCGAAGAGTTGGTAATGGCGCTTTACGTGCGACGCCAATATTATAATCCGTTCTTGGGAAGAGAGGCGGATTCTGACGAACCGCTGACGAATATTGACTCGCGCCAAATTTACAAAACATCCCGCTTGGTTTCCAATTTGACGGGGATGTTGGTGCAGCCAAATAAGGCGATTGTCGGAGCCAATGCTTTCGCTCACGAGTCGGGAATTCACCAGGATGGGGTGCTGAAAAATAAGCTGACATACGAAATTATGGACGCTGAGTCGATCGGCTTAACCGAAAATCAAATCGTCCTCGGCAAATTATCCGGCCGCCACGCTTTCCACACTCGCTTGAAAGAGTTGGGTTTTGAAATGGCTGACGATGAGCTAAATAAGGCTTTTGTCAAGTTCAAGGATTTAGCCGACAAGAAAAAAGAGATTACTGATTGGGACTTGGAGGCGATCGCCAACAACGAAGCCCACCAAGCTCCAGAACTTTTCCGGTTAGAATTGGTACAGGTTTCTTGCGGTGACAAATCTCGGCCGACAGCCACCGTCACCGTGCGGACTCCGGCGGGGGAAGAATTGACTGATGCGGCGATCGGTACGGGGCCTGTGGATGCGATTTACCGGGCAATTAACCGGGTGGTGAATGTCCCGAATGAGTTGATCGAGTTTTCGGTACAATCGGTGACAGCGGGCATAGATGCGATCGGCGAAGTGACAATTCGCCTGCGTCACGAAGGCAAAGTATTTTCCGGCCACTCAGCAAATACCGACATTATCGTCGCCTCCGCCGAAGCTTACATCAGCGCTTTAAATCGCCTTTACGTCGCATTGCAGCACGAATCTACTGCTGGTAAGACATCGAAAGTTGCAATAGTAGCTCAGTCTTAAATTGCCAATCTTTCACCAGTTTTCAGTGAATTTGTAGGGCGGGCATTGCTCGCCCTACTGCTGTGAAAGTACCGGGAGATGAGGGAAAATGGGTAAATATTGGGTGCATTTATTGTTGTCGATCGCCGCAATTTTGAGTTACGGTTTAGTTGGAGTGCCAGATGCTGCTAAGGCTCAGAGCGAACCTCTACCTACTCCACAGACTGTGACGACAACTGACCCGAATCCAATCGTCAATCCTACTGACTGGGCTTACATAACTTTGAAACTCGTAGTATCAAAATTCAACTGGCGTCTCTCTAAAACAAATCTTGCCACAACTTATTTTTTATCTAATATAGAGATAACACGTTACGAATTTTCACAGGTTTTATCGGACTGTCTGGCTAATGTAAATCAACATCTACGGATAGAGCAAAAACAACCAATTATCACTAAGCAAGACTTGGCAGTTTTACAAAAACTGCAAGAAGAATTTGAGTCAGAACTTGCTACCGTGGGAAAAGGTCTTATAGCTATCGAAACGCGGATACCCATTCAACCGATCGACCCTCTTTACAAACAGCTACAGTTAGCGATGGAGGAATATGGCTGCATCGCAGGAACTCGAAATAGAATTTACGATATTGGCAACAAAGAATTGCAGCCAGCAGAATTCGTAGAAATTTTAAAAAGTTGTTTGCAGCGAGTTAATCAATTGGCAGTATCTGGTACAATAAAGTTGACGCGAGCCGAATTAGAACCTCTAGCCAAATTGGAATCAGAATTTTATAATGAGCTTTACAGATTATAGAATATTTCACCAGAAGACACGAATAAGTTACAATTAATCCAAGTTAATCGAATACACAAATAATCAAAACCTAATAATATGCAAGACGAAACTTTAAAAAAAGAGCGACAATTCCACGATGCTTGGGCATCCACAATCGATGTTGACGGAATTCGTGTCAACGATTACTTTGAAGCTTGTACCGCCCCAGAAAATAGATTCATCGTCCAGAAAATGGGCGATATCACGGGCAAACGCCTCTTAGATTTAGGCTGTGGTGCCGGAGAAAACAGCGTTTATTTCGCTAAAAAAGGTGCGAATTGTGTGGCGGCAGACTATTCTCCGGGGATGGTAGAAGTTGCTCTGAAATTGGCAGAAACAAACGGCGTTAAAATAGAAGGTTGCACTGTAAATGCAATGGCGCTGGATTTCCCAGACAACAGTTTTGATATTGTTTACGCTTCTAATTTGCTGCACCATTTGCCGGAACCAGAAAAGGCGATCCGCGAAATGTACCGAGTATTAAAACCGGGTGGCAAAGCTTGTTTTTGGGATCCGATGAAGCACAATCCGGTGATTAATGTTTACCGCAGAATGGCGACGGAGGTGCGCACTGAGGATGAAACTCCTTTGGATATTAATATTGTCAAACTTGTCAAATCTTTGTTTTCAGAGACGGCTTACGATACGTTTTGGTTGACATCGCTTTGGATTTTTTTGCGCTTTTATTTAATCGAAAAGGTGCATCCAAATGATGAGCGTTATTGGAAGAAGATTATTATTGAACAAGAGAGATTGAAGCCGGAATATTCTCGATTGGAAGGGTTGGATGGGTGGTTGAAGAAGTTGCCTTTGATGAAGCGGTTGGCATGGAATTTGGCGGTGGTGGCGACTAAGTAATTAAAAGAAGTAGAATAAGTCAAAGCGTTTAATTAAGAGGCTAATTATGCCAGAAACTATTACGGCTGTCTATGAAAATGGGGTTTTTCGTCCGTTGAGTTCTGTGTCTTTGAAAGATGGGGAAACTGTGCGGATTAACATTGTAGCTGATGTTTCGCCGGAAGAATTGAAGGACGATCGCGAAAAAGCGATTAAGTTGATGGATTTGCGAAAATTGATGGGTTTGCCAAATAAACAGTTTAAGCTAGATGCAGCCGCAGAACAAAAGCGGCGCGAACTGTTTGAAAAACTCAAGGGAAGAGTAGGGAAACCTCTTTCTGAAATCGTTATAGAGGATCGTGGCCCGTGGTAAATGCCTATTTTTTAGACACCAGTGCTTTGGTTAAACGGTATGTGCCTGAATTGGCAAGTAATTGGATTCAATCAATTACTGTTCCTGCGGCAGGTAACTTTCTCACAATTTCTCAGATTACTTGGGTGGAGGTATGCAGCGCTTTTGCACGCCGTCAACGGGAGGGGAGTCTATCTGTCGATGACGTTGACCAACTTATGGGAGATTTTCGCACGGATTTTGACAACCAGTATGAAGTTCTTGAAGTCGATCGCACTTTGATAGAAACAGCGGGCGAATTGGTGATGCAATATCCGCTGCGCGCTTATGATTCGGTGCAGTTAGCATCGGCTTTGCGCTTTCAATCTACTCTCGTTTCGGTGTCAGATACTCAATTAGTTTTTGTTTCGGCAGACAATCGATTGCTGGATATTGCTCAGTCGGCTGGGTTGGCGATCGATAATCCTAATAATTATCCGCAATCAAACGGTTTGTAGTGGGGAATGCAAGTCCTCCGATAGATGCGGACTGAAGTCCTCACTACGAACCTATTTTAGTGCGATCGTTATTTATACAATTTCTTTTAAAGTTTTAACTAATATTTGATTTTGCTCTTCCGTACCTACTGTAATCCGCAATTTGTCTTCCAATCGCGGCTGATTGAAGTATCGAATCAGTATTCCCCGTACTTTCAGTGTTTGATAAATTCTTTCTGCATCACCGTTTGGCGATCGCACTAACAAAAAATTGGTTTCTGAGGGCCAAACATCAAAGCCTAATTCCTGGAAGCTAATGGCTAGTTTTGCTCGGGAAGCCTTGATTTTATCGGCGTTGGCTGTTTTGTAGTCTTGATCTGCGATCGCAGCCGCACCAACGACATAGGCTAAAGCATCCACATTATAACTGTCTTTAACTTTATTTAATTCAGCTAACAATGCCGGATTTGCTATACCAAAACCCAACCTCAATCCTGCGAGCGAATAACCTTTTGAAAGCGTCCTCAAAACAATAACATTACTATACTTTTTTGTCAACTCCAAAGCATTGTTTTCGGCAAAATCTACATAAGCTTCATCAATGACAAGAATGCCCGATAACTCCTTAGCCAATATCTCCAAATCGGCAACAGATATCGCCGTTCCCGACGGACTGTTGGGCGAAGCTACAAAAGTCACAGCACCTTGGGCAGCTATTAGTAAATCAACGGGTAATTGATAGTCTTCTGGATAGGGAACTTCGACAAAATTTGCTTCTTGAATCTCTGCCAAAGTTCGATACAATACATAAGTAGGTGCGGGACAAACTACCTGTTTTCCCGGTTCGCCAACAGCCCGAACTATCAAGTTTAATAAATCATCGCTGCCGTTACCTGCGATCATCCAATCATCAGGAAATCCTAAAACTTGACTAGCGGCGATCCGGAAACTTTTGCCAGTTGGATCTGGATAGCGGCGCAACATTTCTCCGTCTATTTCATGAAGCACTTTTAAGGCTTTTGGAGAAGGCGGATAAGCATTTTCGTTAGAATTTAGTTTGATAATTTTTGTGCCTAGAGGTGGCTGTTCTCCCGGCACATAACCAGACATTTCGTGGATACTTTTGCGAAAATAATTCATCTATTAATTCAGTTTTGTGGAACGGGCATCTTGCCCGTTCTCGATCGTGGTACAAAATATCAAATTAAACAAATTATATCAAACAATTAGTCACAATCCGCGTTATCCCTAAATCAACTAACTTTTGCATATCCGATCGATCGTCCACCGTCCACGCCACAATGTCAACTCCCTGACTGCGACTTTCTGCAATTAGCGCGGGGTTTTCCAGCAAAATGCGGTACTGGCTGCTAATCAAACTATCCTGATGCGCCACAGCTTTAACCAATTGAGTTTTATACGCTTCCAGATTAGCAACGATATGCCCGATCGCCAAACCGTCAGATAGCCGCCGCACTTGTCCCAAAAATCTGTCGCTGAAAGAAGTAATAACGCATTTCTCTTTGATTCCTGCATCGTTCAAAGTATTGACAAAACTCGCAACTTCTGAATCTGACCATTCGCAGTGCGGCTTGACATCAAAGTAGAGAAATTTGTCAACATTTTTGAGGATATTCAGCGCTTCCTTTAATGTGGGAATCTTTTGTCCTAAAAATTCAGCCCCAAACCATTTACCTGTATCCAGTGTCTGCAATTGGGACAAATTTTTGTCCCTAACTTTACCGGAAACGCCCGTAATCCTTTCCAGTATGGCGTCGTGGAAAATCACTGGTACGCTGTCAGCCGATAGCTGGATGTCAAATTCGATCGAACTAGCGCCACGGGCGATCGCCAGTTCAAAAGAGAAGAGAGTGTTCTCAGGGGCGATCGACGAAAACCCCCGATGTGCAATAATTTCTAAACTCATTGTGTTTAACCTCTTGTGTATATTGTTCGTAGTAAGGATTTAAGTCCTGGTTGAGTAAAAGATAAAGAAAGGACTTTAGTCCTCACTACGAACATATATTTTTGACTTAATGTTTGCGATTCAAACTCAATAAAATAAACTGAGTTTTCTGCGCTTCATCAAAACTATCATCGCTGACCAAAACTATACTTTGACTCCCGTCTGGCAAACGCGGCCCGAGAGTCATTCCCTCTAAATTGTACAGCGGAATTCCCAGTTGGCTCAAGTCTAGCAGCAACTTTTTTCTAGCAGGTTCGACCATTGCCATTTGTCCTTTAAAACTCTTAATTCTCGAAGTATCTGTAGCCGCCCCAACCGCTACTTGATAAATCCTAGCGCTATATCCCGACAGCCCAAAAGAACGTTCTAAACTCAAAAACTGACCACCGCCGACAGTTACTAATTCTGTTAAGCCGTTCAAAACAGTCATCGGAACTTGATCGAGGGTGTAAAGTTGTTCTGAAACCAATTGTGCTGTTTTATCGACGATAATATAATGTAAAAGACGGAGTTTGCTTGCTTGTTCAGGGTCTAAATCTTGCATTAATGGCCCTTCGCTAGCCACAAACAAACGAAAGGGATCGAGACCGCCCGGACTAAAGGTTTCTGGGTCAATGCTTAAAGATTCAAAACCTAAATTATCCAGCACTCCTTGCTGCTGTTTTTCATCGCTGGCATCGGGAATGTAGCGCTTGGGAATTGGCAAATCTCCTCGCAATTTACCCGTTTTCAGGTCAAATTCTCCGACAAAAGGAGGGATGCCAGCATGACTGATGCCTTCGCTGGCGACAAATACTGAATTGCGCGGAGAAAGGGCGATGCCTTGGGGATTGATCGAATCCCAAGGGAAGGTTTCACCGTCTGCTTTTTTGAGAGATGTAACCGATTCGACGGCAACTTTTTTCAGGCGAATATTTGCTGGATCGGTGGATTTAAGGTCTAGTCGGAGACTGTAAAATCTGGCTTCTCCGTTTTCGCTTTTGTCGTCGGAAATAGCGTAAAAGCGATAAGCTTTGGAAGTGGCTGCGCTAATACCTTTGGGATCGTAGGTAATTCCTGATAAGCCGCCGACTGGTGTTCCTTCAAAAGTGATTTTTGGCAATTGGTACTCGCCTAAAAAGTTGAGAGACATTTCAGGAAAAGAGCGGTCTCTAGCAACTGCGGGAGGTATAGTGCAAGCTGTGCAAACAGTTAACAAAATTAGGGCTAAACTGAATAAGCGTAAAAGGCGTTGGCGAAGCCCGCCCCTACGGGGGCTACGCCAACGAAGAGGATCGCCCAAGCCGTTTAATTCAAAACAATTGCTCAGTGCGGTAAGTTTTGTTTTGTTGCTCTTGTTGAACTGTTTGCTTTTGTGCCATCTTTGTGACATAATTTATACCGTTTTGTAAATATGCAAAACTTGATGTTTCGAGAAGGGATGCCGAATTGCGGCAACCAAATTTTGAGAATGAGAAATTCTGTGCCAATTGGGTGCTTGCTTTTCTGGCTGTGTACTGGTTATATTGCTAGCGCCCAAACTAATCCACCAGCCTTTGATCAATTTTCTCCTAATCCTCTAGAAGTTACCACACCCGATCCCTTAACTCCCACTAATGAATCTTTGAGCAGCACTCAGCGGGACGAATTGAGCGCGGCTTTGGAGCGGTTAAACTTAGAAGCAGCGACTAAACTGCAAGCTGGAGACGGGGCTGGTGCTTTTGATATTTGGTTCCGAGAATTGCGGCTGCGTCGGTATTTGGGCCCGGCGGCGGAAATTGCTGCTTTGAGTCGCGTGGGAAGTGTTGCTTGGAGTAGCGGTAAAAACCTGGAACTACAGCTTATTACTAAACGGCTGCAAGCAATTCAAAAACAAGTACGATCGCAAATACCAGCTAATACTGAGTTGCTTCCCACTTTGGCTGCGGCTTTTGGGCAGGTGCGCGCTAAAGGCCCAACTGTAGAAGTTTACCAAGAAATTCTTGACAATGCGCGCCAAAACCAAGATATATTGGCTCAAGGTCAGCTTTTAAAGGCGATCGGGCAAATCCACATCAATTGGTTGAGTTACGATAAAGCTGCTCCCGTATATGAAGAATTGGCAACTTTAATTCAGGAAAACCGCAATTTATTTGCTGCTAATTCTGTTGTACCGAATTCTGTTTTATCAGCGGGAAACGGCGCGCCACCACAGCCTGTAACTCCTCCTACTGAAGTAGACACCCTGAGACAGTTGGCTTACGTTTACCAGCAGTCGAAACAACCCCTAAAGGCGATCGCAGCTAGGGAAAAATTAGCATCGGTATATCTTAACCTCCAAAATCCTAGTGCGATACCACCGCTCAAAATTGCGATCGCCACCGATTACCAAACATTAGGTCAAATCAACTTAGCAGCTCAATACTATCAGGAAGCGTACAATTTAGCCGTTCCCATTCAACAATACGCCCAAGCCAGCGAAGCTTTGGATAAATTAGCATTGCTTTATCGATCGCAAAAGCAATGGGAACCAACTTTGCGGATTTATCAAATGCAGTTGCTGCTAGAAGAACGGGCTTACAATTTTTATGGATTGATGAACACTTATGACAATCTAGGTCAAGTATATCAGGAGATGACGGATTACAAAAAAGCTTTGGAAGCTTATCAAAAAGGGTTAGAAGTGGCTAAAAGGTTGGGACACCGACAAGAGTATTTTGATAAGAAGATTAACAAGGTTAACAAGCAATTGCAAAGGACTTCGTAGCTGTCAGACAATAAAGCCCATTTTTGATGTGAGTAATTTATATGCAGTAAGGTGTGCAATGCACACCTACAAAACTTTTTTTGACTGGTAAGTTTCTCGCGAGATTGAATAATATACTACATCAGTTTCGTAATAATGAGCATTTTTTTCATATTTCATGCCAACTTTCTGGATCACCCGCTGGGAGGCGATATTTTCTGGGCGGGCGATCGCAACTATTCTCTCAAGCTGTAATATGTCAAATCCATAGTTTAGACTCGCAAAAGATGCTTCCGTCACCAATCCTTGATTCCAGTAAACTTTGTCGATCGCGTAGCCAAGCTCAACTTCCGGTGTTTTGTCCAGAAAAGCAAGTCCGCAGCGGCCAATCATTTTACCGTCTATTTTATGTACTAAAGCCCACATTCCAAAGTTGTTTTGTTCCCAACGTTGGATCATAGTATGAATGGCACTTTCTGTTTCTTGTCTAGTTCTAACTCCTGTGAGGTATTTCGTTATTTCTGGATCGCTGTAGATGCGAGACAAATCGTCTAAGTCATCTGGCGTAAATTGTCTCAGATACAATCTGGCTGTTTCTATCTCTTGCATGATGATAATGTAACTTCTACCATTAGATTGTAATACCAGTTTTGTCTGGCTACAAACATTTAGGTTGGGTTTAGTTCCTCAACCCAACCTACTGTTTACTGATATTCATGCAAAATATTGATTCTCTTTGTTACAATTATCACAATTAGATATATTGTACAGCTTTTGCCATCAATGACTATTTCCCCACCAGTAGCAGATACCAAAAACCAACCTCGCCGCGAAACAGACTGGCGGTTATTCATGAGGTTGGCATCTTACGCAACCCGCAGCAAACGCTTGCTGATTATTTCGATCGCACTATTAGTACCGCTAGCAGTCTCAGGAGCAGTTCAACCGATTCTAATCGGACAGGCAATTTCGGTAATTCGATCGGAACCTACTTACGAATTTTTGCGGGGAATGCCTCTATCTGCGGCATTAAATGTTTTGGCAGTTTTGCTGATGCTAACAATAACATTTAGATTGGCACTGCAATCAGTTCAAGGCTATTTAGTTACGAAAGTAGGGCAAATAATTACTACTGATATTAGAAATGATTTGTTCGCGCACGTCACATCCCTAGCAGTGAGATTTTTCGATCGCACTCCTGTAGGCAGATTGATGACTCGCCTCACCAGCGATGTCGAGGCTTTGGGCGAGGTTTTTTCTTCAGGCGCGATCGGCATTGTCAGCGATTTATTTTCAATTTTAGTAATTGCCATTTTCATGTTTACCATGCAGTGGCAACTAGCTTTAATGTTGGTGCTGATGATGATTCCGATCAGCGCACTAATCGTTTATTTTCAGTATCAATATCGGGTATCAAATTACACTACCAGAGAAGAACTGTCCGATCTTAATGCACAACTGCAAGAAAACCTCAGTGGTATTGGCGTAGTACAACTATTCCGCCGCGAAAGATTCAACTCAGAATTATTTAGCGTCACCAATAAACGCTACATTAAAGCAGTTGATAAAACAATTTTTTACGACTCCGCCGTATCTGCGACATTAGAATGGATTGCTTTAGTGGCGATTGCAGCCGTTTTGTGGCTGGGCGGTCAAAAGCTGCTACAAGGTACTCTTAACTTTGGTACTCTGTCGGCATTTATTTTATTTGCCCAGCGTCTCTTCGATCCGCTGCGGCAATTTGCTGAAAAATTTACCGCGATTCAAGCCGGATTTACTGCTATAGAACGGATTAGCGATATTCTCAACGAACCGATCGAAATTAAAGATCCAACTAGGGAAGAACAGGAAGAAGGAAAACGCCAGCAGAAAGCAGAAAGAATTAAAAGGGAAGCCGGAAGAAACCAAGATTATTTCAGTGAATCTGAATCGGGAGAAATCCAATTTGAGAATGTGTGGTTTGCCTACAAAGAGAACGAATACGTCCTGGAAAATCTCAATTTTACGATCAAAGCCGGCGAAAAAGTAGCATTAGTCGGCCCAACTGGTGCGGGCAAAAGTTCAATCATCCGTCTTCTGTGCCGCCTTTACGAGCCCACGCAAGGACGGATTCTGGTTAATCATGTCGATATTCGCGATTTGCCTCAAGCAGAATTGCGCCGGCACGTAGGTGTGATTATTCAAGATGGCTTTCTATTTGCTGGCGATGTGAAGAGCAATATTAGTTTGGGCGAAAATTACTCAATCGAGGAAATTCAAGCAGCAGCAGAAAAGACCAATGTTGCACGTTTGATCGAACAGTTGCCTCAAGGTTATGATACGCAATTGCGGGAACGGGGAACCAATCTTTCGGGGGGACAAAAGCAGTTATTAGCGTTTGCTCGCGCCGCCATTCGCAATCCCAGTATTTTAGTTCTAGACGAGGCAACTGCTAGTTTGGATGTGGGGACGGAGGCTTTAATTCAAGAAGCTCTGGAGCGTTTGATGGTGGGCAGAACGGCTATAATCATTGCCCACAGGCTTTCGACTATCCGAAATGTCGATCGTATTTTGGTACTCAAACGCGGGCAGTTAGTAGAGTCGGGCAGCCACGAACAATTGTTGCAGCAAGAAGGTTTATATGCCAGTTTGTACAAGTTGCAAATGCTAGGAAGTTAATATCTGAAGGAAGAAGGAAGAAGGAAGAAGGAAGAAGGAAGAAGGAAAATTTTTCCTTCTTCCTTAGTCTGCGGAAGCAGACTTTGTTTGATGAGTAGCGGTTTCAACCGCCGAGTCTTTTTATGGAATTCACTTGCCAAAAAATATTTTCCCAAGGGTTTCGGGCAGGTGAGTTATATGTTGGAAAAGCTGATTTGGCCCGATGCCAAATAATAACTGCATCGCCAGCACAATTGCTGCTAAAGAAATCGCTGTCCCGATGCTGGCTTTCAGAACTTTAAAAGCCCAATTAAATACCAGCCAAGAGACAAGTAAGGAAGCTATTAAGATAATTAATTCTATTGGCATATAAGATTTTTAACTCTAATTTTAAATTTAAGCAATACTGCCGCGCTTCCGTGTTTCCTTGAAAGAAATTCCGACATTTTTTAAGCCAGCTTTAATCATTTGCTGTTCTAACAAAGCGAAAAAGCGAGTTCGATCGCCCCCGGTGACTACGGCTTGGTTGTGAGCTTCTGCTAGCGTCACGGGATAGCCGCCGCCTTTGTGTACTTGAGCTAGCATCATTCCTAATGCTAAATCTAGCTCTGCTTGATCTTGTGCTACCCATTCCGGTACTTCTATTCTAGCAACTTCTGTGCCGACGTGAACGTAACAGAAATAGACAGAATTAAGCCCGTATAAATCTAAGATTCGAGCTTGGGATTTCCACAAAGGGCTCCTTTGTCCGGGGGACAGAATTGTTGACCACAAGATTGTATCTCGCAAGGGTTCAAATTCTTGACAAGGTGCTTTTTCGGCGAAAGCAATTGTGGCGGCAAATCCGACATTAGGACAGTTTGTCATGCAGTCTGGTACTTCGTGGGTGCAAGCTTCAAACCGCAAAAAAGATAAGCTTTCGCTGCTGCGAGAAGCGCTCAAATATCCTAAGAGGGGAATTTTTGCTAAGCGCAACTTGTCCCACGCTTCTAAAATTGGCTGCAAAATTCGATCGCGCGCTTCGCTGGGTAACTGTTCCAAAAACCAATAAATTAGGGAACCGTCTACCATTGCTAAAGCTGGCGCGGGCAATTTATTGTCGTTAACTTTTGCCCAATCGCAACCCATTTCTGCCAAGGCAATTGCTTCGGAAACAGCGCGCCGGTATCCCATCCATTCTTCGGTTCTAATTCCCCACTGTCGCGAAGCATATAAGTCTTCTGGTTTGTAGAAAACCTCGGGCACGCTGTCTAAAACTGGGTGGCGGCTTTGGCCGTAGTGCAGCATGACTGTGCCAACATTTAGCAGGTAGCAGTAGGCTATTTCGTGATGACTGGGCGAAATTTGCGATCCGTCTGTGGCGAAGACTGTGTGGGCGACGGGGGGTGCTGTGATGTAGGTGCGATCGCCCAAGGGCTCGATCGGCGTGGCTGCATTGAATAAAGTGCGATCGGACCAACTCTCTTGCAATTCCACCAATTTTTCTTGTCCCGTTGCTGCCTTAATCAGCAAATTCTGAGCCACTTGCAAACGGTGACGAGCCGCATGAGCTTCCACATTCAAATGTTGGCTCATCCCCTGCATTGCCTTCGCTGCTTTAGTTAAATCTAGCATTGGTTTTAAGTCTCAAAAATTGGTTTGTAGTAAGGACTTTAGTCCTCCAAAAATCTGAGGAATAATAGGCCTCTCTCATAATTATTGTGGAACAGGCATCCTGCCTGTTCTTCACAGGCGAATTTTGAAGCTAAGAAATTAAAACAATTTTAAAATTTTGGGTTTTCAAGCTTGCTTTTTTTACCAAAAACTGGGTTTGACGGACGAAACCACACATTTTATCCCGTATAAACCTTGAAAAACAATGTTTTTTTAGCTCAATAGAGCTTCCAAGACTATATCAAAAAAAATTCGATTTTTTTTTGTCGATATTCTTGCTTTTTCCGCGAAATCCTGTTATTATATTTTATATAATGGGATGGTTGGAAAAATATTATTTTTCCAACCATCCCATTATTAAATAATATCATGTCAACCCCGGAGTAGTCAACCCCAAACAGTCAAAAAAAAATGTTTTTTTTTGACTCTCGCAAGCGAAAAAAACATCCAGTTATCAACAAATCTAACATCAAGATTCGTCGGGGAGCCAATGGGCAAAATCTCCGGCAAACTGGGACAGAGAAAGCAATTGGACTGGTCGATTTTGAGCCACAGATTCTTGTTCGGCCAAAGTATTGTAACCCCAATCAGCTAAAAACAACCTCACCTGAGATAAATCCGGCTGCTGCTTCACAGATAGCAAAGTTTTTAACCGATCTTCCACAAACCAAATAGTCGAATCTTGACCAGACGCAGCCAAAAATTCGCGCAATATTTGGTGTTTTGGCTTGTTGTATTCCTTGCCAAAAATCAACTCGGGCGGCATTTGTACGCCTGCTAGCTGTAAGAGTTCTCGGACAAAACGACCTTCCTTCGTAGTGACGATCGCCACTTTAACCGAAGTCTCCTGCAAAGAGTGCAGGCGATCGGCGACCCCTGGATAAAAACGGTGCAAAGACAGCCAGCCAGCTAAATCCTCAGCAATCCAGTTATCGCGCAATCCGTCTAACATAGCGCCGACAGACTGGGCTTTTAAATTATTTTCCGTCAATAAATGTGGTACGATCTCTGGCCATTCATGCAAAATTTGCTCTTCCGTAATTCCTGTCAGCAGCGCGCGGATCAGCAGCGGCATTTCCCAACCGGTTTCGATGGCTGGCCGCACTCGGTAAAAACTCGCAGCTAAATCTGGATCTGGCTTGGTTTCGGCCGGTTTCCAGATTTGACAGTAGGTACGCCAAGCTGTTTGGAAATATTCGATTAGTCCGTCACAAATCACGCCGTCAAAATCAAGGGCTAGAATATTTGGCAAGTTATTAGTCATTAGTTGTTAGTCAGGAGTCATGCTTAAAAAGACTGAACTAGGGGTTGATTGGCGATCGATTCTAGTTTTTGGGACTGCAACAATTGCGTCCACTGGGCTGTCAGCTTCGCATCATCAGGGGCTTGACGCCGCAGGTCAGCTAGAGTCGCAAGAGTCTCGTACCAAATCCCATTTGTAGCATAAGCAATCAGTCTCGCCCTCGGGTCGGGATTTGCTAAATCGCTCTTGAGAGTAGCCTGCGGTTCAATTCGCTGCATCCATCCTTTAACAATATAATCTCCCGATCGCTCTTGAGGATCGCAAGCCAGGGCAAATGACCACACATATCGCTTACCAACCTCAATATTTTTTATCTTGCCTTTCTCCGAAAGGCTGACTCCAACAATTCCGGCTTTGTCAATTTTTAAAGTAGTTTCGTAAACTACTTCGGATTCATCTTCGTTTAGCAAAACAAACTCTACTTGAGCCGCAGGTTGCGAAACATATACAAAAAATGTTGGCGAGTCTGTTAGCGTTAAGCCAATATTGCTTTCAGGTATTAAGGGAGTAATGGATAAACCCTCCCGCAACTGACAGCCCCGATGAGTTCCCCCTTGCCGATTGTCGGGGGCTGTGACATCTGGAGGTTTGAAATTAACATTCTGACTCAGCAGAATTGGTGCAGGTACGGCCAGCATCGGTGTCAGCAAACTAGGGAGAGTAAGTACGATCGCCAATGCAGCGATCGCCAGTGCAGCCTTATGTAAAAAACGTTTCATTTTTTAACCACATATAAGAAAAGTTGCGCCATTTTTACTCCTGGCTAGGAGTTTCAACCCCGGGCGCTATCGGGTAGATTTGTCAATTTTCAGATTGCAATCTGAAAATTGACAAAACGTCAAGAAATAGCCAACTTTAAAGAGGTCCAAGCAGTGGTTGAGCTGCCACTGAATCCAGTCCTTGGGACTGCAACAATTGCGTCCACTTGGCGCTGAGCCTCGCATCTCCCGGTGTCTGGCGCCGCATTTGGGCTAAAGTAGCGAGAGTTTCGTACCAAATTCCATTTTGAGCGTAAACGTTGAGCCTAGTCATCGGGTCAGGATTTGCCAAATCGCTCTTGAGAGTTGGCTGGGGTGCTATGCGTTGCACGAATCCTTTAACAACTGAATCTGCCGATCGATCTTCGGGTTCGCAAATCATCGAAAACGACCACACGTAACGCTTGCCAACTTCAAGGGATTTGCTGTTGTCCTTGGTAGCAGGAATGTTAATTCCCACAATCCCAGACTTGTCAACTTTAAATGTTTTTTCGTAGACTATTTTTTCCTCGTTTTCGGTCAGCAAAGTAAACTCTATTTCTGCCGAGGTTTGAGGAACATAGACAAAAATTGTGGGAGACTCAGTGAGGGTTAAACCGAGATTAGTGGGAGGCATTAAAGGAGTAATAGATAAACCCGCCGGACAAAGTTGGCTGCCGCGATGTGTTCCTCCTTGTCGGTTGCTAGGGGCTGTGACATCGGGAGGCTTGAAATTAACATTCTGACTCAGCAGAAGCGGCTGGGATTGTGCCCGTACCGATGTCGGTAAACCTAGAGCGGTAGTGGCGATCGCAGAGACGGCTAACGCAAGTGTAGCCCCATGTAGAAAACGTTTCATTTTTTGTACCTTTGACTATAATATTGAAAACGCAGGCATTCCCTGGTGGCTAAAAATATTTTTGAGCGGCTAGTCGAGCGCGCAGATACACAATTTGAACCTTGACATATCATCAATAACATTAATTGATTCGATCGGCAAGTGGATTCTCGGGACGGAAAATCCAGCATTCGAGGTAGCCAGTATCATGGAACACACATTCGCTGGCGGCGAAATGTAAAATTTTGTTACAAAGTGGTCGAAGTTTCCGGGTGTTCTAAGATGGAGGAAGTCTCTGACAGGTGGCAAAAGCGAAACAACTGCTGTTCCAGAAACGACTCAAACTTTTATGCTGGGATCATGAGTAAAATATCTAACAAAATTCGATCAGCAGCGGCTCAATTGAGTAAAATGTATAAACCATCACTAGCATTTGCTAGGTCTGTATTAATTGCCAGCGCGGCAGTAACATTATCTTTGATCGGAGCCAGGCAGCTAGGAATACTCGAACCAGTAGAATTAAGCGCTTACGACCAAATGCTGAGGTGGCGTCCCGACGAAAAGCCAGACTCGCGCTTGCTAGTTGTGGGGATTACCGAAGCAGACATTCAGAAACTGAAACAGTGGCCGATATCCGATCGCAAAATAGCTGAAATCTTACAAAAACTCGAAAAAATGCAACCGGCAGTCATCGGTTTAGATATACTGCGAGACGTGCCTTTAGGAGACGGGCGCGAGAAATTAACTAAAGTTTTACAAAAAAGCGATCGAATTATCGGAGTATGTTTAGTCACCGACGGGGAGCCGAACAATCCGGGTACTCCTCCTCCTCCAGGAATAGCAGAAAACCGGGTGGGATTTGCAGATTTCGGAGTCGATCCCGGCGGCATACTCCGTAGGGCTTTATTATTTATGAAACCACCGAAAATAGAAGGCAACTCCTCGGTGGAAAAACATCTGTGCAATGACAGTTCTCAAGTTTTAGCTTCCTTCAACCTCCAACTAACACTCCGCTACCTGCAAGGGCAAAAAATCTATCCCCAAATGGCACCGGATCAATCTTTATGGCTGGGGAAAACCCAATTAAAACCACTAGAAAGCAATGACGGAGGATACAGCAATGCCGATGTCAGGGGATATCAAATATTAATTAACTATCGAGCCAGACGGCAAGTCGCAAACCAAGTCACAATTACGGATATTTTACAAGGGAAAATTGACCCGAATTTAGTTAAAGATAAAATAGTTCTCATCGGTTACACCACAGAAACCGTTAAAGATTTATTTTATACTCCTTATAGTGGGCAAAAGCAAAGCAACCAATTCATGCCGGGGATCGTGGCACACGCACAAGTAATCAGCCAAATGTTGAGTACAGTTTTAGATAACAGACCGATGTTTTGGTTTTGGCCGGAATGGGCAGAAATCCTGTGGATTTCGGGATGGTCAATTGTGGGAGGAACCTTGGCATCGCGGATGACTCACCCAGTGCGGCTGGCGCTGACATTCGGAGTAATGCTGTTCGGGTGTTTCGCCCTCTGCTTTGGGCTTTTTATGTTGGGAGGGTGGGTGCCTGTGATAGCGCCAGCCTTGGCATTGATCGTAACTGGCGGCAGCATTGTATCAGCAGACAGATTTAATAAAGCCGGATACGGAAGAGCAATTAGCGATCGAGTAAAACAAGTCTTCAAAATCGAAATAGACCAAGCCAAAAAAGAACAGCAAGTCGCAGAAATCATAGAATCTGATTTCTTTAAAGAATTGCAGCAAAAGAGAGATAAACTGAGGGTTGGCAAAAAAGAAATCTCTGAACAAGTGGATTCCGAGCCCCAAGAAATAACTGCCGATGCCACACAGGTTCCCAATACCGAAAGTGAAGCAGAGGAATACTTAGCTCAGTTGCAGGAAAAAGCCAAACAGCAGAAGCAACGCAGCACTTTGACTGAATCGGAAAACGGCCCAAAAACGGGTGTCCCCGATCCCGGCGGCGGTGCTAGTTGTGCCGAAACCAAATCCGATGGCGATCTCGGCGATTTACAAGCCAAGGCGAAACAGATGCGGCAGCGCAGGGGTTTAAAGAAGTAGCCGGAATATCTAGGTTTACCAAGGATTAGAATATCTAATTCTCAGTATTTCAGCGAGTGACGCCGATGTGACCAAATTAATGTATGATTTGATGACGCTCGATTAATGCGGGTTGTTAAGGCTTAGACGGGGTGAAAGCCGTAAAACACCTAACACAAATTAGTCATCCGACTACAACTGAATAATTTACCCCCTCAAGGTCGCAAGCTTTAACTAAGGAATTGTCGCCCCGTGCTTAAAACTGGGCAACCGCCAAGTAATAAGCAAGCAGTAATGCACTACTTTTTACCTTGAGGAAGTTATACCGTGGACTTGGATTTCTGTGACATCTTGTTCTTCAAGAAAAGATTTACATAGGTTTTTAGAAGCGGCGCAGAAAAGAGGGTAAAAGATGAAAAGATTGATAGTTTAACAGGCAAGGAGGATTTCGGGGGAAAGAAGTAATCACAGATAACTCGACTACATCGAGAATTTGATCCTAATTAATTCTCGCCGTTTCTTACTCTCATCAATACGCATATCATGTCCAAAATCATCTCTGTTCACTCTTATCGGGGTGGAACTGGCAAATCGAACACGACTGCAAACCTGGCATCTATTATCGCTCGCGGCGGAAATCGGGTTGCTATTGTGGACACAGACATTCAATCGCCGGGGATTCACGTACTGTTCGGTTTCAGCGAGAGCAACATGGATCGCTGTCTGAACGATTACCTGTGGGGTCGGTGTCCGATCGCCGAAACGGCCTACAATGTGAGTTCGCTGCTGCCAAAACTAGCCAGTAACGGCACCCTATACCTGATTCCTTCGAGTATTAAAGCAGGGGAGATAGCGCGAGTTTTGCGTGAAGGCTACGACGTGGGACTGCTTACCGACGGCTTCGGCGAACTGATCGAGGCTCTGAACTTAGACTATCTATTTATCGATACGCACCCAGGGCTGAATGAAGAAACCCTGCTCAGCATCACCATTTCCGACATCCTGCTGCTGATTCTGCGTCCGGATCAGCAAGATTTTCAGGGAACGGCTGTGACGGTAGATGTGGCGCGCAAATTAGAAGTTCCCAAGATTTTGATGACGATCAACAAAGCCCCAGAATCCTTGGATTTCGATGATTTGAAGCAGCAAGTAGAGAGTATCTACGGCATCCCAGTGGCAGGGGTGTTGCCCCACAGCGACAAGATGATGCTGCTCGCCAGCAAGGGGGTGTTTGCTCTGCACTTCCCTGACGACCCCCTAACTAAGGTGGTGGAAGGGATTGCGAAACAGATTGTGGGATAATTGGTGTAGCGAGAGTCGTAGCGTAGCGGGGCGTAAGCCATCGGGCGCTCTGCAAGAGTTTAGATATCAATTCCTGCACAGCGATGTTTCGATTGCGCCGAGTGGCTGCTGTGGTAGAGGTACTTTCAAGCGAGCGACAATATTTGCTGAAAGAGTCAGGAGAATGGCGACAAAATGAGATACAAATAGATTATGAGAATTTGTTAAAAAACTTTAGGAGCAACACTCATGGATTTTGACTTCCGCATACTAATAGTATTGATGCCCGTCTTGTTGGCGGGCGGCTGGGCTGCTTACAACGTCGGCGCTATAGCTCTCAAACAAGTGCAGAAATTGTTGAACAAGGAAGCCTAAACTTAGTCTCTTTTCAGGTGATTTCGCAGCCGACTGTTTCGTGAGATACAAAAACAGCCGGCTGATTTGTGTATTGGTTCTCATCAGAGCGATGGCTGATGGTTGCTGCGGCGGGCAATTTACTACTCCAGAGAGATTGGGCGAAAGCGAAAGAAAAGTTATATTCAAAATTTAGGCAAAAACCGGGTGCGATCGACCAATACAAATATGAAAGCAAGCACCTTCCCGCAGAAATTATGAGACAATCACAAAAGATTTGCCCTGACGATCGCCCTAAAAACTGCGAAGTTTAACCTGTAGGGAATATCGGTCAAATTGTCAATGTTTACTTCCTATATCTTTAGATAGATTATGCTTTTTCCCCGAGCTAGCGGCATTCTACTCCACCCGACATCTTTTCCCAGCCGATTTGGCGTTGGGGACATGGGAATAGAAGCATATCGGTTTATTGACTTTTTAGTAGAGAGCGACCAGCAATACTGGCAGATATTGCCGCTAGGCCCGACAGGATACGGCAATTCTCCTTATTCGTGCTATTCAGCAATGGCAGGAAATCCACTGCTGCTGAGCCCGGAAATGCTGCGGGACGAGCAATTGCTAAGCGATGAAGATTTAGATGGTTCGCCGGAATTTCCGTCGGATTATGTGGATTTCGATCGGGCGATCGCGCACAAAATCCCCATGCTCAAAAAAGCCTGCGAAAACTTCAAAGTGAAAGCATCGCCGGTGCAGCAAAGAGAATTCTCGGCTTTTTGCGAGAGCAAAGCGGTTTGGCTGGAAGATTATGCCTTATTTATGGCACTGAAAGACAGCTTTGGCGGTGTTAGCTGGAACAATTGGGAACCGGAAATTGTTCAGAGAAAACCCGAGGCGCTTGACAAGTGGCGACAGCAGCTAAATGCTGAGATTTATTACTACAAATACGTTCAATTTGAGTTTTTCCGCCAGTGGACAGAATTGAAACGGTATGCGAACCTGCGCGACATTAAAATTATTGGCGACATTCCGATTTATGTCGCTCACGACAGCTCGGATGTGTGGTCGCATCCAGAAACATTCTGCTTGGATGAAGCCACCGGAGAAGCAGCTTTAATGGCGGGAGTTCCGCCCGATTACTTCAGCTCCACAGGTCAATTGTGGGGCAACCCGGTATACAATTGGGAGGAGCTGCAAGCCAATAATTTCGAGTGGTGGGTGCAGCGTTTTGAAGCGATTTTCGCTTATGTGGACGTGACTCGGATCGACCACTTTCGAGGATTTGATGCTTACTGGGCGGTGAAGCGCGGGCAGAAAACTGCGATGGAGGGAGAGTGGATTAAAGCGCCGGGAACAGCTTTGTTTGAGGTAATTAATGAGAAGTTCGGCAACTTGCCGATTATCGCTGAGGATTTGGGGGTAATTACTCCTGAAGTGGAAGCTTTGCGCGATCGGTTCGAGTTTCCGGGAATGAAGATTTTGCAGTTTGCTTTCGGCGCGGGCCCAGGCGATCCTTTTTTGCCTTTTAACTACGTTCGCAACTGCGTAGTTTATACTGGCACTCACGACAACGACACGACTGTCGGATGGTTCAATCAATTGCAACCCTACGAAAGAGATGAGGTTTTGCGTTATTTGGGCTGCATCGATCCCCAAGGAATTCACTGGTCTTTAATCCGCATGGCTTGGATTTCTATTGCTAATTTGGCAATTGTACCGTTTCAAGATTTGTTGGGTTTGGATACTGACGCGCGGATGAATTTTCCGGGGAAAGCAGAGGGAAATTGGGGCTGGCGGTATCGGCGGGAAGCTTTGAATTGGGAGGTGCGCGATCGGCTCAAAACTATGACTTACATCAGCGGGCGTACTCCCCAGAAAAATTGATAATGGGGAATAGGTAATTGGGAATTGGGAATTGGGAATTGGGAATTGGGCCTTTATAGCATTGGTTATTTGTTATTAGAAAAACTGCTAACTATTACCCATTACCCCGCCGCCGGTCATTACCCCGCCGGCCATCCTGTAAAGGCCCCAAATCCGATTCCCAATTCTCTTCGACCCTTGATGATTATTTTGGCTTTTCTGAAGGCTTGAGTTCGTCGGCTTTAAAAACAACTTCTTTGGCGACTCCAGGATCTCCGAGTTGTTGGGATTGTCCGTTATTAACAGCAATCATTACCCCGCCGGCGTTACCAGCTAAAACTACCAATTTGCGATCGGCATTCCAGGTACGGACTGTCCCGATCGGCAAAATTCCCTCAAACTCTGTTTTGCCATCGACTTCAATCTGCATCCAGGATTCGGCCTTAAAAGTGATGCTCACCATCACTGGTTTATCACCAGATTTATCTAAATTTTGACCTGTTCTTGCTGCTTCCACAGCGGCGTAATTATCCGGTTTCTGATTTTTTGAGGGGCTCGATGCCTCAGCAAGTAAACGGGCTTGTTCTTGCTGCTGAAACGCTAGTTCTTCGGTTCCGGCAAAGTTTTTTGCAGTCCCAGAACCGCCCATCAACTGAGACAAGACATTGACTGAACAAATAATTAGAAATGTGTAAAAGACGTACAGGTGGATGGGCCGCAACTGAGGGCCATTCTGCCAGGATAGCTTGGCTGCCGATCGAGGCGGTGATTCGATCGGGAAAAAGTCGGCAAACTGAGATCCATCCAAACCCATTGCTTCGGCGTACCGCTTGATCAAACCCTGAGTGTAGACGGGTTCGGGGAGTTGGTCGAGTTGACCGTCCTCGATGGCTTGCAGCAGATTCCGCCGAATCATTGTTACTAGGGCTACTTTGTCCAAAGAAATCGACTGCTGTTCCCGGTACTGGCGCAGTTGAGCCCCTATTTCCGCTAGCTTCTGAGCTGGTTCTGGTTCTTGGGAGTGCAGTTTCTGCTTAGTTGTTTTGAAGAATAAAAACAATAAATTCTTTGTCATATGCTGTGCTCCTGGGAATTTACTGGCACGCTTATGGATGTTAGGTTGACTAGATTCCATAAAAAAATAATTTCCGAATCTTCTAAGGGTCGGTAGCAGCCTGGTGGCAATATTGGTGAACCGGGTGGCTGCAATTGAATTGGGCCGATGGCTGTGCGGTGCAGGCGCACCACGGGATGTCCCAACTGTTCGGCTGTTCGCCGAATCTGTCGGTTTCTCCCTTCTGATAGAATTACTTCTAACAGAGTTTGGTCTCGCGCGCGATCGAGAATTCTAACTTTTGCGGGCAAAGTTTTTCTGCCGGACAAGATGATGCCCTGACGCCACGCTTGCAGTATGGGTTCCGGGGGATCGCCGATCACCCAAACCTGATAAGTTTTGCCGATCGAGTGACGCGGATGGGTCAAACAAAATGTCAGCTTACCATCATTGGTGAGCAAGAGGGCGCCGGTGGAATCTGCATCTAGGCGTCCTACGGGGTGGATGCCTTGACCCGATCGTAGTTTGGGCGGCAGTAGTTCGAGAACTGTCGATCGATCCCTGGGATCGTTGCAAGTAGAAACTACGCCTGTGGGTTTGTTAAGCAACAGATAGACCTCTGCGGGTCTATCGGCTGGTTTCACTGGGATTCCATCGACTTCGATCAGATCGCGATCGGGATTCGCTTTTTGTCCTAAACCAACAATATTGCCATTAACTTGGACTCGTCCAGCTACAATCATCTGTTCTGCAAGACGGCGAGAAGCAATGCCCCACTGGGCGAGGATTTTTTGTAGCCTTTGATCAGACATGACGGGAATGTGGAAACCCAGCAAAAAGCGGTGGGGGAGGAAACACGACACGGTTAATTGATTAACCGATGCTACCAATGCTCAATTCCTGGTTAGGAATAAATTACAATGCCGACCAATCATTACAGGGCACCCCGCAAGAGCGCAGATTGTCCTCATGGCATTACCCTGAATGTTGTGCAAAAACTACGAGGAAAAGACTTGCCGCAGGCACAGGTCTGCACCGTTGGTTTGCTGCTGATTTGAGAGGTGTGGGTCTGACCCGACCATAAACCAACACTACCATAAATCCCGTACAGGTAGTTAATTTTATACGCTCGATCGCGAAATTTACCTCGGGATCGCACAACTCGCGAACCAAGTAGAGATTCCGAGGGGAGAAAGGTGATAATTTTTTGGCTTCAGGCGTTGCTGATACTAGATTTATGCTTGCTTTTGGGGTTATTTAGGACTTGCACTCAACAACCTGGTTTACGATCAAAATCAGAATATTTGTGCCAAAACTGGTTTGGTAAGGCGGGATGCGTGAGTGTTGACTAAATTTCTGTGCTTGAATATTAAGGTTTAGATTCTAAAATTGTTTATGACTGTCGATCGCAACTCTCTTTTATTTGACAATGGATCTGGCGCGGATGGCTCTGGTGAGACTGCTAATCTAGGCTCCGATCCGGGGACACCGCCGCCGAGTCAGGGCAGCCGGATCGCCAGCGCAGTGCTATCTCCGGCGGTGCAGTTGTGGCTGCGATCGCAAGTTCAGCAGGTTGACGAGTTGAAGGTGAAAATTGAGGGGAGCGATCGACAAATCTTCAGCGGTGCGATCCCCAAAGTAACGGCTGCCGCTCGCGGTGCTGTGTATAAAGGATTACACATAACTGAAGTTGCCCTAGAGGGCTGTGGCATTCGCATCAACCTCGGTCAAGCTCTCAAAGGCCAACCGCTGCGCCTCGTCGAATCTGTTCCTGTGGTAGGCGTTTTGAGGCTGGGCCAAGCGGATTTGAATGCGTCGCTGAAAGCGCCTTTGCTGGCTGATGCTTTGAGCGAATTTTTGCTGCCCCTGCTGCCGATCGCCGATCGGGAACCGTCGCTAAAGTTGCAAAATTCCCAGATCGCAATTGATACAGATTTTTTGACGCTTTCGGCTGTTATTTTGCGCGCTGACGGTACGGAAATTCCCTTTGTATTGCGGACTGGTTTGCGGAGGTTGAGCAGTCACGAATTGATGTTTGAAGAACCAGAAATCGAAGTTTCAAAAGAGTTAGATCGGAATATTTTAAATAGTTTTAAAATTGATTTCGGGCCGGAAGTGGAGATTGAGGAATTGATTTTGAATCCGGGGGAGATAGTTTGTCGGGGTGGAATTAGGGTTTTGCCTTAATTAGTTAACTGTTGACTGTTGACAGTTAACTGTTGACAGTTAACTGTTGGCTGTTGACTGTTACCAATTCCCAATTCCCAATTCCCAATTCCCAATTCCCAATTCCCAATTCCCAATTCCCAATTCCCAATTCCCAATTCCCAATTCCCAATTCCCAATTCCCAATTCCCAATTCCCAATTACCGATTAATTAAAAAAGAGTCGATCGCGGGCAAGAGTAAAGTCACAAAATAGTAAACCAACGGCGCGGTAAAAACATAACTGTCCGTGCGATCGAGAATACCACCATGACCGGGGATCAACTGTCCCGAATCCTTAACGCCAGCGTCTCGCTTCATCATCGACTCAGTTAAATCACCCAACAAACTAGCAACACCAATCAAAAAACCAAAAGCAGCGCCAGTATACGGCCAGCCCGGCCAATTCAAATACCAAGACCCGGCGGCGGCAACTGCGATGCTGCCGCAAACCCCAAACACCGCGCCTTCAACCGTCTTTTTGGGGCTGATGTGGGATAGGCTAGTCCGGCCGAAGAATTTGCCAACAAAATAAGCACCAATGTCCGCAGCCCAGATGCAGAGGAAAGCCAGGAGTAGGGAAGTCAATCCCAAAGATATGCTGCTGGAACTTGTCCAAGACGGCGACGGGTAAATGTTAACGGGCAAATTGCTTGCTACTGCTTGCGAAAGCTGGGTTGTAGCAAGATTGGCTGGGTCAAGTCCGACTCGCAGCCGTATCCAATAGCTGGGCAAATAACCCCCGTAGAACAATCCTAAGATAGAAGCGGCAATATCGGCGATCGTCGATAACTTGGGTTGGAACAACAGGTAGAAACAGATGAAGGTTCCAGCTAGGGGAAACATCGCGTCTACGAGTTGTGGTGCAAGGGCCGCCGTAATTAGCAGAACTTGACTAACAACTAAGGTAGTTTTGGCAGCAGGTGCAATCCCCTTAGCGCGGGCTAATTGAAAATATTCCAATTGACCAAGGTAAACGATGATCCCGAAGCCGATGGTAAAGTACCATCCGCCCAATATAATCATTCCCAAAGCAAGGACGATCGCAACTATTCCACTGAGGATACGAGACCAAGGCATAAAATGAATTTCTCACAGGAGACGGCGGTGGGTGATTCGATGCGTGGATTTTGGATTTTCGATTTTTCTAGGACATGAGTTCTTCCCTTGCACAGCTAACCCATATCCCCCATCGGTCATCCAATATCTCAAGTCAGGCAGTCAATCCAGCTATGGTCGCGCCTATTATTAGTATGAAGGTTAACGGAACGTAAAAAAGATTAAAAATTACATTTAGTCATGGGAATGGGGCATCGGGCATCGGGAATGGGGAATTGGGAATTGCGAATTGGGAATTGCGAATTGGGAATTGGGCATGGGGCATTAGTTAACAGTCAACAGTCAACAGTCAACAGTCAACTGTCAACTGACTTCTAATCTAGCTTTTCGCCACTGAGAATAAAGATGGGATTGACGGCGGCAAAGGTTTGGCTGAGGCCGCGAGTCTCTAAGCGATTGACGGCAGACTGAACTACCTCGATGTTGCGGACTTGCAATTCGGCGAAGCTTTCGGAAAGGGCGTAAAGATTTTCTAAATTCGATGCTGTGGCGACAACTCGACCGTGGGGTTGCAAGTACCGCCAGACTTCTTGGACAATGGCTTTAATTGGGCGACCTCCTTCGATGCAAACTCGGTGGGGGGGTTGGGACAAATTTTTGAGGCATTCTGGGGCACTACCTTCAATGACTTCTACGTTGTTGAGCCCGAAGCGATCGCAATTTCTGCGAATCAAGTTTGCTACCTCTTCATCTCTTTCTATGGCGATAATTTGACCTTTGGGACATAGCAAACCTGTTTCTACGGCGATCGTACCAGTACCTGCGCCGATATCCCACACCACCGAGTCTGCTTGCAACCGCAGGTGTGAGATTAACAGCAGTCGGACTTCTCGCTTACTCATGGGAATACCCGGTAAACGTTCAAATAAATCGTCTGGGATACCAGGAGTGACGTAGGGCCAAAGCATAGTTTTATTTTAGGTTGAAGGAAGAAGGAAGAAGGAAGAAGGAAGAAGGAAGAAGGAAAAATTTCTTCCTATCCCATGACTTTTTCCTATTTTCCCCTCTCATATTTACTTTCGCACAACCTTGAGAGTTTGGAGGCGGGGATCGCTGCAACCTGTGATTTTTCCGCCGTCGGCAAGGACTTGTTGCAGGTATTCCAGGGCTTTTGGGGTAATGATTTCACCTGGCATTAGGACTGGTATTCCTGGAGGATAGGGACAGATGAGTTCGGCGCTGAGTCGATCGACTGCTTTGTCTGCTGCTACTGTTTCCGATGGGGAAAAGAAGGCATCGCGGGGGGAAAGTGGGGGATGGGAAAAATCTTCCTTCTTCCTTCTTCCTAATTTTCCCCCCTTGGGGGGGGCAGGGCGGGGTTCTTCTTCCTTCCCCCCTTGGGGAGTTCTTCTTCCTTCTAAAATCGTAAAACCTTTAACTAGATTGTCGATATCTGTTTCTGTATTTCCCAAACTAATAATAAATGTTAGATGTTGCGGCATTGGCAATTCTGCGGTAACGCCGAGTTGAGAGTGGAGAATTTCATCGGCGGCAAATCCTGTAATGCCTAAATCCGATACTTTTACTGTTAGCCGTGTTTTATCTAATGCTGCAAAACCTGGTGTATTTAATGGTTCTAGAACGGATAAACCGGAAATTTGAGATATGCCCGATCGCGCTTTTTCTGCTAACAATAAAGTTTCGGTCATTAACTCTTGGCCGTGGAGTGCGATTTGTTGGCGGGCTGCATCTAATGATGCTAATAATATGTAACTCGGACTGGTGGATTGTACTAACTGCAATGCTCTATTTAGTTTTTGGATATCTACCCTAGAACCCTTGACGTGCAGCATCGATGCTTGTGTCATTGCACCGAGGGTTTTGTGGATTGATTGTACTGTTAAATCGGCACCGGCTGATAGTGCTGCTTCTGGCAAGTTTGGATGAAAGTTAAAGTGCGCGCCGTGAGCTTCATCTACTAATAATGGTATGTTGTATTGATGAGTAATTTTGGCGATCGCCCGCAAATCCCCACAAACGCCGTGATAAGTTGGGTAAACCACCATGACTGCTTTCGCGTCGGGATGCTGTTTTAATGCTGCTGTTGTGGCTTCTGGCGTGATGCAGTTAGCGATATCCCAATCCGGGTTGTACTCGGGATTGACAAAAATTGGAATTGCACCGGATAAAATTAAGCCAGAAATCGCCGATGCGTGGATATTTCGAGGTAGGATGATTTTATCGCCAGGGCCACAAGTCGCGACAATTGCCGCGATGATTCCGCAAGTCGAACCGTTTGCTAAAAACCGAGTATGTTCGGCGCCAAATGCCTCAGCCGCTAAATTTTGAGCTTCGGCAATTACACCCTCTGGATTAAAGAGATTATCTAATTCTGGTAATTCTGGCAAGTCCGATCGAAATACTTGCGCCCCCAATAACTCAACCAGTGGCTGAGATATTCCTTGTCCGCCTTTGTGTCCGGGGGCGTAAAATTGGGAGTGAGGGTGATTTGTGCGATCGCGCAAAGCATCTAATAAAGGCGTTTTTGTCTGAGAGTTCATCGCTGATTTGCTGCATCCTGAGTAGTTGATTCTATCATAAATAAGGTCGATTCCCGCCAAATCTTGCCACAACAAATTCATGAAATTAGGCAGAAACCGAGTTTTTTGGAAAAATCCTCATCGCAGCCTTAAATTTACGAAAAACCCGGTTTCTTTGAGTGCGATCGCCCGCAAAACCATAAGTGTTATAATTATGAAGAGCGATCGCACAAAATCTACTGCGAGTTAAAATATCATGATTAAGCGCAAAATTTTACAAGAAGGTCGGGAATACACTTTTCGCTCGTACTTTGAACTACCTTACGAAACCGACGAAATTTTAGCACAGTTTGATTACTCATTAATCAAGCAACGGCTATCTTTGCCAAGAACAACTAAACAGTTAAATAGACTAATAGAACTTAGAGAAAAAATAGAAGATATCCTGCCCTTGGTAGGACTCAGCAGCGAAACAGCAAGAAGAGAATCATTAGTAGCGCCAGTTTTGTTAGATATCATCCGGTACTGCCAATGTCAACTAAAGTTTGAGTACACTCTCAACGTTAATAGCTGGTTAAAGGGTAATTTAGATTATCTCGTGCAGTCCGATCGAGAGTTGCTAGTTATTGAAGCAAAAAACGATGATATGACTAGAGGATTTACTCAACTTGCTGTACAATTAATTGCGATGTCCCACATTGAAGAGCGAGATATCTTGTACGGGGCGGTGACAATGGGCGATGTTTGGAGATTTGGCAAGTTAGACAGAGAAAGGCAGACGATTTTTCAAGATATGAATTTGTTTAAAGTTCCTGACGATTTAGAAGATTTAGTTAAAGCAATGGTGGGAATTTTAGACGGTGTTGAAGTTGAGAGCGATCGCCCTTAATATTATAGCTGAACTGATTTAGGAAACCAGGTAGAAACCGGGTTTTTGGAAAAATCCCCGCCGCAGCCTTAAATCTACGAAAAACCCGGTTTCTTTGAGTGCGATCGCCCGCAATATTAAACCAGATAGCCCTGATTATTACATTTCTACAAAGTGCGATCGCACACTGCCCCTAAAGATGCGATCGTCGCTTTTTCAGCATCCGTCAAACCCGTAACGCCCGCGATATTCATGCCCTCATAAGGTCTTTCAGCTATCAGCGTTTTGAGGCACTCACCAGTCTTAACATCCCAAAGCTTAATTGTGCCATCACCACTTCCGCTAGCCAAAGTTTTACCATCTGGATTAAATGCAACTGAACTTGCAGTATCGCTGTGACCTTGAAATGTTTGAAGGCATTCACCGCTATGGCAATCCCACAACTTTACAGTTCGATCGGCACTGCTACTAGCCAGGGTTTTACCATCTGGACTAAATGCAATCGACCATACAAAATTGCTATGACCTTGCCAAGTTTGAAGGCATTCACCGCTGTGGCAATCCCATAACTTTACAGTGCGATCGGCACTACTACTAGCCAGAGTTTGACCGTCTGGACTAAATGCGACTGAAAATATAAAACTGCTGTGACCTCGACAAGTCTGGAGGCATTCACCACTGTAGTAATCCCACAACTTGACAGTGAGATCGTGACTGCCACTAGCCAGAGTTTTACCGTCTGGACTAAATGTAACTGAAATTACCAAATCGTTGTGACCTTGCCAAGTTTGGAGGCATTCGCCGTTGCGATAATCCCATAACTTTATAGTTTTGTCACTACTGCCACTAGCCAGAGTTTTACCATCTGGACTAAATGCAACTGAACGTACCCAATCTTTGTGATCTTGCCAAGTTTGGAGGCATTCACCGCTGCGACAATCCCACAATTTTACAGTTCGATCATCACTGCCACTAGCCAGACTTTTACCGTCTGGACTAAATGCCACTGAAAGTACCCAATTGTTGTGACCTTGGCAAGTCTGGAGGCATTCACCGCTGTGGCAATCCCATAACTTTACAGTTCGATCGGCACTGCTACTAGCCAAATTTTTACCGTCTGGACTAAATGCAATCGACCACATTAAATTGCTATGACCTTGCCATGTTTGGAGGCATTCACCGCTGTAACAATCCCACAACTTTACAGTTCGATCGGCACTACTACTAGCCAGGGTTTTACCGTCTGGACTAAATGCAATCGACCATATTAAATTGCTGTGACCTTGCCAAGTTTGGAGGCATTCACCGCTGTAACAATCCCACAACTTTACAGTTCGATCACCACTACCACTAGCTAGAGTTTTACTATCTGGACTGAATGCTACTGAACGTACCCAATCGCTGTGACCTTGCCAAGTTTGGAGGCATTCACCGCTGTGGCAATCCCACAACTTTATGCTTTGGTCACTACTACCACTAGCCAGGGTTTTACCATCTGGACTAAATGCAACTGAAAGTACCGCATCACCGTGACCTTGCCAAGTCTGGAGGCATTCACCACTGCGACAGTCCCACAACTTTACAGTTTGGTCACTAGCGCCACTAGCTAGAGTTTTACCGTCTGGACTAAATGCGACTGAGTTTACCCAATCACTGTGACCTTGGCAAGTCTGAAGGCATTCACCACTGTGGCAATTCCACAACTTTACAGT
>JANPMV010000075.1:0-10822 GCA_031427135.1 Cyanobacteria bacterium VAR_87_metabat_62 | reverse complement strand
CCCTTTTCTCTCGCCCTGTGTCCGGGGCCAAGCATTTTACTGCTACTGTAGCCTGTTGTTTGCAGTCGAGTGGGTGGGTCGCAACCACTTATATCTTAGACTTTTGAGGAAATTGTCGCTCTTTTTTCATAGACCTTGCTTGGCTTATATCCCAACGCCCAATTGAGTACAATTACAGCGTGGGACTTACGCGAATTGAGTTAAATTGAGCAGGTCAGTCAGCGCGATCGCTCGCGGAGCGAGGCATTCGGCACTTATGCAGAAGGCAGGAGGGATTCAGCAGAAGTAACAATGGTTTATTTCTAAACAACTTCTCTGTCCTCTGCCCCAACACATAAAGCTGGTTAAAAGTCGAGAAGTATCAAAAAATAAATTTTTTCCTCAACCTTTTTTCAATAAGCTCCAATATTTGCCAAATATCTCGATCGCTGTGTATGATTGTCAATAGGCAGACTTTCTTGAGAGGGTCACTATGGCACTTTACACCGCGTCTTCATTCAAATCCGAACTCAATGACAAAGGCTGGCGGATGACTCCCCAACGGGAAACCATCTTGCACGTTTTTCAGAACCTCCCCAAAGGCAATCACCTGAGTGCCGAGGATTTGTACACTTTGTTAAAAAATCGCGGGGAAAACATCAGCTTGTCCACCATTTACCGAACTTTAAAGTTAATGGCAAGGATGAGTTTGCTCCGAGAACTCGAACTAGCAGAAGGTCACAAACATTATGAAATAAACCAGCCTTATCCGCACCACCACCATCACTTAGTCTGCGTTCAGTGCAACAGAACGATCGAATTTAACAACGATTCGATCTTAAAAATTGGCATGAAGCAAGCTGAAAAGTCTGGGTTGCACCTGCTAGACTGCCAGCTAACGATTCATACGGTGTGCCACGAAGCTTTGCGGATGGGATGGCCGTCTTTGGTTTCCAGCAATTGGTCTTGTCCGAAGTCGATCGCCCAGAACGGCAGTAGCACCCCAGATGCAATCGAGTGACCATACACTATTTTCGTATCTCAAGTACGTCTTGTTACATTTTTTAACAAAAGTTTCGGCGCAAGTCCAAATTCCACTTACGCCAAAACTCGGTTTATTCACGAAAATAGATCGTTTCAGGAATGAGTCGGAAACCAAAAACCAGATTTCTGTGATGCAGCTAGGCTAAATCCGCTGCTAAAAAGTTTTGCTAGACAAATCGTCGCGGATAACACCTTAACTGCTCGATCGATCCCGTCTGTCGTCAGAGCATCAAAAACTCCGCGGGTGGGGGCTGTGTAAAAGCCCTTGCCTTGCAGCCGTGTTTGTAATTGCTGAATGCTCTATCGTCCGCGAGAGTGGAAACTGCTGCTAATCCCAACAGCAGGAACAGCCACCCGCCCAGCTCATCCGTTTTCCAGAGCAGCCAAAGTTGCCGGAGTGGAAATACCTGTCGCCGGGACAAATTACGTTCCTGCTGAAAGGACAGCACCGCCAACTCGGTCTCGGCTCCCAATACTCCGTTCATCGGGCCTCATGTTTTTAGGCCCATACTTCTGAGCGAAGACTGAAGGTGCCGGATACTACTGCCCAGTATCGCCCGGTCGCAGGCTGGCGGCGATCTGCCGAACAGTTGCTGCTGCCTGCTTGTTGTCTTGTCGCAAAGCCGATTGAGTGCTCAGATCGACTCTCCCAGTCCCGAACAGCCCCCGATCTCTCTGAAACCGGATCAAAGCTGCTTGAGTTGGTCGATCGAACCAACCGTGAATCTGGCTCCTGTAGTAACCCAATTGTTGCAGCCGCCGCTGCACAAATTCTACTTCTCGACCTCTGTCGCCAAGTTCGATAAAATCTCCATGACTCTGCTGGTCATTTTCCCCAGGAAATGAGGTAATTTGAGCTGCTCTCATCTGAGCATCTATCGCCGTCAAAGTAGCAGTGTCAGCGCAGCCGTCAGAAACCAGATGGTAATCTTGCTGAAAACGAGTCACAGCATAGAGAGTGCGTTCGCGAAACTTGCCATCAACGCCACCTTCAAAATAGCCCAAAGCTTTTAACTGCCGCTGGATCAAGTCTACCGTTGCCCCTCTGTCTCCGAACCGCAGCCCCTTGCAACCGCCATTTCCCGAAATATCCCCCGGAAGCGTAACGGGGGGAATCGGGCTGGTGGAGTCAAACAGCAAAGCTAAAGTTTGCCTGTCTGCAATTCCTGTTACCCGTAGTCGATTAATTCGCTGGAAGTATCTCACCGCATTCAGGGTAACTTCACGAAAACTCCCTGTGGGATGCGTGTTGAAGTAGCCTAGCTGCTTCAACCTGCGCTGGAGAGCGGACACATCTGCACCTGTGTCTCCAAAACGCAGTTCCTTGTAATTTGTATAAATAGTTTTAAAAGGTCGATCGTCATTGGTAAAACTATTGAGTGCGATCACTGTAGCTCGATCGGGTCTACCAGTCAGCGACAGTTGATAGTCTCGTTGGAAGCTAGTTAGAGCTTGTTTCGTAACTGGGCCTAGCTGACCGGTAGAGGCTCTCGAAAAATAGCCTAGCTCCCGCAGCCTGTCTTGCACAGAGCGCAAACTTGGATTTCCCGGATCTATTTGAGCAAAAGCCGAACCGGCGGCACTCAAAACCGACAACATCAAAGCCAGAGACAGCAAATAGACATAAGTCTGACTCGATCGGTTTTGCCACTTGGGGTCGTTAAAAATTTTCGACTCTGCGGGTGCTTCGCAAACAAGAGCAAGTTCGAGGTAGGCGAGGGATTCCATAACTTTTTACTGTGAAATTGTGGCTGGGGTATTTGGACAAACTGCCAAAGCTAAGCTTTGGTTTCTTAAGGATTTACGAAGGCTAAGTTGTACCTGGAAAGCGCGAAGCACCCGTTTTTGCAAAAAAATTTGCCTTCAAAAATAATTTCAGGTAACAACCAAGATAGCATCGCTGTTGATGGAGACGCGAGTGTCAGCAAAAAAGTTTGCAGCCATATCTTAGCCTTGATGGGGGAAAAATGACCAGTTTTTGGGTATTATTGCTGAAGATTTTATTGTGTTGTGTCTAAAAATATTAGTTATTGACGATCGACTAAAAATCCCCACCCTTGCTAGTTGCAAATAGGGCGGGGATTTTATTGGTGAACTGTTCATAAAAATGGGACGTTCACTTAAATTAAGCCGAACCGATCGCAAATCAAAGCTACTCCCGCAGCAAAAAGCGTAATTCCCAGCGCTACCAAGGGGTTTTGTCCTCTGCTGACAGCAAAAGAGGTGACCACCCCAGCCCCTAAAGCCGCAGTTACAGCAGCACTAGCCAAATCTCGATCGGGACGTTTATCGTACATATTTTTTATTGTTGGTAGCTGTTAAGCTCAAAAGTTACATCTTGTTATCAAAGCTATCACTTTTGCCTATGGTGCGGTGACAGTTCCCTCATTTTTGCAACTAACCTTAAAATTTTGCTAACTTTCTTAACATAATCTGATTAATTAAAGAATTTTTAATGATGAATTTGCTGATTTTTCTGTAGAGTTTCAGCGATTGAAACCTTTGAAATGCTGAGCTTTCATGTGAAATTTAGGATTGTTCAGGGGCGATCCTCTTCTGCAAGCTTCGCTAACGTACTCACAGTCTCAGCGTCTAATGACGGCAATCCCAAATATCCTAAATAAATTTAACTTGACTTTTAGAAGTAAAAGTGATATGCACTTTTTGAATTCGGAGATTAACATTGGCAAGTTGCAGACTCCGATCGCGTCTAGTCGATCGACCAAAATCACATTATTTTGCACTCAGCAATGCAAGTCCTTCTTGACTAAAACTCAGAGGACTTTTCGTCCCCACTACAAACCGATAACGGTTATTTTACCGGACACGATCGCTCGCGATTGTCCTATTCTCCCTCGACTTTTTCTGTATTCCCACCCTTGACCCAACCTTCGCGATTGCCATCCTCCACCCGAATCCGCTGCCACTCTTGGTCCGGCGAATCTTCCAAAACCACGACTTTTTCCTTGTAACCAACACCGCCAATGCGGTTCGAGTCTCGGTTTCCACTATCGCGGAGAATTAAGCCGATCGGCTGAGTTACCAGAGCTCGGTAAGCTCCCGGTTCCAGCGGTTTGGGAGACGGGGCATCACTAGACGTAGAAACTGGGCTGGCCTGAGCTGTTGACTTGGGCCCAGCGCCGGCAATTTTAACTGCTGTTTTGTCATTGGGAAAAACAGGTCTTTCGGGCACAGTAGTTAGCTTAGCGGCAAAGTAAAGTGCAGCCGCCACGCTAGCGCCTGCCATTAGGACGATCGCTAGCAGAAAACCCACTAAAAACTTGAAAACGCTATATACACTGTTCATAGTTGACTGTTGACTGTTGACTGTTGACTGCTGACTGTTTACTGACAACTGGCTTCAAAAGCTTAGCCTTGAATTCGGCGGCTCAAACTGCCGTATCGAGAAGCAAGGCGAGCTTTACCAGCAGCGGCCCAATCTTGCAAAAACTGGATTTGTTCTTGAGCAGTTCTGGCCAAAGGCACCATCTGACTAGCTGATTCTAAAATATCATCTGTGGTAAAGTCTCGATTTTGGCTAAACCCAATGTGCATTGCTTCAATCAAAGTTTGCTCGATCTCGGCCCCCGAAAAATCGGGAGTTTCGTAAGCCAAGCGCTCTAAATCGTAATTTTTGATAATGTGCGATCGTAACCGCAACAAATGTACCTCAAAAATCGCCCGCCGTTCCTCCTGACTGGGCAAACCCACAAAAAATATTTCGTCAAACCTACCTTTTCTGAGCATTTCCGGCGGCAAAGACTGGATGTTGTTGGCTGTTGCGACGACAAACACCGGAGAAGTTTTTTCGGCCAGCCAAGTGATAAAAGTCCCGAACACCCGGCTAGTTGTCCCCGAATCGCCTTTACCGTCCAATCCCCCAAAAGCCTTGTCAATCTCGTCAATCCACAACACGCAAGGCGCCAAAGCTTCCGCTAGCTGAATCATTTGTCTGGTGCGCGATTCCGATTCCCCGACTAATCCGGCAAATAAACGCCCGACATCCAACCGCAGTAGGGGTAGATGCCAGTGATGGGCGATCGCCTTTGCAGTTAAGGATTTTCCGGTGCCTTGAATTCCAACTAACAATAAGCCCCTAGGATGCGGCAAACCGTATTGGCGAGCTCGATCGGAAAAAGCACCTCCGCGCCGCAGCAGCCATTCTTTGAGATTGTCCAAACCGCCGATATCGGAGATGTTTTCGCGGGCTGGATAAAAATCTAGAATTTGAGTTTGACGAATTGTTTGGCGTTTTTCTTCTAAAATCAGTTCCGCATCGTCGGGATGCAGTTCGCCTCTGGTGGCGATCGCCTTTGCCAAAACTCGGCGGATTCGTTCGATCGACAATCCTTGACAGGAGCGCACCGTTTCATCCACCAAACGCCCTTCAATCGCTTGTCCGGTAGCCCCTAACATCTTTTCCACCTCAATTTTAATTTCCGCCGCCGCTGGCAGGGGAAACTCCAAAACTGTCATGACTTCGCTGAGGTCTTCTGGGATGGAAATGATTGGAGATACGATGACAATATTTTTGGGGACTGATTTGAGGAGTCTTGCCAAATTCCGCAGCTTACGGGAAATTGCCACATCTTCTAAAAAACGCTGAAAATCTCTCAAAATAAAGATTGCAGGTGCGGATGCGGGCAATTTTTCGAGCAACTCTAAAGCTTGCAGAGGATTGCGCTTGCCAAAACCAGCATCGTTGGGATTACCTTGGTAGCCGTCTACAAAATCCCAGATGTAGACAGCGCGAGAACCTTGTTTTTTGGCGCATTGGGCGATCGCCACTTCTACGCGCTCTTCTTCCCGCGTGGGAATGTAAATTAAGGGATAGCGCGATCGTAGGAGGAGTTCAAACTCGTCGCTAAAAATAGTCATTAGTTATGAGTCATGGGTTATTAGTTATTAGTTATTAGCTATTGTTATTTTTGAGCTTTCGTTATGCCACAGTTATTAGTTGTTAGCTACTGCTGATATTGACTAAGGCAATTGACGTTTGAGCGCTGCCAGAGATGCCCAGCGACTGTCTGATACAGCTTCTGAGCTTTCTGCCTCTTCTAAATCATTTAAATCTATTCCCGGACATTCAGTGTCGCATATCTGTTTGTGTGGCAGTTCTAAACACATTTGCTCGTATACCCAATCGCTTGGAGAGAAATGACCACCTGGGGACAAATTTTCTACCAAATTTTCTAAATCAACTTCAAATTCTCCTGAACTTGAATCGGGCTGATTCGCTTTTTCTTCAAGCCAGATTATTTCAGATGATTGGAGTTTCAAACGGTGATTATATTGTTTCAAGCATCTGTGACACGTGAGAGTCACAATTGTTTCTGCTTTAGCCTTCACCTCAAGATAATTTCCTTGGTGAGTCACTTGCAGTCGCCCCCGCACCGGAGTAAGGGTTTCTAAATCGGGGATAATTTCTTCAAAATCAATAACCTCTTTCCGCTCAGTTTTTGTGAGTAGATGAGGGATATAAATTGTCTCCATAATAATCTTTTGTCTTCCTACTTCTTGAATTCAAAGGTCAAAAGGAATAGTTAAAAATTAACTTCTTCCTTCCCCCCTTGGGGGGGGTGAGGGGGGGGGTTGACTTCTTCTTTCCTTACTTACCGTCAGCGCCGCCGTACTACCAAACGCCGATCGGGTTCTTGTCCTTGACTATAAGTTTCTAGATCCTCACATTCGCTCAAAAAGCTGTGTACTTGACGGCGTTCTGATGAGGACAGAGCTTTGAGTTCAAATTCAACTCCTGTCGATCGCGCTTGGTCTGCTGCATATTCTGCCATCGATCGCAATTCCTCTTGACGGCGGATGCGATAGCCGTTCAGTTCAACTGTATAAGGAATCGGTTCATCCGATTCATTACCTATGTTTGCAACTGCGTTGCATAGGTATTGAACAGCATCTAGTACATTACCGTCTGGCCCCACTAAGATAGCAATTTGTTCGGGAGTGAGGTTAGTTTGGTCGATCGTCATCCAATAGCAATCTTCTTGCTGTTGGCTAACCACTTTTGAGGGAATTGCGGACAATTTTAGCAGTTCTTCTAACCATTGCTGTCCGCGCTGCATTTGAGATTCTTTCATTTTAACAATCAAGCCTTTTTCTTAGAACGCTTTGGTTCAAAGGGAAGTGCATCTAATCCCTGTTCTTTTTGGGTTTTCGCCTCTGCTTCGTCCACGATTTTTTGAAGGTTTTCGGGCAGTGGTTCTCTGGACAAAATAAACGATTGAACTGTTTGGAAGATGTTAGCAATCAGCATATACATCAACACGCCAGCGGGCAGCGGGAAGAACAAAAACATTCCCGAAAATATGACAGGCGTTAGTTTGTTGACTGTAGCCTGTTGGGGATTGTCGTTTGGCCCTTGTGCTTGTCCCGAAAGAGTTTGGTTGATATACAAACTAATGCCGAAGCCGAGAATCATCACCAAAATATCCCAGTGGATTGTACCATCTGGGTCGATCGCGCCAACGCGGCCTAAAGCTTCAATAAACAGGAAGCCTTTGTTTGTAGCCAATCCGGGGATTGTGCCTTGAACTGTGGCTTCACCGGCTGCTAAAGCCGTGATGTTTCCCTGTTCGTCTACCTTGACAGTTTCTTCGCCTTTGATGACTTTCCAACGAGGAACAAAATCAATTTCGCTCTTATTTTCGGTAGCTAGGGCTGTGAGAGCTTTACCCTCTGGGGTTTGAAAATCAATCTTGGTTGTGTCGCCGACAGAGAGTTTGTCGCCGCCTGGAATCACGCCCACAACTGGAGCATGAAAAGTACCTGTGACGTAAATATTTTGAGGCGGTGTAACAAAAGCTTGCGGTTGAACAGCTTCGATTTGTTCTTTGGGCAAAACTTGGACGTTAACGCTGTAATTTATGTCAGAAAACGGCGAACCCCTGAGCGTGGCAAACAGCGCAAAAAGCACTGGCATTTGCAGCACCAATGGGAAACATCCTGCGAGAGGATTACCAAATTCTTTGTAGACTTGGCTCATTTCCTCCTGCTGCTTAGTAGGATTGTCTTTATAGAGTTTTTGAATTTGATCTACTCGCTCTTTCATCAACGGCTGCGCTACTTTCATGCGTCGCATATTGCGAAGAGAGCCTGCATTGAGAGGATAAAGAGCAAAGCGAATCACGAGCGTCAGAGATACGATCGCTAAACCATAGCTTGGCACGATCCCGTAGAAAAAATCTAGGATCGGGAGCATGAGGTTGTTGGAGAGAAACGAGATACCAAAATCCATTCGCTTTGAGTTAATTTAGGTGCTCTATGTTTACTGTTGAGAACTAATTGCATCCGCTGGATACGGGCTGCCTCAACTTTTGGGCTTTTGTCTCTATCTTAGGACATTGCCCGTCGATCGACCGCCCGGCCTGCGGTTTTTTTGTAATTAGTTTGCCAATAATCGAACTAATTTCAGCCTGATTTGAGGGCGAAGTTATTCGGTTATTTAGCTGGAGCAGCGTTAGCTTTTTGAACGGCTGCGGGCAGTTTTTCGTTAATGTAGTCATACATTGCTCGAAATTTAGGAATCGATCGGAGTTCCAAGCGGCTGCCATTTTTCATTGTCAGCACCATGTCTCCGTAACTTCCGAAACCGCGAGGTACTGTGACGATTTTGACTATATCTGAGTAGATAACGTCTGTGCGTTCGCGCCCCATCCAACCGCTAGTTACGGACACTCGGCGGCTTGTGATCCGGTAGCGCAGCCACAGAGCCCGGACAATCGATCCTACTGCGAGGGGGATTCCCACTACAGTCAGCCCCAGAAGCAAGTTGATTATCAAGTCTCCAGGCGCGGGGCCGCCTTCATAATATACTTCCTCTCGAATTCCCATCTAGTACCTCGGCTTCTACCAACAACTGCTCTAATTCTTGCAGAATTTCTGCATAATTGCACTCTTGTGCGATCGGACGCACGACAATTACTAAATCCCACCCGAATTTTAATCGAGGCAATAGTTGTCGCAAAGCTGCCCGAATCTGGCGCTTGATCCGGTTGCGGACTACAGCGCGCTTGCTAACTTTCAGACTGATAGAAATGCCTGTGCGAGTGGGCTGCAAGGATTTTTCGGCTGTCGGTTTGCTTAATTCGATGCTTTTTGGTTTACGCAGAGCTCTTAAGCTGAAATGAGCGGAGTTGCGGCGTATTCCCTTGCGGTAGACGGCGCTGAAGTCTTTTCGGTGCTTGAGTCGGTTTGTAGGAGGCAACATGGCGTAGGGCGATCGATCAGAGGCCTCTGAACTAGAGTGCAGTGCTAGACTGCGAGGCGGTGGCGACCTTTGCTGCGGCGGGCTTTGATTACCAATCGACCAGTTGCGGTACGCATTCTGGCGCGAAAACCGGAGGTTCTTTTTCTTTTGCGGCTGGTTCCGTGGAGGGTTTGCTGTGTCATTTTGATTTCTCCGAGCTTGTTACTTTACTTTTGATTAATATTCACAATCTTCTAGCTTACCATAGAGTTGTTCAGTTTACAAATAATTTTAAATTTATGATATTACGTTGTGGGTAATTCCCAGAAACCCGGTTTCTTTCGAGATATTTCCTATCCCAATTAAGATTGTCGAAGAAACCGGGTTTCTTAGCCTGTGGGTAATTCCCAGAAAGGAGATTCTAATGGGGAGTGATAAGAGCTTGACATACATTTCTAATCTGCGGTATTCTTGTGTTATATTAGGTATTGTACCGCTAACGCCAATACAATTATAAGTTGGGCTGGTTTAAGTTATCGGTTGAGGCGGTACTTAAATATTTTCAGCAGGATAGTCCGTAAGCTGTTTGGGTCTTAGTAGGTTTGGATAATATTACAAGTGAAGTGAGGCGTAAATGGCTCAAGGCGATCGAGTTAATAGCGATGTAGAAACATATTTAGACTATTACTGTCAGTTATCTCATGCACCTGGATTTGCTATTTTGCTAAAAGGTCAATGGGGAGCTGGTAAGACATGGTTTATTAATAGGTATAGCGAAAAGTTGAAGGCTAGAGATCAGCAATGTTTGTATATTAGCCTTTATGGCATGAGCACCCTTTCTGAAATAGATGACAAGTTTTTTCAGGTACTGCATCCTATACTGTCATCAAAGGAAATGGCAATGGCAGGAAAAATTATCCAGGGATTCATAAAACTTGGGTTAAAAGTTGATTTAAATGGTGATCGAAACGCCGATGGAACATTGAATATTCAGATTCCAGAAATTGATCTTACTAAACACCTGGTAAATATAAAAAAAAGCATTTTAATATTCGATGATTTAGAGCGCTGTAACATAGAACTGGGAAATCTGCTAGGATATATTAATTATTTTGTAGAACATCAAGAGCTAAAAGTAGTTATGGTCGCCAATGAAGACGAACTAATTAAAAAAGATAAAAGTTATCAAGTTATAAAAGAAAAATTAATCGGTAGAACTTTTGGCATTTTTCCTGATTTCGAGCGTGCATTAGAAAATTTTATAGTTCAAACAGATAATACAAGCGTTAGAATATTTTTATCTGAGAATGTTGAGCTAATAAAAGATTTATACGATCGGGCTGAATATGAAAATTTAAGAAATCTAAAACAAATCGTTCTAGACTTTCAAAGAATCTTTGAGGCTATGCCAGAAAAAGTAAGAAGTAAGCCAGAGATTTTGAAATACATTTTAAAACTACTTAGGGACTTACAAATAAAAAATCATTCCAATTTTGATTCTGGGTTGTAGAAAATATCGACAAACCATTTACCAAGATTCAGTTTTTCATTTTGTACTTCTAAGCAAGTTAATCTTTGAATTTGATTTTCTACCTCAGC
>JANPMV010000074.1:0-81279 GCA_031427135.1 Cyanobacteria bacterium VAR_87_metabat_62 | reverse complement strand
CCGATTCCATCCCGAACTCGGTTGTTAAACGCTGCGGTGGCGAAGATATTTGGCGGGTCACTGCCTGAGAAAATAGCTCGATGCCTGGGATTCTATTATAAGATCAACTAAGCCTCTTTCTGAGATTCAGATCGGGGCTTTTTTGTTTGAGATGATTAAGTTGCTCTACCTGTTAAACTAATTCCGATCGCCCTCAACACGATTCGATCCAATGTGGGATAACATTGCCGCACGCATTAGTGAAGTCACGGGAGAGAAATTTTTGATCGACAATCGCCGTTCTGTCAGCGGTGGGTGCATCAATCAAGGCTATGCTATCAGCAGCAGCAGTTTCCGCACGTACTTCGCCAAAATCAATGAAGCTTCCCAAGTCGCGATGTTTGAAGCTGAGGCGCTGGGTTTGCAGCAAATGCGGGAAACGCAGACGATTCGAGTACCTAAGCCGATTTGCTGGGGAAGCGAGGGGAATTGGGCTTATATTGTGCTGGAATGGCTGGATTTGCGAGGACGCAGGGGCGATCAAGTTTGGGAAGAAATGGGTCGCAAACTGGCTCAAATGCACAAATACACCCCCCCCAGCCCCCCCTTGCTAAGGGGGGGAGAAGAGTCTAATTCTGCCCTTTTGAGGGGATGTTTTGGTTGGGATATTAATAATACGATCGGCTCAACTGTGCAAATTAATAATTGGACGGCAAATTGGGCTGAATTTTGGGCAGAACATCGGATTGGTTATCAGTTAAAATTGGCTAAGCATCGGGGCGGTAATTTTCCGCAAGGGGAAAGTTTATTAAAGGTAATTCCTGAATTGTTAGCAGGTTATGAACCTCAACCTTCGCTAGTGCACGGGGATTTGTGGGGGGGGAATGTGGGGGTGACATCTGCGGGGGAACCAGTGATTTTTGACCCGGCGACGTATTTGGGAGATAGAGAAGTTGATATTGCGATGACGGAGCTATTTGGCGGTTTTCCGGCGCAGTTTTATCGGGGATACAATCAGGTTTGGCCGTTGGATTCAGGTTATGAAAAACGCAAAACTCTTTATAATTTATATCACATTTTGAATCATTTTAATTTGTTTGGCAGGAGCTACGAGTCCCAGGCGAATCAGATGATTAATAGAATTTTAGGTTAAAATTTAAGTCCGAGCAACTCTGGACACGGCAATGCCGTTTGCCTACCCCAAAATAATCACGATCCTAATCGAATGATGTAACCATCGCCCAATTGTAGGGACACGGCAAGGCCGTGTCCTGATTTCTTGGTTGTTCTGACTTTATTTTTGCTTAGCAGTCGCTTTCTTCTTGGCTTCTTTTTCGGCTTTTTTAGCCGTTTTTTCAGTTTCAAGTTTAGCTATTTTTGCTAGCTCTTTTTCTTCGGCTATTTTATCCAGATAGTAGTGGTAATCTCCGAGATAAGGGCGAAACTCTCCATCCCGGATCTCGACTATTTTGTTAGCGACTTGCGAGATGAAATAGCGATCGTGCGAAACGATCATTACCGTGCCATCATAATTCTGAATCGCTTCTTCCATCATCTCTTTCGCCGGAATGTCGAGGTGATTCGTAGGTTCGTCCAAAATCAGCAAATTCACGGGAGTCAACAGCATCTTTGCCAAGGCTAGACGCGCTTTTTCTCCGCCGCTTAAAGCGCCAACGTGTTTGTATACTGTTTCGCCGGTGAACAGAAAACGCCCCAAGATAGTCCGAACTTCTTCATTTTTCCAGTCGGGAACTTCGTCGTGAATCGTTGCCATCACGCTTTTATTTAAATCTAAAGCTTCGGCTTGATTCTGTTCAAAGTAACCGGGAATCACGTTATGACCTCCGAATTTGACAGTGCCTTCTGTCGGGGTTTCTGAACCCATTATCATTTTTAACAGGGTAGATTTACCTGCACCGTTGGGACCAAGAAATGCGATGCGATCACCTCTTTCAACTAATAAATCGGCACCCAAAAATAAGATTTTTTCGCCGTAGGTGTGCACCAAATTTTCGATGATTACTACTTCGCGTCCGCTGCGAGGTGCGGGCGGAAAGCGGAAATGCAAGGTTTTTAAGCCACCGGTGGGGGCTTCGATGCGTTCAATTTTATCTAACTGTTTTTCGCGGCTTTTCGCTTGGGTACTGCGAGTGGCGCTGGCGCGGAATTTTTCTACGAATGCTTGCTGTTTGTCTAGTTCTTTTTGCTGGTTTTCGTAAGCGTTGAGTTGAGCTTCTCTAGCTTCTGCTTTTTGGAGTAAGTATGAGGAATAGTTGCCGAGGTAGGTGCTGGAAACTCCGCGTTCGGTTTCGACGATTTGGGTGCAGAGGCGATCGAGAAATTCTCGGTCATGTGATACGATTACCATCGGGGTTGTCAATCCTCTGAGGTAGACTTCTAGCCATTCGATGGTTTCTAAGTCGAGGTGGTTGGTAGGTTCGTCTAGTAGCAGGATATCGGGTTTTTGGAGGAGAATTTTGCCTAAACTCATCCGCATTTGCCAGCCGCCGCTGAAGGCGCTGACTAGCCGATCGCTATCTTCGGATTCAAATCCGATTTCTGGTAAAATCTTCTCGATCTGGGCTTCTAAACCGTAGCCATTTAAGCCTTCAAATTGTCTTTGCAAGCGATCCATTTTGTGGATCAGTTCGTCGAGATTTTCTGGAGTGGAGTTTTCCAAGTCTCGATGGACTTCCATCAGGGATTCGTGAACTTCGTTGGCTTCGCTGAAAGCGCGCCAAAATTCTTCTTTGACAGTGCGGGTGGGATCGATTTCAAATTCTTGGGAAAGGTAGGCGATGTGGAGGCTGGCGGGGCGAATGACTTCGCCGGCGGTGGGTTCGATTTCGCCGGCGATGATTTTGAGTTGGGTGGATTTGCCGGCACCGTTGACGCCTACTAAGCCGATGCGATCGCCTGGTTTGACTTCCCAGGTGACATCTTTGAGTACGACGCCTGTGGGATAAATTTTACTGATGTGTTCGAGTCGCAGCATTGTTGTGGGGGCTAGGGAAGGGGAGGTAAGCGCGGGGAATGGGATGCCGACGCTGAGGTCGTGTTAATCTTAACAAATTTTAAAGATTTTTAGTATACTGCCAGATTTTGATTTGGTGGGAGTTATGGGAAGAAACCCGGTTTCTACGAAAAATCACTGATTTTCAACTACTTATCTAGGAAGAAACCCGGTTTCTGGCTACGATTTCGATGTGAGTGCAGCAATATTTTGGTTTGGTGGGGCGATCGTGTTGTTTCAGATTGAATTTCTAGAATAATGGTTGAGACTTCTGCACATTATAATAGTCAGTGTCAACCTGGATAGAAAAAGAGAGCGATCGTGCCAGCAAGAGACATTTATCATCAAGTTGTCAAACAGGGTCTGATTAAGGCTGGCTGGACAATTACCCACGAGCCGTATCCATTAGCTTGGGCGAAGAGAAACCTATCGATCGATCTTGGTGCAGAACAGCTATTAGCTGCTGAGAACAACGATCTCAAAATAGCCGTTGAAGTTAAGAGTTTTATCAGAGAGTCTAGAATTGCAGATTTAGAGCAAGCTTTGGGTCAATACACTCTTTACTATGACATCTTAAAACGGACGGAATCAGAAAGACAACTGTATCTTGCAATTCCACTCAATGCTTTTACAGAGCTTTTTGAAGGACAAAAATTTGTCAGATATTGCTAGATAATAACCGCCTAAATCTTGTTGTTTTCAACCCAAAAACAGAGGAAATAGTACAATGGATAGCTTAAATAATTATCGCCAACTTGTTAAGCAGCTCCTGACTGAATACGCAGAGATTCCCGTTTGTGACAGCGGGACGCAAAACGAAACAATTTTTGATGTAGAAAATGACCGCTATATGTTAATAAATATAGGTTGGTTTAACGAGCAGCGCATTCACCATTGCGTGATTCATATTGATATTATTGACGGTCAGGTTTGGATTCAAGCAAATAATACCGATCGCCTGATTGCTGAGGAGTTAGTTGCAGCGGGAATTCCGGCTAAATCAATCGTTTTGGGGCTTCAACCGCCTGATGTTAGACCTTATACTGCTTATGGAGTGCCTACTAGGGAGCAGCAGCGAGAATCCTTGAAAGTATGATGGAGTGGAAGCGATTTGCATTGGAGGGCGATTCCCTACGGGATAGCTTCGCACGCGCGTACTTCAAAAATCTTTAAAATAGGTGATCGCACCTCCCATCGCCTTCAGCAAATTCCATTAAACTTGAGTAAAATAAGACAGCCGTCATCGCCACCAAACCTAACTCACCATGCAAACTTCAACATTTGACAGTATTTTAGACGAGATCGAAACCTTGTCTATAGACGAACAAGCTGCTTTACTTGTCATCATGCACCGGAGACTTAGCGATCGCCGTCGCACCGAAATTGCTGCTAACATTGCACAAGGAAAACAAGACTATCAATCTGGAAAGGTGTTTCGAGGTATAGTTAATGAAGCGATCGCGGAGCTAAAACTCATCAGATGAAGTTAAGTAATATCCTACCATCATAGGACTTAATGTTGCTATAGCTGTAGCAAAAACTATGACTATCCACTGCGATCCTGTCGGGATAGGGGTAGATGCAGCCGCAGCAGCAGCAATACCAAAACTTCCCGTTGTCAGTAATTGAATATTTCCTGTTAGGGAAGTCCAGAAATCAAAAGGAATAGCCAATAACCACATAAACCGTAAAATTGTACTCATTCCCAAATCCAGATGGTATTCCTTGCCATTAATGACTATACTAAAATTACTCCTCTTCTTGTGAACCTCTGGCTTCCAAATATTCGTAGTCAGTCCACTTAAACCCGCAATGAAAATAGCCAGAACTATCGCCACTCCCATAGTTCCTGAATTTTCACCACCTAAAATACTTACTATACCTTTGTAAGTCGTCACAACATCCCAAATAGCGGGAACACAAAATACAATAATTGCAAATTTTCTCATCATCACTAACTCCTCTAACGAATTACAGTTAAGGCTAATATTAGACCTATGAAAACAACGCTCATAATAATTGCCATATGAATCATCTCAAGAGAGACTCCAGGCGAATTCTCAGGCGGAGGTGATTGTGGCTGATTATGATTGCCATTTTCTGCCGCTGAACCTGTTTGCCATTTAAAAGAAATTCTTGTAAACAGTAATTTTTTTAACCAGCTTAAAGGAATTTTTGGAAAATGTATAGGTTTAAGCAAGAAGTTTTTATTGCTATTGCTAATATTGTTGTTTTGCGAAGCATCTCTATTACTTGAATACTCATAACATAAGTAGACTATACTTTTTAGTAATTTCTTCCAAATATTTAAATATTTATCCTTATCTTTGAAATGGTCATGACCATTTTTTATAACTTCACGCTCTAGGCCTCTTATTTCATTTATAATTATGAGATGTATTTTGCTAGCTTCTTCTTTAAATGTGTTATCTTTGTTGGTGAAGTCACTAAAAAGTATTAGACAACTGTGCAGTAGTAATACTGCTTTATAAAAAGATTCTAATGTATGTTTTGCTATTTCTCCTTTTGTAAAATTTCTGTCTATATCTTTTACTTCATCGATTACTAATATTAATAATGGATGACCTTCGGGCCCAAACATTATTGGATTGACTATACTTAATGCGGAAGTAAGAGCATTTTCAAAAGTAGTGGCTTGCTCGATCAATTCATGATATTGTTTACCAGTCATTGTGTTTTATCTCCTAGCTGATTTCCGTTAGGGGAATAACTTAAGTACAGCAATTGGTTTTACCCAGCATCTCTAGTAGCCCGCCCGGTGTTTCCAAGCGGGATGCTCATAAATCTGCTATTTACTTAGGAAAATTTTGCCACCCTCCTACCACCAGCTACCTCCATCGCCACCGCCAGAGTCAGAACCACCGCCAGAGTCACTACCTCCATCGCCACCAGAGTCAGAACCACCGCCGTAGTCGCTACTGTCATAATCACTACTGGAGTCAGAACCACCGCCGTAGTCACTACTGTCATAATCACTACTGGAGTCAGAATAGCTACTAGAGTCGCTACCGTCATAATCACTACTGGAGTCACTACTGCCGCCATAGTCGCTACTGTCATAATCACTACTGGAGTTATAGTCGGTACTGGAGTCATAGTCGGTACTGGTATCAACGCTATAATCTCCATTAGTTCCAGACCATCCCAAAAATGACCATTCACCAGATGATTCTTTTACAGATGATGCAGGTTCATAGCTGTATCCAGAATCTGATTCTTCATCATCTCCGCCACCGCCAAATAAGCCAAAAATGGAACCGTTATCGTCATTTTTGTTCTCTGGTCTTTGTATATCCTTTATGTTATTGTAGGCTTTTAAATTGTCTTCTTCTCTGCAACTCAGAAAATCCGATTGTTCACCCCATGCCCGCTCACATGGTTGCTCTGGAGGATACTGATTGAGAGTATTGTCAACCAAACCCAGTCCACCAGTAACAGCAACTACAATTTCTGTAATAACTGCTGTACATTCATTAAAAAAATCACCTATTTCATCCATAAATGTCGCTCTACTTTTGTGAGAGATTGGAAAATTGGCATTTCTGTAACTATAGTCTTTTGTAATATGGTTTAATGATGGAGGCTAATATGCTCCACACCATACTATGTAAAACTTAGAGGCTTGTTTATAGCACCTGTCAAGGTCAGCGCGATCGCAATTTGCTTAACCGTTTTTCTACTATGATTAAAAAATAGTTTACCAACACGATCTCATTTTTGTCAGTGATAAAAAGTGATAAAAAGTGATAAAAAGTAATGACTTTCCCCAAATTGCCCTAAAATCTCCTCTCAGGTAGATGCCGCTAGAGTTAAACTCTTCTAAATCACCCCCTCTCACAACTCAACTTCCTTGGCCTACGACAACACCTGCAAATATCTAGCCGAAAAATTCCCCGCCGCCTTCGTCCACTGGCTACTACCAATTGACGAACCCACCACTGTTCAGGTACTCAAAACCGAACTAATTCAAGAACCCATCCGAGCAGATTCTCTCGTTTTCCTGCAAACGGATAACCAAATCCTACATCTGGAATTTGAAACCAGACCCTACTCCGACCCGCCGATCGCCTTCAGGATGCTAGACTACTACGTCAGGCTCAAACGGCAATACTCCTGTTCCATCAATCAAGTAGTAATCTTTTTGCAGCAAACAGCCTCAGAACAAGTTTTTGTATCCGAGTACACAGACGCGAACACCCGACACAGCTACCGAGTTATCCGCCTCTGGGAACAAGACCCCGCTTTACTGCTGTCCGTCCCCGGCTTGCTCCCACTCGCGACACTATCTCAAACCAACTCGCCGCGAACTTTGTTAGAGCAAATAGCTACTCAGATTGCTACAATAGAAGAACCGAATCAACAAGCGGATTTACTCGCTTGTACCCAAGTGCTCGCAGGTTTGAGATTTGAAAAAAACTTAATCAGACAACTATTTAGGAAAGAAACTATGCGCGGTTCTGTGATTTACCAAGAAATTCGCGAAGATGGCCTCCTTGAAGGAAGACAACTAGGCCTCCTTGAAGGAAGGAAAGATGAGGCGCTGTCGTTCCTCACTCGCCAGTTGACTCGACGTATCGGTTCGATCGCACCTGAAACCCGCGAGCAAATTCAGACCTTATCCGTAGAAGAATTAGAGGATTTAGGAGAGGCGCTGCTGGATTTTTCAGAAGCCTCAGATTTAACCAATTGGTTGAACGAACATCAGCCTTAATTCCTAAAACATCGCCGCCTATTTTCAAAACTTCACCAGATATATACTTTAAGGAAACTTAAGCCATGACCGTTGATGAAGCAATTGCGATCGCAGAAACAGTCCTTGATGGCGAAGGCTTAAACGACGTGCAAGAGCTCATCTTCAGACAATGCTGGGAAGGCCGATGTTCCTATGAGGAAATTTCTCAACTCTCTCAATATAATGATGAATACATAAAAGCGCTGGCAGCTAAACTCTGGAAACAACTCTCAGAGGCTTTTGATGAAAAAGTAAAAAAAAATAATTTACGCTCTGTTTTTAAGCGATACTTGCGGCGAAATCAAGTGACATTACATCGAACTCAAGTAATTGGAGTTAATCTCAGCGGTGCTAATTTAAGCGGAGCCAGAATATCATTCGCCAACTTAAGTGAATCTGATTCATCAACTGATTTACAGGGTGCAACTATATCTGATTATAATACAGTATCAGATGGAATTATTAAGCCTGAAAACGCGCATAACCAGGGAATCTTGTCAAGCATAAAAGAACGGATTTATCACTGGAACGATTTGCGCTTTCACAGCCAAGAACAAGTAAAAATAGCTGAAGCGCTCGATCGCACCAACACCCTCTTTTTCCCCAACTCCAAAGCCCGCCTCACCACACCCGCAGGCCGACAAAACCAAGAACCAGATTTTCTCATCTTCCACCAAGGCAAATGGGGTATTCTGGAAATATGGCATCCCGATACAGAAAAAGATGAAACGCGCGATCGGGTGTTTGCATCTAGTGGTATCAGCATCATCCACTATTGCGAAGCCCAAAGATGCTGTGAAGATGCCGATCGCATAGTCCAAGAATTTTTAGATATATTGAGTCAGGGATAGAGGGAGAGGTTTTCTGATAAGGCGTATTCCTGTATTGATCGGCGATCGAACACATCTTATGGGAACCTTAAACTTCTTCATCAAGATTAGACAAAATATCTTCCAAATCCCTAGCACCATGCAAAACACGGAGAACCTCCACCCGATCGTCTTGAATCCGGTAAAAAATTAGATAATCTGGCAAATCCTTAATTCGCCACTGACGAATCTCCCCCATCCGAGAAGAAACCAATCGCACGACTTTTCCCATTCCCGGTATCGTCGCTAATTGGGCAAAAGTGGCTTCGGCTAACTCCAGAAATCGCTCCGCAGCACGAGCATTTCCATTGACCAGAATATAGTTTGCCTGTTGTCTGAGATCCTGCGTGGCACGATTTTTGACAATTAATCGATCGCTCATACTGATTATGAATTACCATCGAAAACCGATGCCCGCAAATTCTGCCAGTACGCAGCCGTCACTGGTTCTCCATCCGAGTCTAAACCCTCTTGCAGTAAACCTTCTAGTTTGGCTTGCGCCTGTTTTCGCTGGCGATCTTGCTGCACCAAATCTAGAAAATACTCTACCGCACTGGCATAAGCCCCTGTCTGAATTTGAGCGTCAATATAGATTTGCAGCTCTTCTGGTATGGCAAGAATAACGTTCATCGTCAACACAGATTTAGGATATCTATCATTGTATCGATCGGCTTCGGAGTGCGTCAGTCCATAAGGGCGATCGGACAAACACCACTCAGCTATATTTCCCTGAAGACTCAGCAGCATTAGCCAGCCTCTCCACACCCGCTCGGACAATTACCGCCAAATCTGCGATCGGCATACATTGAATTTTTTTAAGCATATCGTTCGTATCCATCGGTTCCCGCATCGGCTTCCCGTCGAGATGACCTATGAGTTCTTCTAGCGTGAAACCAGCTCTAATAGCAATCTGAGTCAAATTTTCCGTATCCGGGATGCTCTGGCCTTTTTCCCACAACTGTACAGCAGTCGATGACACGCCCAAAAGCTTGCCAAAAGCTCGTTGGCTGAGGTCGCCACGCGCTAACTTAACAATCTCGATCAGTTTTCTCTTACCTTCTGCATTCACAATCGCAGTGACCACTTAACCACACTTAACAAGTTTACTTCTCAATTTATGAATTTTCCACTTGTTATTGACAACAGAACTTATCGCTGCTACTATTAAAAGTATACCAATCACTAACAAGTATGATTTTAATAGCACCTTAAATAGCTCTACATCAACTGTCCTTACCCAGACGACTCAGCAGCAGCAGCGAGCCTATCCATCACGGCTCTACCAATCACTGCCAACTCACTAATCGGCATACATTGAATTTTCTTCAGCAGCTCATTGGTATTGACAGGTTCCGGCATTGGCTTACCTTCGAGATGAGCCATCAACTCTTCCATTGTAAAGCCCGCTTTTGCCGCAATCTGAGTCAAATTTTTCGTATCCGGGAGTACCTGGCCCTTTTCCCAATACTGAACAGCAGACCCAGAGACTCCCAATAGCCTACCAAAAGCGCTAAAACTAAGGTCGCCACGGGCTAGCTTAACAACTTCGCTCAGTTTCTTCCTAGCTTCTGCGTCCACAGTATTAGTCACCAGATCAACACAACTCCTAGTTTACTTATCTACCAAAAAATCTGTCTTTCTTGCTTGACAGCAAAAAGTTTACCAGTTAGAGTGTAAATGCTTTTGAAATCATAATTGTATTTGTAGCCAATCAGGGGCAGTAAAAATGACTCGCAAGACACGCAACACCCGTCAAAGCCTTACAGCCTCCGGTTGGCTCAAACCCCAGCGCTGGCAAATCTCCAAAATAGAAGCAGCCGAAGCCCTGAGAATGCCCGTCAACCGCATAGTCAAAGTGTATCCCAAACAGCATCAAGTAATAGTTGTTTACCTGAACAAAAAAGGACAAAAATGCAGTTCCTTTTTCAGCTACAGACTGTTTGCTCGATGGGAACAAGAGACGATCGCCACAATTGCCAGTTGTCGAAACCAGCAAACCTTAGCACCCCTAGAAATCATCGTACAGTACGACCTCGAACATTTCAAGTATCCAGTGGCGATCGCCGATGCAATTTGGGAAGCCCTGCTCAACCACATCCGTCAAGCGATCAGAGAACAAAGGCTCAGCAAACAATGCGCCTAAGTTCCCCATCAACCAATCAATTAGAAGTAGAAGCAGCCAACTGGGCCAAACGATCCTGCTGATCCTGAGAAATGCAAGTCTGAATAATCTCCTCAATATCCCCTTCCAAAACACTATTGAGCGAAAAATTCTCCCCCAAACGGTGGTCGGTAGCCCGATTATCCTTATAGTTGTACGTGCGAATTTTTTCCGATCGCGAACCAGTACCAACCTGTCCCAAACGTAGCTCCTTCACCTCATCCTGCTGCTCCCGCAACTTTATTTCATAAAGCTTAGCCCGCAAAATCTGCATCGCCCGCTCCTTATTCTGCAACTGACTCCGCTCCTCAGTACAGAAAATCCGAATCCCAGTCGGCTTGTGAAACAAATCCGCAGCAGTTTCCACCTTGTTCACGTTTTGGCCACCAGCACCGCCCGATCGAGCCGTACTCATCTGAATATCCTTCGGATCGATGTGAATTTCCACATCATCAACCTCCGGCATCACAGCCACCGTCGCCGTCGAAGTGTGAATCCGGCCACTAGCCTCAGTCATCGGCACCCGCTGCACCCGGTGTACCCCAGCCTCAAACTTCAGCTTGCTATAAACGCTGTCGCCCTGAACTTCCAGAATCACCTCTTTAAAGCCACCCATATCCGCCAGCGACTCGCTCACCAACTTCACCACCCAACCTTGAGTTTGAGCGTAACGGGAATATAGCCGCAGCAAATCTCCAGCCCAAATACTAGCCTCATCTCCGCCAGTACCAGCCCGAATTTCCAACATAATATTCTTATCATCATTTGGATCGCGAGGCAGTAACAAAACCTTCAAACGACTCTCGAAATGTTCTGATTTTGACTCAAGTTCCTCAACTTCCAGCGCAGCCATTTGGTGCATTTCTCGATCGCTCGCTGCTTCCTTGAGAACCTGCCGCGCACCGACTAAATCGTCCTGAGTTATTTTCCACAGCTCAAAAGTATCGACCACTTCCTCCAAGGACGATCGAGCTTTTGCTACCCGCTGAAACTCATAATTATCCCTAGCGACATCCGGGTCAGCCATGCGGCGAGTCAACTCATGAAAAGTTTGCTCCACCGACTTCAATTTATCCAGCAAATAAGATTCAGCCATTGTCAAATGTCCTCCGTCAATCGATTTTGGATTTTAGATTTTAGATTTTAGACTTTAGATTTTAGAATTGAATAGCAGTTGGGATAGAATGTCTATCGAACTCTAGTCGATCGCATTTAACTGCCACATTGCAACTCTGAAATCTAAAATCTAAAATCCGAGGGTGGCAAGTTGTCGTTAGCAAAAACTACTCTCAACAAACTGCGGACAATTGACAATCCGGCTACTTCTTCTTTTTGCCTTTAGCAGCATCAGGTTTGGTTTCTTCCATTTTCAGAGGCCCAGAGGAAGCATCTGCCTGCGGCATTTCTACATCTGTCATGCCATATTTCCGCATAAAGCGTTCCACACGACCTTCAGTATCAATAATCTTCTGAGTGCCAGTATAAAAAGGATGATTCCCCGACCAAACATCAACTTGCAGTTTAGCTCTAGTCGAACCAACCGTCATCACGTGTTCCCCGTTGCAAAAAACCTGAGATTCGGGATACCACTCAGGGTGAATGCCAGCTTTCGCCATTGTTTTTGCCCTCTAATTTTTGACTTTACAACCATTTTAGCTGTCATCGGACTTGCGTACCAACAACAGCAGCGATTTTGCCACATTGGATGTGAAAGGACTAATCGGGAATCAGAAATATACCTTGAAAAAAAGAAGGATGAAATCTGGATAATTTTTCCCTCTTCCTTCTTCCTTCTTCCTTCTTCCTTCGATTACCGCTTCGAGTATTGAGGAGCCTTCCGAGCTTTCCGCAAACCGTACTTTTTCCGTTCTTTAGCCCGCGGGTCACGAGTCAAATAGCCCTCAGTTTTCAGAGGTTTGCGGTTGTCCGGGTCTAATTGACAAAGTGCTCTAGCGACACCCAAGCGAATCGAGTCAGCTTGGCCTGTCAAGCCACCGCCTTCGACTTTTACCAAAATGTCATACTCATTTTCCAGACCCAAAGTTTCCAGAGGAGCCTTAGCGAGCGCCAAATAAGTAGGGTTGAATTGCAGGTACAAATCCCCTTCTTTACCATTGACAGTCAATATCCCAGTGCCGGGAACCAAACGTACCCGCGCTACGGAACACTTGCGGCGACCGGTACCCCAGTACACAGCGCGGCCGGTATCTGTTGCTTGCATTACTCATTTCCTCCCGGAATCGTGTGAACAATTAACTCTTCTGGTTGTTGAGCTGCGTGGGGGTGGTTAGGGCCAGCGTACACCTTCAGCTTCGTAAACAGTTGTCTACCCAGAGATGTGTGAGGCAACATTCCCCGAATAGCTTCTTCGACAATTCTTTCGGGCAAACGTGCTTGCAATTTGGCAAAAGTTTCTGTTTTCATGCCGCCCGGTCTTCCAGAGTGGCGACGATAGATTTTCTGGGTGCGTTTTTTGCCAGTAACAGCGATTTTTTCGGCATTAATCACAATTACGAAGTCGCCGGTATCCATAGAAGGAGTGTAAGTGGGTTTGTGTTTCCCCCGGAGGTGTATGGCAACTTCAGTTGCCAAACGACCCAGCCGTTGGTCTGCGGCATCGACCACGTACCACTTGTGCTCTAGGGAGTCTTTAGTAGGGACGTAAGTTTTGTTCATTTTTTGTTGTTAGTTGTCTGTTAACTGTTAACTGTTAACTGTTAACTGTTGTCAGTTGTCAGTTCTTAATTGTTAGTTGTTAGTTGTCCTTAGTTGTTTCTTAGTCGTTAGCTAATGACTAATGACTGCTGACTAATAACTAATTTTGGCTGAGTATCATACCAAACTTCTGGAGCAAAGGGAAAATCTTGATAGCCAACTCGCAGCAGGCATAAACCTTGAGCGGGGGCGGCGTATTTTACCAGTTCTCGGCGTTCGTTGACCCAAATATCTGTAAAATCGTCGATCGCCCTTTCCCCGCGACCCACCTGCACCAGCAACCCCACCAGCAGCCGCATCATCCCGTACAGAAACCCTCTCGCCTGAACCTCGATATAGATCAGAGGCCCAGAACGGTGACACTCTGCCGCTTGCACATCAACCCAAGAATGGGGCCGAGCAGACCCTGCACGGTGGAAAGCTGCTAAATGGTGACGCCCGATTAGGGGTTCCATTGCTGCCTGAATCAAAGATTCATCCACCGGTGCGTGATAATAATGCCAAGCTACAGGACGTACAAACAAATTTGGGATCGGGTCTGTATAAAGGGTGTAGCGATAGCGCCGCCAACTGGCTGAGAACCGAGCGTGCCAGGTAGGTTCCACCTTTGCCGAAGCTCGAATTAAAATATCTTTTGCCAGTCGAGAGTTGAGAACGCTTGCCCAGCGGTGAGCCGGAATTGGGTTCTGGGCATCAAAATGGGCTACTTGAGCAGCAGCATGAACTCCGGCATCAGTTCTACCGGCGCCGTACAGCGTTACCGGACGCTCTAGAACATTCGAGATTGCTGTTTCAATCTCTTCTTGTACTGTACGCTGGTTCGGCTGTCGCTGCCAACCGTGAAAGTCGGTGCCGAGGTATTGGATCACCAGAGCAACGCGCTGCATCGATTCAGGGTTTTCGATTTGGGATTTTGGATTGTCAATCATAAATCAAAATCTCCAACCCAAAATAGAATTAAACCAGTTCAACGATCGCCATTTCGGAATTGTCTCCTTGACGGGGAACAGTTCGCACTACACGGGTATAGCCCCCGTTGCGCGAGCCGTATCGTTCTTGTGCCGCCTCAAACAAGGCGTGTACTAACTGTTTGTCGTAGATATAGCCCATCGCTTGGCGACGAGCGGCCAAGGAGCCATCTTTTGCCAGGGTAATCATCCTGTCCGCCTCAGAGCGCAGCGCTTTGGCGCGGGCGAGAGTGGTAGTGATTTTACCGTGGCGGATTAATTCGGTGGTCAGCGAGCGCAGTAGGGCGCGGCGCTGGTCAGCCGGTTTGCTGAGTTGGGGAACGCGACAGCGGTGACGCATAGCAGTTGGTATTGGTAATTGGTAATTGGGCGTGGGGATAGTCCGTGACTTTTTAGGGTGGAATTCTTAGTTATTAAGAACTCACGCACTGAAAATTCAGAACTTGTTTACCCGTTACCCGTTGATTAACTTTTAGCTGATTTTTCCTGTGGCAATGTAATGCCCAAGCGCTTTTGTAAAGCTTCAATCACTTCTTCTGCGGACTTCTGCCCGAAGTTCTTGATCTCAAGCAAGTCTTCTTGGGTATAATCCAATAAGTCTGCGACTGAGTTAATCTGAGCCCGCTTGAGACAGTTGTAAGCACGGACGGACAACTGCAATTCTTCGATCGGAATTTGGCTCGTAGGATCGGCCTCACCTGGATACTCTGGTTTGAGAGAATCTTGGGTGATGTCTTTGAGAGGTGCAAACAAATCTACTAGGATGTGGGCAGATTGACTCAGAGCTTCTTGAGGAGTCACGCTGCCATCAGTCCAGATTTCCATCACCAGCCGATCTTTCTCAACAGTGCCGCCTAGCCGAGCATCTTCAACGCTGTAGTTGACTCTGCGAATCGGCATAAAGATGGCATCAATTTGGAGGAAATCCAAAGCAGACCCATCATCGCGAGTACGGTCTACTGCTCGGTATCCGATGCCTTTTTCAATTCTGAATTCCATTTCCAGAACTGAACCTGGGGAGAGAGTCGCAATGTACTGCGATTTATCGATCAATTCCACCTCAGAAGGCAAATCGAATCGATCGGCCGTAACTGTGACTGGCCCCTCAATCCGCAACCTGCCGATTTGCGGCTGCTGAGAATTAGTTTTGAGGACAACCTCTTTCATATTCAGGAGAATTTCCAGAACGTCCTCGCGTACCCCTTCGATCGTGGCAAACTCGTGATTGACTCCCGCGATTCGGACTGAAGTTACTGCTGTTCCTTCCAAGTTGGACATCAGAACTCGCCTAAGCGCGTTCCCAACAGTTGTTCCTTGACCGCGATCGAGCGGTTCCAGGACAAATTTTCCGTACTGACTCCGGTCTTTGTCAGTGTTAGACTCTATACATTCAATTTGAAACTGCGCCACGGAGTGACCTCCCTTTTCCACTTTGGATTTTTGATTTTGGATTTTAGATTGCAGAGCATACCCCTGAACGGATTTCGGATTTTGGATGGACGGGGCAACAGTTAGAACCATTAGTTTGTGACTTTAAGCAGTTAGCCATTATCCAAAATCTAAAATCTAAAATCTCAAATCGTTTTAGACTCTACGCCGCTTGGGAGGGCGACAGCCGTTGTGAGGAATTGGGGTAACATCTCTAATCAGGGTAATTTCCAGTCCCGCCCCTTGCAGTGCCCGAATTGCAGTTTCTCGACCTGCTCCGGGCCCGCTCACCATTACTTCTATTTGGCGCATTCCTTGGTCGTTGGCTCTGCGGGCTGCACTTTCTGCCGCTGTTTGAGCTGCAAAGGGAGTTCCCTTCTTAGCTCCTTTAAAACCGCTGGAACCTGCGGATGCCCAAGATATTACTTCGCCGTTAAGGTCGGTAATAGTTACAATCGTGTTGTTAAAGGTAGACTGGATGTAGCCTACCCCATTGGGTACATTCCGTTTCTGCTTTTTTGCACCAGATTTCTTGCCTGTTTGTTGTCGCGCCATATTAGTCTCTTTAACGTTTCTCTCAACTAATGTCCCGAAGCGCTAGGAGCCAGCAGCCCCCAGCGTAGTTTTCCCAAAAAGATGTTACTTCTTGGAAGGTGCCTTTTTCTTGCCCGCAACAGTTCGGCGGACGCCGCGACGGGTTCTGGCGTTGGTACGGGTTCGCTGACCCCGCACTGGCAGACCCAAACGGTGACGCCGACCGCGGTAAGTCCCGATATCCATCAGGCGCTTGATGTTCATTGACTCCCAGCGCCGGAGGTCTCCTTCGATTTGGTAGGTGCTTTCTACATGAGCCCGCAGAAGTGTCACGTCGGCCTCTGTTAAATCCTTGACACGAATGTCAGGATTTACGCCTGTTGCAGCGATGATTTTTTGGGCCCGCGACAGGCCTATTCCGAAAATGTATGTCAGACCTATTTCGACGCGCTTATCGCGTGGAAGGTCTACCCCGGCAATCCGTGCCACACTTTTTGTCTCCCTAGTTTTTCTGTTTGGCTACAATGTTGATTGAGATAACACCTGGGTGCAGTGCCCAATCTTCCTGTTTTCTAACCTTGGCGTTGTTTGTGTTTCGGGTTAGTGCATATCACCATCACTCGACCACGACGGCGGATGACGCGACATTTCTCACAAATTTTTTTGACAGATGCTCGAACTTTCATCTTTCTTCCTGCCTGGAGAACCCCGCTCTACTGGAGATCAGTCACGCTGGGAGTGCTTTCCAGTAGAGCGGTGGGAGGAGAGGCTGGGCAAGGTGTAGGCCTCTCCTCGATTAAATTGTATAAACTGGGGTTGTTTTATGAAGGGGCCCGCTTGCACCCACTCCCATTGCTGGGGTAAAGTTCGCCTGCATACAGAATGTTGGCGATCGATACTTTCACGGTGTAGCCATGACTTAACCCGGTACACCGGTGGGTTGTTGACGCCCTTCTCGGCAACACTACAAACGTAGCATTATAGCATAAATTTGAAGCTTTTTACCAAATTCTCTCTAATTAAACTTAGAATTAGTTTTTAGAAAGTTTTATCTAAGCCTATTTTTTCCGAAGGCGATAAGTGATCCGGCCTTTGGTTAAGTCGTAGGGAGTCAATTCGACTTTGACGCGATCGCCTGGCAGAATTTTGATATAGTTGCGACGGATCTTGCCGGAAATGTGAGCTAGCACGTTAAACCCATTATCTAGGTCAACGCGAAACATCGCATTGGGGAGGGAATCCACCACTGTCCCTTCCATTTCAATTAAATCTTGCTTAGACAATTTGGTATTTACCTCAACTCTACATTTGATTAACTAGGAGTGTTCCAGCATTTACCTCAAAACCTATTTACTGGTAGAGATTAAACGGGAACAGGAGCAAAAATTCCGGCGACTCGATCGACTTAAAGACTCAACCAACTGCTCGATGAAGCTTTACGTGAGTAAAGTTGTAGCAATTAGTATCGAGTTCAATCCTGAAACTAGCAACCCTCACAAAACCTGATAGCACAAAAAGCTCCTAGTTAACACATCTTAGCAAAAGCTGGTGAGTAACAAGCTCTATTGAGAGGGTTTAAGAGTCGTCAGAGAGAGCTTGTTGCAGTTGAGCGGTGACTAATTCCATCGATCGATCGCCATCAACCGCAACTAACTGTTGGCGGTCTCTGTAAAACTCAATCAAAGGCTCAGTTTGCTCGCGATAAACTTGCAATCGGCGGCGGATCGTCTCCTCGTTGTCATCCTGGCGACCCCGCGACAGCAGGCGAGCCACCAAAACATGGTCGGGAACATCCAAATTGACAGCTCTCAGAGCGCAATCCTTTCCAGAACTTCCCCCTTCAGATCCCACATCGCAGAGCAGTTTGTCAAAAAAAGCTGCCTGCGGGACTGTGCGGGGAAAGCCGTCGAGAATCCAGCCAGCACTAGCATCTGGTTGATTCATCCGTTCTTGTACAATATCCATCAATAACTGGTCGGGAACCAACTCACCAGCATCCATGTAGGCTTGGGCTTTTTGGCCCAAAGCTGTTTTCGCAACCACGCAAGCGCGTAGAATGTCACCCGTAGAAATGTGGGGTATTTTCCAGAGAGCTGCTAAGAGCTGAGCTTGAGTTCCCTTTCCCGCCCCTGGAGGCCCCATAAAAATCAATTGCATTGCGATTACTTCACCATTCCTTCATATCGTTGGGAGATGACGTAAGTTTGAATTTGCTTGGCAGTTTCGATCGCGACACCCACTAGAATTAGCAGGGAAGTTGCACCAAACCCTCTAAAAGTTTGGACGCCGATCGCGCTTTCTACAGCAGTTGGTACAATGGCCACCAGACCGAGAAATATCGCTCCCAAGAAAGTCAAACGGTTCAAAACCTTCTCCACATAATCGCTCGTTTTCTGACCGGGGCGAATCCCAGGAATACTGGCACCCATTTTTTTCAAGTTCTGAGACATATCTACGGGGTTGACAATCAACGAAGCGTAGAAATAGCTGAAGAACAGAATCAAAGTCAGATAAAACAACGCGTAAGCCCAAGGCGCCGGGCCGTTCGGACTCAAGACATTAGCGACTTGAACCAAAAACGGCTGATTGAGAGACTGAGCGAGGAAAGAAGGCACAATCAACACCGAAGATGCAAAAATAATCGGCATTACTCCGCCTTGATTTAAGCGCAGGGGTAAGTAGCTGCGGCTCTCCCGATAAACTTTGCGGCCGACTTGACGGCGCGCAGAAATAATCGGAATGCGGCGAGTACCTTCCTGAACAAAAACAATCCCGACAATCGTCACCAAAAAGACCAGCAGCAGCACAAGTACGCGGCCTACAACTTGGGTGTCTCCACTTTGAGCCAATTCAAACGTTTGTCCCAAAGAGCGCGGTAAAACTGAGACAATGTTGATAAAGATCAACAGCGATGCTCCGTTCCCAATACCTCGCTCTGTCACTACTTCCGATATCCACATCACAAACATCGACCCTGCTGTCAGAGCCAAAGCAGTCTGCGGGATGAAAAAAGGCGATGGAGTCTGAGCAAAAGGGCTGACCCAAATTGCAATGCCAATGCTTTGCAGAATTGCCCAGCCCAAAGAAACGTAGCGAGTAATTTGAGAAATCTTGCGCCGCCCTGCTTCCCCTTCATTTTTCTGCAAGTCTTCTAAACTTGGCAGAGCCGCAGTTAGAAGCTGCACGATAATTGAAGCATTAATGTAGGGCAAAATCCCCAGCGCGAAAATCCCCAAAGCTGAGAGACCGCCTCCTGAAAACAAGTCCAAAAAGCCAATTAAAGGGCTATTTTGGACGTTTTGGGCAAAGGCGACTCGATCGATACCGGGGACTGGCAAGTGGACACCCAGGCGCACTAAAATCAATAAGCCAACAGTTACGAGGATGCGGCCTCGCAAACCAGCGGCTTGAGCCATCTGCATGAACGTTTCTTGTGCAGTTGGCGCTTTTTCTCTACTAACGTCCATAGTTACGATTTTGGATTTTAGATTTGGGATTTTCGACTAAATCATTTTCTGATAGCAAGAAGAGAGGATTTGAGATTTGGACATACTCTCAAACCTCAAATCTTTACGCAACTAATTCGCAACTTCCACCAGCGGCTTCAATTTTGGTGCGTGCACCTGCGGTAAAAGCTTTGGCGCGCACTTGCAGAGCCACATTCAGTTCGCCATCTCCTAAGATTTTCAGCGGCCCATTGTCACTATTGACAATTTTTGCTTGAATCAAAGAGGTAAGAGTAACTTCTGTGTTTGCTGGCAGTGATGCTAATTTACTTACATTAATGGTAGTGTACTCTTTCCGGTTCACCATCGGGAAGCTTTTGAGCTTGGGGAGGCGGCGGTAAAGAGGATTTTGACCACCTTCAAAACCGGGTCTAGTGCCGCTACCGGATCTAGCTTTTTGACCGCGCATCCCTTTACCGGAACTCGCGCCTTGACCGGCAGAAATACCTCGGCCCAAGCGGCGGGGGCGTTTTGTGGAACCCGCTTTTGGTCGGGCGTCTTGCAATCTCATAGTTTTGGTAATTGGTAATTGGTAATTGGTAATTGGTAATTGGTAGTTTTGAGTTTTGAGGAATGAATTTTTTTTATTTAAAACTCAATACTGAATACTCAAAACTGACAATTCGTCCCGTTCCCTAGTCCTTAACCGTAGAGGTTTTCTACTGGAATTCCGCGCTCTTGAGCAACTTCGGACAAGGTGCGAAGAGTGGAGAGGGCGTTGACAGCGGCTCGGGCGTTGTTTAAGGGATTTCCAGAACCTAGCTGTTTGGCTAAGATGTTTCGGACTCCTGCTAGTTCGAGAACAGTTCGCACTGCTCCCCCTGCAATTACCCCGGTTCCGGGTGCTGCCGGTCGCATCATTACTTTGGCTCCGCCGCCTGCACCGTTGATGGGGTGAGGGATGGAGTTAGATTTGGTGAGAGGAACTTCAATTAGGTGCTTTTTGCCGTCGGCGACGCCTTTTTTAACGGCACCGATTACGTCGCTAGCTTTGCCGACTCCAACTCCAACTTGACCGCGTTCGTTGCCGATGATGACTATGGCGCGGAAGCTGAGTTTTTTACCGCCTTTGACTACTTTGGTAACGCGCCGAATCTGAACCACCCGTTCTTGCCATTCGGATTCTTTTTCGCGCCCTTTGTTGTTGCTGCTGCTTTTTTTCTTGTTGCGCTGTTCTTTTTGTTCTGCCATAGTTTTGTCCTGTGGGAATTAGTAATTGGTGAAAGGCGATCGGCAATTGGTAATTGTTTGAGTAAAAAGTAAAAATAGAAGAAATCTGGTTTTTGCCTTTTAACTTTCAACTTTTGACTTTTTACTTTTTAATTACTCATTACCCGCTACCCATTACCTCCTCTAGAAGTCTAACCCGGCTTCGCGAGCTGCTTCTGCGAGGGCTTTGACGCGACCGTGATAGAGGTTGCCTCCGCGATCGAATACGACTTTGACTATGCCAGCGCTGGAACAGCGTTTGGCAATCAACTGACCGACTTGCACACTGGCGGAGCAGTTGCTTCCACTCGTGAGAACGGACTTCAAATCCGGGTCGAGGGTTGACGCAGCAGCCAAAGTGTGCTGTGTCGTGTCGTCGATTACTTGGACGTAGATGTGCTGGGACGATCGAAATACCGCTAATCTGGGACGTTCGGATGTGCCGAATACCTTGCGCCGCACTCGGCGGTGTCTGCGGTGGACTGATGCTTTGCGAGTAAGCTTCATGGTTACTTCTTACCTGTTTTGCCTGTTTTACCAGCTTTGCGGCGGACGACTTCGCCGCTATAGCGAATGCCTTTGCCTTTGTAGACTTCAGGGGGACGCACCGCACGGATGCGAGCTGCTGTATTGCCTACGAGTTCTTTGTCAATGCCAGAGACAATGACGTTGGTGTTGCCTTCAACTGCCATTGTGATGCCTTCTGGAGGGGGCATTTCCACGGGCTTGCTGTAACCGACGTTTAAAATCAGGTTCCGTCCTTGAACCTGGGCCCGATAACCTGTGCCGATAATTTCCAGGCGGCGCTGAAAGCCTTCTGATACACCTTCGACCATGTTGGCGACGAGGGTGCGGCACAAGCCGTGCAGTTGACGGGCGACGCGAGATTCGTCTCGGCGGGTGACGAGTAAAGTCTCGCCTTCGAGTCCCATGAGAATTTCGGCTGGAATCACTCGGGAAAGTTCACCTTTAGGGCCTTTGACGGCTACTTTTTGACCGTCTAGGGTGATGGTGACTTTCGTGGGGATGCTAATCGGACGCTTGCCAATTCGCGACATAATTTTTTGTCCTTTGTTTTTAGTTAATTAGTCGTCAGTTGTCAGTTGTTAGTTGCCAGTTGTCAGTTGTTAGTTGTTAGTTGTTAGTTGTTAGTTGTCATCATTTGCTACTAACCACTAACCAATAACTAATAACTAATGACTGCTGACTAATGACTAATGACTACCAAACATAACAAAGCACTTCACCGCCTAAACCTTGGCGACGAGCTTCTCGATCCGTCATGATGCCGCTGGATGTGGAGATAATGGCAATGCCAATTCCGCCTAATACTCTGGGCAATTCTTTACGGTTCGAGTAAACGCGCAGTCCTGGTTTGCTGACTCGCTTAAGTGCCGTGATGATGGGCTTGCGAGTTTTACCTTTGTACTTTAAAGAAAGCACTATATGTCGCTTAATCCCTTCTGGTTCTCCTTCTTCAAATTCGCTGATAAAGCCTTCTGTTTTGAGAACTTGGGCAATGCTACGGGTCATTTTTGTAGCTGGAATTTGTGTTGTTTGGTGACGGGCCATGCAAGAATTGCGAATGCGCGTCAACATATCTGCTATGGTATCGTTAGCTGCCATCTTTTGCTTCTTACTCTAGTGCTTAGTTGTCTCGGAACGGCATTCCCATTTCTTTAAGCAAAGCGCGTCCTTCTTCGTCGGTGTTTGCTGTGGTGATAATTGAAATGTCCATGCCTCGAATTTGATCGATGCTGTCATATTCTATTTCTGGAAAAATTAGCTGTTCTCTCAGACCCAAGCTGTAGTTGCCGCGTCCGTCGAAGCTTTTGGGACTGATGCCCCGGAAGTCGCGGATGCGGGGGAGTGCTAGGTTGATCAGCCGATCGAGAAAATCGTACATCCGATCGGCTCGTAGCGTCACCATAACACCTACGGGTACTCCTTTACGGATTTTGAAGCCTGCGATCGCTTTTTTCGCCCGCGTCACCACCGGTTTTTGCCCGGTAATGATGCCAATTTCGTTGATTGACGAATCCAGTGCCTTAGCATTTTGAGATGCTTCTCCCAAACCGCGGTTTACGGTAACTTTGATTAGTTTGGGAACCTGATGGATATTTGTATATTTAAACTGATCCATCAGTTTAGGAACGATTTTTCCTTGATAAAGAACTTTGAGTTTGTCCGGCATAGTTTTTGTGTTCCGTTAACTGTCCCTGGGCGTGGTCAGGGAATTGCTTTTTGTCATTTCTCTTATGTTACTTGTTATTTGTTATTTCTTGATTGTTAGTTGTTATTTCTTGCCAACCAATAACCTATAACAAGTAACTAATTATCCAGGATTTCTCCGGTTTTTTTGAGCTGTCGCAGTTTGCGACCGTCTTCGCTAAATGTATAGCAAACGCGGCTGGCAATTTTCTCTTTTTCGGAGTAGTGCATCACATTTGAGCTGTGGATAGGAGCTTCAAAGGTGACGATTTTTCCCGATTCTCCCTCTTGCTGGGGCTTGACGTGCTTGGTTCTAACGTTTACGCCTTTAACAATTACTTTGCTGACTTTAGGATATGTCTTTAAGATTTCTCCGACTTTTCCTTTCTCTTTGCCAGTAATTATTTGCACGGTGTCGCCAGCTTTGACGTGCATTCTGTAGCGCTGCGGTTCGCTAGTTGGTTTACCCTTTTTTCCGTACATTTTAAAGTACCTCCGGGGCTAAGGAAACGATTTTAGTAAAGTTTTTGTCGCGCAGTTCGCGGGCGACTGGGCCGAAAACGCGGGTGCCTCTGGGGTTGCCGTCTACGTTGATAATGACGGCGGCGTTGTCGTCAAAACGAATGCTCATGCCGCTGTCGCGGCGCTCGCCTTTGCGGGTTCTGACAATGACGGCCCGGACGACATCGGATTTTTTAACGGCCATATTGGGTATCGCGTCTTTGACGACGGCAATGATCACATCGCCGACTCCGCCGTAGCGGCGGTTGCCGCCTCCCAATACGCGGATGCACATTAGTTTGCGGGCTCCGCTATTGTCGGCGACATTGAGGTATGTCTGGGGTTGAATCATGGTGATTGTTGACTGTTAACTGTTGACTGTTGACTGTTAACTGTTGACTGCTAAGGGAATTGTTAATCTTTGGGCGATCGGGCGATCGCGATCTGAACGCGATTAGCAATTAGCTGTTAGAGGTTTTTTGTCCCAAAAATCTCAGCAACCATCCAGCGTTTGGTTTTGCTCAAGGGGCGAGTTTCAGTGATGCGGACGCGATCGCCCGATTTGCACTGATTTTCTTCGTCGTGAGCTTTGTAGCGTTTGGTGCGGACTACGATTTTGCCGTATTTGGTGTGGGAAGAGCGGTTTTCGATCGCTACCACGACGGTTTTGTCCATTTTGTCGCTGACTACTACGCCAACTCGTTCTTTAATTGCCATACCTACCTATTTTTGTTATGCAATTGAGTTTTTTTTAACTATTGGGCGATCGCCGGCTCGGCTGCTTCGGGTTCTTCGCTGACTGCGGTTGCAGCCTGCTGTTCGGCTGCTTGAGATATGGCCAATTCTGCGGCTAATTTTGCATCAGCAGCGAATTGACGCTCGCGTTCAACTGTCATCAATTGAGCGACGCGGTGTTTGGCGTGCTTGAACAGGTGAGGCTTTTCCATGCGGCCGGTAGCTTGCTGAAGCCGCAATTCCATTAGTTGGCGCTTGACGGCTAAAATTTGCTCTGCTAGTTGTGCATCGCTTAAATCTCTAGCTTCTTTAATCTTGGGCAAAGACATAATTGTGTGCTTTATCGTTAGCGATCGGTATGACAGAAGACAGAATTGTCTCTTATGCTGAAGGCCGAAGGAAGAAAAGTTACGAATGCCACATTTTAAATTGCTGTAGCCGTTTAAAATTCTGACGAATGCCGACCTAATTCTACCTTCGATCGTGGCTATGACTGGTCTTCTTCGCGGGTGATGAACTTGGTTTTAATTGGTAATTTGAAAGCTGCCAAACGCATTGCTTCGCGGGCAGTTTCTTCAGTTACGCCGCCAATTTCAAACATTACCCGACCAGGTTTGACGACGGCAACCCAAAACTCTGGTGAGCCTTTACCGGAACCCATCCGGGTTTCTGCTGCGCGCTGGGTGACTGGTTTGTCGGGAAAAATGCGAATCCAGATTTTGCCACCCCGGCGGATATAGCGAGTCATGGCGCGGCGTCCGGCTTCTATTTGGCGAGAAGTGATCCAGGCAGGTTCGATGGCTTGGAGCGCGAAGTCGCCAAAACTAACTGTGTTGCCGCGGGTGGCAATACCGCTCATTCGTCCCCGCTGTTGTTTGCGGAATTTGGTTCTTTTAGGGCTTAACATGGCTGGGGAATTCAGTAATTGGTAATCGTTATAGCGGACAGCACGAACTTACTCGCCCTTGGCTATCAACTGTCAACTGCGTCGCCCTGAGCGAAGTCGTTCGCTTCGATTTAAAGGGTCAACTGTCAATTGACTGTTAGCCTTCGCTTGATCGATCTTCAAAATTCTGGCGACGGCGCTTTTGTTTGGTGCGAGGTACTGCTGCATTTGGTGCAGCCTCTTGTTCCTGTCCGGGAATAATTTCGCCTTTGAAAACCCAAACTTTAATGCCGAGAATACCGAAGATGGTTTGAGCAGTGCAGCAGGAGTAGTCGATGTCGGCTCGCAGTGTGTGCAAGGGAACTCTTCCTTCTCGCGTCCATTCGGTACGAGCAATTTCTGCACCGTTTAAGCGTCCGCTGACTTGAATTTTGATGCCTTGGACGCCTACTTTTTGGGCGCGGGTGATTGCTTGGCGGACGACTCGGCGGAAAGATACGCGTCGTTCTAGTTGCTGAGCAATGTATTCGGCGATCAGTGTGGCATCGGCGTCTACTCGCTGGACTTCGACGACGTTGATGCGGATTTGGCGATTGCTGCCGAGTTGCTGCTGCAAACCGACGCGCAAAGTTTCGATACCGGCTCCGCCGCGACCTACGACAACGCCTGGTCTGGCTGTGAATACTTCTAGGTCGATTTGATCGGCTTTCCGTTCAATTCTGACTGAGGAAATACCAGCATTGCTGAGGGTTTTGCGAACGTACTTGCGAATTTTATAGTCTTCTTGCAAGAGTTCTGGATAGTTTTTCGGGTCTGCAAACCAGCGAGAGCGGTGCTCTTGGGTAATGCCGAGGCGAAAACCAATTGGATGTATTTTTTGGCCCATAAAAGTTGATGAGTTAATGAGTAATTGGGAAAAAGGTAATTGGTAATTGGTGATTACCATTTCTTTTCAACTTTTTTAAGCTGTTTATTACCTATTACGTTTTCCTTGGTTTAGTCTTCTACGAGCGGAGCTACTATCACGGTAATGTGACAAGTTGGCTTGCGAATTTGGTAGGCGCGACCTTGAGCGCGGGGTCTAAACCGTTTGAGGACTGGGCCTTGGTCTGCGTAAGCTTGAGAAACTACGAGCTTGGCTTTATCCAATCCTGCGTTGTGTTCGGCGTTGGCTACTGCCGATCGCAAAACTTTGACGATTGGTTCGCAGGCGCGGTAGGGCATGAATTCGAGTAAAATCAGCGCTTCTTGGTAGCTTTTGCCGCGAATTTGGTCGAGGACTCGGCGTACTTTGTAGGGGGATGTCCGTATGTAACGGGCGATCGCCTTAATTTCGGATGTGGTATCTATAACCATTTCGGTTTGGGTAATTGGTAATTGTTAATTGGGAAAAAGGTAATTGGTAATTGAGGAAAATTTTTTCAGATTACCTATTACCTGTCACCTAATTTGGCTATCTTTTTGCCTTTTTATCACCACTTTTCGCGTGACCTCTAAAGGTGCGAGTGGGGGAGAATTCTCCGAGTTTGTGACCTACCATTTGGTCTGTGAGGTAGACTGGCACGTGCTGTCTACCGTTGTGAACGGCGATCGTGTGACCTACCATTTGGGGAAGGATTGTGGAGGCTCGCGACCAAGTTTTAATTACTTGTTTTTGACCTGCGGCGTTGAGTTTTTCAATTTTTGTCATCAGATGGTCTGCGACAAACGGGCCTTTTTTTAATGAACGAGACATAATTTTGGGAATTGGGAATTGGGAATTGGGAATTGGGAATTGGGAATTGGGAATTGGGAATTGGGAATTAGAAAAGGTAAAACATTTTTTTCCCTTCTTCCTTCCTTCTCAATTTCCCCCCTTGGGGGGGTTGACTTCTTCCTTCTTCCATTAACTTTGTCTGCCACCCTTGCCACGTTTGGAAGATTTGCGGCGGCGCCGGACGATCAAAGAGTCGCTGCGCTTGTTTTTCTTTCGAGTTTTGGCACCCAATGCTGGTTTACCCCAAGGACTCACAGGCCCCGGACGCCCGATCGGAGCTCTACCTTCACCACCACCGTGCGGGTGATCTACCGGGTTCATGGCACTACCACGAACTGTTGGTCTGCGGCCTTTCCAGCGGGTACGGCCGGCTTTACCAAGGCTGATGTTTCTGGCGTCTGTGTTGCCAACTTGACCAATGGTGGCGTAGCAGTCGGCGCGGACTTTGCGCTGTTCGCCGGATGGCAGTTTGAGGGTAACGTAGGTACCTTCTTTTGCCATTAGCTGAGCGCTGGAACCTGCGGAACGGACAATTTGTCCGCCTTTACGTGGTACTAGCTCAACGTTGTGAATGCTGGTACCGAGGGGAATGTTTTTCAGGGGTAAGGCGTTGCCGATTTCGATCGGCGCGTCTGGGCCTGAAACAATTACTGTACCGACTGCTAAGTTGAGCGGATGCAGGATGTACCGTTTTTCGCCGTCTTTGTAAAATACGAGGGCGATGCGGGCGTTGCGGTTGGGGTCATATTCGATCGCGTTGACGGTAGCAGGAATGCTGTGTTTGTCGCGGCGGAAGTCGATGTCTCTATAAAGCCGTTTGTGACCGCCTCCCCGGTGGCGACAGGTAATGACGCCTCGGTTGTTGCGGCCTTGTTTGGTGTGTTTGTTGCTGGTTAGAGACTTTTCTGGTTCTGATCTGGTAATTTCAGCAAAGTCCGAGACTGTTTTTTCTCGGGTGCTGGAGGTATAAGGTCGGTAAGAACGAATGCCCATAATTTTGCGATCGGTAGTTGGTAATTGGTAATTGGTAATTGGTAATTGGTAATTGATAATTGGTAATTGATAATTAGAAGTTGTGAAGTCAGAATTCATCCTTCATCCTTTTTGATTACCGATTACCGATTACCGATCGCCCATTCCCGATTACCTATTACTAAATTTTAAACTTCTGGGAATAGCAGTTTGCGGATCGAGTCTCCGTCCTTCAGAGTTACGGTTGCTCGCTTGTAACAAGGTTTGAAACCGACAAACTTACCAACGCGACGCTTTTTACGCGGCGGGTTTTGGGTGTTGACTGCGGTGACTTTCACCTTAAATAGTTCTTCGATTGCAGCTTTGATTTGAGGCTTGGTCGCTTTGGGGGCTACGTCGAATGTGAATTGATTCAATTCCATCATCCTGGTAGCTTTCTCGGTGAGAATCGGACGCTGGATCATATCTGCGTAGTCGCGGGGGTCGATTTTACTCACCGTAAATCTCCTGAATTTTTGCTATGGCTGTAGATGTGACGATAATTTTGTCAGCCGCAAGAACGTCATAAACATTCAGGGAAGTTGCCAAGATGACGTTCATCAGTTCGATGTTGCGTCCAGACAAGTACACGTTTAGTTGCGGTTCTGGCAAGATTAACAGAACTTTTTTATTTGGTTCGATACCCCAGCGGGCGATCGCACTCAGCAGTTCTTTGCTTTTCGGTCTCGGAAATTGCTCTGCAAATTCTTCAACCACAATCATGTCGTCGGTACGACTGAAGAATGCTGTCCGCAGAGCGAGACGGCGTTCTTTTTTGTTCATTTTGACTTCAAAGTCTCTCGGCTTCGGCCCGAAGATGACACCGCCGCCCCGCCATAACGGAGAACGAATAGAACCTGCTCTGGCTCGACCTGTTCCTTTTTGACGCCACGGTTTGCGGCCACCACCTCTAACTTCCGCTCGAGTTTTGGTGCAAGCATTACCTTGACGGGCGTTGTTCAATTGCCGCGTCAATGCTCTGTGAACGATGTGAGACGCATTTTCTTGTTTGGCTACGCGCAGCTCTAAAGTTGTTTCCCCAACTTCTTCGCCTTGCCAATTTCGCACTACACAGTTAACCATATCTTTTGTCCTTTGTCTGTTGTTAGTTGTCTGTTATTAGTTGTTGTTTGTTAGTTGCTATTTGTGATTGGTTAGTTGCTACTAATAACAAATAACTAATCACTAATGACTACCACCCAACTTTTTTCTCAGGCACAACATTGACTAAGGCGCCAGGTTTGCCGGGGACGGCTCCTTTAATGAGCAACAGATTCTGCTCTGTATCCACCCGGACAATTGTTAGCTTGCGGACGGTGACTTGAACGTTGCCCATACGTCCTGCCATTTTCTTCCCGGGATAAACGCGACCGGGAGTAGTTCCAGGCCCGATCGATCCGGGTTCGCGGTGATTTTTGGAACCGTGAGACATGGGGCCTCGTTTGAAGTTGTGGCGCTTTTGAAAGCCTGCAAAACCTTTACCGATGCTTGTACCCGTGACATCTACTATTTGTCCCGGTGTAAAAGCATCAGCTTTTAGTTGTTGACCTAACTCAAAGGAACTGGTGTCTTCCAAGCGGTATTCGTGCAAGTGGCGCAACGGATTCGCCCCCGACTTGGCAAGGTGTCCCAATTCTGGCTTGTTGAGAGCCTTTGGTTTGACTTCGCTGTATCCAACTTGAACGGCACTGTAGCCGTCTGTTGGTTTGGTTTTAATTTGAGTTACTGTACAAGGCCCTGCTTGTATGACGGTGACGGGGATTGCTCTCCCTTCAGCGTCAAACACTTGAGTCATGCCTAGTTTTGTACCAAGGATGCCTACTGACACGGATTTTTTTCCTTTTATTTACGCAAGAGGTTTCGGATTGCGAGAGTTACGTCAATCCGCTTGCTCTTGTGCAGAAACATTTATTTCAGTGTTCCTGCAATTAACTGTTATCAACCAACAGCTTTCCTCGGTGTTTAAAATTTAAGTTTTAAATTTGGGAGCTAGCTTGTGGAAGTCTTGCAAGGGTTGAGATTCGAGGTTTTTCACCTGTTCGATCTCCGAGTTTTGCCTCGGTCTTGCTTGTTTGTGCCAGGACTTGAGCGGCAAGCTACTTAGTATCCTTTACGGTCACAATTGACGATGATACATGAAGTGTTTGCCGTTTGTCAAGGCCGCGAGGATAATATTTCGCCTCAGCTTGAGCATTTATAATAATCGCAGTTCGCATTTAGGCGATCGACCAAACTTAACGCACCACGCAACACAAATTTATGGGACTGATTACGACGGGTTCGGATATGATTCGGGATTTGGAAAAGTCGGGTTCGCTGGCCTTATACGTTCCTTTAGAGGGAGGATTTGAGGGGCGCTACCTGCGGAGGCTGAGGGCTGCGGGCTACGGTGCTTACAGCATTACGGCGCGGGGTTTGGGCGATTTGGCGATGTATTTGACGGGGGTTCACGGGGTGCGGCCGCCGCATTTGGGCAAGAAAACTACTGGCAATGAAGGGGCTGTGGGTTATACGTACTATGTGCCGCCGATGTTGAAAACTCAATTAGACAATTTGGCGCCGAAAGCAAAAGGACTGGTGCTGTGGATTATTGAAGGGCAGATTTTGTCGAGTCAGGAGATTGAGTATTTGACTGTTTTGCCGACGTTGGAACCGCGAGTTAAAATAGCAGTGGAGATGGGGGGCGATCGAGCTTTTACCTGGAAGCCGCTTAAAGATGCCTTAGTTGCAGCTTAGATTCCGGTATTTACGATCGCCGATCGACTAAAAAAACGCAGCGAGCAACCAAAGCTCAACAGCTTCTGCTCGCTGGTTTTACTCTTTTTTGAAAAAACTTAATTAACCGGAAAAAAATTATGCTTTTGAACCGCGACTATACCATCATCATTGACAAAAGCGGCAGTATGTACACCAAAGACCAGACGGGCGGTAAAAGTCGGTGGGCGCTGATGCAAGAATCGACGATCGCCCTGGCGAACAAATGCGAAGAACTCGACCCAGACGGCATGACTGTTTATGTATTTTCCGGTCGTTTCAAGCGCTACGACAACGTAACATCAGCTAAAGTCGTGCAAATATTCCAAGAAAACGAACCTTCTGGAACTACGAATTTGGCTGCGGTTCTGCAAGACGCTCTGAACAGTTATTTTCAGCGCAAAGCATCCGGTAAGACCAAGCTAAACGGGGAAACAATATTAGTGGTGACGGACGGCGAACCGGACGATCGCAAAGAAGTAATGAAAACAATTATAGAAGCTTCGCGCAAGCTCGATCGAGATGAAGAGTTGGCGATTTCTTTCATTCAAGTAGGAAATGCGCCGGAAGCTACTAAGTTTCTCAAGATATTGGATGACGAACTGCAAAGCGCCGGGGCTAAATTCGATATCGTTGATACTGTCACGATGGATGATATTGAAGGAATGACCCTAACCGAAGTATTGCTGAATGCAATTACAGATTGAGGAGGCGGGCGAAGTTAGTGCGATCGTATTTATGCCAGTTAGGCCAGCAGCATTTTTTAGGGGGTTTTAAGTTATGGAATCGATCGATCGCCTGTTAGCTGAACTTAAGGCAGAATATCAAGCATCTCAAAAAAATGCTGAGTTGAAAAGTCAGCCTGCGGTGCAAGAAGCACAAGCGCCTTTACCGCCAGCAGTATTACGGTCAAATGAAGCATTTAAAAGAGCGGATTTAAATTTGTATGCTCCTGCGGACAAGGATTTAGCTGAAATTAAGGCTGAATATGAAGCGCAAAATAAAGACCGGGAAGTGACTGTACCGAAACCGCTGAAGGCTGAGTATGAAGCGCCAAATAAAACTCAGGAAGCAGTTTCACTGGAACACCAGCCAGCAGCAGAAATTGCGGGGCCGCAGTTGGACGTACAAACGCACAGACAGAAAGTTAGGCAAGCTCAGGTTTGGCTGAAAAAGTTGGATAAGGATTCCGATGAGCGATATTGGTTCGATCAGTTTGCTTTTAAGTATTCTTCAAGGATAGATGCGGCGATCGACTATTTGCAAGCAGTCAAAGAGTTTGATTGATTGTTAACGGTTGAGTGTTGACTATTAAACTATCGAAGCTATGGACTGATTACCTTCGTCATTTTCGCCTCCAATAGGAATTGACCCATTTCCCATCTCTAAAGTGGCCCTTAACCAATATAGACCCTTCTTGCGAGAGCTTTCGTTTAGTCGCCTTTCTAGGTGATCGTTTTTTCGCCGATGTTGGTCTGGTTTGTACAGGTCTAGTACGTGGTGATGGCGATGACCGTTGAGGAGGTTGTACTGGTCTGGGTGGTGGTTGTGGAGGTGGTGACGGACGTTGAACAGGTGTTGTATATGGAGATGTTGAAGGAGTTGGCGGTTGTGGAGAAGGTTGTACAGGTTGGGGGGATGATTGTGTGGGTCTTTGGGCAGGGGGTTGTCTTTGTTCAGTTTCCCGCTGTTGGAAAACAGTGTTATAGTTTTGCCTATTGTGGGTTACTTGTCCTTGTATTTCAACAAAAATAGGCTGCTGAGCAACTTCAGGGTTTCTTCTAGCAAATTCCCTTAGCAACGTTTGAGTCGTAGCTGCTGAAAGGTCGGCTTTTATAAGTTGGTCATCATCGAGAGAGTTTAGCTCTGCTAATTTATGACACGAAAACTTATAAAATATACCAAAACTACCTGCTAATCCACCAAAAAGCACCATTGCCCAATATAGTTGGGCAAGTTGTCCCAGAGTGATGTATCCAAAAAGGCACGTTAGGGCTAGCGTCCAACTCCAGTCAACGATTTCTTTGATTCCCTGAAAATGCTGACGTAGTGATGACATTGGGAATACTACATTACGAAGTTTTTGGCATCGAACATTTCAGCAGAATTTGTTTAGGTCTATCTGGGTTGCTTAGGAGGTTTAAGTTCTGATTATAAGGCGCACAACCCTTTTTGTTTATACGAATTTTTACCCATTCTGTTGTGGGTATTTGAACTCGAAAAGCACCTAAATTATCAGTTGTGTCTGAATCTGACCCACCCTCTGATTCCATGATTACTGATGCACCAACTATAGGAGTCTGAGTGGTTTCATCAAAGACACTGACCTTTACACTTTTTGAATCAGGAGTTTTTGAATCTTTATTCTCAACCTTTTTTTCATCAGTTTTTGTTTCGGGTACTATTTTTAATCCCGGCACATGAATCGCAGCCCCATATCCTACGAAAAATACAAAGAAAACAATAGAAGCAATCAACAAAGGTTTGGGGATTTTGCTCAAGTCCATTGGACAGATGAATATTTTAGGTATACTAACTCTACTAAGATAGCCCAACTTGAGGTTTATAGTCAAGAGTATAAGCTTATTTTTCGTCAGATTTTTTCTCAATACTTAACAAGACTTACGCCCTGTAACACCAGTACAAAGGTTTGAGATTCTTCGCTATCGCTCAGAATGACGTAATTTCGTACTAGGTGCGTAAGTCCTATGCTAAATAGTACAGATCCAGAACCCCTCTCCTACCTATTCCGAGAGCAGTTGAGCGTTTTAAGTGGATGCTTCGCCTCGACTCACAATACCTATGAAACCATCTTTGGGTATAGAAGTAGGACTCAACAAAAACAAAGCCGCGTTTTTTGCCGTCTCATCTGATAGCTGAATTTGTTTTAACTCAACAATACCTTCACTGATAAAAGTATCTCTCAAAGCAGCTTTTTCGCCGCTGTTAAAAGTCGTTTCATAAAATATTTCCCGAATCCCAGCCGCAATCACTAATTTCAAACAATAGATGCAGGGTTCTAAGGTAACGTAAATACTGGCGCCAGCAGTAGATATACCGTGTTTTGCGGCTTTGGCGATCGCATTTGCTTCAGCGTGCACCGCCCGCGAGGGCAAAATCTTGCTGGCGTCGCAACTGCTCAAACCAGGATAGCAGAAGCCCTGAGTCGTACAGTGCGCCGAACCTGACGGCGAACCGTTGTAACCCGTAGCTAAAATTTGCCTGTCTTTGACGATTACCGCACCTACCGGAAATGCCAGACAAGTCGATCGAGTTGCGGCCAATTTTGCCAACATTAAAAAATATTCGTCCCAATTCGGTCTTTGACGCGGTTCGTAGTTTTCTAGTGTATTGTCCATTTAAAATGTAGAATTAGAACTGTATTGAGACGAGAGATTTATGGCGATATGCCAGTCGAGCCAAACCCATTATCTCCCCTAGAGCTTGAACTTAACATTTTTACTTCTTCAATTTCCGCGCGAATTACGGGCGCGATGATCATTTGAGCAATCTTCATGCCTTTTGTGACTTGAAACGAAGTTTTACCGTGATTGATTAAGATTACTCCTATTTCGCCTCGATAGCCTTCATCAATTGTTCCTGGTGCATTGAGTACAGTAATTTGGTGCTTGAGAGCTAAACCGCTGCGGGGACGAATTTGCGCCTCGGTTTTTTGGGGCAATTCTATGGATATCCCTGTATGAATTAACTGGCTTTCTCCGGGACAAATTTCTAATTCATCTATCGAAAATAAGTCCATTCCAGCATCAGTATCGTGGGCGTATTTGGGAATTATGGCTGATTCATGCAGTTGCAGGATTTTTAGTTTCATCTTGTTTGGTAAGTGGAAGGAAGAAGGAAGAATGATTTTACCACAGAGAGCGCAGAGAACACAGAGGAAGAGAAGAGAGAGATGAATAACATCGCAATTATTACGGGGCTAGTCTGGCTTTTCCGAGGCGGGTTGCTGTGTACCACTTGGCAATATCAGGGGCCCAATTTTCAAAATGAGGCCACATCATTTCGCAGAGTTTTTGAATTTCCAGTTGAGCATTTTTCTTGTTTCTCAAGTCGGAAAAATGCAGAAAAGACCTTAAATTGAAACTGACTACAAAATGTTGGCGGTAGTCAAAGGGTAATTTGCCTCTGGCGTGTTCTTCGGACATCCCGCCGTCAAAGTCTATTTTATAGCGTTTAGCGGCTTCGAGACACCACTCTAAATCTTGTTGTCTTTGTTCGGGAGAGTAGTAATATTTCTTGCCTTCGCGATCGGTATAATAATCTACTGGACGCAAATAGAAAATATCTTCTATATCTTTTTTGCCAGTTGCTGCATCTAAAAATTGATTTCCTGTATAGCGCAGGGATTGTACATCAAAGGATACTCCTACGCGATGTGTCCTGGCTTGCTGCATGACGCTGTGGGGAAAGTAGCCGCAATTAAAGATAATTTGGGGATGTTCTAAGGGGCCGTAATGCCCCCGATCGCCTGCGAGGAGCCTTTTGACGATAATTTCGCCACATTCTGCGTCTGAGGGCCACGAATCGCGATCGTCATATACGAAATTTTCAGTATAGTCTTGATGGAGAGCAGCATAAATTACTTGCTGGGGATTTGGTGTTTGAGAAATAACTTCTACTCGGAATCTATCCATAATATTTTTATTTTTGGGAGTCGCTATAGTTGGAAATTGCAACATCCTAGATTATTTCATAAGATGGCAGTTCTGGCAAGTTTTTTAAGCTAATCATTCGTTAACAGCTACGCTAAAACCTAAGTCATAGTCGTGATTATTTTTCATCCAAAAATGAATCTACAGCTTTTTGCTTCCACTCTGGAATCTGTATTTCATTTTCACCAAGGTACTTTATAAGTGCAGCGTGTGAGGCACCCAGAATTTTTCTTGAAACTTCCTTGATGAAATTGAATTGATCATCAACATACGTCTTTGATATGACCAACGAGTCAAAAAATGGAAGCTTCTTTTCGGACAAAAGTATACTTTTATTTTGTGCAATATATGAAGATGTATATGTTCCTCCATGATGAACTAACAAGTTACGATCTCTGAGTAAATCGCCATACATCTGCATCTCATCCTTAGAAAATGGAGAAATCAAAATCAATGCTTTATACAGCGCATTAATTTTTTGTGCAGTTCCAAAGTCATACTTCTCTGCAACTAGAAAACCGATATTGCAAGATAGAGCATCACCTAGTTCAAGTGCTTTAGCTGGGTCAATATTAATATCCTTCCCGTTTTTTGACAGGTTCTTAAGAAGTGATGGTTCTATGTTGATGATTGAGGCAAAGTGGTCTTTGCAAAATGCTTCAAAATAGGATACAAGTCCGATTACACACAACTCATTTAGTTGACTACCACCGCGTTTGTCTGATTGCGTAAGATAAAGTTTCTCTAGTCCATCAAGCGTGTAAGAGAAGAAAAAAGGCGCTGTTGGAACTCCACCAGAAAATAGATATAGCCAATCATATGAATTCCTTTTTACACACATACATTTTATTACTTTTTTTGATGATTATTTTAACACATTTCTCAAGCCAACAATTCACCGACAGCTACGCTAAAACCTGTAAGTACCCTTTGAGTCTCAACCACTTCATCGGCATTGAACAACAGCCAGCGTTCCCCTGCATTCACAAAGATTAATCTCGATTCAGGAAACAGCAGCCAAACTTCTAAACATCCCGATTCCAAATATTCTCGTGCTTTCGCAAATAATTCTTCGCCGCTGTCTTCGGGGGAAGCAACTTCCGCTATCAAGGGAAAACTTTGGGATAATGTTGTAAAATTGCCTGCTTGTTGTTGCAGCAGTTCAGGAGTGATGTAAGCGACATCGGGACGGCGGCCCTGTTTGGCTGTACGACAAAGGACTTCTGTAACAACTTCTCCTCCCTGTCCGCTGGAATTTTTGTAATTTTTCCAGGAAGTAGCTAGATTAACTTGAGCGAGACCGTGCTTGAATGTCATTCCTGTTTTCTCCACTAAGTTGCCGTCAACCCATTCCATTCTATCAGGGGGCTTGACTAAAAACTCTTCGAGAGATAGGATTTTTTCTAATTGGGATTCGGGTTTAATTTCTGGTATATTTCCTAATTCTGGTGGAGATTGTGGCTCTGATTTTTGGTCGGTATTTTTAGAGGAAATTATAGTAGCTGTCACGATCGCAACCTCTGTTTAATGATTCTAAGTTTACAGATGACATGATTGAATAAGGTAACTTCCATGATACTATCAAACCGATTTTCCGAAGCTCTCATCTATGCTGCCCAGTTGCACGCAACTCAAGTCCGCAAAGGTTCCGGCGTTCCCTATCTCGCTCATTTGTTGGGTACTGCTAGTATAGCTTTGGAATACGGGGCTTCGGAAGATGAGGCGATCGCAGCTTTGCTTCATGATGCGATCGAAGATCAAGGCGGTTCCACCACCCGCGAAGCCATCCGCCGCCGCTTTGGGGATACCGTCACAGCGATTGTAGACGGCTGTACCGACAGCGACGCGACGCCGAAACCCTCTTGGCGAGTGCGAAAAGAAGCCTATATTTCCCACATTCTCACAGCTTCTGGCTCAGTCAGATTAGTCTCGGCTGCTGATAAACTTTATAATGCTCGATCGATCCTCGAAGATTATCGTCAATTAGGTGATACTGTTTGGGAACGCTTCAAAGGTAAAAAAGATGGTACTCTCTGGTATTATAATTCTTTAGTAAAAGCGTTTTTTCAAGCTGAATCTACGCCGCTCGTTGAAGAATTAGCCCGCACAGTTTTAGAATTAAACAAGGTTGCTGAAGACAACAACTAAAAATTAGCAACCAATAACTAATAACCAATCACTACTAACAAATGGCCAATGTTCGCTTAGAAAATATTACGAGACGCTATCAAAACGTGACTGCGATCGAAAACATTAGTTTCAAAATTCCCGATGGGGAATTTTGGGTGTTAGTCGGGCCTTCCGGCTGCGGGAAATCCACAATTATGCGGACGATCGCAGGTTTGGAGATAGCAACTTCCGGGAATCTTTATATCGGAGATAATTTAGTTAACAGCATTCCAGCCAGACAGCGGGATGTCGCAATGGTATTTCAAAATTACGCGCTTTACCCGCACATGACTGTCGCCGAAAATCTAGCTTTTGGATTGCGGATGCGGAATGTTGACGCCACAAAAATTCAAGAACGAGTCGAAACAGTAGCCCGATCGCTCTCGATCGATCATCTGCTCAATCGTAAGCCCAAACAGCTCTCAGGCGGGCAACAACAGCGGGTAGCACTCGGAAGGGCGATCGTCCGCGAACCGAAAGTATTCCTGTTAGACGAGCCGCTTTCCAACCTCGACGCCCAACTGCGAGACGACACTAGAGCCGAACTGAAACAATTACATCAACGGCTGGGAATTACTACGGTTTACGTTACCCACGACCAAGTGGAAGCGATGACTTTAGCTGATAAAATTGTAGTTTTAAATGGGGGAAAAATTCAGCAAATTGGAGATCCGCAAAGCATTTATGCTAAACCGGCTAATCGCATGGTTGCCACATTTCTAGGCAATCCCGCCATGAACATTTTGCCGGCAATTTATGCTAACGAATTCTTTCAAGTTGGGAATCAATCTTTAGCCTGTCCACCGTCGATTCAGAAAAAATTGCAGCCAAGAGAAGGACAAGGATTTGATTTGGGCCTCCGTCCCGAGAATATAGAAATTTTTACGTCACAAACAGCAGCAAATGATGATTTAAAAACTGATTTTTGGGCCTTGGAAAAAGTTCCTATTGATGTAGAGGTAAAAGTAGTGGAACCTCTGGGGCGAGAAACTTTGATCCGGGCGAGTTTGCCTTCGTTGAGCACTGAAACTACTATACAGTTACAAGTACCTGCGAGTGTCCGCTTGCGATCCGGCGATCGGCTAACTGTACAGCTTGACTTCGATCGACTATTTATATTTGACCCATCCACCGGCGAGGCGCTGTATCCTTAGTTTGATTCAATCTCAAATCTCAACTCTCAAATAGATTAGATTTATGCACGCTGACCTCAGAAACCCGGTTTCTTCCTGTATTTCTCGTTCCTCGCAAATTTTTCGTAGGAACCGGGTTTCTCGCCCCCATGCGTAAGTCCTGATAGACTGACTTTTCGAGTGGGAAGTTTCTATTTATAGTTGCAAAACTTTACACTTGACATTTACTAATTTGCGAAGTAATGATAATGTTAATATTGGAACAAAGAGAAGCCATCCCCCTAAAGGCTGATTTTTCTTGAATCGCGATCGACAACAGCGTATTTTCCAGCTCAGAAGCGGCCAAGTTGCCGCATGAGCGAAACTCGCGACCCAAAAACTCCCAAAAACTTTCTAGCGGCATCTTTAGATGAATCTCGACAACCTGCCTCAAATACTGCAAACAGGATTTCACCTAACTTTAGGTGCAACTTCTTTTTTAATTGAGACATTGCAAGATCCTCTGAAGCGATCGGAAAATCTGGACAAACTCACGCAGTCAGATTTGGGATTACTCGCCGACGAGTTGTTGGAAAAAGGAGAAATGACCGATCGAGAAGCGCGGAATTTTGTTGATACTATTTTCTCTCAACCGGGCGCGAGGGAGAATGCAGAAAGCGAATCCGTCTCGCATCAGCAATCGGATACAGCAACTGACACCCCCTCCGAGTCGGTTGTACAGACTGATGTCAAGCTAGAAATTCAAGAATTAACTGCACACATGGCAGCGCTGAGGGCCGAATTGGAAAATTTGCGCGCCGAAAATTCCCAGGATTAAAGAATCAAGCATCTTTAACACGGCCGGAGTTTAGTTGGAAACTGAATCTAAGAGAACCAAACTTTAGTCATTGTCCCAATTTTCCGAACCGATCAAGTCGGCGATGCGATCGCGCAGCAAGAAGTCGCACTTTTCGAGTTCTCCTTCGACGCAAGACCATTCACGGGGCGGGATGAACTGACACAGGGTGTAGATAGGCTGTTGTCGGCTCAAGACGCCTTCGTGTACGAGGTGGCGCGCTTCATCTTGGATAACATCTAAAGAGTAGTGGAGTTTGATAGTTGAGTGAATCATAATGCGCCCTCAAGGTTTTACTAAAAAAAAATTATGGCCCTGGTAATAATATAATCCAAACTTCTGAATATGTAAGTTATTTTTTTTTCTGTATACACAGATACTATTCACTGGTCAATTTAAAAAAGTTATCGGAATGATTCAGTAGGCGATCGGATATGTATCGAGATTTTGAGAGGCACATTTTCCAGGTTAACAGACCCAGCCAGTACAAAGCTCGATTTAGAACTCAGCCACTCGCGCCCGATTCCCGGTTTCTGGATGCTTTGCCTGATTCTGGCAAACTTTCTGGCTAGAAACCGGGTCGATCGATTTAAGTCCTGATCCAGCAAAGGGAAGATTCAGGAGTCCGGCAACTCAAGGGTTGCCTGTTTTGTGAATACCGAACAACAATTGTAGAGCGAGAGATTGTGCTGTCGGCATTTGCCCAAAACAAAATACATAAGGAATACTCGGAGGCAAGCGTGGCAAAAATTGCTCTAAAACGTAGGGACTTCCATAAATTAAGACAGCTTGCAATTCTCCCGTGGTTAATAATTGCTGAAACCAATCTTGAGCCGCTTGAGTTAAGCCAGCACTGCCTCGGAAGCAATTGCCGCGAATGAAAATTTGCAGCAGTGTTGGAGAAAAATGCTCTGAATCTGTATTGTCTACGATCGCGCCCGTGCGATCGTCAATCAGTTGCAATTTGTAACCAAACTGTTCGGGCAGGGCGATCGCCGGAGTGTGTTTCCCCAAAAACTCGCACCCCAAAACATCGTCTACCACAATCAAATTCCGCAAAACCTGGTGATCTGAGAGCTTTTTCGGCACTAAAGGCAAAGAACCACCAAATTTCAAAGAATCTCGCAAAATATCGGCAGCAGTTGCCCTTGCCTCGGGATTTGCCAGCAAACTTAAGTCGATCGAGTCGATAAATTCTAAATTCTTGCTCCCCATATCAACAACAGCAGTTTGACTCTTGCTCCCCCCCTTAGCAAGGGGGGGTTGGGGGGGGTCAGAAATCGGCAAACCAACTTTAGCTTTCGCCTTCCAAATTCGCTTGACAGATTCCTTGATTTGTGATAACGAAATTCGCCCTTGAGTAACAGCTTCGCAGACAGCCAAAATCGCCCCTTCCGGCTCAAGCGGCATCAGCAAAACATCAGCCCCAGCCGAAGCCGCCAACACAGCAGCCTCATTAGCGCCGTACTTACTGGCGATCGCCCCCATCACCAAAGCATCCGTCACGATCAAACCCTCAAATCCCAACTCTTCCCTCAGCTTCCCAATCAAAATTTTGCGAGAAAGAGTAGCCGGAAACTCGGCATCCCAAGCCGGAATCAGCAAATGAGCGCTCATCACAGCATCGACTCCAGCGGCGATCGCCTCGACAAAAGGAGGCAACTCAACCTCGGCTAATCGGGCTGGCGAATGTGGCAAAACCGGCAATTCCAAGTGAGAATCAACCGCCGTATCTCCGTGGCCGGGAAAATGCTTCGCTGTCGTCAAAACCGGGTGCTCGCCTGCGCCGCGAATAAAAGCACTGGCTAATTTGCCGACAATTTCCGATGTCTCGCCAAAAGCGCGGACGTTAATCACGGGATTGTCGGGATTGTTGTTAACATCAACCACTGGTGCGAGAATCCAATTAAGACCGATCGCCCTAGCTTCGATCGCCGTGACAGCGCCCATTTGTTCGGCATATCGTGAGGCTTTACCTGCATCGTGCCGCGCAATTTCGGCAATTGCCATCGGTGGCCCGAACCAAGTCGCCCCCGCAAACCGCTGGCCGACACCTTCTTCAATATCCGCCGCTAACAACAACGGAAATTTTGCCCAAGACTGCAATTGGTGCGATCGAACTGCCAACTCCGCAGCACTTCCTCCCACCAAAATCACACCACCGACGCCCAACTTTTCCAGATAATAACGAAGTTTGCTGCCCGTTGGTTCCCATTCGGGATAGCGAATTTGGTGGTCGAACAAGCAGCCCGAAGCGCGCACTACGAACATCTGGGCTACTAATTCGGGCAAGGAAAGATTGTCAATCATCATGGGAATTGGGAATTGGGAATTGGGAATTGGGAATTGGGAATTGGGAATTGGGAATTGGGAATTGGGAATTGGGAATTGTTGACTGTTAACTGTTAGCTGTTGATTGCCTTCAGACGCTAATCCTCGTCTTCTTCTAAATCATCATCATCATCATCATCATCATCACGATCGTCGGTCAATTTTTCGGCATCATTGGTCAATTCTTCGTCATCAAACATACCTGGTTTGCGATCGGCAGAAAGCTGATTCAGCAATATCACCATTTTATCACCCCGTTCCAGAGAACCGTCTTCTAGAAATGCCACTCCTGGTGTCCGGCGCAGTTGCAACCGCTGGCCCAACTGGTTGCGGACATAGCTAGTTGCCGATTTCAAACCTTCCATCGTCTCGGCCTTGGCCTCATCAGTACCGTAAATGCTGACAAAGATTTTTGTGTGCTGAAGGTCTCCCGAAACAACTACTTCGGTAACGCTAACCATACCTGCACCGACTCGATCGTCCTTAATGCCGTTGAGCAACATTAGACTGACTTCTCGTTTAATCATTGAAGCTACGCGCTCTATGCGACGACTTGTAGCCATACCAACTATCCCCTACTTTTAAATCAGCCGTTTTCATCCCGACTGACAATTGTAGCGCGATCTTGTCCTAAGATAAATGAATTAGGTCGATCGACAGAGTTTTTAGGTCATATAAATTCCGTCAGGATAGAGGAGACTGCACGTGCCGTCTCCCTACAATATTATTTTGGGTAGGGACTAAGGCCAAGCCGTCTCCTAATTTCTATAGATTCTCAAATACTTAATATGAATATTCCTAACTCAATTGTTCGGATTTTTCTAATTCTCCCAAACGGTCAGATTGTGGCACAACTGCGAGATAATATCCCAGGTATTGCAAGTCAAGGAATGCTTTCTACTTTTGGTGGTGGTGTGGACATTGGAGAAAATCCAATGCAAGCCGCAGTGCGAGAACTAGAGGAAGAAACTTGCCTCAAAACAAATTACGAAATGGAATTTATCACAACTTTTATTCACCAAAAGACCCGAAATAATCAAGCAGTTCTACAGGCTAACCATTTATTTGTGGCGAAAATTAGCAACATTGATGGCATAGAAATTAAAGAAGGTGTGGGTTTTGTAGTTTTGAGAAAAGATGTAGATTTTGAAAAAGTCAACGCAGGTGAGGGTTCTCAAATGGCTTGGAAATTGTTGCGGGAGTATTTAAAATAAAAAGTTACATATTACGTTCAAATTAAGATATCCTTTGATTATGCTCGATTCTATCGAAAAGCTAGACTCCTGCGATCAAAAACTCTGGAACAACTATCTGCTGCCGATGCCGAAGCCATCCTAAAATACCTTCCAGAACGAATTCGTGCGGCCCTGATTGCCCGTGAGTAGTGAAATTGAATATCCGATCGAAATTGTTGTGGAAATGGCAATTGCTAACTTCCTCGATAGTGAAGCACTTGGTTTTGCCGATTGCAAACCGGGGCGCGGTAATTAAAGCATCTGAACTTGAAATCAGAGAACTATGACTCAAACTATTACCACGAAACACCTTTCCCCAGAAGCTATTCATCAGTTGGTCGATTATTTGCCTGACTATATAAAAGCTGCCCTCTTGTCCAAGTCCGCTGAACTTGAATGTTCTCTCGAAGCTACGATTGAAATGGCAATCTCTAGCTTTTTAGACGAAGAATCTTTTAGCTTTGAGGATTGTTTGCTGGCTAAACGCCTGAAAGATCAGTAAGCCGACGCTCTAAAACAATAGAATATAGAGATCCCCCCCAACCCCCCTTAATAAGGGGGGAGAAAGAGCGTCAAAAAGGAAAAAAACTCATGGAAAAAGAATTTACAATCGGTCAAAAAGTCCGAGTTGTGGCGATGCCGCCCTATGTCAAAACTGCCGAACCGATGCCGGTGCTGCGGCCTGCGAATGTAATTGCGATCGATGATGAAGGTGTTGTGATCGATCGGCGTCCAGGCAATTATTGGGGCATTCGCTTTGCAAAAGGTGCTTTTCTGTTAGACAGTCAGTATATTGAAGCAGCGGAAACTACTTTATGAGGTAATGGATAATATCAATTCCGGCTGTGCCGGAATGACAAGCGAGGAGACCGCGAGTGCCTTTGTCCCTACAATTGATCTGGTAGGGACTAAGGCACTCGCGGTCTCCTCCTCCGTTTAGATCATTCCGATGAAGAGTGGATTTGAGATAAATTTCTTTTTTTATGGTGAATAAGAAGGACTGAAGTCCTCACTACGAACCTGTGAATAAGAAGGACTGAAGTCCTCACTACGAACTGTTGCTGGCTTCTTCAAGAAGCCAGCTTGGCCTCGAAAGCCAAAGAATTAACCGAAAATTCTCCCAAAACTCCCTCTAAACTCGGATATCCGAAGTTACAAGGTTGAGGCTTTCCCAATAAATAACCTTGAGCGTAATCTACCCCAAGTTCCTTCAGTTTATCCATAACTTTTTGACTTTCCACATACTCGGCAATTGTTTTGATTCCCATGACATGAGCAATTTTGGTGATAGCTTCCACCATGACGATATCAATAGGATTATCAGCCACATTCTTAATAAAATTGCCGTCAATTTTGATATAGTCAACTGGCAAATTTTTCAGGTAAGCAAAGGAAGACATCCCGCTACCGAAGTCGTCTAAGGCAAACTGGCAGCCGAGTTCCTTGAGTTTCCAAATCAAGCTGGCAGCTTTACTGAGATTAGCGATCGCCACGGTTTCTGTAATTTCAAAACAAATTATTTCTGGCGGTATTTGATGGATGGAAAACTGTTCCTGAATAAACTCGATAAACTTTTCTTCGTTGATGCTATCTCCAGAAAGGTTAATGGCATAAAGGCTGGAGTATTTGCCAAATGAGGATTGTGAATTAGACAGGGGAGAGCAAGCGGGGAGGCTAACTATTTTATCGCTGTCTCCTGCGGGGTTTTGGACTAATAGATTTGTCGTGAAAGTTTTAGATAAATTGCTAAATAAAGTACGAATTACCCAGCGATCGATCGCGTGCATCAAGTTGTAGCGCTCGGCTGCGGGAATAAAAGCCATCGGTGACACCAACTGGCCAGTAGCCAACTGGAGGCGCAGGAGGATTTCGCAGTGGGTGCCGATGGTTGTTGGATAGTTGAGCAAATGTACGATCGGCTGAGAGTACAAGCGGAAGCGATTCTCTTCTAAAGCTTGATTAATTTGCACTACCCATTGGGTTTCGCCGTGCTGTTTGATTAATTCTCGATCGCCCGCTTCATAAACCTGCACCCGGTTGCGGCCTTTATTTTTCGCAGCGTAGCAGGCAATATCGGCCGCGCTCAAAACCGCAGATGTCGATACTGTTTTGGGATTAATTGCCACTAAACCGATACTGACACCGATCGAAAAAGTTTTGTCCTGCCACCCAAACCGGAATTCCTGAATGCTTTGCAGCAGTAGTTTGGCCACATCTAAACCTTGTTCGGGGGGACAATTGTACAGGAGTACGGCAAACTCATCGCCGCCCAGACGCGCCAAAATATCGGTTTTGCGGATATTGCTTTTAAATAGCAGGCTGACTTGACGCAGCAGTTCATCGCCTGCAACATGACCGTTCGTATCGTTAACTATTTTGAACCGATCGAGATCCAGATAAAGCATCACGTGTTCTTGCCCGTAACCTTGTGCGCTGTGCAGGGCGTGTTCTAGCTGATACTCAAATTCGTGGCGGTTGACTAATTGCGTTAGAGGGTCATGAGTTGCTTGCCAGGTTAGTTGCCGCGCTTGAGTTCGCACTTTGGTGACATCTCGGAACACAACGACGGCCCCGACAATCTCGCCGTTGCTGGCGTGGATGGGGGCGACGCAGTGGTCGATCGCAAATTCGCGGTTGTTGCGGGCTATTAGTAAGCTGTTGTGTCCTTGGTCAACAATTCGACCTTCGCACAAAGCGATTTGGGCGATATTTTCGATCGGCATCCGGGTAGTTTCGTCAACTATTCTCAGCACGCTGGCGAGGGGTAAACCTTGAGATTCCAAGGTTGACCAACCTGTGAGTTTTTGGGCTACTGGATTGAGGGTAAAAATGCAGCCGCTGGCGTCTGTCGTGATTACTGCATCGCCGATCGACTGTAGAGTAACCTGAGCTAGTTCTTTTTCATCAAAAAATGCTTGTTCCATGCGCTTGCGATCGCTAATATTGCGTTGCACGGACACCCAGTGAGTAACGTTCCCCAACTCGTCAGCAACAGGTACGCTGTTGAGTTCCACCCAATAAGTTAAACCATCTTTGCGGTAGTTGATCAATTCCAAACGTAACGGTTCTCGGCGAGAAAAAGCGCGGCGAATTTTGGCAACTTGAGCGCCATCGCTGTCGGGCCCGCGCAGACAACTGGGTGTTTGGCCGATAATTTCTTCGGGGCGATAACCGGTCATTTGAGTAAAAGCTTCGTTGACGTAGATAATCGTCGGATCGGAGATATCGCTATGTCCGGCATCCATAATTACGATCGCATCGTTGGCGTTGACTACGACAGACTCTAACAATTGCAGCCGTACTTCTGCCCGGACGCGGGTAGCGATTTCCCTTTCTAGTCGGGCGTTAGTCAAGCTGAGGGATGCTATCGCTTGTTGCAATTCGCTAGTCTGTTCTTGGACGTTTGCGTGCAGAACATCGATCGACCCGGACATTTCCATCGGGTCAAGCACTCGCAGCAAGCTGCTTTGAGTAACTATGCCTAGCAGTTCTCCGCGTGCCCCCGTTACTACCAACCTGCGGACTAAACCCTGCTGCATTTCCTGATGAGCTACCCACAGCGAGTCTTCTGGCTTGAGACTAAATAAGGGTGTACTCATCACAGTTTGGGCGATCGTTTGCGATAAATCTATTTCTAAAGCTTGAAATTCGACAATATCTCGTTCTGTGACGATACCTACCGGAACGGGGAACGGCAAATTCATCGAAAATTCTGTGGACTCTGTAATTACCACGCAGCTAACCTGGTGCTGAGCCATCAACTCCGCTAAACTGATAACTGACGCGGAGCGAGGCGCTTGAATGACTTGTGCGGTCATTACTTCTTTCACCGTCCGCATTTTTAATATTTCTGCTGGTTGCACCATCGCTTGGCGGATGCTTTCGGGCGTAATTACTCCTAGAAGTTGACCGCCACGATCCAATATTGGCAGGTGGTGAATTCTTTGTTGGCGAAGCAGAAGTAAGGCACTGAAAATGTCTTGATCTTCATTTTTTGTCAGAGTTGCAGCAGGCTGTCGCATCACCTCTGCGATGGTGACATTTTTTAAGTTTTTGCCCGACGCAATCAAATCGACGAGATCCCTGTCTGTAAAGATTCCTTGCAATTGAGAATTTTGAGCAGATTGCGAGGAGGATTTTTCTGCTGATTTTTCCACGACGAAGACGCAGATACCTCTGGCGTCTCTGACGGCGCTTGAGGTGAGCGGATTGGCGATTTCTGTTAGTTGCGGGTAGATACCCGTTGGTGGAATGTCTGCGTTTAGAGAGCAACTTGAGCGCCGTTGGCCCATCAGGGTAATTACTTCCGATAGTCGGGTATCGAGTGCAACTGTCAAGGGGGAGCGGTCAATTACTTGATCTAAAGTCGGCAGATACTTGGAGGAATCGTTTTTTATCATAGTTAATTCATTTTTGCGGGTACGCATCTGCGACATTCCTAAAAAGCGCTGCTTTCCAAGCAGGAGGTGGATTTTTACGGCGCTGCGGAAACCTAATTAAAATTTGTTATTAAAAATTTACCCCGATTTTTGGCTGGGGACATTGCCGTTGTCGACTCTCCCTCTACCTATAAAGTGATAATTGTATCTTTATTTTAAGTGTAAATTTTCTGTCATAAGACAGTTTTGTTAAAAATTATGTATTTGTTGGGAATTTTTCGCGCTCAAATTAACTTATAGCGTCATCGATCGCATCGGGAATTAGATCTATCTTACGAAATACACATTTGTTAGCTTTCGTTGCTAACAGAAGAAAATTTTACTACCAAAAGACACTATATTAACTTTCGCAGTGTTAATTTTGGTGACATTAAGTTTTGCAAGCTTTTCGAGACTACTTGTGCGCTGTCAAGGCAATGGATATTACAGCCAGTCTGTGAGTTCGATCGCAACTTCTGAAAATAAGTGTGGTAAAATTGTAGATATAAACAGAAGAACTTAAATACTCATTCTGTTGAGGAAAAGGGATTATGAAACGCCATCTATTAGCAGCTACTCTTTTAATTACTCCTCTACTGTTGGCAGGCCCGGCTCGCGCTGCAAATCCTGTTCACGTCAAACAGTTATTGTCAACTGGGCAATGTTTTCAGTGCGACTTGTCGGGGGCAAATTTGGCGGAAGCTCATTTAATTGGTGCAGATTTGAGAGAAGCGAATTTGCAAGGTGCAAATCTATCTCAGGCAAACCTCGAAGGCGCTGACTTGACGGGTGCTAACTTGACGGGTGCTAACTTAACCGCTGTTTTCCTGACTAATGCCAGTTTAAATGACGCAGACCTCGATCGGGTAAATCTCACCGCTGCCATCATCAACACCGTAGATGTATCCGGCGCTTCAATGGAAGATATGACCATTACTAATGCCAAAATCTACAATACCCAAATCGGCGTCGGCGGTAGCTACGATCAGTAACTCATTCAAAGAATGCGAACAACCAATTTTCATCTTAAAAACCCGGTTTCTCCCCAGAAGCCGGGTTTTTAGTCTTTAGGTTTGTAGTGAGGACTTCAGTCCAATGGCACTGAAAAAGTGAGCAAAAAAAAATCTGTAAGGCAATATCTACATAGATAATTGCCTTACAAACCAAAATATCTCTCTCTAGTATGCCAAATCGTGCGTCTATTCTCAAGCAACAATTTTTACAGAGTGTCGCCTTACCCTGGAAAGAACTGCTACCAGACTCTCAAGTCCTTGAGCTGTTGGCAAAGGAGAACGTGAGGTATTACAGCAGTGTCTACACACCGATAGTCACCTTATGGGCGATGGTATCGCAGGTACTCTCTCCAGACAAAAGTCTCTCTCAAGCAGTGAAGCGGATGAGTACCTGGCTGAGTGTAGCCGGAGTGGTGCCTCCTTCTTCAGACACAGGGGCTTACAGTAAAGCTCGTCACCGACTACCCGAAAGACTCGTCCCACAGTTAGTACCCATAGTGGCAGAGGCGCTAGAAAAGCAAGTTCCTCCAGAACAGCAATGGTGTGGACGACGAGTGCGGGTACTAGACGGAACAACCGTGTTGATGAGTGATACTACTGCCAATCAAGCTGAGTATCCGCAACACAGCAATCAAAAAACCGGGTGTGGATTTCCCATCGCGAAAATGGTAGTGCTCTTTTCATTAATCACAGGAGCAGTGGTATCGGCTGGTATTGCTTCGTTGGCGACGAGTGAGATTGTGATGAGCCGCCTGCTGTATGCGAATTTAGTTCCCTCCGATGTGATATTAGCCGATAGAGCTTATGGTAATTATGTCGATTTAGTTTTGGTAAAACAACAGGGAGCCGACGCTGTTTTTCGGAAAAATCATCTCCGTAAGACGGACTTAAGGGCGGGGTAAGAAGTTGGGAATTGGCGACCATCAAGTAGTCTGGAATAAGCCCCAACAATGTCCTAAACACATGAGGAATGAGGAATTTGAGGAATTACCATCTAGTTTTATTGTTCGGGAAGTCTGTTTGCGAATTAAACGCCGTGGCTTTCGAGAAGAGCGTATTATTGTGGTCACAACGTTACTGGATGCCAAACGCTACACAGTTCAAAAATTAACTCTGTTATATGGACTGCGCTGGTCTGCTGCTGAAGTCAGTCTCCGGCATCTTAAAACAACTTTGAAAATGGAGATGTTAACAGCTAAAACTCCGGCGATGGTGAGAAAGGAAATCTGGACACACTTACTAGCTTACACTTTATTACGTACCCTGATGTGGCAGGCAGTATCTTCGTCAGAACATACAGCTTTTCAAGTCTCATTCCAATCAACTCGGCAGCAATTTAATCTGTTATTGACGCTGTTGGCAACTACAGGGAAACGCCAACAGCGACAATGGCATCAGTTGCTGTTAGAACAGGTGGCAACTAATTTACTCACGATTCGACCTGAGCGTTCCGAACCTAGAGTTTTGAAATGCAGACCGAAGCCGTATCCTCGAATGCAGGAACCTCGCTCTATCTTAAAAGGTAAACAGTCTAGGTGATTGAGACTTTTTCAGTGCCATTGGACTGAAGTCCTATCTTATTGGATAAGGACTGAAGTCCTCACTAAGTAAGTAGGCGCTAATAAAACAAAGTATGTTAAGTAATTTGACAATTACTGAGATTTGTTCGTAGTGAGGGCTTTAGCCCTTTTTTACAGGGCTAAAGCCCTCACTACAAACCTTGAATTATTTAGACCGACTTACTTACAAACCTGATTGGGATTATTTTAAATGTGACGAACCCTAACACTAAAAACCCAAATCCACGGCAATTCGGTGCGCGCAAGCAAATCCAGAAAACGCCACCGCATTTAAACCTTGTCCCGGAAACGTACTATCACCCACACAATACAAACCGGGCATAGAAGTTCGATTAAACGGCATTCCCAACAAACCCATCAACTTTTGCTTCGGAATTGGCCCGTAAGTACCATCTTCACGGCCTAAAAATCGACGGTGCGATCGCGCTGTGCCAACTTCCATATAATCCAAACCTGCATCTAAACCGGGAAAAATCTTTTCTAATCTTTCAATAATTCTCCCTCCGGCTTCTTCTTTTTTGTCTTCATATTCCTGCTGCGAAAGTCCTTCCCACTCTTCCATCCAACTCGATGTAAAAGCGTGAACAATGTGATATCCTGCTGGCGCTAAATCTGGATCTAACAGCGTTGGAATAGAAACCAAAATAGTTCCCTCCGGCGCTTCCATTTTGTCCCAATCTTCTAACAAAATGTGGTGGCAGGCAGTACCAGCAGGGATGACGCTTGCTTCTACTCCTAAATGCAAACTCAAAAAACTGGGGGCTTTTTGATAGCGCTGCTGCCATTTCTTCTCGCTAGCAGGCATCTCTGCTGCGGGCAACAATTTCTCGAAAGTATCCCACCGCGTGGCGTTAGAAACTATTCGTTTGGCCCGATAAATTTCGCCACTTACCAACTCGACTCCGACAGCATGACCGTTTTCGGTGATAATTTTTTTCGCCTTAGCTTTGTATTGAATTTGCCCGCCACATTTTTCTAGTCCTTCGACTAATTTCTGGGCAATTTGACCGACTCCGCCTTTGGGATAATTGATACCGCCGTAATGTCTGTCGGAAAATACCATTCCGGCGTTAATCATCGGTGTCAAATCTGCGGGTACTACAGACCAGTAGTAGCATTCCATGTCGATAAATTTGAGCAAAGTAGGATCTTTTATGTAGCGCCGCGCGATGTCGCCAGTATTTTGAGGTAGATATTTGACTAATCCCAAACAGGCTAAAGGGTTCTGAAAAAAGACTCGCACTAGATATCCGGGTTCTTCTAGGGATAGCAATTCCATCCCGTTGAGGCAGTTGAAGACGTTCCAGCATTCGCCGTAAAATTTCTGGATTCCGGCACGCTCGTGAGGGAATCTGTCAATTAATTCTTGCAAGTATTTGTCATAAGGTTGGGGAACTTCTAGATCCAAGCCGTCGGGTAAGTGATAGTGAAGCTGGATTGGATCGGGAATTGTTTCTAGGGTGACGTTGACTGCTTTGAGGGCGCGGGTGAGGAGGTTGGTGGTACCGCGCTGTCCGAATCCAAAAATCATGGAGGCTCCGACATCAAATCTGTAGCCTTCTCGATCGAAATATCCAGCACTACCCCCGGGAATCAGGTAGCTTTCGAGTACCAAAACTTTGGCTTTTTTAGCGGCTAGCTGGGTGGCGGTGACGAGTCCGCCAATGCCGGAACCGATGACAATTACATCAAACTCTTGCTCCTTCGGGCGGGAGTTGGGAGAAAATAACTGGGATTGGGTAGGAGCTGACATTAGGTTAAAAATCTTAATATTTCTATAATTTTACAGGATTGCCTCCCCTTAACTGTTCCCCTAACCTAACTTGTTGCTGATGCTTTTCTGCCCAATGCCTTATGCCTTCTGCTCCATGCGCTACACTCTTTCTTCAAAAAAGCTCTTTTTTTGAAAAAAAAATGCGGGAGCAGTCTACCATTGCCGACTGCCCCCGTCTGCCGATCCTTTGAGAGGAGAACACTGAAATCAATATACCGCTATTGCTAATCTATGTCAATACTATTGGCAAAGTTTTTCAATAAGTTGAGATCGATCGAGTGGTAAATAGGTTCTAAGGGACGGCTTGTATACGGTTCAGGATATGATAAGTAGACCGGGCGGACGATCGCCTGTTAGCGAAGCTCTCTTCGAGGATCGCACCAAATTCCTAAAACCTCAAAATTCCCCCAAATTCCCAATGCCTCTGCAACTGCGCGTTTACGTTCCTCCGCATCCGTTAATTAAGCACTGGCTGGCTGTCGCCCGCGACGCTGCTACCCCATCGGTACTTTTTCGTTCTGCGATGACAGAATTGGGAAGATGGCTAGCTTACGAAGCCATTCGAGATTGGCTACCGACAGTCGAAACAACGGTGCAAAGTCCTTTAGGCGAATGTCCGGCGACGTTTATTAATCCGCAAGCTCCGTTAGTTGTGGTGCCGATTTTGCGGGCAGGTTTGGCACTGCTAGAAGGAATTCAGACGGTTGTACCGCTGGCTTCGGTTTACCACCTCGGTATGGCAAGGAATGAGGAGACGCTGGAACCAACTTGTTATTTAAACAAATTGCCGGCGCAGTTTAACCCGGAAACACGGGTGATTATTAGTGAGCCGATGATGGCGACTGGCGGGACGATTGTGGCGACTATGCAGGAATTGACTGCACGGGGAATTGACTCAAACTTGATTCGGATTATTTCTGTGGTGGCTGCTCCTCCGGCTCTCAAAAAGCTGAGTGCAGAGTACCCGAGTTTGACTATTTATACGGCAACGATCGACGAAATAGTTAACGAACAGGGATTTATTGTACCTGGTTTGGGGGATGCGGGCGATCGAACTTACGGCACTTAACGAAAAACGAATGCCATAAGCGTGGGGCTTGTATCGGTATTTGGGTGTGGCAAGTTGTTTCAGGGATTAGTTGTCGAAATCTTCGTTAAAAAAGATGACCCTGCTTTGGTAAAAGCAAGCACTAATAAAGTTAAGATTAAAACTAGAAGTCAACAATAAATAGCACTTAGCACTCATTGCCCGTGAAACTTGATTCTGTACCGCCAAGCTTGTCTGCTGCTGACTCACTAACCCCAAATTCTGATTTGCCGCTACAGGTACAAGTACAAAAACTCAGAGAAACTTCTGAGATTTGTGCTGCTTTAAACGCGGAGTCTGCTGAGCTTTCAGTAAGTGTAGATCCCGATATTTGTCAGGAAGAAAAAGGACTGAAGCCGAAGCACTGGGCAATTTTTGGCTCGACTTTTGCAACTATTTTTTTGGCTGAAATTGGAGACAAAACTCAGTTAGCAATTTTGCTGATGACGGCTGAATCTCGAAATCCTTGGATTGTGTTTGCCGGTGCGGGTTTGGCTTTGATCGCAACCAGTTTGTTGGGTGTTTTGCTGGGAAGGTGGCTGGCTAGTCGGATTGCTCCGAGAACTTTGGAGAGAGCAGCCGGAGTGATTTTGCTGGCGATTTCGGCGGTTTTGCTCTGGGAAGTGCTTAGTTAATTGTCTATTACCAGAAACCAGATTTAGTAAAAAACCATGGATTGGCAACTTTTAGGAATAACTTTTATTACGGTGTTTTTGTCAGAATTGGGAGACAAAAGTCAATTAGCGGCGATCGCCCTTGGTAGCAGTTGCAATTCGCCCCGGGCTGTATTTTTCGGTACGGCATCGGCGCTGCTGCTGGCGAGTTTAATTGGTGTTTTGGTTGGGCAAGGTACGGCGGAGGTGTTACCGGAGCGAGTGGTAAAGGCGATCGCGGCGATCGGATTTGCGGTGATGGGCTTGCGCCTGCTGCTGCCTAAATCTGATTTATCGGAAGAATCCGAATAAGAGGAAACGAAGCATCCGAATAAGAGGAAACGGCAGTGCCGTGTCCCTACCCCAATTCATTGTAGGGACACGGCACTGCCGTGTCCTAGTTTTTATCGCCGTGTCCTAGTTTTTATCGCCGCGTCCTAATTTTTATGGTTGATTAAACTTGGTTTTGGTAGCACCAGCCGAGCAGCGTAGCGCCGACTGCCAATTTCACTGCTTCCAATGCAAAATATCCTTGGTGCAGTAGATTCATATCGGCGGGGACTTCTGCTGCGGCATCGAACAGATTTAGCTGCATTCCCAAGGCACTCATTTGAGGTGTGAGGGCGTAGGTGTCAATCAGGGCGATCGCCAGAAGTACCAATGATAATAAGATTGCTGTGCGGCTGCGCTTGCCGAAGTCACCGAGTAAATTGCTCAAAACCATCAAACCCGTTGCTACCAAGCCAGAACAGATTAACTCAACGCGGTTGAATCCCCAGAACATTAAATTTCCGGCTGTTGCAAACTCGGGAGATGTCATCATGCCGGATACATATAAGCTGGGCATAATTACTAGATCGATAATCACGCTACCGCTGAGCCAGAAAATTAAGGCTACCATGACAATTGCTTGCCAGCGGGGTTTGATTGATTCTACTCTCGATGTAGTAATAGCTGTCATATAATTAGACCCTCTAAATTTTTTTCTGCCTTTTCTAGAGCTTAACTAACTTTTTCCTCAAATCGTGTTAAGTATTTTTAAATTTATGGTAACTTTTGTTTAACTGAATTAGAAGAATTGTTAAGCTTGCGGGCGATCGTGTTCCAGGGTTTCGCTTGCAGTGCGATCGCACAGCCACAGTTTAAAAGTTGGGGCGATCGTCCAAAATCGATTGATAATTACTCATTGGAAAGACAGACTCGATAAATTTTATGTGTTATGATTACAGTTAAATTAAAAAATATTACAGATATTAGCCAATGATTGAAATGAACAAAATCATGGAATTGAGTCTGGCAATAGCCAATAAATTCAAACCGGAAAAAATAATTTTCTTCGGCTCTTACGCCTATGGGAATCCCACAGAAGATTCGGACATAGATATGTTGGTAGTTTTATTTTCCGAAGGGGCGTTGCTGATTTGAAGTATGATTTGCCTCCGAAATGTAGAGGCAATTCATGAATTGCCGGCAATTCATGAATTGCCCCTACTCAGCGAGTTTCAGGGATTGCTTAAGCGAGTGAATCATACCTAAATTCAGCAACGCCGTAAATAATATATGGCTAAATTTCAATTATCATCTTGGCTTCCCCGTCTCCCGCATCAAGTTTGGATTCTCACCATCGGCAGATTCCTGTCCCAAAGCGGCACCGGTTTTACCTTATTTTACGCGCCGATCTTTTTTGTCGATCGCGTCGGCTTATCTGCGACTGCTGTTGGCATCGGTTTGGGTAGCGGTTCAATCTCGGGAATATTGGGCCGCGTTTTGGGTGGTTCTTTTTGCGATTCCCAATTTTGGGGAAGGCGGCGAACTTTATTGCTGGCGGCAATTATTTCGGCTGTCGCTTCTTTTGTACTAGCGGCAACTAATGATTTTACGGGATTAGTTGCGGGCAATTTACTGATGGGTTTTGGCGTGGGTTTGTATTGGCCTCCAACCGAGACGATGGTGGCGGATTTAACTGAGGGCGAACAGCGACAGGAGGCTTTTGCTTTGACGCGGCTTGCTGATAATTTGGGTTTGCAAGTTGGGATTATTTTTGGCGGTGTTTTGATTGCACTAACGGGGAATTATCGATCGCTCTTTATTATCGACGGTATCTCGTTTTTAGTGCTGTTTGCGGTGGTGGCGATCGCCGTCGCGGAAACGTACAAACCAGCTAATACAGGGGATAAAGGCAAAAAAAATCTGCAAAATGGCTGGATGGTGGCGCTGCGCGATCGCACTTTGCTGATCTATGCTGTGGTGAATACTCTCTTCACTCTATACATTTCCCAAATTCAAACCACGATGCCGCTGTATTTTAGCAAGTTTGTGCAGGTGGGGACATCGGGGACGGGTTTTTCAACTGCTACAATTACCGTTTTGTTTGCTTTTAGCACGTTTTTAACTGTGGCTTTGCAAATGCCGGTGGTGAAAGCTTTGAAGCGGTTTTCGTTTCCGAAAGCTTTGATGATTTCTGCTTTGCTGTGGGGAATTGGATTTATTGCGATCGGCTTGACGGGAATGGCTGCAACTGGCAATCTATTTTTAGCTGTTTTAGGCTTGAGCTTTTTGTCGGTGGCGACTGTTGCTTATACGCCTTTTGCTTCTGCTTTGGTGGTGGATTTAGCGCCGGAATCTTTGCGCGGCGTGTATTTGGCGGTTAATTCTCAGTGTTGGGCTATCGGCTATTTGATCGGGCCGCCCCTGGGCGGTTTGGCCTTGGATCGGGGTAAATGGGCGGCGGATAATTATTGGTTGGGGTTGGCTTTGAGTGTTGGCGTGGCTATTTTTATTCTGCAAAAGCTCGATCGAATGTTGAAAAAATAGTTGCCTAAATGTTTGTTTTGTGATATGTTGCCGTGTTTGTCTTATCACAGATATAAAAATTCTTAATTCAAAATTATGTGGTTATAGATACAAAATAGCTTTATAATTCTGGAAACGTAACAGAAATTTTACAATATATTTTGTGAGGAGTTCTAATGAAACCACATCTACTGTTTAGTGCTAGTGGCATAGGTTTACTGTATCTACTTGTCGGTTCTCTACCATTAGCAGCGATGCCGATCGCCACAGAGAAAGAGACATTAGCTACTGAAAAATTGAAAGCACCACAGACTGAAATTAGTCTGAATACAAGCGTTGAAAATTCCGTCGAAATTCCCGGAATAGGCGAGTTAAAACCAGCCGATGCGGTGGAAGTTGAAAACACGGGCGATCGCCCGATCGCAGCAGCCAACGAACTCGCCAATATTCTAGAAGATAGTGCTAAGCTCGATCGACTACAAACAGCAGCATCTACCCCAGAAAATCCGCCCGAAAATTCCTTAAACTTAGCTGCAAAACCAGCAAACCCAGAATCAGCAGCACTTACAGCAGAAACACCAGCGATCGCCCAAACAGGCATATCTGCGCCAGTACCAACCGAAACTTCTACTTCCGAGAAGTTGGCAGAAATCGAAAACAGCGCTTCCTTGGAACCCGCAGCAGCCAATAGCGAAGCTTCAGAGTCGATCGAACTGCAACAAGTAACATCCGTATCTCAACTCTCCGACGTGCGCCCGACAGACTGGGCATTTCAAGCACTACAATCCCTAGTAGAAAGATACGGCTGTATAGCAGGATATCCCGACGGTACATTCCGAGGCAATCGGGCAATGACTCGCTACGAATTTGCCGCCGGTTTAAACGCTTGCTTGGATAAAGTTACCGAGCTAATTAAAGCAGGTACAACCAACTTAGCAACCAAAGAAGACTTAACCAAACTGCAAAGATTGCAAGAAGAATTTGCAGCAGAATTAGCTACTTTGCGGGGTCGAGTCGATGCGCTAGAAGCTCGTACTTCCGAACTCGAAGCCAATCAATTTTCGACAACAACTAAACTCAGCGGTCAAGCAATTTTTAGCGTTGCCGACACTACCAAAAACAATCACAGGGATACTGAAACAGTCTTAAACTACCGATTGCGCTTGAATCTGCTGACCAGTTTTACAGGCAAAGATACGCTGATTACTGGCTTGCAAGCTTACAATATTCGCAGCTTCGGGCCGAATTTAGGTTTATCAACTGGGGCATTTAGCGGTTTGTCGGACAGTCAAGCCAAGCTGAGTTTTGAACCGCAATTTCCCGGAATCAATCCTCAGACTCTATCTAGCATTGACGCCAATACGATTGAACTTTACAAACTGCTTTACGTCTTCCCAGTTACTAACAGCATCACTTTATTTGCCGGCCCAAAAGCCGAAACTTCCGACGCTTTCCAAGCAATTACTCCCTTTGCTGGAGAAGGACAAGAAGCCATCTCTAGGTTTGCAGGTTACAACCCTGTAGTTCGCGTATCCGGCGGCACTTCTGGCACAGGTTTGGCATCGGCAGGCGGGTTTATTTGGAACGTTTCCCAAAAAGTCAATCTCACAGCTTTGTACGGCAGCGTAAATGCAGCTTTGCCAAGAGATTTAGGCTTTCCAGCTACTCCGTTAGGAGCGGGTTTATTTGACGGAAGTACCGTTGCTGCGGCGCAGTTAACTATTAAACCTACGAGTAGCATTGACATAGGTTTAAATTATGCTTACAGCCGTCACAAATTGAATATTCTGGCAACAGGATTGTCTGATGCCGATTTGGGTTCAATTTTGGGAACAAACAGAGAACCTGTTGGCGGCGGTGCGACGATGAATTCGTTTGGCGGTACAGCCACTTGGCGACTTTCTCCGAAAATTGCTGTTTCTACCTATGGAGGTTGGATAATTGCTGATGCTGAAAGAAGCAATGCTTCTACAACTTTTAATAGTTGGATGGTAGGTTTCCATTTCCGAGATTTGTTCGCACAGGGCAATAATGCAGGTATTCTGTTTGGACAGCCGCTCGATCGCGATTCGGTAAGTGGCGGCGCTCGTTTTCAGCAAAACAAAGCAACTCCTTACCATTTAGAAGCTTATTATCGTTTCAGAGTCAACGATAATATCAGCATTACACCTGGAGCTTTTGTGCTGTTCAATCCTGAAGGAACTAAGAATAATGACACAGTAGGAGTCGGTGTCCTCCGCACAACTTTTAGTTTCTAAAGGAAGTGCTAACCTACATACACCGTATTACTCGTTACCAGGCTCCAGCCTGGTAATGCCGATCGGGAGGCTCTGCCTCCATTTATATCTTCTGTCTTCGAGGCAGAGCCTCTAGATATGGGTTCCCAGGCTCCAGCCTGGGAACCAGTTAAAAGGACTAAAGTCCTTACTACAAACGATTATTTTCTCCGATCGCCCAATTTGCGATAAACTTCTCTCAAATCAACTTGATGATGAGCGATCGCCACCAAAGCGTGATAAAATAAATCCGCAACTTCCCCAGCAATTCCGTCTTTGTCGTCATCTTTGCAAGCCATCACGACTTCGGCCGATTCTTCACCAATTTTTTTAAGAATTTTATTATCCCCGCCCGCGAACAATTTGCAAGTATAAGAACTTTCGTTCGGGTTGTCACGCCGATCGCAAATTACATCAAACAATTGAGATAACATATCTCCCGGCGGTGGTGAAATTTCCCCATCAACTTGGTGAAAACAACTTCTTTCTCCCGTGTGACAAGCAATATCTCCGACTTGTTCCACTGTCACCAACAAAGCATCGCTATCGCAGTCGTAACGCAGCCCTTTCACATTTTGAATGTGTCCCGAAGTCGCGCCTTTATTCCAAAATTCGGCGCGCGATCGACTCCAGAACCAAGTTTGACCAGTTTCCAAGGTTTTTTTCAGCGACTCTCGATTCATCCACGCCATCATCAACACTGTACCGTCTAAGTAATCTTGGACTATGGCAGGTACTAAACCGCGATCGTCGTAGCGGATCTTTTCCACTGGTATCGATCGGCTTAAACTCGATAAATCATTAGCAGACATAACTTTATTGCAACTTTTAATATAAATTAACGCTTTCGTGTTGGATTTTTTTTTACCGCAGAGAGCGCAGAGGACACAGACAGAAGAGAGGAGATTGAGTAAGTGATGGGTGAATTGTCAAGAACTACTTTACAAAAAATTACACTTTTGGGCGATTCCCTACGGGATAGCTTCGCTTCACGATGTTACTGCAACAAGGCCTGAAAAACCCAAGCTAGTATTGCTACTCATTGGTTTCTACCCTAAAATCTATTAACATAGTTTCCTTAAATCGACCTAACCTTTATCCTGAAGTCGCTATTAAAGTATTCTACCAACAACAGACGTTCACTAAGGAGAAAACATTGGTTTCCACAACAAACTTGAAAACCACTAAATCAGAAGAAATTTTCGCCGCCGCCCAGAAATTGATGCCCGGTGGCGTCAGTTCCCCCGTGCGCGCCTTCAAATCCGTAGGCGGACAACCTATTGTATTCGATCGAGTCAAAGGAGCCTACATTTGGGATGTTGACGAAAACCAATACATCGACTACGTAGGTACTTGGGGCCCGGCCATCTGCGGCCACGCCCACCCCGAAGTCATTAAAGCCCTTCACGAATCCCTAGAAAAAGGTACCAGTTTCGGAGCACCATCCCTCTTAGAAAACGTGCTCGCAGAAATGGTCATCGATGCCGTTCCCAGCATTGAAATGGTGCGATTTGTCAATTCCGGCACCGAAGCCTGCATGGCCGTTCTGCGCCTGATGCGAGCCTTCACCGGGCGCGACAAATTGATTAAATTTGAAGGCTGCTATCACGGGCACGCCGATATGTTCCTCGTAAAAGCCGGTTCCGGTGTCGCAACTCTCGGCCTTCCCGACTCTCCGGGCGTGCCAAAATCCGTTACCGCCAACACCCTCAACGCTCCCTACAACGACTTGGAAGCAGTAAAAGCTTTATTTGCTGAAAATCCCGGCGAGATTGCAGGCGTAATTCTAGAGCCGGTTGTGGGTAATGCCGGATTTATTGTACCGGATGCAGGTTTTCTCGAAGGTTTGCGGGAAATTACTAAGGATAACGGTGCTTTGCTCGTATTTGATGAAGTAATGACTGGTTTCCGTATCGCCTACGGTGGAGCTCAGCAAAAATTCGGTGTCACCCCGGATTTGACAACTCTGGGTAAAGTTATCGGCGGCGGTTTGCCGGTGGGAGCTTACGGCGGACGGCGCGATATTATGGGGATGGTTGCTCCAGCAGGCCCGATGTATCAAGCGGGTACGCTTTCGGGAAATCCTTTAGCAATGACTGCTGGGATTAAAACTTTGGAATTGCTGCAAAAACCCGGCACTTACGAACAGTTGGATAGGATTACTAAAAAACTGTCTGAAGGATTGCTAAAAATTGCCAAGGAAACCGGACACGCTGCTTGTGGCGGGCAAATTAGCGGGATGTTTGGCTTGTTTTTTGCAGCGGGCCCGGTTCATAATTACGATGATGCGAAAAAGTCTGATGTGGCAAAGTTCGGCCGCTTTCACCGGGGAATGTTGGAGCACGGGATTTATCTGGCTCCTTCGCAGTTTGAGGCTGGATTTACTTCTTTGGCTCATACTGAGGAAGATGTCGATCGAACTTTGGCCGCCGCTCGCGAAGTGATGGGTAGTATTTAAGGTTTGCAGTCAAAAATGCAAATTCTTTAAACCCAGGAATGATATCAATTCCCGCTGCGCCGGAATGATAAGCGAGGACACGGCACTGCCGTGTCCCTACGCCAGATAAATTGTAGGGACACGGCACTGCCGTGTCCTGATTTCGGGTAATATTAATTCCAATGTTACCGGAATTGATATGAACAGTTAAAGTCCTTGCTGTTTTTTGCAGCAAGAACTTTAACTGTTCCCTCTTCCTTCTTCCTTCTTCCTTCTTCCCTCTTCCCTCTTCCTTCGTAAAAAATCACTCATTCAGAAATTCACCTTCACAGATAATCGAGTCTCTGTTCTCCAAATCTTCTTGATTCCAGATCGCGTTTAATACAGCCGAACTTAAAGAAGTTGACAGTGTATTGTTTAAGGTTGTATTGTAATATTCGACAGCATTATTAAGTTCCATCTGCGGCGCTTCCTTGAAGTAGGAATTAATATCAGGCGTGCAGCGCTGTGCTTGGTAGTATAAATAAGCTTCCGCGTTAATGCACATTACGTGGTAAAAATCTTTGTTCGCTGCTGCAACATCTCCGAGTTTATACAGCGCCAAACCACGATTGAGATAAGCTTTAACATAGTTTGGGTCGAGTTGCACTGCTTTGTCAAAGTCTTCAATTGCCAGCTGCATTTGTTTTAATTTGTAGCGAACGCAACCTCGGTTATAATAGGCATAAACATTGTTTGGATCGATGCCCAGTGAAGTGTTGTAATCGGCGATCGCCTGCGTGTTGTCTCCTAATTGGTGGTAACAAAGGCCGCGATTTATGTATGCTTTGATATATCTAGGATTCAACCGCAGCGTTTCGTTAAAGTTTTCCGTGGCTGCCTCTTTTTCTCCCAAAAGGTAGTAAGCGCGCCCCCGGTTGTAATAGGTTTTATAATTATGGGAATTGATCGAGAGAGCTTGATTGTAGTCTTCTATTGCTTCTTCGTAATGTCCTAAATTAGCAAGTACCAGCCCCCGGTTGTTGTAGATAGCGTGGCTGTCAGGCTTGCTGGCTAAAGCGCAGTTTAGATCGTCAATGGCTTTTTCGTGTTCTCCGAGATGGCGCCAAGCATTACCTCGATTCAAGTAAGCCTCGAACAAATCAGGATTGATATCTAGCGCTTGACTGAGGTCTGCGATCGCTTTTTGGTAGTCTTTCATGTAATAGTAAACCAAGCCGCGATTGTTATAGGCTTTGGCATCTGCCGGATTTACTTGCAGTATCCGATCGAAGTCTTGGAGTGCCGCTTCGTAGTTTCCTTTCTTGGCGCTGTGCAAACCGCGTTTGTAAACATCTTTGAGGTTCAATTGTTTGAGGTTCATGGGTCAACTTTCAGGATTGCTTGATTCTCGGGAGTGATTGCTTTGCACTGAGTGTTGAGCTCGACAGGCGTTAATCTGTTGAAAGAGCATTCACCTGCACCTAGAGTAACTCTTGACTTATTCCAGGAAATCTACCGGAAACAGGATTTTAGGTCGATCTTAACAGTAGTTAAATCCTGTTGAAAGAGGCTGCATCTCGGCTGGATTTACTTTGGCGGTTCGATTGTTTACCCGATGGCTTACGCCCCGCTACGCTACGACTTTCGCATTAAAATCTAGCTTTATTCGGTGCTCTGTATCTCTTGATGCGGCTGCGCCAAGCTCGATCGCCAAATTCAGCTCCTGACAGCTCCGAGGTACAAATTCTTGCACGGAGTCCGAGCGAGTAAATTTTATAACTTGTGGAGCAAATTTGTCTCAGTATTTCCCGCAAGAAGTCTCTACAAACTTTTATTGCTTAATTACCGATTGATTTCCTCTTCCACATAAACCCTCAACTTCTCCAAATCTGGAAGTTCGATCAATTCTTGTTCCTTTTCCTTAACCGACACGGGCATCATCACAGGTTGACGCTGTTCGATCCAGCAACTCGCCAGTGGCAAAGTTTGTTCCAAATCTTCCAAAGGCCTCGGAATTACCATCACCGCGTTCAACTCGCCAATGCGCTCGGCTTCGTACATCCCCGCTTCGACAGCGACTGCTACATCTGCAACTGCACCGCGAATAATTGCCGTGCACAAACCGGCGCCTATTTTCTCGTAGGCGGCTAAGTGTACGTCTGCGGATTTGAGCATAGCATCGCAAGCACCGACCATTGCCGGAAATCCCCGCGTTTCGAGCAAACCGATCGCCTGATTGCTCAGCCGAGAATAACTGCCACTTTCCGACAGTTGAGTCAGGCGAAAGCCGATCGGCAAAACCACTTCCAAATTAGCCAAAGGCCTAGCAATCACCAACTTAGACACAAACTGCCCGAACTGTTCGGCAGTCTGAGCTCCAGCTTCCACCGCCAAACGCACGTCAGAAATTCGGCCCCGGACGATCGCCGTACAGTGACCGGAACCAATTTTTTCGTATCCGACTAAAATCACTCCCGCCGACTTCAGCATCATGTCAGCAGTCCCGACAATTGCTGGAAAACTCCTGGTGGATACCAAACCCAAAGCAGTGTCTTTGAAATATTCCTGGCGCTGCGAATCCGATTGGCTGCTATAATTATCTGTTTGTCCGTCCATCTTCAATTACCCTTAGAAACTTCCAAAAATAAAAATTTGTTGATAGTTTTAGTTTGTCAGATGAGAAGACAGACTGCACAAGCTACAAGACACAGATTTCTGCTGCAAGGGCTTAAAAATTGTTGAGCTACCAATAGTATGAGATTACCTATTTATATTGATCGTTCTGCCTTCAGCATAGCTGGCTTTTGCCGAAATGACTGCTACCCGGAACCGCCCGAGAGAGTGTTACCGTTTTCGTCCGATCGACGATCGAAAGCTTGCCGGTGCGGAAACAGCGTCCCCAGCAGACGATTGATGTGAGCTTGGCCGTAGAGGATAGTTGGCGTTTCCCCGGGTTGAGGAGGTGGCTGTGCGCCGTTAGAAGATGCCGGCGGCGGCGGCTCTGCTGTCTCCGGCGGTGTGTCAAGCTTGGTTTCCTCTTTTTCAGGCGGTTCGACTGCTGGCGTGGCCGCTGCGGGGGTTTCCGGCGGTGCGTCTTCTGCGACAATTTGGCGGCTGCTATCTCCGAGGAGAGAACCTGCTGGCAAAATTTGCATTTGAGGAATACAAGGATCGATCAGGGTCGTTGCCGCGCCGATACAGGCATTTGCGCCGATCGTCCCGGCACCTACCACCAGCACCCCAGCACCCAGAATTACGCCCGCCCCGATGTCCAGATTACCTTCACGGGCGTGAAGGATCGCTCCCATACCGATACAAGCACCGGCGGCGATCGAGAGCCGGCTACCGGGATCTGCTTGCAGGATGACTCCAGGGGCGATCGCCGCACCATTATTCACAACTACATCGCCACTCATCAAAATCTGAGAGTTGCTACTTAATTGCAGTGGCGATAAATACATTCAACTTAACCATTTTAGATTTAGGATTTTAGATTTAACGCCGATACTTTCCACTCTCATACTGATAGATAAAATGCTTAATTTCGAGCAATAATTATCGATCGATCTGTTTAACCATCTCAACTCTCACTTCTATTTGAAGAGCGGATCTCCCGTTAGTCCAGAGCAGAATTAACGGGAGAAACCAGTGAATTGCCCAGCAAATTAAGGACGCTGGATAATTTCTTCGAGTACGCGGCGCTTGGCCTTGGAGTCGATACCGAGCAAGCGGACGTAATCGCCGCTGTGTTCTTTGAGACAGCTTTCGAGAGCTGAAATCACCTCGGATTCGCGGTTGGAGGCGATCGGCGTGCAACTGCTCCAAGAACCGGTGCGGAAACGGCGCGCGTCGGCGTGTTCCGAGCCAATTTTGTAACCTTGGGAGAGCAGGTTGCGGATTTGGTCGATCGTCTTGCCGGCCAACATTCCGCTACCCGATGCCGAACCGGTCGCCGCGGCTTTGTATCCCGATGTTGTTGCAGCATATCCCGATGTTGTTGCAGCAGGCTTAGCCGATTGAGCAACCGGGCCGTCTGGACGCTGAATAATTTCTTCAACCACGCGCCGCTTAGCTTTCGGGTCAATCCCGATGAAGCGCACGTATTCGCCCGGGTACTGGTTCATCACAGCTTCCAAAGCGGCGATCGCCTCAGATTCGTTTTTGACTTGCAGCGAAGCCCCGCTTTGCCAAGAACTGGTACGGAAACGGCGCGCGTCAGCGTGTTCCGTCCCCACTTTGTAGCCTTGAGCTAGCAAGCCGCGAAGCTGAGCCACTGTTTCGGCACTCAATTTTGCACTTGAGGCAGAACCGCTATGGTGGTGAGAAGCTTGTGCAACTTTACCGTTAGATTGGTGAGTTTTCGCCCCGTTAGAACCGTTAGAACCGTTAGAGCCGTTGTCTCCCGGTCTTTGGACGATTTCTTCGAGTACGCGGCGCTTGGCTTTGGTGTCAATCCCGATCAAGCGCACGTATTCTCCTTGGTGGTCGCTCATGCAAGCTGACAAAGCCGCGACTACTTCCGATTCGCGGGTTGAGGAAATCGGGCCGCAAGTGCGCCAAGAACCGGTACGGAAGCGGCGGGCGTCGGCGTGTTCAGCTCCTACGCTGTATCCTTGGGCTAGCAAATTGCGGATGCTATCGGCAAGAGTTGAGCTCAATTGGCTGGTGGAATGGGTAGAATAAGTAATGGGAGGCATATTAGAGTTTTTAGATTGCTCGTTGCGAATTGGTGCTAGACAGGCGATGTTTTCAGCACAGCGATAACCAGTTCTCAGAGCATCATTCACTCCGATCACGTGGGTTGCAAATTTAACATCAGAATCCAGAACATCTGGCAGGCGATCGGCTTGCTGCTGATTGGTGATGACGGCTCCCGAAGGTATATACTTGCCCGGGGGAATCTCTACATCTTGAATCAGTACGTGCATCATCACAATGCAGCCGTTTCCTACTCTGGCATTAAACACCGTAGAACGAAAGCCGATAAAGCAATCGTCGCCCACGTAAGCCGGGCCGTGAATTAAACTCATGTGGGTGAGCGAAGTATTTTTCCCCACCCATACCGAATAAGAATTGCTATCCTCCCCTGTAACTCGGCCTTTTTCTAAGCCGTGAATCACCACTCCGTCTTGAATGTTGGTTCCCGATCCGATATAAAAAGGAGTACCTTCATCGGCGCGGATAGATGTCCCGGGGGCAATCATCACATTAGAACCGATCTGCACATCCCCAATAATATTAGAAAAGGAATGTACGTAGGCGGTATCATGAATTTTGGGCTCAGCCAAGTTTTTCGACCAAGGCGTCGGAGGAGCCGCAACGTTGCGGACTGCCATAAATTAAGTTCTCCTAATCTGAAATTTTTTTTGTTAGCTGTTAACTGTTAGCTGTGGGCCGTCAACTTCTGCTAACGGTTGCAACTAGCCGTACGGGTCGTCTTTCTTACTGTAAATGAGGCGGTTTTCTACATTGACAGTATCTATAATGCCTACTACCAGAGCATCGATCGGACGGTTTTCGCTTCCGGGCGCGATCCTGGCTGCGCTGCCTCGGGTCACTAAGACCCATTCATCTATACCAGCGCCCACGCAGTCAGCGGCTACCTCATAGCCGGGAACTGGCGAACCTTCTTCATTGATGAATTGCAGCAGTAGAAATTTCGATCCTCTCAGCGTCGGCTCTTTTTGGGTACTGACAACTGTGCCGAGAACTTTGGCCATTTGCATTTTAGGTAGTAGGTAATTGGTAATTGGTAATTGTCATTTGCGCGCGCGTCACTTGTCTTTTTTAAATTAGCTTTTCTCAGTCCGCTATCCGCATTTTAGAGTTCTTCGTCTACCTAATCACTGATGACTGATGACTGATGAGTAATAACCAATATCCCAGGATCACCTCAATTAAAAATTAAAAATGCTAAGGTTAAAAACATCGCAATTTTTAATTTTTAATTTTTAATTTACCAAACGCCCCTAACAGCCGATCGCCTATCTTAAGATCTGTTCAGGGGGCGAATGCCGCTCACGCCTTCGCGGAACTGTTCTACAGCTTCGGTGTAGCGAATGGGCAGCACGTACTCCAAGTTTTCGTGAGGGCGAGCGATAATGTGGGTGGACATCACTTGTCCGCCGTTAACGCGCTTCACCGACTCTACTCCAGCGGCAACGGAAGCTTGCACTTCGGAGACATCTCCTCTTACAATGACTGTTACGCGAGCGCTACCGATTTTTTCATAGCCCACGAGGGTAACGCGAGCAGCTTTGACCATCGCGTCAGCAGCTTCCACAACTGCGGGGAAGCCTAGGGTTTCGATCATGCCAACTGCAATTGCCATTGGTTTTACTCCTGATTGAATATTTGGGGAACTAAACTGTAAATTTTGGACGATCGCACAAATTTTTCTCAAGCGAAATTTCTGTGCGTTCAGAACTTAGTAGCCTCGGAACTGTTCTACTGCTTCTGTATAGCGAATCGGCAGAACGTATTCTAGGTTTTCGTGGGGGCGAGCGATGATGTGGGTAGAGACGACTTCTCCGCCGTTCACCCGTTTGACGGATTCCACTCCTGCTGCGACTGAGGCTTGGACTTCCGACACGTTGCCGCGCACAATTACGGTGACGCGGGCGCTGCCGATTTTTTCATAGCCCACGAGGGTAACGCGAGCAGCTTTGACCATAGCATCGGCAGCTTCCACCACAGCGGGAAAACCTTTTGTCTCAATCATTCCCACGGCAATTGACATTTTTGAATCTCCTTGAGGATTAGTGAAATTACCGTTACAAATCTTTGATAAATCTCAAAATTTGGACGGGGATGCCCACATTATTTAGGAATGCAGTGTAAAGCTTCCTATACTTTAAGAATAGGGGAAGTTGTCCACCTTGACAATATAAACTAACATCATAATGTTTAATAACAAAAATTAAAATTTTTTATGTTACTTAAAATAATTTAATATTTATTTAATAAACTTAATATTTAAATGAGTAGATGGCGGGGGCGATCCTCTTCGAGGGCTTCGCTAACGGCAAGTGCGGTAAGTAAAAATACTTTAGAAGTAGAGTTCGCTCCCTAAGCATGGGGCAAGTCAAGCTATCGGGAATTGAGGGTTTCAAGGGTAAGAATCGCAGGAAAACAGAAAAAAATGCGGGTTTGCCAAAGTTTTGGGCAAATTTTTTCTGGCATTCCTGAGCCTGAGTCAGATTATTTTTTTAATAAAATGATTATAAGTTTACCTTTTTTAATGTATAGTTAATATTGAATGAGATTTTTTTTTACCAGAACTATACGCTCTGGTTTAACCGAAGTTCTAGGGTGTGGTGCGATCGCCAGTGACTGCTTTTTTTAAAGCCAGCCACTTATTTGAAGTATGACGAATTAATTCAACGACCGAAACCAACTTAGTTTGAACCCCTAGATTTATTGCTTTGCAGGCTGGCTGAGGGAGACCGTAAAAAGCGTAGCATCCTGAAAATAAGCCCCCGCATTCATCTGTAGGCTCAAGCTAAAATCTAAAATCTAAAATCTAAAATCTAAAAGCGAATGACTCAATTTCTCCTCCAAGCCTGTTGGTGGGTACCTTTGTATGGCTTAATTGGCGCAATTTTAACTTTGCCCTGGTCTACGGGAACCGTTCGCCGAACAGGGCCTAGACCGGCGGCTTATTTCAATTTGCTGATGACTGTCTTGGCTTTCATACACGGATCAATTGTTTTTACAGCAACTTGGGATCAACCGCCCCAACAATTGCTCGTCCACTGGGTGCAAGCAGCAGATTTAGATCTATCTTTTGCACTAGAAATCTCGACGGTGAGCGTCGGAGTAATGGAGTTAGTCTCAGTTCTGAGCTTGCTAGCACAAATTTATGCTCTCGGCTATATGGAAAAAGACTGGGCCCTAGCTCGATTTTTCGGGCTGCTCGGTTTTTTTGAAGCGGCAATTAGTGGTATTGCGATTAGCGATTCGCTGCTTCTAACTTACGCTTTGTTGGAAATGCTGACGCTTTCAACTTATTTGCTAGTAGGGTTTTGGTATGCTCAACCGTTGGTAGTAACAGCGGCTCGCGATGCGTTTTTAACGAAGCGCGTCGGAGATGTACCACTGTTAATGGGAGTAGTAACTCTTTCGACCATAGCCGGAAGTTTAAATTTTTCGGATTTGGAACAATGGGCAGAAACTGCAACTTTGTCTCCTTTAGTGGCGACTCTTTTGGGTTTGGCTTTAATCGCCGCACCTACGGCTAAGTGCGCTCAATTTCCATTCCATTTGTGGCTGGATGAGGCGATGGAAGGGCCGAACCCAGCTTCGATTATGCGGAATACGGTGGTTGTTGGTGCTGGGGCTTACCTTTTGATTAAACTTCAGCCTGTTTTGGCGCTTTCACCCGTGACTGATTCAGTGCTGGTGATTTTGGGTGCGGTAACGGCTGTTGGGGCTTCTCTGGTGGCGATCGCCCAAATCGACATCAAAAGAACATTATCTCATTCTACTAGCGCTTCGCTAGGTTTGGTGTTTATTGCCGTAGGGCAAAATCACGTGGATATTGCTTTGTTGTTACTGTTCACGCACTCGATTTCCAAGGCACTATTATTCATGAGCATAGGGTCAGTTATTACGACAACTAACACTCAAGATTTAACAGAAATGGGTGGGTTGTGGTCGAAGATGCCTGCCACGACTATAGCCTTTGTAGTAGGGGCTGCGGGGATGGTAGCGCTATTGCCACTTGGTAATTTTTGGGCGATGCGGCGCTGGCTAGACGGTTTTTGGGAAGTGCCTTTGTGGTTGGTAATTGTGTTGTTTTTGGTTAATGGTTTGACAGCGCTAAATTTAACTCGTGTATTCGGTTTAGTATTTGCTGGGAAACCGCAGGCAAAAACTCGCAGAGCTCCCGAAGTTGGTTGGCCGATGGCTTTGCCGATGGTAATTTTGACGGTGATTGCGCTGTTGGTGCCTTGGACTTTGCAAAAGTGGCAACTATTAATTAGTTGGACTGGGCCTTGGGCAGAAACGGGAGATTTTAATTCTGTAAATTTGCTGCTGAAGACGCTAGATGTACCGCTGTTGATGTTATCTGGGTTGATTGGTTGTGCAATTGGGGTGGCGATTTATTGGTATGGGGTTTTACCTAAGCCAGTACGATTGCCAGTTCCGGCTTTGCAGGATTTATTGGCTTTCGATTTTTATATCGATCGCATTTATATGCTGACTGTAGTTTGGGCTGTTGCTTCTATTGCTAAAGTCAGCGCTTGGACTGACAAATATGTGGTGGATGGAGCGGTGAACTTATTTGGTTTTGCTACCATTTTCAGCGGCGAAGGGTTGAAGTATAGTGGCACCGGTCAATCACAGTTTTATGTGTTGACTATTGCGGGTGGTGTAGCTGGCTTGCTGGCGTTGATTATCTGGCAGTTTTAAACCGCAGATGAGGGCAGATGAACACGGATTAACGCAGATATTTTTATTCGGGGTTTGTCTGCTTTTGGCTCTACAATTTGAATTTATGTCAACTAAAAAAATCAGCCGGACGCTTTTATATTTTATGGTTTGCGTTACCGTTAAATATAGTTGGAAAAGCTGTGTAACACGGAAAGTTTAATTGATGCTTAGTGCTTTGATATGGATACCAATGTTGGGGGCTGCTGCGATCGGGTTTTGGCCTGGTTCGGTGAGTTCTAAAATTGTTCGGAATGCTGCGATCGCCATTGCTGCAATAACTTTTATTTTATCGGTAATTTTGGCTACCCAGTTTGACGCTAGTGCCGGTCAGTCACAGTTTGTTGAGTTTCTTCCTTGGATCGATACTTTGGGATTGAACTACAATCTGGGTGTTGATGGTTTGTCTCTACCTTTGGTGATTTTAAATTGTCTGCTGACAGGGGTGGCTATCTACAGCACAGATGAGTCTATTGTTAGACCAAGACTTTATTATTCTTTGATTTTGTTAATTACAGGCGGCGTGACTGGGGCATTTTTGGCTCAGAATTTGCTACTGTTTTTCTTGTTCTTTGAGGTTGAACTAATCCCGCTTTACCTATTAATTGCGATTTGGGGAGGCGCGCGTCGGGGTTATGCTGCTACTAAGTTTTTAATCTATACTGCGTTTGCCGGGATTGTGCTGCTGGCTGCTTTTTTGGGAACTGGTTGGCTGAGTGGTGCTTCTAGTTTTGATATTGTTGGTGCGATCGGTGAATCGCATTTGGCTGGAGGTTCACCTTTGCCTTTGGTGAGGCAAATTGTGTTGCTGGCTGGGATATTGCTGGCTTTTGGAATTAAGATTCCTTTAGTGCCTTTCCATACTTGGCTTCCTGATGCTCACGTGGAAGCTTCTACACCTGTTTCGGTGTTGTTGGCGGGAGTGCTTTTGAAGTTGGGAACCTATGGGATGTTGCGCTTTGGTTTGGGTTTGTTTCCCGATGCGTGGGCGTTGGCTGCGCCTTGGCTTGCTAGTTGGGCGGTGGTTAGCGTGCTGTATGGGGCTAGTTGCGCGATCGCCCAAAAAGATATGAAGAAAATGGTAGCTTATAGTTCAGTTGCTCACATGGGCTACATTTTGTTAGCTAGCGCCGCTGCTACTCCGGTGAGTATGTTAGGAACTGTTTTGCAAATGGTTAGCCACGGCTTAATTTCGGCGCTGCTATTTTTGACTGTAGGTGTAGTTTACAAAAAATCCGGCAGTCGTAATATAGATGTTCTCAAAGGTTTGTTCAATCCCGATCGCGGTTTACCAGTAATTGGCAGTTTAATGATTGTCGGGGTGATGGCTAGTGCTGGAATTCCAGGTTTGGCTGGATTTATTGCTGAATTTTTAGTATTTCGGGGTAGCTTGCAAGTGTTTCCGGTGCAAACTTTATTGTGCATGATCGGGACTGGTTTGACTTCGATTTATTTTTTAATTATGGTCAACCGTGCCTTTTTTGGTCGTCTTTCAGATTTGGTGGTTAATTTACCACAAGTACGGTGGAATGATCGCATTCCATCCTTAGTATTAGCAGTTATCCTGCTGATTATGGGAGTGCAGCCGGGAGTGATTATTGCTTTGAGTGAGAAAACTGCGATCGCAATGGTATCTCATGTGCCAATGCCAGTTAATGCGATCGCTCAAAACTTGAAATAAGATATGACCTAGCTGTAGGGACACGGCAGTGCCGTGTCCCTACTACAAACCTCTTTCTAATTTATAGCTAATTCTCGACAATCCATCCGTTAAATCAGTTACAAAATCCGTTGCCGAACTTCCTTCATTTAAGGTTAAATCAAAATGACAAGTACCATATTAAAACCATCTTCTCATCCCCTAGCTAAATACATTGACATCTTGGAATCAGGCAAAGCTTTACTGCCTGAATCTGAAGAAAATGTAATAGAAGTTGTCGGCGTTCTCAAAAGTTATGCTATAGTTCTCGATGCTTACTCTCGCAATCTTAACTACATCGCCGAAGAACAATTTTTAGTGTTGTTCCCATTTTTTAAATATTTCAATGGGGAAGTTACTCTGCCGAAGTTAATGCGATATTTGTGGCACGATCGCATAAATTTTGAATATGCAGAATATTGCATGAGAACAATGCTTTGGCACGGCGGCGGCGGTTTAGATAGTTATTTGGATTCCCCCGAGTTTGATAATTTGGCCGAAAGGGCGATCGCCGCTAAATTAAAAGGTAATATTTTCATGCAGGGACTCCACAAAGCATTCCCTGATTTTTTGCCGGAACAAGTGCGGATGCTGGCTTACTACACTGGGTTAGGTCAGTTTTGGCGGGTAATGAGCGATTTGTTCATAGACTTATCCGATTCGTACGATCGAGGCGAAACGAAGTCGATCGCCGATATAGTTGATTTTGTGAAAGCTGGTTTGGTAGCCGCCGCCAGTTTACCCATCACTTACAGCGTCAAGATTAGCAGTCAAGTCTACGATATCATTCCAAAAGAAGCTAACTTGACATTTTTAGCAGATACTGCAATCCCTTATGTAGAGGCAGTTTTCTTTCGAGGGACTGCGTTTTTTGGTACAGTTTCATACAACGCACAAGCCCATCAAATCCCAAAAGAACAAAAAGAATTTGGTTACGGGGCTTTGTTTGCCGACCCTTTGCCAATCGGAGGTGCAGGGATTCCACCAACTCAATTGATGCAAGATATGCGACATTATTTGCCGGAATATCTGCACGAAGTTTATCGCACTAGCTGTCGGGGCGAAGACGATGTGCGGGTGCAAATTTGTCAGAGTTTTCAAAAGTCGATGTTTTGTGTGACGACAGCGACTATTTTTGGTTTAGCACCTCATCCCATGAATACATCCGATCCAGAGGAAAGAAAGGCTAATCGGACTTATTTGGAAGGCTGGATGGATCGGTTTGGAAATTCTCGCTTGGATTGGGCTAATCAGTCAACTAATCGGTCTTGCCAACTCTTTCCTGAACGGTAGATAGGTTTAAACCTGCTAGATTTGATACTTGTTAGTTGTTAATTGTTGGTTGTTCGTTCTAATAACCAATAACCAGTAACTAATAACCCAATGCCCGATGCCCAATGCCCAATTCCCAAATGATCTAAATTCGGATTAAAAGACTCAAACCGTGAGAATCAGTTCCACAAGTTCCAAGCAAACTGTGAGTTTCTGCTAAATCTTTGACTAGAGCAGTTTGTTTGGGACTTGGTTTCCAGGGATTTGGATTATTGTAAGCATAGTAAGTTTCTACGCCGTCAATGCCCAAACGGGCAGCTTCTGGGATTAGTTTATCTGCGGTAGAACGATATCTGCAAGGATGTGCCAGAACTGCTAAACCTCCTGCTTCCTGAATAGCTTCAATTACCTTTGCTGCGGGATAATCATCAGTACCTTCGGTGCCTTTATCACCTCGTAAGTATGGTTTGAGACTGGGATGTTGCGGATCGAATGCATAAGCGAGAATGTGTACGTCGTTGTTGAGCAATTCGGCATTGATTTCAGCACCTGTCCAAAGAGTTGGTGCTGCGATGTTTGTGTGGAGATGATTTAATTTCCAATTATCTAACCAAACTTGAGCTTGCTCGTAACCTTTGGTACTATGGTGGTCGGTGATAGCGAATCCTTTGAGACCGATCGCGATCGCCTGTTCGATCACTTTTTCTGACTGCGATCGCCCGTCAGAGTTAATTGTGTGCAGATGGAAGTTATAGGAGCCCGGACAGCTAGCGGCATCAATTGTCTGGAAGACTTGTTTGAGTGCCGAGACATTCTGGGCTTCCGGTTTTAGACTAGAAGTGGGTGAGGGAGCGACTTTGACATTCATAAGGGTTTTTATAAAAATACCTAACCATGTTTAATATATCGAATAAATTGGTATGTTGCACCTGTGGCGATAGTCGCACCGGGCGGGGGCGGGCTTATGAGATTATTGATTTTATGCAATTATGGTTGGTAAAACCCGCCGCTGAAGGTTTGTTGAGAATGGTACAAGATATCAATTTACTCGCATTTTAAGCCTGCGGCGGCGGCTGTGGGAAATTCGATCGGCACAAATGTAACCCCAAATTTTTCTCTAGGACACGGAACAATATGCGCCATTTGTTTCGGAGGGTTTTTCCGATTTCCAGTCTTCGAGTCAAACTCAATTATACCCGTGGCTCCCTCGGCTTTGAAATTTGGAGCGGCTAAGGTTTGTTGCATTCCTTCGCGGCTTGGTTCCGGCTGCATTTCTAGGGCTTTAATCAGCGTCTTAGCCGCATCGTAGGTTAAAGCCGATCGAGTATTGACCGACCCTCGCCACAATTTTTCAGCGTTTTGCGGAAATTTCTTGTCAAAGCTGATTAGCGGATGCCAAAACACGGATATGGCCAGTTTTTTCACAGACTTTAGCTCTTTTGCTACTTCTAAAGTTCTCGGCTCGTACAGCGTCCAAGGCGCGACGATCCAATTACGATCTTGGTTGAATTTAATCATTTTGAGCGCATTTTCTAGGGAACTGGTGACTTGAGCATCAGGAATAAGAAGTAAGGCTGTTTTTCCGTACTTATCAACTTCTTTGATTGCTGCTTCGGCGTTAAAATTATTTTTAGATAAGTCGTAATAATTACTAATTCTAAAAATTACGCCTTCTTGTGCTTCAAACTGCTTTTTAAATTCTTCCCATAAAGAAGCGCTAAACGGACTGTTGGGATTATAAAATACTGCGACTTTTTTCTCACCGACTGAGATTAGTTGATTTACTAAAGATTCAGCTTCTATGCTAGTTGTCGGAGCCGTCCGAAAGAAGAATTTTCGGGGTTTTCGTGTCAGTTCTTCTGTGGTACTTCCCGGAGAAATTGCTACGAGTTTATTTTGATTGTAAATATCTACTGTTTCCACAGTCATGTCGCTGGTATAGTGTCCGATGACTGCTAAAATATCTGGTTGAGTAACTAAAAAATTTGCCCTTTTAATTGCCTCTAATGTGTTATTTTTATCATCAGCCACAATCACTTTTAGACCTTTGCCGTTAATCGGTTTCGGTTCTAGAAAATTTTGACCAGGAAAGTCTTTATTAGTATCATTTGGAGTGAGGAGACCTAAATTAACTTCGGTTTGAGCTTGAGCAATGCCACGCAACAGTTCTTCGGCTAAGTTGGCGTTGAGGATGCTACCGTCCTTATTTCTGCGGGTGGGAACGACAATTGCGATCGTGTAATACTCTGCTTTTGTTGCCATCAGCAGCGCATTGTTCATGTAAATTAAAGTTTCTGGATCTTTGGGGTCTTCTGCTCGCCAAGACTGTTTGAACAATTTCAAAGCTACTGGATAATTTTTATCGGCAAACTCTTTAATTGCTCTTTGTTTTGACCAAAGGGCGGAGGTTTGCACTAGGAGTTTTTCACCAGAACTTACACCATCTGGGTAGGTTGTAAACAGTGGTTGTTGCGGCCCTAATCTGGGGATTAGCGGGGAAATTTTGGGGATTAAAAGTACGATCGCCAATGCAGCGGTCAATCCCCCAACTCCGAATAATAATGAGCGCCAGTGCGATCGACCTTTTGTCGGTTCCGACTCCGGCGATTGAATCGAATTCAAGGCCTCCAAGACCTCAGTAGCAGATTGGTAGCGCTCCTGAAAGTTGAAACGTACCATTTGATTTAAAATATTTGTTAGACCATCGCTAACTCGCTCTGCTGTCGAAAAAATCCAGAGTATTTCGCCTGTTTCGGGGTCGTGTGGTAAATTTGTAGGACGCCGCCCGGTAAGAGCTTGAATCGCGATGATGCCTACTGGATAAATATCATTGCAGGGTTGCGGGACAGACCGCGGATTGTATTGTTCGGCAGGCATATAACCGCTTGTACCGATCGCCTGCGATGTCAATATTTCACCTGTACTGTTAGAGGTAAAAGTGCTGATTTCTTTGACCGCTCCAAAATCAATTAGCGCAATTCTACGACTTTTTGTACGCCGAATTAAATTAAAAGGTGTAATATCGCGGTGAATAATATTTGTTTTATGAATAAAAACTAAAATTTCTATAATTTCTCGTAACAAAGCGATTACATCTGCTTCCTTCCACTGCTGACCTTGAATAAGTTCTTGACTTAGGGGAGTTCCTTCTATAAATTCTTGAACTAAGTAAAAATTTTCATTTTCTTCAAAGCGAGCGAACAATTCGGGAATCCGCGAGTCCTTTCCCAGAATATGCAAAGCGTTAGCTTCCCTTTCAAATCGGTTCCTGGCTCTTTCCAATACCAGGGAATTTTCAGATTGAGGAAAAGGAATTTCCTTAATCACGCATGGGGGATTTCTAGGCTTTTCTAGATCCTGAGCAGTGTAGGTGATCGCAAATCCTCCGCATCCTAATTTATCGATGATTTTGTAGCGTCCAGCTAGTATATCTCCGGGATTGAGACACATAAATTTTAGAGTTCCCCTTGTGGAGGTGCGATCGTTAGTGCTGACGATCATACCAAATCTAGGCTCACTAGGTTATTTATGTGACTAGACTGTGTTTTTAAACCCGGAGATCCCCCCTAGCCCCCCTTCTTAAGGGGGGGACAAGAACGCTCAAAGTTCCCCTTATTAAAAAGGATTTAGCTGATTGGAAATTTTGAAAACACACCCTAGCCCCTAAAAAAAAGAGGGGGGAGACAAAAACACTCAAAGTCCCCCTTCTTAAGGGGGATTTAGGGGGATCTCCGGGTTTGCTAGATTATCTCCAAAAACAAATTCCCAGGGATTACCTGGGAAGTATAAATATTGACCAAAAATAGTACGGTTTTAATATATTTAATTAGCTCAAAAGCTTTCATAATCGAGCGTCCCCTGTGGGAGATTTAAAGGCAGGCGCCGGGGCGGGCATTCTTTTCAGGGTTCCGCACCCGATCGCACTTTCTAGTCTCAAGAAAACGTTTACGTTCATGTTTGAGTACCAGTTAAGCTTGGCTGCTGTTGCGAGTCTGGCTAGCCAGATCCAACATTTGCGCCCAGCGTTTTTGGACTTGTTTGGGAGTGCATTTGATGGCAGCGGCAATGTCCTTTTCGCTTTCTTGATTCCGCTTCATTTCTAACAGTTGTTGTTGTTCGGGAGAAAGTTGAGCGCGAAATGCTTCCCATTTGTCCGAAGTCATTCCCAGTTTTTGATCGACATCAGCACCGAGCCATTCGTGGACGAGTTTCCAGTTTTGAGTGCGGGAAAATTTTTCGACGTGGTACTTGAAACGTTGTTGCAAATAGTCACGCTGGCGGGAAGACAAACCGAGAACGCGATCGATTTCCGAAGCTGAAAGGTCTTGCAATTTCAAAGTTAGGTAGCTAACACATTCTGGCTGATTTTGCAACTCCAGATAAGCAATCAATTCCGAGACAACTCGATCGCGCAACACAGCATCAGCCGGATCGATGGTTTCAGACACCATTTGCTCGCGCACTTGTTGCAGCGCCGGAGAGCGGCTGTGCATTTCCGCATCTTCTCCCTTGCCGGATTCTACAGCCATTTCAATGTCGATCGCCATTTCGGGAGGTTGGCCCTTGGCAAATCCTTGAGCGCGGAGGACGATCAAGCGTTGGCGGTTGCGCCCTGGTAAGCCGATTTGGCGTTTGGCGTAGTGTTCGGTGAAAGCCATGTACTCAGCCAATTCTAGCTGTGTGCGGGGCTGGTAGGTGATATCGACTTTATGTTCGCGGCGGAAAGCTCGTAAAGATTCAATGTAAAATCCTTGCAAAAAGTCTTCAATCATGTTGTAACGAGCTTGGAAGTTCAAGTTCGATCGAAAAGAAGCAACATGGCGGTAAATCATCGATGCGAGGTGAGAGTGAAGTTCGACGCGGCCTTGCTTGGAACCGAGGCGGTAGTATTGCAGGGTCTTTTGCAACCGGTGCTCGGCCAAGGTGATTTGCCAAGCTTCAACTTCGCCGGAAATTTGGATGCGATTGCTTTTTTCGCAAATCCGTTCGACTTCTTTGGCAATCCGCATCGCCACTGCTTGAGCGCTGCGGCTGGCAGTTTTCATCTCTGCTTCCAATTCTTTGAGGGCGAACTCAGCCAAAGCCAGAATATTGATGCTGGGAAGAGTATCGATTTCGGCGGTTTGTTCGATCGAGGCGCCTTGAAGGGAGTTGATTCCAGAAGCGGTGTTGCAGTTGACGGTGTTGGTGGCAGTTGTGACAGTCATGGCGTTTATCGGGTAGTAGATTTGTCAGAGAGTGAGTGATGCAGTTGCTGGCGGTTTCGCTCGTTGTGCTGATTCAACTCTCTATACATTGAATGTACGGGAAGTACGAACAGTGCAGTGATGCCAATGTTCCACTCTCTCATGCAACAGTTTTTGGCTGCTGAATCTGATTCCAAGCTTTGGCTGTTGGGGATGGCTGATATTGTGCTTAAACCCTTGATGTACAAGCATTCTGAGCTGTTTCAAAGGAGGGGCGATCGCACTTGCGAGTCAGGGTACTGCAAGGCCGCTGAGTGGACAATTTACGAACTGGCCCTGAGACGGGATTTTGGGGGTTAGAGATTGTGGAATCGGGAGTGGGCGGAGTGTAGGGAACCGCAATATGTTTTCAACCTACGTCACAGCAGTTGAAAAACCCGGTTAATTTAGAAATTTGATATATATCAGAAGGAAGAAGACGGAGGAGACTGCACGTGCCGTTTCCCTACCTGATTATTTTGGGGTAGGGAAACGGCACTGCCGTCTCCTCTATCTACTCGTTACCAGGCTCTGGCCTGGTAACGAGTAGAACGCGGTTTCTGGCTACCTGTGCACTTCTACTTTAGTTTTTCCCAAACCCTTTGCCGCGATTAGGTGAAGCCGTACAAAGACAGTTTTCGAGTTGCGATCGCAAACCCTCGATATCCAAACCCTGACCGATCAATACAATCTGATTTTTGGGCTCACCTTTCCATTCATCATCGTCGATCGAAAATCGCTTGCCGCTTAAGTGAAAAATATGCCGTTTCGGACTTTCTTCAAACCACATAATCCCTTTCGCGCGAAACACGTTTGTTGGGAGTTGATTGTCTAGGAAATACTGAAATTTTCTCAAAGAAAATGGCTTGTCGCTCTGGAATGAAATTGAGGTAAATCCGTCATTTTCTAAATGGTCGGAGTGGTCGTGATGACCGTGGTCGTGATGACCGTGGTCGTGATGTTCGTGATGTTCGTGGTCGTGATGTTCGTGATGTTCGTGGTCGTGATGTTCGTGATGACCGTGGTCGTGATGTTCGTGGTCGTGACTGCTAGGACTTTCTTCAGATTGGAAATATTTGTCAGACTCAAACAATCCGATGCTGAGGACGAGCGGTAGGGGAACTTCCGATTTTACAGCTCGCAGAATTCGAGCACCTTCTTTGATATCGCGAATCTTAACTTCCAACAAATCTAAATCTGCTTCTTCAACCAAATCAGTTTTGTTGAGGATAATTATATCGCCGTAAGCTATTTGACTGTAAGCTGCTTCAGAGTTGAACAAATCCAAACTGTAATTGGCCGCGTCTACTACCGTAACGATCGAATCGAGACGAGTCATGTCTCGTAATTCAGTGCCTAAAAAAGTCAGAGCTACTGGTAGCGGGTCGGCGAGTCCGGTGGTTTCAACTACTAAATAGTCTAGCTTTTCTTGACGTTCTAAAACTTTGTAAACTGCATTAACTAAATCTTCGTTGATCGTGCAGCAGATGCAGCCGTTATTCAGCTCAACCATGTTGTCGTCGCTGGTGACAATCAGTTCGTTATCGATGCCGATTTCGCCAAATTCATTGACCAAAACTGCTGTTTTCAAACCTTGCTGGTTGGTCAGGATGTGGTTGAGCAGGGTTGTTTTGCCGCTGCCGAGAAATCCTGTAATGATTGTAACGGGTATGCCGTGTTTGGGAGCGTCCATCGCCTGTTCTGTCTCGGACTCAGTTGTAGATTGCATAGCGTTGACTGTCCAATAATATCGATCGCACTTGCCTTGTGGTTCCTATTGTATCTTACTTAGGACAAGGCCTCAGCAGCCCGGTCGATCGGATAAATGTTGGGTTTGGTGGCATGGTATCTACGCATCAACCGGGAATCAGCCCAGGAGTGCAAAGCAAGTTTTGTTATTTTATGCTGTTGGCTGGGGGCGTAAATTGTCAGCAATTGCTAGGGAGTCGCGATTCCCTACGGGATAGCTTCGCACGCGCGTACTTGTTTATTTTTCGGTCGCCTTTTTGTCGGGAGTACCTGTCGCAGTTGATTTGCAACCTGTTTTGCAGGTAAATGCAGCAGCGAAAAATTTGGGCCGACTCAAGCAAGCGTGCGATCGGCAAATTCCCCCTGCTCTAAGCTGTTTCGCATTTAAACTGGTATAATAATAAATCAAAAGTCACAGAAAAGCTAGAAGTATGCCAGCAAAAAATCATCTAAATTCAGAGCAAGTCAAAAAGCTTCAACAAGCCTTAAAACAAGAAAAAAATGGAGAAATTAGAGAGAGGATT
>JANPMV010000073.1:0-45548 GCA_031427135.1 Cyanobacteria bacterium VAR_87_metabat_62 | reverse complement strand
TGCTCGACTTGGGGGTTGGTCTGGTTATAGTTCTCAGAGACCTCCCGGAATGCCTACCCTTGTTCATGGACTTCGACAGTTTGAATCCATCTTTGTGGGATGGAAACTAGCTCAGAATCAACTTGTGTGTACACGGTAGCCTTAAGAAGGGGGGGACAGGAATCTTTTCAAAGTCCCCCTTCTTAAGGGGGATGCGAGGGGGCTCTAGACTTAGGTAAAAGCTAGAGATACCAAGGATTTTAGGCTTAAGTTGACACCTATGGGCAGTGCCGTTTCCCTACGCCAGATTAATTGTAGGGACACACCAGTGCCGTGTCCTGCCTGTGAGTAATATTAATTCCGATGCTAACAGATTTGATATAACGTAACCGCTATGGGTTCGTAGTGAGGACTTGCATTCCTCGCTACGAACCAATTTTATTGCGGTTCTTCGATCGCACATCATACAAGTTTTGAGCGAAAATTGGCGAAGGGTCGATTTTTGTACTTTGAGTAAAACCGGGGTCTACAGCAACTAACGAAAAACCAAATTTTTTAACTGTGAACCGTACCGTCGGGCAAGATTGTACCTGTTAATCTAGCTCCCGTCAGTTTTACCATAACTCGATCGCCATAACCGATTTTCGCTCCTGTTAAATCCGCGCCGCTCAAGTCTGCACCGCTCAAATCTGCTCCGATTAAGTTGGTTTCTCTCAAGTTGGCATTGATCAAACAAGCTCCTAATAGGTTAGCCCTGAACAAGTTTGCTTTGTGCAAATTCGCACCTGTGAGGTTGATGTTGTGCAGAAAAGTATCGCTTAAGTCAGCTTGACTCAGGTTTGCATTGCTCAAGTTTCTCCCTGAAAAATCCTTTTCTTTTAAGGAAGCTCCTTTAAAATTGGAACCGCTCAAATCGGGACTTTGGGGCGCGGCTTGGCGGTGAGGCGCAGGTGGCTGGGGCGGTGGCGATTGGTAGCGGGACGCCTCTGAATAGGGCCCGGAAGGATTTGCAGAATTGTTTACCCCATAATTTCCCGCATAATTACCAGGATATTTTCCTGAAGAGGGTTCGGGAGAGTATCGGGGTTCTTTTGGGTTGGCCGCCGGTGGCTGGGTATTTTGTTGCTGGGTGTTTTGATACTGAGTATTTCTGTACTGAGTGTTTTGTTGCTGATTGTTTTGATACTGAGTATTTCTGTACTGAGTATTTTGTTGCTGACTATTTTGTTGCTGAGTATTTTGTTGCTGGGTATTTTGTTGCTGGGTGTGCTTGTGTTGGGTGTTTTGTTGCTGGGTGTGCTTGTGCTGAGTATTTTTGTGCCCAACGTTCTGATTCTGACCTCTTGGCTGAATCGAGCGCAATTGTTCGCGAGCTTGATTAATTTCCTTAATCTTTTCTTCAGCTTTCTGTAGTAATCTGGGATTATCTTTGGGGATGCGATCGGGGTGCCAAATGAACGCTAAATCCTTGTAGGCTTGGCTAATTTCTTCTCGGGATGCTCCCGGCAACAGTCCCAGCACTTTATAGTATTGGTCGATGTCGTTCATATTACTACCTTTGGCTTTAAGAAATTAGGAAGTGAAGTACCCACCGTCAAGCGGATTACCGCTATGACAGAGGCTTCCTGTTTCAACCGCCGCCGCCTTCACACAAGCAAGCTTATGTCTTGGTCTTACGCAGCGTCTAGAGGTTTGACAAGCCGTCTTGTCCTAACTCTCACACCGCTTGCACGATGTCCAGGCAGCAGCCCTCCTTCCGAAGGCAGAAATGTTTTATTCGGAAACCCACTTGGCGTTTGATTTGTCCAGTGGCGGATTTCATTTAGTGGATAGTGCGCTAGTGCTGACGTTTGCTCAATTGCAACGGCCTTTTAGACGCTCCACAAGGTTATCAACCTCCAAACTTATTATATCAATCAATGATGTATTTGTTTGTCGGGTACGACTCACACGCCTTTCATCCCGCTGCTAACCGAGTACGGTATCGCGGGGGAATTCCCGTCTGCCTTGTTAACAATTAAGATCGGAGCAGGCAGCGGCTGTCAAAGCTTGCTTCTCCGATCGTACATTGAATGAAGAATAACTCACCTATGCCGCGACTGGCAAAAAGTCTCGGATTCGCTGCAAGTATGTTGCGGCATCCTCCAGCATCGGAAAATGAGCTGTATTGGGAATTATAACAAATTCTACTTTTTTGCTGAGGGAGGCTGCTTGCTCTCCCATGATCGCGGGGATAATTTGATCGAATTCTCCAGCTACCAGCAGCGTGGGAACACTCAGCCGCGCAAATTCTGCGGGCATTTCCTCGGCTGCTCTTTTGCTGACGGCCGTCACCATTGTACCTATAGCAGCTTCCTCGTCGGCCATTAAGAAATCCTTGAGAAACGCCAGACTGACCTCTGTGGGCAGACTGCGGTGCAAAAACCGTGCCATAAATAGGCGATCGGCAAACGGAATAGCAGCCAACCAAGCCGGGCGAAATTTGACCACATAGCCACCGAATTTGTGAAAAGTTGTAAAGGCTTTTTCATCGTATTCAAAAATGCCACTGCAAGTCAGAATCGCCTTTTCTACCTTTTCGGGATAAAGATTCAGAAATAAAGTAGCAATTGATGCACCTGTGGAGTGAGCATTAATATAGACGCGGCTTAAATTCAGAGCTTCTAATAATTCGGCTAAGTCGCGGGCGTAGGTTTCGAGTTCGTAGCTGGGTTCGATCGGCTCTTTTGGTAAGGGCGATCGACCAAATCCTCTCATATCGTAGAGCAAGCAGTCAAAATCGTCAGCAATAGCGCGTGCCGTGCTTTCCCAGTAGCGAGCAGAGCCAGCCCAGCCGTGCAGGAATACCATCACTGGTTTGCCGCTGGGTTGGGCACTTCCGTCTGCTGTTATCCACTCGTAATAATGTTCTACACCGCGAATTGAAATAAAAGACATGATATCAATTTTAGATTTTAGATTTTAGATTTTAGATTTTAACTCAAAATTGTGCAGTAAATACCCAAATTCCCGACTTCTTAAAGAAGTCAGGAATCTCAAAACTACATTTATCAAAAAATCTGCGTTAATCTGCGTCAATCCGCCCACATCTGCGGTCAAAAATCATACACATAGAAACCAACCAGAAAGCTTAAGCTGCCGAAGCGGCCAACCAAAATAAACCATCTACTAAAAGCGTGCTGAAAACTGCTCCGCTGAAGGCGCGCCAGTGCAAAGTACGATCGCGCAAACTGAGCAAACCGATTGTTAGCAGTACAGCGATTAAAACGATCGCACAGCCAATACCCCAAGCAGTGTCAATTTGCCCGATCGCACTTTGAAAAATCGGCATTGCCAATTCCGGTTCCGCGTGCATGACTTGTCTCCAGTAAGGCATCAAACCTGTCAAATAAAAATATACGTCAGTAATCGCAGTGCCCAAAAGCGAACCTAAATAAAAATATGCTCCCACTTTCCCCCAAGATTTACCCAAACACCAAATCGCAAATGGCAAACCAATTGCTTCTATAGGTAGATGCAAAATTGGTTCCCACCTAAACCAGCCCCAATAAATCGAACCAGCCAGCCAACATCCAGCAAATCCTAATAATAAGTCTCCCCAGAGTTGGGTTTTGGGGCGGAAAATTAAGATTAAACTAAGCACGAACCAGGGAATAGTTGAGAGCAAACTGATGGTTGGATATAAACGCACTAAGGGCGCTTGCACAAAAACTGGAATTGAAACTAAAAATGCCGAAGCGCCAAATACCAACCACTGTTGAATGTTCTTACTTCTTTCTGAGGAAGATACAGAATTTTCTAGGTGAGTAAGGGTAGAAATAGGTGCGCTCGCTGATGATAATAAATTAAAGTTAAACAACTGATTGGACTCCGTACTGTTTCAATAAGTGAACTAAAAATGTTGCTGCGGTGGCGGGTTTAGCCGTCTCTGTACCGTCTGCTGTGTGACTGATTTGCCAACCTTGGGCAGTTTGGGGCGATCGCCACAAATCCAAATGTTCAACGGGCGGATCTGCATAAAAACCATCTCCACCGCTGCCGAGAATAGCCGAACTCCAGTGTGTAAAGCGATCGTGGCTGATTCGGTGGATCGGAAAAGTGCCCCCTAGGGGTACTCCCCAACCGTCTAAAGCAATGAATGCCGCGACTTTGCCACCCATTTGCTGCCACATCCACGCCGCGCCGATCGCCCCAACTACCCCAGCCGAAAAACTAACGAATACTAGACTTTCTCCTGCCAACTCTTGACTGCACAAAAAGTGCATTATGTCAAGGGATGAGAAAGCCGGGTGTTTATGAGCGGGAAAAATCTTAACAGGGTAGGATTTTTGGGTGTTTTGCCGAGGTTCTGCGTCTCCCCAAACTTCCGAAAGTCCCTGTAGGAAACAATCAGTGAGTTTTGGGTCGTGAATTCCGGGGCAAATTACCAATCTCATCGTGCTTCAAGAAAATTAATTACGAGCTTAACATAACTTTACTTTATTGTACACCATAACTAATTATATGCCATACCGGGGGATAGGATGTTAAACTCATGATAGCGCGAAGTTTGAAGGATATCCCCCCAAAATAAACGCTGGAACGCTCCAAACCTGCGGAATTCGAGGCAAGGCGAGAGAGTCTTAAGAAAACATAAAACTTATCCCCCCTCACCCCATTCCCTGTCAGGCTTAACGAAGTCTGATTCTAGTTCTAGCCGCCCTACGAGTTTCGGGTCGGAATCAAAAAGCCGATTTAGGACTGACACTCATCAACCCGGTTTCTAGGATAAATAAGAGGTTTGGCCCGGAAGTATCGGTGCAGAAACCGGGAATCAGCCCAGCGAGAGCAACTCGTGCGATCGCCAACAACCAAAAATCTCAGATCCACTCTTCATCTTGTCTGGATCTCTTAGAATAAATAAAATTGAGGAATACAAAGTGGTTGCTTCTCCAGAAAAAATTCAGTTCAAAACGTCTCCCGCACCAGCAAATAGCGATCGAGTAGCTGTCTTACTGATGGGTTACGGCGAAGTCGAAAGCTACGACGATTTTGCCAACTACAACGAACAAGCTTTAAACTTGCTGACTGCAAAGTTTGCGCCAGTACCGCATTGGATTTATCCGCCGCTGGCGAAGATTTTGGCAATTTTTGACTTGCACGAATGGAGTCACCAACACGGTCAATTTGTGTCGCCACACAACGCAATTTTTGAACAGCAACGGGCTGGGATTGAGCAAAATTTGCAGGAGAAATGGGGCGACAAAGTAAAAGTTTTCAAAGCATTTAACTTCTGCGCGCCGTTTTTGCCGGAACAAGTAATTCCGCAAATTAAAGCACAAGGATTTGACAAAATTCTGATTTATCCGCTGTTGGTTGTTGATTCTGTTTTCACCAGTGGGATTGCTGTGGAACAGGTGAATAATGCCTTAGCACAAACATTTGATGGCAAGGAACATTGGGTAACAGGACAGCGCTACATTCCTTCTTTTTACGATGAACCGGCTTACATCCAGTTAATGGCGGATTTGGTGGAAGCGGAAATTAAGAACGATTTAGCAGTAGCGCATTTGCCTTCTCAGATTGGGATTGTGCTGATGAATCACGGTTGTCCGCACAAGGCGAAGGGATTCACTTCCGGTATTGTGGAAAGTCAAGCTTTGTACGATCGCGTGCGGGAACGTTTGATGTATCGCTATCCTTTGATTTCGGTGGGCTGGCTGAATCACGACACACCGCTGATTGAATGGACGCAGCCGGATGCGACGTTGGCTGCGAAGAATTTGATTGATTTGGGTGCAACTGCGATCGTGTTTATGCCGATCGGATTTGCGACAGAAAATCACGAAACTTTGTTAGATGTAGACCACATTATTGAGGGTTTGCAGAAGCAACGTCAAGGAGTTACTTACCGCAAATTGCCTTGCGTGAATGACCATCCTGAGTTCCTGAAAATGGCGGCGGAGTGGGCTAATCCTCAAATTGAAGCGTTGTTGAGTGAGATGGCTGTGGCGGTGAATCCGAATTTGGTTGTCCGCGATCATGTACATAATCATGGGGATCATGGACATAATCATGGGGATCATGGGCATTCTCACGGCGATCATGGACACAATCATGGTGGGCACGGGCACAATCATTAATTAGGATCTGAGAAACCGGGTTTTTTGCGATAATACTGCGTTGAAGACGACAGATTAAGTGAAAACCCGGTTTCTTTGTGGGAGTGCGTAAGTTGATTGAGGAATTAATGAAAGTTGTTAAAGAATAAAATAAGAATGGTATTGGATCGTGCCACAGTATTTTGGGGATGCTAATCAGAAAGAAATCCGTCAATATGCAGAAATTATCGCCATGACGGATGATGTATATAAAATTGCTAATTATCTAGAGATTTCTGAACAAATTATCCGCCAAGTAAAAGAACACATATTTATCAACGAACACGAGCTTGATATTCCAAATGACGAGACAAATACTATTAGCCGTGTCCGAGCTAATTTTACACCTGATGGTGAGATTGGTGACTTATGGATAAGTGCACAAAATGGTGAGCTACAACCCAGAGAACTTGCCAAGTTTAAGCGGTTGATAGCCCACGAGTATATAGAGCAAGCACTAATGGCAGATGGACTTCCTTATCGATCGCCTAAAGCTTGGATAGAGCATCCGATATGCGGTTTTGGCAACTGGCCAACCCCGGAGCATTTCGGAGCACACGATATAGCTCCTAATACTGGGAGACCCAATCCATTTTCCCACTGGGTTAATATAATAGGTAAGTCAGCGGAAGGACTGATGCTTGCTGACAACCTCTCAAATCTTGATGAGTTGCTTGAAGCTATTAGAGAAAAAATATGACTGCAAAAATAATTACTGATACTGCACTAGAGCGAATTTTAGCAATTAAATGGGAGCCTGACGATAGTCGCGTTAACTCTCATATTGCCCTTTTGCGAGAATACTTGAGACGTACCGCACTGTGGGCAAAAGCTTTGGATTGTACAGATGAATGGCCGTTTTTTGATGTGGCTGCTCATATCTACCCTTTAGAATGTGCCGATGATACTAAGGTGAAAGCGCTTAAGACTCATTTCACAGAGACACCGTTTTATGTGGCGGGTGTGATTGAGAAAACCTGCGAGTGGTTCCTCCATTGGGAGCGGGTGAAAAATTTACCAAAAGTTAGTGAATTTACTTTACCTGAACCCTACGAACCTCTAATCATAATGTATGAACGCGGTGGCATATTCTCTATGGAACATGGATTTTTTGATTTTGCTGTTGGGAGTTTTCCTAGAGGTAAATGGCAGCAATACGACGAAAAAATTGCAGCAGAGTGGGCAAATCCGCAGATTGAAGCATTGTTGAGTGAAAGTGCGTCGCGGTGAATCCGAGTGTGGTGGCGCATCGCGAACACACGCATCCTCATGAAGGGCACGGGCACAGTCATTAATTAGGATTTCAGAAACCGGGTTTTTGCGAGAATACTGCGTTGAAGACGACAGATTCGGTAAAAACCCGGTTTTTTTGTGGGAGTGCGTGAGTCGAGATTGATTTAGGTGAAAAGGTCGATCTTATCTACGTGATAACTTCTATCTACAATTATTTCGGCTATGGGAGGGAAACGTAGTTACAATCTGACCCTCCCCAATCGAGATACTTTTAAGATTACGAGATTTTAGTGATGCAACCAATCTATCTGCCTTTGAACGGTTATAGAATGAAGCAACTTGAATTAGGTTAACCGAAGAATCGTAAAAAGCATTACAACAGAAAGACTGGCGAATTATTTTTAAGTTTTCTTTGGTATAAGCAATATAAACAGGATACCAAGTATTAGTGCCACCAGACGTTTTATCTCCGCAATAACTCAGGGAATAATTCAAAGAATTAGTTTGAGTAGTCTTTTTATGGCGAATACTCTGCTGAGGTGGCTGAATATACCTGCCGATCAAAGAAAAGCCCACTAATGCTAAAAAAGTAACAGTAATTCCCTTACCCAAAAAATTAGTCTTTTTTCCAGCTTTTTCAATTTTGAACAAGACAGTCTGATAATTACCTTCGCTAGGATTTTTCCTAACACTTTCTGTACCGTCTTGAAGTGCTTTTAGGACTCTACTTATTCTGTTTTTATCGCTCATACCGATGCTGCAATTAGCTTCTATAACGTATCATCTCAGACCTTCTCTACAGCACTCTCGCAATACTTCAACAGCCTTATGAGCCAAACGGTGATCGTAAAGATGAGGGTTTTGTTGAATGTGATTAATTGCCTCAGAATAGGCACTCAAAGCATTCATTACCCGTTTGACTCGAAGTTGATAATAAATTTGGTAAACTGTAGAGCCAATAGTGATTGGTAAGTATCCACTCTGGGTAGATGGACTTAGACTTGTCGAACCCGAAAGCACCTGTATAATTGCTGAAGTCACTAATAGCGGACGTTCACTAGAAGATAATGAATTTGGTTCATCAATAATCAAGTCGGCATCATTTCCTAACTTGATAGTTCTTGTACTCATATTTATCCTACTTGAATTCTTTAAGAGATTTGATCTTTAAAATCACTCCTCAAATGTTTCATAGCACAATCTGCCAATTCTGAGTCTAACATTCCACAATCTTTTTTGAATTTTATCCAGTGAATAGCTTCGTTATAAACCTGAACAGCAGTTAAAACCCGCATCACACGAATTGAATACTTAAGCTTATAGTATTCGCTACCGATTCTTAAAGTAGCGTAGCGAATACCTCCTAAAAGTCCTACACCAATATCAACACCTAAAGGAATACCATGCTTAACTAATGCTAAAGCTGCCTGTGCCTGCACTGCTGGTGTTATGGCTGCTTGTGACAGTCCTTCAATCATAATTTCAATATTATCACCAATATTTTCCGTAACAAGTGTCATTCAATTACTCCTTTAATTGACGATATAAGGTTATTGAGGCTATTAACTATGGGATTTAAAGGTTTTGATTTTGAACCTTAATGAGGCTGATTGGGGTGTATTGCTAATTGTATTTCATCCCAAGCAGATTGTTTGATAGATTCAGCAGCCAAATCTGCCAATTCTAGATCGTAAATTCCATCTTTAGCTCCTTGATTTATGGCATCAAAAGCTTCTTTATAAATTCGTAAAGCAGTGAGGACACGAATGGCATCTAGGGAGAAGATAATGTCATACATTTGTTCGTTTAACTTTAAACTAGCTTGACCCTGGTAAATATTTTCTCCTTTTTTATACCCACGCTGAGGCAGGGATGATAACGTATTTCGGACTAAACTTTCTAATATCGCATTACGTTGTTCATGCGGTAATTCTGAAGGAAGCCCTTTGATAGTTAACTGAATATCATCAGACAGTTTAATAATTTCCGATGGCATAACTGTTGGCTGTTCAGTTTTTTGATCACCCTCTTCTTTCACCATCTGGCTAGACTCTGGGGGGGTGAACTTTTTGTTGCCCTTAGATGAGTCTTTGAATAACCCGTTTAACCAGTTAAATACCATTGGTTAATTCCTCAAGTGTATTAATTGCTACCACTTTTCTACGACTTCGCCACCCATGTTGCACTCACAGCGTCATTTGCTTGTACGATCGCACCCACCTAAACCATATTATAAGCCAACCACCACCTAGCGACAACCTACTAATACCTATCCAAGACTACAAATTAAGCTATAATTTCACTAGAAAAATTTTTATTAATAATCACTGCAATGCCCCCTACCAACGAACAGTTCACTCAAGCTGCAAACCACTGGGACTTAGAAGCACTGTACATTGACCTAGCCTCCACCAAAGGAAAGCGTCTCACACCCGTCGAAAAGCTGCACCTGCGCGGCTTGCTTTGCGGTTACAGTCCCGCTGAAGTAGCAGATAAACTTCATAAAAGCGTTAAAGGCGTTGAAAGTGAAATGTGTACTACTTTATACCCCCACATTAAAAGTCTTGTTGGCAAATCCAATGAAAAAGTAGAAAACTGGAGAAATATTACTGAATGGCTTGAGGAAGCTGGATATAAAACTCAGTTATTGGCTGAATCTCAATTCAATAATTGCGTACCTGTTGACATTATGGGAAAGATAGCTCATATAAGTATTAAGAAAAATAGAATAACAATTGAAATAGACCTGCAACTATCAGAACAATTACCTTCACAACCTCCTACAGAAGACTCAAATAACAACAACCACACTAATAACTAAGTTTTCATAAAAAATACGAAATTTGTGGCAAAGAGTGCTGTAGTATAGCCTTTATAAGGTAGATGCGGACTTTGTATCCAAACGCGCTAATTTTATTTACCAGAAAAAAGACGATCGCGCTTTTCCTCAAATCACCTACGTGCGCGGCGCTAGCGGCCAATTCGTACCCGTTTTGCGCGGCACTCGGTTGCGAGTGCAAACAGTAGTCATCGCAGCGCAGAAATGGGGTTTTTCGCCAAACCAAATTGCGACTGAGTATGACTTAAGTGAAGCTCAAGTGAACGAAGTTCTCGCTTTTTATGCAGGCCACTCTCAGGAAATAGACGCATCTATTGCCACCGAGCAAATTATTGAAGCTGCCAATGTCTAAACCGCTATTGCATCTGGATATCGATTATGACCCTCAAAGAACAACTTCTCCAAACCATTGAAACACTGCCTGACGACTTGCTAGCACAAACGCTGCAATTCGTCCAAACCCTTCAACATCCCATTCACAAAACTCCAGGAATTTGTGGCGGTGCAGCGCGAATTCGCAATACCCGCATTCCCGTCTGGACGATTGTCGCCTACCAACAACAGGGCGCAACTGAAGCCGAACTTCTCTATAATTATCCAGGACTCACCCTTCAGGATTTGCAGGCGGTTGCGAACTATTACGATCGCAACCGAGAAGAAATCGATCTGTGGCTTGCTGAAAATGAATAACTGCCGATGCTAAAGTTTTACTCAAATGAAAACTTCCCGATCGCAATGGTTGATTTACTGCGATCCCGCGGTTACGATGTTTTGACATCCTATGAAGCGGGACAAGCCAATCAAAAAATTCCAGATGATGAAGTCTTGATGTACGCGACAAATGCAGGGCGCGCCGTCATTACAGAAAATCGTCAAGATTTTATCAATCTCCACTTTACAATCTCAAATCATGCAGGAATTGTAATTTGTAAAGCCGATCGAGACTATGCAGGCAAAGTGCAGGTACTCGACGACTTTTTCACTCAAAATACACAGCCGATGGACAATCGTTTGCTTCGGGTGATGAAACAGAATCTTAAAGGTAGCCCCCAGACATTTATACTTCAGGAATACCCAAAATCTTCTTAATAGTAGTTGTTCAAGCACATTATAACCAATATACGGACTTAGGGGCGATCGCCCCAACCTATATGGTGCGTCGCTGCGAGATTTTCCAGCTATTTGAAATAGCTCAAGGCGAGGCACTCTACACTATAGCGATCGCCCCAACCAACTTATCAATCTCCGCCTCAGTGGTAAAATAGTGAACGCAAGCCCGCACGCAATCAGGATTCAGAATTGTCCGCACCATAATTCCCTGCTTCTCCAACAAATCGACAAGCTTTTTGTGCGGCATCCCGTTAGTCAATCGAAACGAAACTAAACCCGCTTCCGGTGAAGATGTCCGCAAACATTCTACATGACTGAACTCCGACAAACGCTCCCAGAGATACTTGCTCAAACGGCAGATTTCTGCATACCTTTCCTCGATCGTACCCCAGGTGTGTTGCAGGGCGATCGCACTTCGCAAACCCGCATACAAAGGATAAGCCGAAGTCGCAATTTCGTAACGTTGAGCACCCGGTTTCAAACCAATGGGTTTAGCATTAGCATCCGTCACAATTCCCCGCCAACCGATAAACACCGGATGCAAATCTACCAAAGCATCCGCACTCACATAAAGTCCTCCCAAACCCTCCGGGCCACACCACCATTTATGACCCGTAAAAGCATAAAAATCAACTCCCGAATCAATCAAATTCAAAGGCAAAACTCCCACAGATTGAGCCGCATCAACTAATACTCTGACTTGATTTTGATGACTTACTTTCACAATCTCAGTCAGAGGCAAAACTTGGCCAGTATTCCACAAAATATGACTGATAACCAACAAGCGAGTATTCGACTGCAAATAATCAGCAATTACCGCCACCGCATCGCCCTCATTCAAAGTAGCCGCCAACGGACAAACCGAAACCTCAAGGTTGAAACGGCGCTGAAGTTCCATTACACTAGCTACAATGCCGGGGTGTTCGCAGTCAGAAAGCAATAAATGGTCGCCAGGATGCCAATCAATGCCCCACAGAGCAATATTGCAGCCGACGGTGACATCTTCAGTCAGGGCGATCGTTTCGGGAGGGACAGCTAACTCAGATGCGATCGCACGTCGCGTCAGCATCGCCTCCTGAGCCACCCAAGCACCGATTTCCCCCGAAAACGGCCCCCCAAGCTGCACCCGCTTATAGGCCGCATAAATCGCCTCTAAAGCAGGCTCAGGCAACGGCCCTTGTCCGCCGTAGTTAAAATAAGCTTTATTGGCCAAAGCTGGAAATTGTTGCCGATGTTTGTCCTTTGTCATTTTTTTTGGGTAATTAATTGATAGCGTTAATATTGATAGAACTTACACAATAATCCTAGAGATGGGCAACCACGGGGGGATTGCCCCTACCAAACACTATATATGGACTATGTGCGCGCATGACTGATTGAATAAATATTAATGTCAAAAACCTCTCTCAAAAAAGCTTTTTTCTTCTTCTCTTCTTCATACCCTGAACCCGTTGAAGTGTGTAATTTTTTCTTCCTTCTTCCTTCTTCCTTCTTCCTTCTTCCTTCTTCAAACACTAAATGTTAATAACTGACAAACTGCTACTTTCCTATCAGCGATGTAATCTCCGAGCATTTTTAGACACATTGGGAGATTGGAAACACCAAGATCCACCAAGCGACTTTCTACTGAAATTGATGCGAGATAGCTCGACATACCAGCAGCAAACTTTAGAATCCGAAACCTACGAACAACCATATTATCCTAGAGGAGATTGGGCGGCTGGTGCGGCGGCTACTTTGAGTTTAATGCAGCAAGGAGTCGATCGCATTTATCGAGGAGTCCTTTGCCAAGGTGAATTAGGCAAAGCCAATGGTGAAACAGCTTCTATCTCAGGAATAGACGGCCAATATTTACCAGACATCGGCGAAATTCCCGAAACTCCAGTGCATCTTTCCTCCTCAATCCTGCACTCTTGGGAAATCACCCTCGTCAGCCGCCCGCACTTATTAATCAAACAACCGGGAGATTCCAAATTTGGCAATTGGAGTTATGCAACTGCCGATATTTGGCTCAGCAAGCGACCAAAACTAGAGTATCAAATTATCGCAGCTTTTCACGCGCAAGTGTTAGCTTCCATGCAGGGAACAATGCCTGAAAATGCGTGGTTGATGCTGCGTAAAAAAGGACTTTGGGCGGTGAATCTATACCAGCGAATGCCTCAGATGTTCGAGATTTTGGATGAGTGCATTGAGATGTTAGAAAATCGGCATAAACCGGAGGTTTTCATTTCTCGGCAAAAGTGTACTCTTTGCGGTTGGTATACTGCTTGTCATGCGGAAGCTGAATCGATTAAACATCTTTCGCTATTGCCGGGAGTTACGGCTAAGCGATATGCTATCCTAAAAGTTCTAGGATTGACGGATTTAGAATCTCTGGCTAATGCTAATTCCGATTTATTGGCGAGTTATCCTGAGTTTGTGGCGGGAGTAGCGGTGGATGTGGTGCAGCAAGCGCGATCGACTTTTTTGAATCAGCCGTTTGTGCGAGGGGAGAGAAGTTCGGCAACGGATTTAACGGATTTAACGGATGTCACGGATAGAGGTTCGGCAGCGGATTTTGTAACGGATTTAACGGATGTCACGGATAGAGATTCGGCAGCTACAGCGGTTAATCAGTTTATCAGAATACCAGAAGTTGCCGGAAATAGTTTAGTAATAGCTAAAATTGAGTCTGTAAAGACTACAGAAAATCAATCTGCCAAACTTTCTATAGCTGCGCCGATTCTCCGCCCGAAACCGATTCCGTATTCTCAATCGGTGTTTTTGCCGATCGCACCCATTGAACTATACTTCGATATTGAAGCGGAACCAGAATTAAATCTAGATTACCTCCACGGAGTCTTAGTCGTTGATAGGTACAACAATACCGAGACATACTACCAGTTTTTAGCGGAAAGTGCCGCAGAAGAAGGAGCGGCTTGGTCACAATTTTTGGAATTAATGTGGACTTATCCCATTGCTCCTATTTTCCACTTTTGCGATTACGAAGTCAAGACTTTCAAGCGACTGGCAAAACTTTACAACACGCCAGCATATCTGTGGAAACCCGTGCTTAAACGCTTTGTAGACATTCATAAATATGTTACTCAAAAAGCGATAATGCCAGTGGAAAGTTATGCGCTCAAACCGATCGCCCGCTGGCTGGGTTTTGAGTGGCGAGATGCTAAAGCCAACGGTGCTCAGTGCGTCTGTTGGTACGATGATTGGCTGAAAACGGGCGATCGATCGATCTTGGAGGCGATCGTCCGCTACAATGAAGACGACTGTCGTGCTACTTATGTAGTTAAAGATTGGTTGACCAATTTTTTGCTGGATCATCAATCATGAATCTAGGATTTAAGAAAAAGACTCGGCGGTTGGAAACCGCGTCTACACAAACGAAGTCCGCTCTTAGGCGGACTGAAGAGAGTTTTAATATCATAATTTAGTTATTAGTAAAATGCTAAAGTCAGCCAAATTAATTCTATTTGTTTCCGGTATTCTTGTAGCAGCAACAGTTGCTATTTTTGTTAGTATATCGGCTCAATCTTTTGCTGTTACTCAAATAGATTTTATCGGGAGAGCGATATTTCCGACTGGTTCTCCGTTTGGCGGAACGGAAATTGGCGGAATTTCAGGGATTACTTATGATGCTGACAAACAAGTTTATTATGCCATTTCTGATGACCGCAGCAGCAAGGCTCCGGCGCGTTTCTACACTCTTAAAATCAACTTGGATCCTGGTAAACTGGAAAAAGAGCAAGTTGCTTTTACTGCTGTCAAAACTTTACTAGATGAAAACGGCAAGAGTTTTCCAGAATTAAGTTTAGATCCAGAAGGCATCGCTTTTACTGCCAACAGCGTGTTTGTTTCTTCTGAGGGAGATGCCGAGCGCAAAATCACTCCGTTCATCAAAGAATTCTCCCTAGATGGTAAACTCCTCAAAACGCTGCAGATTCCTGAACTATTTTTGCCAGATGATAAAGGCAGTAAAGGCATTCGCAACAATCTCGCTTTTGAAAGTTTGACTTTGACTCCCGATCGCAAGTATCTATTCACAGCCACAGAAAATGCTTTGCTTCAAGATGGCGCAGTGTCTTCGCTGCAAAGTGGTAGTCCGTGCCGGATTCTACGGTACGATGCCCTTAGTGGCAATCCAGAGCGATCTTTTGTCTACATCACCGAACCGCTACCCGCCGGCGCGAATCCTGTGGGAAAATTGACTAGCAGCGGTTTAGTGGATTTGCTGGCGATCGACGAAAATCGCTTGTTGAGTTTAGAGCGCGGTTTCTCCCTGGAAACCGGCACAACTATCAGAATTTTTGAGATTTCTCTGGAAAAGGTCGATCGTATTGAAGGGATCGAAAGCCTCAAAAGCCGTCTGGGCGAGATTTCTCCCGCTCAAAAACGGCTGCTGCTGGATTTGGAAACCCTGAAAATCCCCCTAGACAATATTGAGGGGTTGACATTCGGCCCCGCGCTGGCGGATGGTACCGTAGGTCTGATTTTGGTGAGCGACAACAACTTCAGCCCCCTGCAAGAGACTCAAATTTTGGGCTTCAAAATAAAAGTTCAAAAAACCTCTTGACAAAAGGTGAGGTCATAGGCATAATAGAGATTGTGCTTGAAAAACAAGCAAAAACGAGGGACAGTAGTTCAATTGGTTAGAGCACCGCCCTGTCACGGCGGAAGTTGCGGGTTCGAGCCCCGTCTGTCCCGTTCCCTCGTAGCAAAGTTTCTACGGTTTTGATAAGTTTGTCGGATCTACCGCTAACGTAGTTTGCGCTCAAAATCCGCTCAAAATGAATATTAATCTGTCAAAAGATAGGAAAGCGATCCGGCTTCAGTTTACTGTTGAGGGCGCTAGGTTTTCGTTTTCACCATTGCCTGGAGGGAAGTGGGAGAATAAGCGCGATCGGCAATTGGTGGCTGCGATCGCCACAAAAATTGAGAATGATATTCTTGCGGGAAATTTCGATCCATCTTTGGAAAGGTATCGGCATGGAATGTCGATCGCTCAAACTCCGCTGCAAGTCAATACCACGTCCAAAGTTTGCTGGCTTAATATTTGGGATGCTTGGGTTAACTCTCTAAATTTGCTACCGTCTACCGCAGCAGATCATTACGCCTGTGTGCGTGCGATGCTTGTCAAAGCACAAAACCCGCTTATTTCTCAAGTTGACTGGTTTGTAAGTTGTAATTTGGCTGCTAGCACTTTTAACCGCCGATTATCCATGTTAAGGTCGTGCTTGCGGTGGGCTACAGAAGAAGGTTTGATTAAGCCGGCGGGCGATCCTTTGAGGAAAATTCATTCCCGCACTGCGACAGAAGATGAGCGGCAGCAATCGGACAAGAAAAAAGCACCACTGTCAGGTGCTGAAATCGAAAAAATATTAGATTATGTCGATCGGGTTTATGTCACTTACGCACCGTTTGTGCGATTTTTGCTTTTCTCGGGAGTGAGAACTGGAGAAGCTGTCGGGTTGACTTGGGGTAGTATCGATCTGGAAAAGCGTTTAGTTTTTATCAAGCAGTCTGTGTCTCGGCAACGAGGGAAATACCAAAAAATTTGTAAGTCCCCTAAAACCAAAGAATCTGTCCGCACTTTAAAAATGTCCGATCGTGTTTTTACTTTGTTTAGCTCAATAATTACTGAGAATGCTTGCGGGCTGATTTTCAAAAGCCCCAAGGGGCAAATTATAGATCATGGCAATTTTCGTACTCAATGCTGGCTGCCCACATTGCGCTTTTTAGATATCCCTTACAGAAAGCCCTACGCCACCCGACACACTCTTTTGAGCCAAGCCCTTGAGAGTGGTTTATCTGTGCCACAAGTTGCACAGATAGCCGGCCACCGCGACGGCAAAATGATACTTCAAAATTACGGTCACGTTATTAATCAGTCTCAATTGCCTGAGTAGTTTCACTTGTAATTGACCGAGAGCGGAATTGACTTGATGCCGGATTTTGCGATCGCATCCATACGAGCGCAAAATCCCTCCCAGCCCGACTTGTTTCGCAATACGATACATCCGGCAGAGCCAGGTACATTAGCATCAAAATGAATTCCTAATTCACTACGAATGTCACCTAAAAGCGATTCAACCGGATCGGGAGTTATGTGAAAAAACATTCCTTCAATACCCTTTGTGGGGAGGTAGTAAGGTGTTGTTGGTATTGAGTAATTAAATCCATGCGGTATCGGCCCTCGTGCTCTAGCCCACTCATCCCCTGGTTGTTGCCATTGTGTGCACCCAGAAGTTGCGATGTAATCAATATGTTTTTGGTTTGGATATACAAGTTTGAGGTTTCCCCACAACAAAGATGTTGAGGGTTGTAGTTCCATTGTGAAAAGTAGTTTATGCATTGTTTTGTGAATAGTATGTTAAACGAAATCGGTATTTAATTCGGGCAGTTCATCGTTTTCTATTCGTTTTTTTTGTTTGAATTCAGTGTTCTTTTCTAAAAAATTTTCCACGTCCTCCAGTCTGTTTCTCGTCAATGCCATCAATATTAATAGCCTGTCTATTTTTCTTTGAAACCTGATCAGATACTTGAGTGTTGCAAGAAATGTCCCGACTACACCTGCAATGATAAGTACGCCTTCCAAAAGTTGAATTATCGTCATTTCCCCCTCCACTTCTGCTCGGTTTTCGCTGGTAGATTGGTAAGAAATCCCCAGCCTAGTAAGCTGAGTGCTAGGATTACCCCTCCTAATCTTTTCTCTATGTACTCGAATTCAATTAATATTTCCGCGATGCCAGCGATTAATCCAAGCGCTGTCGTTAGGTTGTTTGAATTTATTAGCATTTGACAATAGAAAGATAATTTTGCTCGATAACTTTGCTGTTTTTAAAGTAAAGTACCGCCGTGGGAACAGTTTTTATTATTACCTCGTCCAATTGCAATGGAATTCCGCTGCAATTGATATCAATGCAGTCCCACGTTGCTGCGAAGTATTTGTCAATTCCTGCATCGTAAATTCCCCAACGCCTCAGCCCAAAAGGTTTGGCTTGCCAGTGTACTAAGCAGAATTTGCCTACAAGTTTAAATCTCTCGATAATCGGATTGAAATCCATCTTTAACTCGAAATCTAGCAAGTGAGGATACGTTAGGCTCACTTTTTTTTCTAAACATTCAATCGTCGGAGTTAGCATGATATCGCTATTATTCGAGCGTGGAACCCGCTGGATGGATTGATTAAGAGACGCATTGGGAAGCAGTCGTTTCTGTATTTTTCGGGCAACAGGATTAAGTCGATCGTATTGATTGATTCCCGCCATTCTTCACACAGCCTTTCAATTCCCGGTGCAATCTCCGCAAAAAGTGCGATCGCTACTTCGATGAATTCTCCTGTCTCTACGTACTCTCCCGTAGTATCGGATTGAAATACTAAAAAGTCAGCCTGCGAGAACCAATCGGTAAAAGTAGGATTTGCTGGAATAATTACCGTGTCCAGGATAGTTACAAGAGTAGGCATTGCTCATCAAGGGTTACTATTTTCGCCCTGGTACGTTAAATTTAGTGGCGATTTTGGTTGCAGTTTTTGGCTAAGGGATATGTAGTTGAAAATTTCTTGAATATGTAAGTTGTGGTTCGTGTCGCTCGGACTGTAGGGGATTACGACTATGAAATTACTTTCGCCAGATTTGTTGTCTGTGGAGCCGAAGCAAGCTGAAATATGTCTCGGTTCCGAGTTGCCAAGTCTGGCGATTGTGGGGTTATTCGTATTAACCTGTCGAGCCAAAAGTAGGGGCGTAATTGGTGTTAACGTGTCACCGTTTTTATCGAAAGATTGTCGCTGATTGACGAGAGCGTCATCCAGGTTATCTTGACTGTATCGAATCTTTAAATCCTTGCCTCGAATAGTCTTGAGGGTCTTGATTTTTTCGACGCTAGTCAACTTCGACACCAATGACAACGGTATTGTCCGAGTCTAAATCTGCCTCTTTTAAGAACTCTATAGCGCTTTCTTTGTCGTCGAATGACATAAAATCACATTTTGATGGATCGATCGTGTTTGTGGTTGCATCTTTTACGTCAATCCATTCTATTGAGCTACCAGAAGGCTTGCGAACGGTTTGGTGAATGCTGGACAAAGTGACTGTTCCGTCGCTATTTACTTCTGTTTTCAATACAATGTATCTCATTTTTGTCTCCTCGTTTTTGCTTTTTCTCCAGCACCTTCGCTGGCAATGATTAGGGGATTCCCCCGGATTTGTTCCCAAAATGAAAACCAGTTTGCCGTACCAGGCATAAAGGGATATTCTATATATCCCTTGCTACCATCTTCTTTTGTGATGATTGCGTGTCGAGGATTGACTGACTTCGGTAAGTCGCAAAATCCTCGACCTTTTACTACCGAAGCTTTGTATATCTCAGGCAATAAATCTTCTTCTGTTGCCACCAGTGTGACTCGATAGAATATTTTGCCAGAATCGGTAGTGTAATCGGCTCGCCAAAACATTAACCAGGTAGCGCTGCTGGGTTGCGCGTGGAGAATCGTTTATCCCACTCACCTCGGTATCCTAGGCAGATGGTACTCGCTACATCTCTAAGGGCGATCGCACAGGCATTGATATCTGCCGGATCTCGCGAACTCATAGGTACAAGCATCTTCGATTTCGCTTCAGTGGTTTCCTCCTCCGCTGTGCCGCCATCTCCCCCGCTGACAACATTTCTGGTTTGCAGCATAGTCACCGAAAATCTGCGGTGATCGAAGGTTCGGCTGACGAAACCAGAACATCTACCTTGGCTAGTGTTGATAGCTCCCCCGGCGACAAGGCAATTGTTAATAGCATCCTCGTAGATTTCGTAGGGCTGGTTTTCCCCTCTATCAGTAGCCATTCTGAAAGCTTTATTCATGTTAAAAACCCCATCACTTTCGTAGCTCATCGAGCCTAGATAGCTTTGCTCTTTTTGCCCTGCTGGCGTTGCTGTTACTACTAACGGAGTTGGAGTCGTTACCGTTGCCGGAGCTTCAAGGGAGTCTATGATGTTTCTCCAGGTTTCGCCTTCCAAGCTCACACAAACTACGTTCGCTATTGTCAGCAATGATGTGGCAATTGCCGCTGAATTGGCAACGAGTTCCAGCTTGTTCGGGATAGGGATACTCACTGTTTTTCCTGTGGAAAACCAGAATTTTAGTTTTCGAGGAGTCCAGGGAAAACCTTCGTTATCGTCGCATGGAATTCCCTTACTTGATTCTGGGGCGATTTCGCCGCCAACAGCATCAATAATTGCATCGATCTCGCCCGTCCCTAATCCGTCTGGGATTTTGAATGTGTATGAGTATCGAAATGTTTCACTTGTCCAGTCGGGGAGATAATTGTCTCCTCTAAATGTAATGCCTTCAGGTCTTGCCATTTATTTACAGGGTGGGCTCAGTCGCCAATTCTAGTGATGTGGGCTGTAAATCGAATGCGAGACTGTAGGATTGTCGCAATGTTCCTGGTACTGCATTTGCGCCGGAGGCGAGGGAGGGATTCGCTTTAGTGATAGTTGCTTTTGTTGGTCGAGCAGTTGGTGCTAATGCCGCTACTTGGCCTTGAGTAAAATCCACTAACTGTCGAAGCACTTCCATAGCATTTCCGGTTGTTGCATTCGCTTCGGCTGCCGTCAAATCGGTTAATGCTGCGATCGGGATTCTGATTTCGCCGGCCTCGAATGTGTACCCAGGGAAAAGTTGTGCAGGTGAAATTTTCATTAGTTATTGTTCCAATTCGTTGGTTTTAGTTCAAAGAGTCGATCGCGCTTAGGGACTTACAAATAAAAAATCATTCCAATTTTGATTCTGGGTTGTAGAAAATATCGACAAACCATTTACCAAGATTCAGTTTTTCATTTTGTACTTCTAAGCAAGTTAATCTTTGAATTTGATTTTCTACCTCAGCCATTGCTTGTTTCGTAAGCTTTACCCCAGTTTTATATATTTCGGTAACAAGTCTAACCATAGGATTCTGACCCTTCCATGTCATAGTTCGTGCAAAATTTAATACAGTATCAATTTCATCTAAAATACTCCCATTCCAATGATTTTCTAGAATTCCCCAAGTTCTTTCAATTGGATTATATTTACTATGATAAGGTGGGTAATAAGCTAGGCGTATGTTTAGGCAATGTCTCTGAACAAATTCGACAATTCGTTTCATGAACTGAGTACGACGAGAATGATTCTCTGGCCCATTATCCTGATTCAGTAATAATGTCTTGACTTGAGGAAAACGTTTGCGATGTTCTAACCACCAAGCCTCTAACACATCAACCATAAAGTCACTTGTCACTTTTGACGTGGTGAAATAGTAAAATAACTCATCTAATTCTGGTAAGAAAATACCATATGGTGTGACCTTTTCCTTTGGATTAAAGTCGTGGTCGTTACCTTCTGCCTCCGCACGGGTCTTTCCTCCTCTAGCAAAGTTACCAATCTTGACCGTCGCCTTTGCATCTAATGATAGCCTTAATATTGTCGGGTCATCTTTTGCTTGTTTGTTCACAATTGCTAGTTGCTCAAAAATAGGCTCGGTCATTTCAACTTTTTTAGCGGTTTTGTTTTCCCCACTTTGCTTGGATAGTATCCCAATTGATTCATCCGAGTCCGAATTGTTTCTTCACTGGGTAATTCTTCTGAATTGTAGCCTTTCTGGGCTATCAATTGACGGCGAACTTCTGCCGTACTGATACGTGTATACAAACGACTTGTTTTAAACTTTGGATCTGTTTGACTTTGACTATCCACAATATTGCTAATGTCAATTAGCAGATTTGGTAACCGTTGTTCTGTTAATTTTCTTCCTCGCAACTCAAATGCGTCAACACAAACTATTCCACTCTCTATTTCTCGTTTTCCTTTCCGAATCAGGTCTCGGTGCCAACCCAGTTCTCTTTCTGCTAATCGCTGTCCTCCTGTTCCTAATTCCTTTACTGTTTGCGCCATGAACCGACGACGTTCATGCCCTTTTAACCGCTCGGCTGTCTCTTTTAATAATGCTTTGAGTCCGTCTGTGAGTTCTAACATTGCTAGTATCTTCTTGCTGTATAGATTCTTAATCTATCTTACTCTATCGGAACTATTTATTTTCTGGAAGTCCCTAACCTTCGCATCCTACCCTACCCTACCCTACCCTACCCTTCGGGAACCCCTACGGGGAACGGGAACCCCTACGGGGAAAGCGTCTTCGCGGTTCGTTCGTTCAAAAACAGTCCTAGATGCAGAACCGATGCAAAATAGATGGTCGATCAACCTATAATGAGAATTGTTATCATTCGCAAATTTCGCAATTCTCATGCAAGCGAACTCAGAAGCCACGCCGCCCCAAATTGATTTAGCTTTCATTGGCGCCGGGCCCCACGCCCTAACTTTGGCAGCACACATATTGAAAAAACGCAACAGCCTCCGGGATAAACTTTTAGCATTCGATCCGAGCGGCGAATGGCTGACACAGTGGCGGAGGCAATTTGCAGCATTAGAAATTGGGCATTTGCGATCGCCCCCTGTGCACCACCCAGATCCCAACCCTTACGAATTGCGGAGGTTTGCCGAAAATCGCTCCTCGGAATTGTTTCCCCCCTACGACTTACCCGGAAGTCGGCTGTTTGAGGAATTCTGTGCTGACACAGTTAAAAAGTGGCAATTGGGCGATCGAGTTATCAAAGCAAAAGTTACCCGCATTCAGCCGAAATCCCGCCGTTTTCGCCTGTGGTTTGAAGACGGAAAAAGTGCGATCGCCCGCCGAGTAATTGTCGCCGCCGGCAGTGGAAAACCGCATTTACCAGCCTGGGCAAATCAAATCCAAACACAGTATCCCGCCGAAAGAATTCGCCACTCCCATCAAGTAGATTTGCCCAGTTTGCACTTACAAGGAGAACAAATATTAATTGTCGGCGGCGGACTAACAAGCGGACATTTAGCAGTAGGAGCAACCGCCAGAGGAGCAAAAGTTTTGTTAATGACGAGGCGCTATTTCCAAGAAAAACTATTTGATGCCGAACCCGGTTGGCTGGGGCCAAAGTATCTCAAAGGATTCGAGGCAGAACCAGATTGCCAGAAGCGTTGGGAAAGTATTCAAGAAGCTCGCAACGGTGGCTCGATGACACCTGCAATTATGACACAGTTGCGACGGCTTTCGCACAGCCAACAACTGACATTTCACGAACAGTGCGAAGTTGTTGCCGTTCGGTGGGAAAATAACAGATGGACTGTGGATTGCAGCGGTGGGGAGACGTTATTTGTCGATCGAATTTGGCTAGCAACTGGTAGCAAACTCGACATTGCAGACGAGCCGATGTTCCAAGAAATGTTAGAAACTCATCCCATTGAAATAGTTAAAGGTTTGCCAGTGTTAGACAAACACCTGCGCTGGCCCGGATGCGAATTGTTTTTGACTGGCGGTTTAGCAGCGCTGCAAGTGGGCCCAGTCGCCAGAAACCTTTCTGGGGCGAGAATGGCGTGCGATCGCATTGTACCGGCGATCGTCAAATCCAGCATTGCACTCTCGCCAGCAATAATTAGAACAACAGCTTGACTATTGCAATTTAACCGCAGCCCGCTGAATTGGCAGAACTTCATCCAAAGTCAATTCGCGATCGGCTGTTAAGTGGCTAGAACAGCAAATCGTGCTGAAATAAAGAGGACGGCCCGCAACTTGAGAAAAATGCTGTTCCAAAAGTAACCGAGAAGTAATATCGCCCAACAACTCAGAAATATCCTTTGTTAATTGTTCAGTATCATCGCGGTGAGTAATTCTGAACCCAAAAGGCGTTTTGCCGTTAGCGCAGCCCTCGGAGAGGATCGACTTTTTAATTTCCGAATCAAACTCATCCTCTTTCCCCGCAACAAAAGCCAAAGCCTGGGCTGTCAAAAAATTCCAAGCTTCAGGAAAAATCTCGCGAATCTTTTCCAGGGGATTTCCGGTTTCGTAAACCAAAGTAGCAGTTTTGCAATCCATGAATCCGACCTCGGGTAGTAGTAGTAGTGTGTCTGGACTGTATTTCAAGTTTTGACATTGGTTATCATACTCATAATTAGCTACTAAATCAAGGGCTTTGACACTCCTGGACGCACTCCTACCAAAGAAACCGGGTTTTTCACCGTTTTTGCGGGCTGTAACAAAGTATTCTCGCAAAAAACCCGGTTTCTGACTACCCGCGCCCAATTCCCAATTCCCAATTCCCAATTCCCAATTCCCAATTCCCAATTCCCAATTCCCAATTCCCAAAACTATCTATTCCAATACCTGCGCCAGTGAAACAAATTCTCTGACAAATTCTGCATAAAAGTATTGTGGCGTCCGCGCTGCGACTCCCAAACAGCAGCAGTTTGACCGTTAATTGCCGAAAAACTTGACCAAATATAAGGAAGTTCGGCGATCGCCTCAACCTTCATCCCGTGACGCACAGCCAAGGCGATCGTATGAATCAACTCAGCAGCTTGCGGGCCCACAATACTCGCTCCCAAAATCTCCCCATTGCGGCGCCCGACAATCTTACAAAAACCACTTGTCTCCCCGCACATTTGAGCTCTTTCAATATTCTTAAAATATTCCCGACTAATAATAATATCATCTCCAAAACGGCGCCTTGCTTGCGCTTCAGTCAAGCCAACCCTCGCCAACTGCGGATCTGAAAAAATCGCCCAAGGAATTCCGCGATAATCTATTTGAAACATCGGCAAAAGTAAAGCATTTTTAACCGCAACCGTAGCTTCGCAATTAGCGATGTGAGGGAAGGAATAACCTCCAGCAACATCGCCGATCGCATAAATACGAAAATTAGTTGTTTGCAGCTTGTCATTTAAAATCAACCGCCGATCGTTGAATTTTACCCTAACTGCTTCGAGATTTAACGATCCAAAATTGTGCCCGCGGCCAGCGGCGAGAAAAATCTCCTCAGCTTCGATCGCCGCCGGCCCAGCTTGAATCCATTTTTTACCATCAATCACCCGAGCTTGAGTCACCTCAGTACCAGTCAAAACCCGTACTCCTTCGGCTTCCATTGCAGCTTGAACCAAGCCAGCAGCCTCTCGGTCTTCTTTCGCCAAAATGTGCGAACTCTTCACCACAAGCGTCACAGCCACCCCTAATCGAGCCATAGTTTGAGCCACTTCGACACCGCTAGGATCGCCACCGATTACAGCCAAACTTTGAGGTAATTGTCGAAGTTTTGCCAATTGGGCGACAGTTTCCGAAGTAAAAAAGCTAGCAGCAGAAAGTCCTTCAATATTGGGAATTGCAGGCATTGTTGGACAAGCTAGCAAATAACTGAGCGATCGCAATTTTCGGTCGCCCACCACAAAAGCCAAATCTCGTTTCCCAACAAACTCGCCATTACCAAAAATAACATCGACACCGCGAGCAGCCAAAACGCCAAGAGAATCAATTTCTGACAAATTAGCAACAACACCCTCGGCCCATTTTAGCGCCGCGTCAAACCGCATTTCTGAATTAGCCACTTCCTGGCGAACTCCGAACTGCTGGCGACGAATTTGCTGGGAAAAACGAGCAGCCTCGCTTAAAATTTGGCTGTATCTCAAGCCAAGCTCGATCGACTCTTTCTCCCCAGTCGGCAAATCTTGCGAATCACTTAGCGGTTCCACCAAAGCAACGCGAGCCGGGAAATTAGTTGCAGTCAAAGCAGCATAGCGTCCGGCCGGAGTTCCACCAATAATCACTAAATCATAATCAAGCATAAATTAAGAAGTCATTAGTCAGTAGTCATTAGTCAGTAGTCAATAGTCATTAGTCATTAGTCAGTAGTCATTATTTAGTAGTTTAGGACGATCGGCGCGCGGGGTCAGAAACCCGGTTTCTTCCTAGATACTTCGCTGCAAAATCCAAGATTTATCATAGAAAACGGGTTTCTTGGGTAAGTGCGCTCCAACGACCAATAAAATCCGTTTGTCAACTGACAACGGACAACTGTCAACGGACTAATGACTAATGACTACTGACTACTGACTAATGACTTCTTTAAGTCCAGAAATCAGTCGCAGATTATCCGCCCTCGATCGCACGGCTACTCGGAAAAACCGATCGCCCAACTCAGGAAAACTCAAACAATCCCGAATCAAAATCTGGTGACGTTGCAACAGAGTTTTTTGAATCAGAGAAACCGAAACCGACGACTCAACTAACAAGAAATTAGCCGCACCAGGAAAAGGCCGCAAACCCGGTAAATTAGCCAAACCCTCAAACAGCTCTTGGCGAGCCACAGGTAGCCAATCCCAGGTTTGTTGCTCAAAAACAGTATCTCGCACCACAGCAGCCGCCGCCGCCGCGGCCAAAGCATTCACAGGCCAAGGATCGCGCTGCAACTGCCAGCGGCGGAGAATATCGGGATGGCCGATCGCACAGCCCATCCGCAGTCCCGGCAGAGAATAGAATTTAGTGAGCGATCGTAAAATCACCAAATTCGGAAATTCCTCAACAGCATCGATCAAAGTTTCCTGCTCAGACGGCGGTAGAAAGTCCATAAAGGCCTCATCCACCACCACCAAAGCCAACTGCTCCAAATAAGGCCGTATCGCCTCTCTACCGAACAGCACACCCGTAGGATTGTGCGGGTTGTTCAGTAGCAAACCTCGATCGGAATCAACCAGAGGAACTGGGAGAGACAAAGCAGGGGAGACAAAGGAACGGTTAGAAACCGACAAACCATCCGTTACTAATCCGTTTCCTGTCCCAGCCTCCAACGATTTCAGAGCCAAAGGACAATCCAGCACCTGCGCGCCGAAAGCCAAAAGAGCCCGCGAGTAATCGCCAAAAGCCGGAGTCACCAAATAAGTCGCCTCCAGCTTCGACAAATCCCAAGCAGCCCAAGTCAACAATTCCGCCGAACCATTCCCCGGCAAAATCCAATCCGGGTCAACATTCAAAGCCTCACCCAAAGCAGCCCTCAGCTCTCCATAATCCGGGTCTGGGTAAGCTGTCAGACTGCTGAGGTGAGCTTGAATCGCATCAAGAGCCGACTCAGGAGGGCCCAAAGGACTGATACTCGCAGAAAAATCGAGAATAGCAGCAGCAGGGCAGCCCGCCAATGTGGCTGCCCAAGCTAAGTTCCCCCCGTGTACAGGTCTAGTCAAGACTCAGTTCACCTATTCTTTGGGTTCTTTCGGCGGTGCAACTCTGTCCTTGAACAACTTCCCTGCGGAAAATGCAGGAACTCGGGTTGCGGGGATTTCCATCTTGTCCCCAGTTTTGGGATTGCGACCCTCCCGGGCCTTGCGTTCCCGCGACTCAAACGAACCAAAACCAACCAGCGTCACTTTGTCGCCTTCGGAGACAGCTTCCATGATTGCTTCGAGGGCTGCACTCAAAACAGCATCTGCCTGTTTTTTCGTCACGCTAGCCTTTTCCGCCACTGCATCAACCAATTCACCTTTATTCATTGCACACTCCTTCTGGGTTTGCAAAACACGTTACACAGACTCCGTTCAACTATTAGCTGTGAGTTATCAACTGCATTGGAGTTTGGGTTTGGAGATGAAGGGTAGTTCCCTATTGCTCCGGCCCGCTTCCCCAATTTCAGAACTCCTGCTGAATACTAATTACCCAAGGATAATTGGTCAGAAAAGGAATTTTTGTTGCTAACTGCTGAAAACCCCACAGCATCTAATTTTCACTGCATTATTCTAAAGTCTTGCCGACCCTTATGGATCGGTGGAACCTTTAATTTATATGGATTTAGACATTTTTTTGAATTAATACCCAAAATTAGGTAAAAAAAAACCACCTCAAAGAGCAAATTTCTCGCCGGGAGTGGATTTGAAATGAGGGAAAAAGCAGAAATAGAAGGAATAAAATGTCATTTGTCAAGGGGTAAAGGATTTTTTTTTCTGCTTCCTTTGTCCTTTCCCCTTTCTGGGGAGGCCGCCAGGGCCGTTTCATTCTCCCGAAACCCGCCAGGGACTTAAGTCCCTGGCTAATAGCGAAAGTCCTCTAAAGAGGACTAATGACTTCTTTAGTCCTCTTTAGAGGACTTTCGCTTTGAGGCAGGGGTTTCAACCCCTGCCGGACTGCCGGACTGCCGGACTGCCGGACTGCCGGACTGCCGGACTACCGGACTGCCGGACTGCCGGACTGCCGGACTACCGGACTGCCGGACTACCGGACTGCCGGACTGCCGGACTGCCAACAGTCAACAGTCAACAGTCAACCGTCAACCGTCAACAGCCAACCGTCAACAGCCAACAGCCAACCGTCAACCGACTACTGCCTCGGTTGGACGGGTTGACTCCGCTGCAACAGTTGGCGCGCGTCAGGACTGATGTTGTTTTGGTAGCCAAAGTTCGATCGATCGCTATCATCCAAAATCTGCGGTGTCAGCAATACAATCACTTCCGCCCGCTGGTTGTTCTTAGTGGTTCTCCTGAACAGCGAACCGATAATCGGCAAATCTCCCAAAATCGGGATTTTGCTCGCTTCAATCCGTTCTTGGTCGCGGATAATTCCCGACACAATCAAAGTCTGACCATCTCGCAGACGAATTAACCCGGATTGCAACGATCGCTCCGACAGCAGACTGATCTGATTGGTATTCCCGTCAGTGGTCAGGTTTTGAGGGACGCCGACCCCCCTGATAATCGGATTCACCCGCAGAGAGACAAAACCATTATCGTCAACCCGGTCAACTGCCACCCCCAACTGCAAACCAGCCTTATCCTTAACGGCTGTCACCGTTCTAGTAGTTTGATTTGCCGTTGACTGCGATGTCGAAGTGATGTTACTGATCACCTCTTCAGTAATATTCACATTCGCCGTTTCGCCTTCTTGAACCACCAGAGTCGGATCGGTCAGGATTTTGGCATTGCTGCTGAGAATATTTGCCTGCAACGCCGACAGGAACCTCCTCGGATATTGGAACAGCGGGAACAGCCCGAAAGTCGCACTTCCGAAAGATTGCAACGCTCCATCTGTTAAGCTCCTGCTAAACGGGGTGTAATCCCTAACCCCAACTGCCGACGGGTTATTAGTAATCGGCGCTGTCGGCTCGACGAACAACCCGCCGCCCGGTGCTGTCAGCGGCACGTTGATTAAATTGCCCCTCGGATCGTAGAAAGGTACCCTGTCGGTAATCGGAATGTCTCGGTTGTTGATAATCGGCGGATTAGCTATGCCATTCCTAACAGTATCGGTGTTGGGAGGATTAATCCCACCAAAATTGAGAGTTGCCGCTCCGCCGTCATTGACGAAGAAATTGTTATTAATTCCGAAAGAGAAACTGCTGCTACTGGTGTTGTTTCCCGACAAGTTGATATCGATCACCTTGACGTTGACAGCCACTTGACGGCGGCGCAAATCTAGCTGCGTCAAGAAAGCTACGGCGATATCAACCTTGCGCGGGTCTCCCACCAAAGTTACCGAATTGAGTCGAGTATCGGCGAGCACCGACAGTCCCCTCAACAATAGGGGCCCACTGCCGTCTTTAGCACCGATCGCCTTAATGTCCGGTTCCCGAATTTCCACATCCCGCGCCGTATTTCCCTGCCCGACGGTTTGAATCGTCACCCGAGTAATTGGCAGTTGAGTTTCCGCACCTTGAGCGCTCAAAAAGTTAGCTGCATCCGCAGACTTAACTTGATTGAGGCGCAGAGTCCGAACGATAATATTCCGCGAGTCCAGTGGCAAATTAGACCCGACAAAAATCGTCCGCCCGACGCGGTTGGCTTGCAGTCCACTAATCCGCAGCACGTAATTAAAAACATCTTGCACCGACTCATTTTCGATGTCCAAGGAAATCTTCGGCCCTTCATCGGCACCTGCCGCTCCCGGAACACCGGGCACTGCTTGGCCCGGTTGACCCGGAGCCGCGCCACCGCCTGTAAAAGCGATATTCAGTCCCGCAGCCCGAGCCAGCAGAGCTAAAACGTCCCGCACAGGGGCATCGCGCAGCACCAACCGGGGGATGCGTTCTCCCGAACTCAGTTCAATATTTCCCGCCGCCGGGGCGATGTTAGATACGGAGATATCTCCCAAGGGCGGCGGTACGGCCCGCGACTGGAAAGGCGGAGCTTGATTGGTTTGGGATTGAATTTCGCTGGGGAGGGGCGGGCGATCGTTCCTAGTAATCGAAACTTCGGGATTTGGCAGCATCACGCCTGGAGCTTGCGACGTGCGGACTTGGGGAGCCGACCGGGGAGCTGTTTGTGTTTGGCTCAGCGGCAGTCCTGGAGGCGGCGGGGGCGCTGCTTGGGCCGTTTGGGCTTGGTTCGACTGCACGTTAGACTGTGCTGTACCGCCAACTCCGGCAACGCTGAGGACGATGCTTTGGCCTTGTCCGGGAACAATTTGTCCGTTGGGAACTCCGTTGGTGCCGGCCACTACCACGCGGATGCTGTTAGCGTCTACCTGGCTGACTTGTACCGAGGAAATGCCCGGAGCCGGGTTATCTTGCCGAAAGGCATTGCCTTGGGGCAAGCGGAGCTGGGTGTTGATGATTGTGGCTTGGTAGGTATTGCCGCTATTGATGGCGATCACTTGCGGGCGATCGCCCTTTTGAGTCGCCAGGACAATATTTACCCCATTATTGGCTTGACTTACTTGCACTCCTGTGACTTGGGTCGGAGCTGCCCAGACGGGGGCTGGCGCTACTACGAGAACTCCGGCAATGCCAAAGAGTCCTCCACATAACCGTAGATGCTGCTGTTTCACGTTCTCTCCTCAACTACACTTTGTTATTTATTTCTTGTTCGCAGTCTTTAATCGCGAGCTTCTGGCTTTAATCGCGAGCTTCTGCCACTGATTGGACTCGCGGCCAAAAAGTAAGTGGTTGGACACGCTACTTATAGCAGTAAGGTGCGTCGTACGCACCCTACATTAATAGAGGCTTTACTAAGTCCAGACTGACTAAAATATTCTCGATTCGATCCTATATTTGAAGGGAGAAGTTAGAATAAATTCGGCAAAAAGCCTGATTTTAGATTGCCATATTTTTTTATGAAAATCATATCTTTTTTAATTCTACCTTCTACCTTCTACTGAAATAGCGACTTTCCAACCATAGCTAATATCAGCAACAATCCGGCTATTTAGCAGCAGGAGTCGGAGCCGGAGTTGCCGGATTCCCAAGAGTCGGAGCTGGAGTTGGCAGTTTTTCTTCTTGTTTTAACGGCAGCAGCGCGTGCAAGTCAAAAGCCGTTTTAATTTTAGTTTGCGGCTGCTCCACAGGGACTATTTTCCCTTTCAAGAAATCGATATTCAGTGTCCCAGTTGATGATAGCAATTCAGATTTCAAATTTCTCACTACCAACAGCGACTGCATCAACTCCAAGCTACGCATAAAATTGCGGGTTTGAGCGAAATTGCCTTCAAACTCTACCTTATATTTTTTGCGTCTGAGCTTCCCAGCCAGGGACGGGCCAAAGGACGTATCGGCCAGAATATCAGGGTCTGGAGCTCCCGGCGCGGCTGCTGCCACTGCCGCTGCTGGCGGGACATCCGGCTCGAATTTGGTAATTTTAGCCTTGAGTTCGTCTCCTTGAATGCCCGCGTTGATTCTATTCACCAGTTGGTTCATGTCAAGCAGCAGCGTGGTAGCGCCCGCGTCGCTGGCAAACATTGCCGTCACGTTGGCCCGGCGCTGTTTTGCTTCTTCTTGCTTTGCTTCTGCTTCTGCCTTTTTTTGAATTTGGGCTTGCAGTTGCAATTGCGTTTGCTTGCTTTCGGTAATTTTTTGCTTGATTTCGCTGCCTTTTTGGAATTCTGGCAGTACGAACTGGTAGCCCAGATAGCCGGCTATTCCGAGGCCGAGAACCGCGATGCCGATTGCTTGGACTTGGGGTGTCAGCTTAATGCCGAATATTTCCTGAGTCCCTGCTTCTTCTGCTTTTCCCCCGCTGGGAATAAACTCGTTTGCTGCTGTCATGGTTTTTTCACCTCTGGTTTTTGTGGTTCTAGCACTCCTTTTTCTTGAAGTGTTTCTATCCGTATGGCTAGCCCGTCTGCTTGCTTGCTCCGCAACTCGGGGAGCAACTCGGAGGCCCCTGTCGGGCTGAGCGTTGTTTCAATTTTATATTCCACTATCGGCCGCAGTTTGGGAAGTTCTGCTGCTGCTGCGCTTGGGTTACGCACTTGTAATTGTGTGGGGTTGTTTTTTAATGTGGCCGCTACCAGTCTGGTATTGCTGTTGAGGAAAAAAGGAGAGCGCTCGACTAGCAGCATAAAGTCGTTAACTTGAGCAAATGTACCGGCAATGCCTGAAATTTGTACTTTTGCTGGCTGCTGCGGGAGGACGAGGGGAGCGGGAGCAGCCACCGGGGTGGGGCTGGCTGGGGACGGACTCGCCCCTGGGGAGGCGGCGGGAGTTGCTGCGGGTGGAGGGGGTGCTGCTGCCACAACGGGGGAGGGACTGGGGTCGATTTGCTCGATTTTGGCAATTTGCACTCCGGCGGGAGTGCGGACACTCAGGTCTTGCAGCATCGCCGACCAAGGTTTAATTTGGTCGAATACTCCGGCTAAGGCTTTGTATTCGGCCGTAATTTTGTCGGTTTCGGCGTTGATGGCTTTGATGGCGTTGGCTTGAGTGTTTAACTTTGCCAGTTCTTGGTCGAGGGTTGCTTGTTCTGCGGCTAAGCCGGTATTTTCATTAGTCGCCCACCACCACGCGCCCATGACTGCGGCGTTGAGACCGAAGGCAAATAGCAGCGCCCCAATTAGGGGCATTTGGTCTTTGACTCCACCGGAACTCTTTTTACCTGAGCTTTTGGCTGCTGTGACGGGTTTGTAGTCCGGCCTGTCGTTGAGAAAATTAATATCTAGGCTGTACATGGCGACCCTCGATTTGGGATTTTAAATTTGCGATTTTTAATTCTTTGTTCACATAACCTCCCTTAGTCCTAAACCTAATGCGACTCCTAAACCTGCTCGCTGTTCTGGGGTAATTTCTTCGCTGATTTCGAGTCCTAGGGTTTCGATGGGATCGACTTGAGATGCCGGCAAGCTTAATCTTTGCATGAAAAATTCGTCGAGTTTGCCGATCGCAGCTCCCGGGCCCGCTAGCAGCAGTTGCGCTACTTCGAGTTCTTCGCTCTGGTTGAGGTAAAAGTCTACTGAGCGCCGCAGTTCGTCAGCGAGTTCTCCCAATACTTTAATCATCGCATTTGTGCCGGGATTGGTGTCTCCCGATGCCCCCATTGTATCTGTGACTGGCAGGGTCATGCCTTGCAGTTCGCTGGTGTCTCTGGTTGGTGGCAGGTTCATGGCTTGGTTGAGGGCGGTCTGGATTTGGTATGTGCCGATCGGGATGGTACGGTTGAACTGAGGTATGCCGTCCACTACTATAGCTAACTCGGTACTGTCAAATTCTATGTCTGTCAAGACGGCGGCTTCTTGAGACGAAAATTGTTGCAGTTGGTCTTTGAGGGTGCGGATCAGAGCAAAGCTGGTTACTTCTAGCACGTCTATAATCAGTCCGGCTTCTTTGAAGGTTTCGATGTATGTGTCGGTAACTTCTCTGCGGGTTGCCACTAATACTACTTGCACTTTTTCTACGCCGTCGTCATCTACAAATAGGCCGATTTTTTGATAGTCTACGTCGGCGTCTTCTCTGGGAAACGGCAAGTACAGTCCTGCTTCTGCGTTCATGTAATCCCGCAATTCTTCTTCGTTGAGTTCTGCGGGAACTGGAATTAAGCGGATGACGGCTTCGCGGCCAGGAATGGCTGTGGCTACTCGCTTGGCTTTGATTTTGTTTTCTGCCATGACGGCACGTATTAGTTCTGCCATTCCAGGCGGATCGACTATTTGCCCTTCTTGTACTATGTCTTCTGGAACTTCTATTGAGGCTAGGGTGGCTAGTTTTAATCCCTGAGCTTTCTTTTCGATTTGAATGATGTTGATGCGGTCTGGGGCTATTTCAATCCCGATTCCAGGCTGGCGTGGGGAAAGTAGATTTTTGAAAAAGTTAACCATGTGATTGGGTCGCCGGTAATTGCTATTTTTGATTTTGCGGTTGGCCAGCCTGATTCAGCGCGCCCGGTGTTGGAGGGTTGGTTTCCAACTGCCACGGGAGTGCTGTAATCTCGGTATCCTGCCCTTGCGCGGAACTATCTGTGTTCTGCGATCGCCCGTTCCGACTTTATGCTATCCAATTTACTTGACAATAGCTATTCTGCTGCAAATGTCAACAAATTTTAGCTCGATCGACCGAAAAACTATTGATTCTGCATCAAAACCGACTCTCTCCCCTCGGACGCCCGAGCACAAAACTCTGTTTCGGACTCGATCGCTTTTTTCTCTAACGGTTCCCATGATGATCGAATTTATTTGTATGAAACGTAAATCTTGGCAACTGTTTGCTGTTTTTGGGCTGGTGGGGCTGCTGCTGGCTGCGGTGGTGAGTTGCACCAAGCCTGCTGTTAATTCCCAAGCAAATAATTCTGCCGAAATCGAGTTCTGGACTATGCAGCTTCAACCTCAATTTACTGATTATTTCAACAAGACGATCGCCGATTTTGAAGCCCAAAATCCGGGAGTGAAGGTGCGCTGGGTGGACGTTCCTTGGTCGGCGATGGAAAGCAAGATTTTGGGTGCTGTTTCGGCGAAAACTGCCCCGGATGTGGTCAACCTAAATCCCGATTTTGCTTCGCTGTTGGCGGGGCGCAATGCTTGGCTGGATTTGGATTCGCGGATTTCGGAGCAAGTTCGATCGACCTATCTCCCAAATATCTGGAAAGCTGGTGTGCTCGATGGTAAAACTTTTGGCATTCCTTGGTATCTCACAACTGGGGTAACTATTTACAATACCGAGTTGTTTAAAAAAGCTGGAATTGCTAAGCCTCCGGCTACCTATGCCGAGTTGGCAACTGTTGCCAAACAGGTGAAGGAGAAGACTGGTAAGTTTGCTTTTTTTGCGACTTTTGTACCGGAAGATTCGGCGGAGGTTTTGCAATCTTTTGTGCAGATGGGTGTGCCTTTGGTGGATGCTCAAGGTAAGGCTGCTTTTAATACCGATAAAGGCAAGGCTGTTTTTCAGTATTGGGTGGATTTGTACAAGGGCGGACTTTTGCCACAGGATGTTTTGGTGCAGGGACATCGTAGGGCGATCGAGCTTTATCAAGCTGGGGAAACTGCTTTATTGGCTTCCGGGCCTCAGTTTTTGAAGGCGATCGCTGAGAATGCTCCTAGTATAGGCGTTGTTTCGGCTGTTGCACCGCAAATTACCGGGGAAACCGGCAAAAAGACTGTGGCGGTGATGAATTTGGTAGTTCCCCGCGACAGCAAGCGCCCTGATGATGCTGTCAAGTTTGCTTTGTACGTGACTAATTCTCAGAATCAGTTGGCTTTTGCTAAGGCTGCCAATGTTTTGCCTTCTACGGTTGAGACTTTACAGGACGGTTATTTTAAGACTGTTCCGGCTGATGCTGCGGCTGCCGATCGAGCTCGGATTGTCAGTGCTTCTGGGTTGACTTCCGCCGAACTGTTGATTCCGCCTCTGAAGGATGTTAAGAAGTTGCAAAAGGCGATTTATGACAATTTGCAGGCGGCGATGTTGAATGAGAAGTCGGTAGAGCAGGCTGTGGCTGATGCTGCTGCGGCTTGGGATCAAAGGTAATTTTTAGTTGAAGCTGGGGCGGGAATATTTTTTGCCGATCGCCCTTGCTTTTTTTTGTGACTTGACGTATTATTGAATAATAGAAATCTGTGCGCCTATATATATACAATTAAATTAATATCATACATTTCAGTATAGGACAAAAAATATCAACTATCAAGAATTGGGGAAAAGATAGGGGAATTTAAGAGTTTTTTACCGCAGAGGGCGCAGAGAACGCAGAGGAGGAGTAGAGAGAAATTAATAATTTCGTCAACGGATGGATTCGGGATGTTTTAGGTTGGGATGTGCGATCGCAAATAGCCTAACATTTTTCGGTTTTCCTATTGCAATTTAGATGAATTTGGTATACCATAGCATCATGGGAATCTGTGGGCGCATATAAGCTAGTTCTGCAATAAGTTTGAAAAGGATTTGAACCGCAGATGATGGCAGATTGACGCGGATGGACGCAGATAGAAGAGAGATATTTTTAAACTTGAGATTTTTGTTGTTGAAGAAAGTGACCGACTAGGTAAAGGGAACCGCAAAGGACTGTTAAGTTGTTGTCTGCAACAGCAGTGTCTAAAGCTGTGGTTAAGTCGGGGAATGTTTTGCACAGTGTTAATTCGGGACAGATGTTTTGGGCGAGGCTGGCTAACTCGGCGGGTGGTGTTGAATTTTGGTCGGGTACGGGTACTAGATAAAGTCGATCGCCCTTTTTGAGCAATGCTTTTAATATATCATCGCTGTCTTTTGTAGCAAGAATCCCGATTACCCAGTTAATCGGTTGGTAGTTGCTGACATTATCAACATATTCTCGCAGCGCAATCGCAGCGGCTGGATTGTGAGCTCCATCTATTAATATTGTCTGGTTTTTCCAAGTTGTTTGTTGGAGTCTTCCAAGCCATTGGGTTTTGGCGATACCGTTTTGAATCGCAGTTTCGGATATTTGCCATCCTTGGTTTTGCAAAGTTTGGATAGTTGCGATCGCAATTGCTGAATTCATCAGTTGAATTTTTCCCAGCAGCGGCAATTTATATCTTATTTTAACCGCATTTGGATTTAACTGATATTCTGCCCATCCTTGTCCTAAGTCTGCGCCTGGTTTTACCCAAGTTACGGGACAGTCTAATTTTTGGATGCGTTTCTCGATCGCCATTTTAGCTTCTTGTGGCAATTCTCCGATAATTGCCGGACAGTTTACTTTGAGGATTCCCGCTTTTTCGCCAGCAATGTCGGCGACGGTGGGGCCGAGTATTTGCCAATGTTCGAGGCTGATGGATGTGATGACGCTAACGAGGGGATTTTCACAAACATTAGTCGCGTCTAATCTACCGCCCAATCCGGTTTCGATGACGGCGATGTCTGCTTTTTGTTCGGCGAAGTACAGCCAAGCTACAGCGGTGATGATTTCAAATTGGGTGGGGGTTTCGGTGTTGTTTTGGGTGGCGGCGATCGTTCGTTCGAGGTATTCTTGTAGTTCAGTTGGAGAAATCGGTTTTTGGTTGATGCAAATTCTTTCTGTCCAATCGATTAAGTGCGGGGATGTGTAGCGCCCGACTCGATAGCCTGCTGCTGTGAGTATGGATGATAGATAAGCGCAGACGGAACCTTTGCCATTTGTACCGGCGACGTGGATGACGGGGACTTTTTGCTGGGGGTTGTCTAGTTTTTGGAGAAGTTGGTTGATTCTTTCGAGTCCGAGATGGACGCCGAAGTGTTGGTATGATTTGAGGATGGATTCTGCATTCATTGAGGTTAGATTTTACGAACCGCGAAGGCGCAGTACGCGAAGCGGCGCGTAAGCGCTAGGGCGCGAAGGAAGAAAGAAGAAGGAAGATGGATGTTGATAAGTATGAATATTATTTCTCTGTTTGCGGGTTGTGGTGGGTTGGATTTGGGTTTTCGTCTGGCTGGTTTTAATCCGGTTTGGGCTAATGAGTACGATCGCACTATTTGGGATACATATCAATTTAACCATACTGATACTCACTTAGATCGCAGAGATATCCGAAAAATTAATTCTGATGAAGTTCCTGATTGTATCGGGATAATTGGCGGCCCTCCGTGTCAAAGTTGGAGTGCGGCTGGCGCTAAACGGGGAATTGATGACTGTCGGGGTCAGCTTTTTTGGGATTATATCCGCATTGTGCGGGATAAGCGGCCTTTGTTTTTCTTGGCTGAGAATGTCAGTGGCATTTTGTCTCCAAGAAATCGGGATGCTTTCACTTATATATTATCGCAATTCGAGCAAATTGGCTATCGGGTTTCGTACAAGTTGTTGAATGCTAAAAATTTTGGGGTTCCGCAAGATAGGCAAAGGGTAATTGTGGTTGGTTATCGGGAAAGTCTGGGTTTTGGCTTTGAGTTTCCTGAAGCTGGGGATGAGCTTTTGACTTTAAAAGATGCTATTTTTGATTTGCAGACTGTACCAATTCCAGTTAAGGGTAAAGTAGATCATTATCACCCATCTATTCCCAATCACGAATGTGCTGATTTGGGATTTTCGAGTATTTATATGTCGCGGAATCGAGTTAGAAGTTGGTCGGAACCTTCTTTTACAATTCAGGCGGGTGGCCGACACGCGCCTCTCCATCCTCAAGCTAGTAAAATGATTTTAGTTGCGAAGGATAAACGCATTTTCGATCCAAATTCGCCTCAACCTTACCGCAGGCTTTCTGTGCGAGAGTGCGCGAGAGTTCAGACTTTCCCGGATGAGTTTATTTTTAAGTACAAGCAGATTGCTGATGGATATAAAATGGTTGGTAATGCTGTTCCTGTGAATTTGGCTAGAAATTTGGCTAGTAAGATTTTTGAAGATATTGTCATCGGGCATAACGCATCGGGCATAACGCATTGGGCAGAAAGCATTATCTGTCATTTGAATCAGGATTGTAGCCCAAGGGTGAAATATCGAATCGTTGCTGATTTTATCATTGGCTTTTAGATTCCTGGTATGTTTTTACTTTTGCCAACGATCGCCCAAATACTTGTTTCTTGTTTTCTGCCTCTTAGTTGAATACTTTTAACTGGTTTTGCTTCGTAGCGATCGTTCACCAATTCCCAGGTTTCTCCTGTTATTAATACCCGATAAGGATTGTCTTCTTTAATATCTTTATTCATTGCTTCCAATCGGGCGGCAACATTCACAGTATCTCCTAAAACAGAAAAATTTAATCGCTTCCCGCCGCCGACAGTTCCAGCAATAATCGACCCTGTATGAATGCCAACTCCGAACTCAATTGTTGGCTTTCCTTCCCTTTGAAATTGCTGATTTAATTGTTTCAATCGTTCTGACATATCCAAGCAAGCGGCAATACAATTTTGGGCGTCCTGTTTAATTTCTTCAGGTTTAGTATGAGGAAAGGGAATGCCAAATATTGCCATAATTGCATCGCCAATATATTTATCGATAACGCCGCCGCGATTCATAATACACTCACTCATGGCATTTAAATATTCATTTAGCCAAGGCATCAATTCACTCGGAGATAATTGCTCGGAAATGCTGGTAAACCCTCGAATATCCATAAATAAAACGGTTGCAACCATTTCTTGCGGTTGCATTTCGCCATTTTTAAATATTTCGTCTTTGCGCTGCCAAATTAATTCAGCAGTTTCTTTTGCCATGTATTTTTCAAACAGGCTCATTAATTGTTCTTTCTCTTGTTGTTCTCGCAGTTGCAGTCCAATTCCAGCTAACACGATCGTACCAATCGGTGCAGCAATGGGCATTAGTAGAGAATTAAACGTAAATAATAAGAAAGAAACTGCATACCAAATTAGGGGGAAAAGGATAGCGATCGCAATTCGTCCCCAGGGCCCAGATTTTGATAATATTACGCTAGTAATTGGCCCAATTAAAAGTAATATTAGGGCAGTTTTCCAGTCAGGTAAAGCTTGCAGCAGTCGGTTATTTAGCAAGTTATCAATAACTGCGGCATGAAGGTAAATCCCGTTGGTGGGTGGAATTCGATCGAGAGGAGTCCGCAAGGGATCTAAACCTGTTGCTGTCGTACCTACTAATACTAATTTGTCTTTAAAAGCATCTTGGGTAATTTTACCTGCCAGAACATCAGCAAACGAATAAGTCGGTAAATATTGCACTTTTCCAGGCCAATTTATCCCAGCCTGGTGAAATTCTAGACTGCCGTTATTAGGCGGTGATAAAAACTTTTCTAGCCCTCCAGATTGTGGTTGCTTGTCGGCGTTGTAAACGCGCAGCATGGCAATTCCCAATGAGGGAATATCTCGCACCCACAGGATGGCTTGACGACCAATCCCATCTGTGTCTGAGTTATGCAAAATATGCCCTCGCTCGGCGGCTGCGGCTTCTAAAGTTGGTACAATTGGTAGCAGTTTTTTTTGGTCATCCGCAGCCTTGGCTAACACTACATTACCTATGGCACTCATAGCGTCTGCAAGTTTGTTATCTTGGGGGCTGGGTTCGGAAAAAATAATGTCAAAACCAACAACTGCGGGTTTAGCAGGGGAAAGGGCCTGTAATAATTGAGTATAGCGATCGCGCGAAAACGGAAATCTCCCCAACTTCCTTAAACTTGCTTCGTCTATGGCAATGACTACTACTCGTTTATCCCAAATAGGTTTGGGTAAAATTCCACTTTCCCGAAGTTGAAACAGGCTGTTAGATCCGAGTTGTTCCAGCGGTTTCCAGCCACCCAAATGCAACGCGCCCAAGGAAATAATAGCGGCAGCAACTCCCGGAATTAAGGATTGGCTGCGGGCAAAAAAAACTCGCAAACGAGGGATTATTAATTTAGTCATTACCTATTTCTTAATTAAACTTGCACCGATTTCATAAGATACCTCATTTCCCACCGGACTGCGAACAACTAGCCAGTAGTCAGAGTTAGCTGGTCTCGGTACTACCTCGTCGATTTTACCTGTTGGATCCATCTTTAACGGTTGGTCATTTAAATACACTAAATTCAGCGGATCGACTTTACAAATGCATCGAACTTTGTTTTGACTGGTGACTGATAAACTGATCAATTCATAGTTCATATTTTCTTTGAATGCCTGGGGTGGAGTGGGAGGAATGCCGGGAAAAGTGACGGAAGCATAGCCCTTTTCTATCTTCACTGTTCGCCCTTGAGCGCTAGCGTCAACCTTACCCTCAAATAAGGCAGTGGCGGCTTTTCCCTCTGGACCTACACCCACGGCGAACTCAGTCCCCCTGACGCCCACAACTCCCGCTGGGCTGTTAATTTCTAGGCGCGAATTGGGGTTAGTCAAGCGTCGGGCTGAAACTCTTGCCAATCCTGCGGGCACTGACAGCAGGGTAACTCTACCTCCGCCGACAGCAACGGACAGACCTTTAACTTGGACGGTGCTTAATTCTGCTAGACTAATCGTAGCGATGCCAGAGTCTACCCCTAAAACCGCGCTAGAGTCTTTGCCTGTGGAGATTTGCTGACCTGCTGTTGTCAGGCGATCGCCCACTTTTGCTGGTCTGCCTTGATATGTTACTGTTCCCCTAATTTGCCGTACTTCTACCCAGCGACTCCCAGGCAGTTGAATCTCCCTTGCCAGCAAAGGCAAGGCGAAAGTGATTAAAATACTAGCAAATAGGATTGTCAGCCATTTAGAAATACCAGACGAATTTAATTTCATCACTAAAAATCATTTAGCCAAAACTACGATCTAGAATACTATTCTTTTGGTAACTTCTCAGGAAAATTTTTAACTAACAGGACTTACGCAGGCACAATATATGTAGTGCGGACACAGCTACGTTAGCGAAGCACTCGTTTATGATCGCGTTTTAATGATGCCCTGCAACTCCGATGAATCGATCGCCCTAGTCGTAAAGCCGATCGAGCTTTAAGAAGGTTTGCAACAGCACGTTTGCTCCCCGAGTGCACTCTTCTGGCGATGTATACTCGTCTTCTGCATGGCTGATGCCGCCGCGAGAAGCCACGAAAATCATCCCCATATCCGCAAACCGTCCGATTTCTTGGGCGTCGTGGCCGGCCCTGCTGATTAAATGCGTGCAACTCAAGCTTAATTCTTGGCAAACTTCGGCAATCGCATTTTGAATTTTTGGTGCTGCTAATGTCGGTAATACGTGCAGCATTTCGGTCATTTCAACTTCGGTTTTGGTAGCAGAAGCAATAGCTGCAAACTCTTGTTTCATTTTAACTAACAATTCTGCCAAATGAGTTTGAGATATATCGCGAAAATCAATCTTAAAATCTACTTTTCCCGGCACAATATTGGTAGCATTTGGCGACACGTTTAAGTAGCCTACCGTTGCTACTTGTTCGCCCGGTGTTTCTACTCCCAATTTGTTGACTGCGAGTACCATTTGTGCGGCGGCTACTAGGGCATCTTTGCGATCGCGCATGGGTGTCGAACCCGCATGATTCGGGCGGCCCGTTACTGTCACTACATAGCGGTACTGTCCGACAATGCCTTGAACTATGCCGATTTCATCCCCCGTACTTTCTAAAACGCCTCCTTGTTCGACATGGAGTTCTACAAATGCTGCTATTTCTTGGGGATGGCGTTTTGCCTGTGCAATTTTTGACCAATCTCCGCCAATTTGTGCTAAGCAAGTTTGGATGGAAGTACCGTCGCTGCGCTGGTAATATTCCGCATCGCTGACGGTATTTCCGGCCATCGCTTTGCAGCCGATAACGGTGTTTTCTTCGTCGGTAAATACGATCGTCTCGATCGGATGTTCCAAGCATAGGTTATTTTCATGCAGTACCCGCACCACTTCAATCCCTCCCAAAACTCCCAAAACTCCGTCGTAATGGCCGCCCACGGGCACGGTATCGATGTGAGAACCTGTGGCTAGGGCCGCACCCTCCCGTTTTCCGGGATACCGCCCGATCATGTTTCCCGCCCCGTCAATGCGAACTGTCATCCCGGCTTCTACCATCCAAGATTCCACGAGTTGGCGGGCCAGCAAATCTGCTTTGGTAAATGCTACCCGACTGACGCCGCCTCCCGGTAGTTTGCCGATTTGGGCGAGTTGGCTAATGCTGCGGTTGAGGCGCGGGCCGTTGACTGCAAGTGTTAATGTAAGTGTCATTTGAATTTCTGGTATTTATAGATTTAACTAATTGCTGTATACTGCATTCAATAGCATTTAAATGGGCGACATAATGTAGCCTTTCTTACAAAAGTCTAGCGGTTTGACAGTACGGGCAGTAAGGTTCGCAATGCTAGCCCTACAATACGAAAAAACACAATTTGCGATCGGGTGTATATGAATCAAACAGCAATTTCCACCAAACGAGTTTTTATTTGCGGTTCTGCCCTGCGGGGTCAGCCGGACAACAGCAACCTCGGAGATGCTAAGTTTATTCGAGAAGCAAAAACTCGTCCGATTTACCGCTTGCATTCGGCAGAAAATGGCTGGCATCCTGCTATTTATGAAGTGGCGGCCTCGGGCGTATCAATTCCGGGGGAAGTGTATGAATTAAGTTTAGAGCAATTTGAAGAATTGGCAGCCGGGGAACCGCCGCATATGTATCCCTCGGATGTGATTTTGGATGACGGGGAAGTGTTGACGGCTTTTTTGTACCCGCAGGAGTTGGTTGAAAAGTACCAATGGGAAGATATTTCCGATCGAGGTGGATGGGCCGCTTATAAGGCCAGCGCGGTTAACGCAGAGCCAAATTAGACGGGACTTACGCCCTGGGACTAAAGAAACCGGGTTTTTTACCGATGTTATGGGTTTGAAGCAAATATCAGGGTTAAAAACCCGGTTTCTCGCCACTCAACCTGTGATGTTCGTGCCAGTGTCGGGCAATATCGATGCGGCGGCAAAGCCACACGTTTTCATGCTGCTGTACGTAATCCAAAAAACGCCCCAAAGCCGCCGCCCGCCCTGGCCTCCCCGCCAAACGGCAGTGCAGCCCCACACTCATCATTTTGGGTGCTGTCTCGCCCTCGGCGTAGAGTAAGTCGAAGGCATCCCGCAGGTAAGCAAAAAATTGGTCGCCGGAATTAAACCCTTGACTTGTCGCAAACCTCATGTCGTTGTTGTCGAGGGTGTAGGGAATTACCAGGTGGGGTTTGTCGCACTCGTACACCCAGTAAGGCAAATCATCGGCGTAGCTGTCGGAATCGTAGAGAAAACCGCCTTCCTCGACTACTAGCTTGCGAGTGTGGGGGCTCGTGCGCCCGGTATACCAGCCGAGGGGACGGCTGCCGGTGACTTGCGTGTGAATGTCGATCGCCCTTTGCAAATGCTCCCGTTCCGCATCTTCCCCAAAATACTTATAATCGATCCAGCGGTAGCCGTGGCTGGCAATTTCCCAATCCGCTTCTAACATCGCTGCTACTGCTTCGGGATGCCTTTCTAAGGCCATCGCCACCCCGTAAACAGTCACCGGTATTCCCCTCGAAACAAACATCCGGTGCAGCCGCCAAAGACCCGCCCTGCTGCCGTATTCGTAACAGGATTCCATGTTCATGTGGCGCAGTCCCGATAGGGGTTCGGCGCCGACAATTTCTGATAGAAATGTTTCCGAAGACGCATCTCCGTGCAGGATGCAGGTTTCTCCGCCTTCTTCGTAATTAATTACAAATTGTACGGCTATGCGCGATCGATTTGGCCATTTAGGATCTGGCGGATTTTGCCCGTAACCGATTAAGTCTCGCGGATAATTTTGTGGCATATAAGTTATTTGTTAGTGGTTATTTGCGGTGCCCTGAGCGGAGTCGAAGGGTTATTTGTTATTTGTTAGTGATAATAACTAATTCCCGATGCCCGATGCCCGATGCCCGATGCCCAATTCCCCATTCCCAATCTCAAATTATTGATGTTGTTCTATTTCCTGAATTTCTTTAATTACCCGCGCTTTGCTGGCGGTTAAATGTTCTTTCATTGCTTGGGCTGCTGCGACGGGATTTTGTTCGCTGACGGCTTGAAAAATGCGGCGGTGTTCGCTGCGGATTTCCAATACTCCGGGATTGTATTGCATTGTCCGCAGCCGCACTAAGATCATTTTGTCAAACACGCTATCTAACAGAGTTACCAACCAAGAATTAGCGGAACTTTGGGCTAGCAAGCGGTGAAATTGGTAATCTGCGTACAGCAATTGATAGTTTGTCAGTTCGCCCGATCGCACTTGCGTGTTATTTTCGGCTTGTAGGACGATCGACTCTAGTTGTTTTAATTGAGTTGGTGTCGCATTTTGGCTGGCTTGAGTCGCCGATAATTGTTCCAAAGCGATGCGACAATCGTAAAGATCGGCTGCATCGGCGATCGACAGTGTAGCCACCCGCAATCCATGATGCGGATCTGCTGTGATTAAATTCTCTCGTTGCAGTTGGCACAAAGCTTCTCTCACCGGAGTTCGGCTGACGTTTAGCATTTCGGCCAGTTGAGTTTCGATCAAACGTTCTCCGCCTGCTAATTCTCCCGACAGGATAGCCGTTCGGAGAGCTTGGTAAGTTTGTTCGTGGAGGGATTGAGTGCGGCGAATCGCGCGAATTGAAATGGCCAAAATCAGTTATCCTTTAGTTAAAAGTAGAGTTAGTTTGCTATTGTTAAAAATTGTTGGTTCAGCCTCAAAACTCATATTTTTATCTTAAATAACTTTGGCTGACTCATGACTAATTATACAGTAGATTGACACTTTTGTAGCAGAAAGAGGAGAGGGGCGAGGCCGGGGCCACACGGGGGGTATAATTTTTGTGACCGCCCAACCCGCTCCAAATGTTTTTGAAAAACTGTGTGCCAAACCCCCCCCACAAAAAAT
>JANPMV010000072.1:0-10203 GCA_031427135.1 Cyanobacteria bacterium VAR_87_metabat_62 | reverse complement strand
CTCGTTACCAGGCTCTGCCTGGTAACGCAGATCCGGAGGCTCTGCCTCCATTTTCGCAGGCGAGGCAGAGCCTCGCTTACATCGGTTCCCAGGTAGAGCCTGGGAACCAGTTATTGAAAATGATTTAGGATTGCTATATCTCTTAGTCTCTTAGAGAGGGACTTCGTTTGACAAGGAGCGGTTTCAACCGCCGAATCATCTATATTAAATAAAATTTGATCGACTTTTAGGCAATATTACCTGCATTTCCTGACAGCGTTCCAGATAATTTTTCGCCACCTGATCCAGGGGATTCTTTCGCACGCAATCAGCAAATAGTTCTGCTGCTTCTTGATGTTTAGCAGCAGCGTAGTTGTATAGTGCTTCTAAAAATATGGGCAAAGTTGTTAGCTTACCTTCTTTCACTGCTGGTACATCGGCATCAAATACTTCATAAATAGTCACCAAATTAGATTTCCCTTTTACTCGAACACAGCCGATATTTCGGATTGCGTAACTTGCACTATCGCTCAACTCAAAAAAAGTTTTTTCAGTAATCAACATCGACACCCCGTAACTTTTAGTCAAGCTTTCCACCCGCGAAGCTAAATTCACCGCATCGCCAATCACTGTACTGTCCATCCTGTTAGTTGACCCAACTGTTCCTAACATCAATGAACCCGTATTGATGCCAATCCCAATTTTAATAGGTGCGTAGCTGCGACTAATGCGATGTTGATTATATTCGTCGAGACTTTTCAGCATAGAAATTCCAGCCTTGACTGCATCGTCTGCACTGTAGCCGAACAAAGCCATAATTGCATCACCAATATATTTATCAATAAAGCCGTGATTTATAATAATGCTTGGCTCCATTATACTCAAATAGGAATTAATAAAATTGAAATTTTCCTGCGGTGTCATCAGCTCAGAAAGAGTCGTAAAATCCCGAATATCGGAAAACAATATTGACATTTCCTTTTCCACGCTGTCGCCGAGTAGAACGTCGCTCAAGCTATTGTGGCTTAGCAGCGAGACAAATTCATTCGGCACAAAGCGTTTAGCAGCTTCTGTTAATTTTAATTGCTGTGATAAAGCTAATTCTAACTCCTGATTGATTTTACGAAGTTCGGCATTTTGTTCTGCTAGTTTTTTATCCTGACTGTAGCTATGGACGGCTTCTGTTACCGTCAATTTCAAATCTTCTGTTTGCCAAGGTTTGCCGATATAGCGGTAGAGTTTAGAATTTTTGATCGCATTTGCTACCGCTTCAATAGTCGCCTGACCGGTTAACATCACCTTGAGAGTTTTGGGAGATAGTTCGTGAACTAGCCGCAACAATTCATCTCCTTTCATGTCAGGCATTACGTAATCGGAGATAATCAAAGGGATTTCATAGCCATCTTCGAGCAATTCAGCAATTAACTCTAAGGCATCTTTACCTCCTTCGGCAATTTCGATCCGATAAGTATTGCCTAAAGCATCTTTTAATTCAGTTTTAAGACTTTTTAGAATAGTTTTTTCATCGTCAACGCAAATAATCACTTGTTTGATCATAGTGATAAAGCCGTTTTAATGGTTTCGATTAACTCTGATTCTGACCAAGGTTTCTGCAAACACCGATGGAGGTTAGCTTCGATAAAAGCCCTGTTCACGGCCTTTTCATCAGCTTGACCTGTCAGCATAATCTTTACTATGTTCGGAAATTTTTGATGAACTTGAACCAGAAATTCATCTCCTTTCATTCCTGGCATTAACCAATCTGATACAATCAAGATCAGCGAAAGTTCATCGTCATTCAATTCATCAATTAACTCTAAAGCATCGGCGGGACTTTCTGCCATTTCATAAACATAAGCATTCCCAAAAGCTGATTTTAGTTGGGTTTTGAGGCTTTTTAAAACTACTTTTTCGTCGTCAACGCACAGGATAATTGGTTTAGACATTTTTGCTGGCTTAAGTAATTGTTTGCGGAATATTTATACCAATTGTTTATCAGGCTGCATACAATCGGATCCCCCCTAGCCCCCCTTCTTAAGGGGGGGAAAGGGGGGGTGAAAGTCCCCCTTCTTAAGGGGGATTTAGGGGGATCGAAATATGTGCAACGACCCATTAAATTGGTATTACAGGCAGAGCAACCGTAAAGGTAGTTTTGCCGGGAACTGATTCAACTTCTATTTTACCGCGATGTTTGTCAATAATTTTTCTGACTATATCGAGACCCAAACCACTGCCTTCTCCGGGGGGTTTAGTTGTGAAAAAGGGAGCGAATATTTTGGGCATGACTTCTGGAGAAATTCCTTTGCCACTATCGGTAACGCTGACTTTGATATCGTTGTCTTCCTGAACGATATCTAGAGTTAATGTGCCTTGATTGTCCATCGCTTGCAGGGCGTTGTGGATGAGATTTGTCCAGACTTGATTTAGTTGGTCTACATAGCATAGTATGGACGGTATTTTTTGGAAATTGCGTTGCACTTCTACGCCGTGTTTGAGGTTGTTTTGATATAGGGTGAGTACGGTTTCTATTCCTTCAGTTATATTAGATTGAACCATCGCTTCTGATGAGTCGTAACGGGCATAGGTTTTTAGGGCGAAGACGACTTTAGAAGCCCGATCGGCTGCGGTGTTAATTATTTGGGTTCCTCGCTGGATTTCGGAGAGTTTGTAAGCTATTTCTAAGATACGATCGCGATCGACGTTTTGCAGCAGAGATAAAAAATCGTCGGCCTCGTAAATCCCCATATCCACCAAGGTGTCGGCGATATCATCCGCTTCGTCAATGTCTTCACCTTCGAGTTGACTAATTAAAACCCGCTTTAACTTCCTTTCTTCTTTAGCGGTTAAAGTCATATCTTTTTGTAGCGAACGATACATTAATTCGCCAAAATTTTCAGATTCTGCGGGGGAAAACGACTGAAAAAGTGAGGGTAAGTTGGTGAGAGTCTGGCCCAAAAATTTAGTCATATTTCCAGCGCTCGATCGAATCGCACCCAGCGGAGTATTCAATTCGTGAGCAACTCCGGCGACTAATTGACCTAAAGCCGCCATTTTTTCGGATTGAATCAGCTCATCCTGAGTGGTTTGCAGGTTTTCTAACGCTGTTTTGAGTTCTTGGGTTCTTTCGGCGACTTGAACTTCGAGAGTGCGGTTGTATTCTGCTACCAATTTTTCGGCTTGTTTGCGTTGAGTGATGTCAGCAAAAGCTGCGATCGCATAAGTCACCTTCCCTTTATCATCATAGATGGGCGTTCCCCAAACCTCGATCGGAATAATCCTATCTGGCTGGCGAATTTCCATATCGTCAACGTTAACGCTCGCTCCTTTAAAAGCATTGATAATCGGATCTTTTTCAGCGGGATAAACTTCGTTGCTACCAGCCAGATAAGCTTGATAAGTCTCGCGAATTTCCTCAGAAGTAGTAGGGATAATACCTTTACCTAATAAATCCTGGGCGCGAGAATTAACATAGTAAGGTTTGCTACTAGAATCGGCGACAAATATCCCGACCGGAACCGCTTCTAAAATTTGGTTCAGCCGACTTTCACTCTCAGACAATTCGGCATTCAAAGCTTGCATTTCTGTGAAGGATACTTGCAGTTGCGCCGCCATACTATTAAATGAATTGGCAAGTTCCCCGACTTCATCGTCGCGGTTAATTATGACACTTTTTCCCCATTCACCTTGAGCAATATTTTTAGCAGCATCGTTCAGAGACAAAATCGGTTTAGTCACCCATCTCGCCGTAATAACACCGACAATTATCGCCACAATTAAAGCAGCAGCACACAACAAAATTGTCGTAGTATTGTTGGCATCAATTTGTGCCATAAAATCCGCTTCTGGCACAACCACTACAATCAACCAATCCAATCCTTTGTCATCTTGCCAAGGCAAAACTTGTAAAAATTGTTTTTTACCCTGAATATCAAATTCTAGCGACTGCGAATTTTTCAGAGATTGGAACTCGTTAAAATTTGCTGCTAAATATTTTGCTGTGGTTTTTGTGAAAGTATTTTTACTGTCAATTGCTTTAACTCGTTCTGCGCCGTAGTCTTTTTTTACGGTGTGATACGGTCTTTCTCCTGTCGAAGTAGCGACTAACATTCCCGATCGCTCGACAATAAAAACTTGTCCGGTTTCGCCGATTCTCAAGCTTTGCAAAAACTTGCCAATGGTAGATAAATTAATATTAGTTAGCAGCACCCCTTGCAATTTGCCTTGTCGGTTGTAGAAAGGCATAGATGCGCCTAGATAAGCAGTAATCCCCGCCGTATTGGGATAAATCTCGCTCCAGGTGGGTTTGCCAGCAGCTACGGCAGCTTTGTACCACGGGCGAGTGCGCGGATCGAAATTAGTTTTGTTGTTTAATAATTGGTCAATTTCGCCGGATTTCTTGGTAGAATAGGTGCGAAAATCATAGTTACTGGCTGCTGTTGATACTCTCAAAGTCAGCGAGCCGTTGTCGATTCTTTCTGCCCCTAGGTTGTCTCTTTGTTCTAACCCTAAACCCGTAAAGGTGAGCGTGTCAAATATCTGAAGCTGCCGCCAAAAATGACGCTGTAAAATAGGTATATCTTGCAGCTTCAGGGTATCGAGTTCGATCGCCGCAGCATTGATCTGGTTGACCTGATGGGGTACACTCAGGTAAGTACCGAGATTTTGTTCGACGCGGCTGCCTACTTCTGCCATTAGTCGATCGGCAATTTCGTTGACTGCCTTTTGTCCGTTTTTAAATGAGAGATATCCTACCAGTCCCACCGCCGCGAAAATTTGCAAGACGAAGGGAACTATCAAAACTGTTCGCAGGGTTGGAGAGCGAGCAGTTTTTGTTGCTAATCTTCCAGTAGATTTGGTGTTGTTCACAACGTTGGTGTTTGATAAGAGAATTCGGAAATTGTTTTAGTTAATAGTTGGCTCCCGTAGGGACACGGCAGTGCCGTGTCCCTACATTTCACCTGGAATACCCTGTAAATTATCGTTGATTCGATCTCGCCCGCGGCCGGAAACGGCACTGCCGTTTCCCTACAGACGATAACTTATAATTTGTTCGTAGTGCTAGTTTTCGGCGTTTTTGAATTTAGGTATGATTCACTCGGCGAGTGAATCCCTGAAATTTTGTAGGGGCAATTCATGAATTGCCCGGGCAATTCATGAATTGCCCCTACTCTAAATTTCGGAGGTAAATCATACTCCTTTCTCAGCAACGCCAAAATTTAAACTAAGTCAGCGGCTGCGAATTCACCCGCCGAATTGCCACAACAGCAGGTTGAGGCGGATTGTTAACTTTTTTCCCCGGCCAATTAGAGCCGACAGGCACTTTTCGAGTCTGCATAAACTCTTTTCCATCAATAGTTTTCATGGCAAACTTGCGGTTGTCCGCTGCCATATCTTTCCGCATCCCGTTGACTTCTCCCGGATGCTGAATCGCCAAAAACAAAGTCTTTTCATCCTCAGTGAAAAACGGCCCAGTAGTCTCGCACTCCATCGGCCCAATTCCAAACAAGAAAGCCTCCCCAGCACTCGGGCCAGAAACCGGCAAAAACCAAATCGCATTGTTGCCATACAAACCGCGCAAACTAGACTGGCTAATCGGTTTCCCATCCTTGTCAATTCTACCAGCAGCAACTGCCCCATTCAGTTTGTCAGAAGACATATCATTAACCATCCAAACATTGCCGCCCTTGTCAATTACCAAATTATCTGGATTAGCAAAACCCAATCCGCCTTCAGCAGGTTCGCCGCCCGTGGCAAACATTTTCCACTGAAAACTCATTGCAGACGGCTCGTTACCATCTTCAATTAAGCGCATAATCCAGCCGTATTCGTAAGCTTTGCCGTCCTTACCTTGAAAAATTCGCAAATCCGGCCCGCCGTCACTGTCGCTTGCAGAACCGGAAGTAAAGGTAATGTACAGAGAACCGTCAGGAGCAATTTCGGTATCTTCGGGACGAGCAGTGCAAGTAGCTCCTGCCGCACTTGCGGCATAATGAGCGTCTATTAAAATTGCGCCTTGTTTTTCCTTAGCTGTACCTTCGTATAGGTCGCCTAAAGTCTTAAATTTCTGCTTGAAAGCAACTGCTTCTGCATCTTTTTCGACTTTGAAAAAACCGCCTTCAGGCCGCAGCGGCAAATTAATTATTCCACCTCCATGAACGCTAGGCAAATCTGGATTGACAGCAGTGTCAGTTTTTAATGCAATCCACTTACCGGTGCCGTCAGGATTAAACTTAGCAGCATAAAGCATTCCGTCTGTCAACAGCTTAGAATTAGCTTTATCTTTGGGGTCTTTAACTGCGTTTTTGCTAACGAATTTGTAAATATGTCCGCTGCGCCGATCGCACCCAGAGTAAAATGCTAAAGGTTTGCCCGCAACCACCCGAATACCAACGGCTTCGTGGCGATAGCGTCCCAGCCAAGTGTGTTTAGTGCCGTAGTCGATCGGGTTAGCAGGGTCTACTTCTACCATCCAGCCGTATTTATTCCCCGCCAAGCCAAACACATTACCCAAACCGCCAATTTCTTCAGCATCGATGTAGAAATTTTTCTTGCTTGGATCGAAAGATGTACCGTCTGCAAATACAGGTTCCGGCACGAAATTCTGGATGTTTTCTTCAGCGCTAAAAACCGTTCCCCAAGGTGTAGTGCCGCCGGCACAGTTATTAAAAGTGCCGATAATTTTGTCGCCCAATTTGTCGAGGTAGCCTTTACCTTTTTTGTTGAACACAGCTACCGCTGGGCCGGTGGATTTCAGGTAGCGCCCGTCTTCTAGGCCGGAAATGCCTGTAATTCGGCGATCGGCTGGAGAATTGGTTCTTACCCATTTGCCATCATCATTTCTGAACACAGAAATTACCCCAATTCCCACATCAATTAATGCGGCTTTCGATACTTCCCGCACCATTTTTTTGATCGGGTCTGTTTCCGGCACAGGAAACATATTAACTCCGGCTTTTCCTGCGGGTGTAACTGCCTCTTCTAGCTTGGCAAAAGGCAGAGATTTGCCAATGACTTTTTGATAAGTTTGAATCCAAGGCTTGGCACTGATATACTCGAAATTAACTGTCAACAATCCCTCACCTTTGCCTGTTTCTACAAAAGAGAGATAGTCATTGTTGTAGCCGAAGTGAGAATCGCCAACTTTGTCTCCCCAAGCAGCTATGATATCGTAGGTAAAGCCTTCTGGAAGTACGAGATCATCTACTACTTCATAAGCGCTGTAAGCTTGCGCTTGCTGCTGAGCAGACGCGGTGCTAATTTGGATTAATTGTCCGGTTTCTGCTACGGTGCTGCTAGTTGGCAAAGGTATTGGCCCTTTGACTGGTTTGAAGTTTATGCCTCCTGGAATATTCTCCGTATCCTTCGCAGGATTAACAGTATCTGAGAAGGGCATGGCAAATTTTTGTTGGCAAGAATTGAGTGCAATACTACCTGCTGTTGCACCGAAGAAAAGTAGGAATTCTCGACGTTTGATAGTCATAGGTAAAAAATTGGTTAACGACTGAGCATCCGCAGACTCAAAACTAAATTGATTGTAGGTTTTTTTGAATCTTGGGGCGAGAAATGTCTCTTTGGTTTCTCTACGGGGTCAAGCCCCCCGATCGCGCTCAAACCCCAATGTCTCACCTTTTGTAACACAAGTCGCTGGGCTTAAGTATATATCCCGATTGTTGGAGAGTCGATCGCACCCAAAATTTGCGTAAAAATAACTAGACTAGGACTAACGCTGTATGGTATTGTTACCTTGGTTTCTGGCCCCGAACTTACGTAAAATTGTAAAGTGCACATTGCGTACCAAAGCTGCCGCAACAAAACCGCTAATTTGAAGGTGCGCTTCGCAGCACCCTATGCAGACAAATAAGGACACAACATTGTTGTGTCCCTAGGTCATATTTGCTGCAACTTGCAACCCTACAACAGATTTAAAAATTTAACCAAATCGATAGCCGAACCCCCGTACCGTAATGATATATTCCGGTTTTCCCGGATCGATTTCCAACTTTTCGCGCAGCCAGCGGATGTGAACATCAACTGTTTTGCTGTCTCCGATAAAATCTTGACCCCAAATTTTTTCCAGCAACTGATCGCGAGACCAAACTCGCCGGGGATTACTCATAAATAGTTCTAGTAAGCGAAACTGTTTAGGAGAAAATTTTACTTCAATGCCGCGAACCAACACGCGGCATTCTTCAGGATACAGAGTTATGCTCTGATATTGCAGCATCACCGGTTGCGGCAACTGACCGAGGCGCTGGCGCCGCATCAGGGCCCGACAGCGAGCGATAAACTCCCGCATTCCAAAAGGCTTGGTGAGATAATCATCCGATCCGGCTTCTAGATAAAAAGCGCAATTGTTGGCACTTCCTCTAGCACCGATAATCAAAATAGGTACGGGATTGCCCTGATGCCGTAACATTCGACACAGATCCAAACCGTTGATTGAATCCATAATTAACAGGTTAAACCCAAATTCACCGTGGTACGAGGAAGGAATCTGCACAGAAGGCAGAGCGTTGCGCCCGTCGCTAGTAACCACCACCTCATAGCCCTGTTCTTTCAGGGCTAAAGCTAGCATTTCCCGCAATAGGTCTTCACCTTCCAATAACAAGATGCGGCCGGCTTGTCCAACAGCCAGCCTTGAAGGACATTCGCTTAATTCAGCAAAAGACATAAATATCAGTGGGAGTTTGTTTGTTTGTAGCTAGCGGGAGGTGACTTCTTCAGTAGCTGAGACACTCTCGCGCTGCGATCGGAAAGTTCGATCGCCAGAAAGTTCGTTAGCGAAGCCCGCCCCTACGGGGGCTGCGCCAACGAAGAGGATCGCTTATAATCCTTCGCCAGCCCATCCAACAGACACGCGCTCGACTGTTTCTACTTGCTCGTGCAAGAAATATAGCCGTTGAGCAGTTGCGATAGCTGCGCTGTCTGCCTGTGTCCAGGCGTCAGAAGCCTGGTCATTTTTAGGGGTTGGTGTTAATTTCATAAAACATTGCCCGCTTTTAATTGACCAGGTAACACCCAATATATAGGGAGATGAGTTTATCGTACTTGCAAAAGGTTATGAAAAGGTAAATTTTTAGTAAATAAATGATTAAGTTATTAAAGCTCAGTAATGTTATGCTTAAAGTTTAACCGAACCCTACAGCTTTGCTTTAAGATACAATACCGATCGCACATACGCTCTGAAACCGGGTGGCTCTAAAAATATCGGGCAAAGGTAACAATAAATCCAGGCATCAACCGGGTTTTCGAGACTCGTGCGTCGCGGATTTAACGCTCTTGGCGGACGATCGCCCCACAACTGACTGATTCCCGCTACGATCGAACTTACAAGTAAAAATTCTATAAACTGCCTATAATGTTGCTGCATTTGAGTACCTGGCCCGAGGTAGAAGCTTATCTAGAAAGTTCCCGAGGCCTAATTATCCCGATCGGCTCCACCGAACAGCACGGGCCCACCGGCTTAATCGGAACTGACGCCATTGCTGCTGAGGCGATCGCTCGCAGTGTCGGCGAAGCAGCCAACGCCTTAGTCGGCCCGACAATTAACGTCGGAATGGCCTTGCACCACACCAGCTTTCCCGGCACTATCAGCCTCCGACCGCAGACGCTGATACTCGTAATCAGGGATTATATCACATCTTTGGCAAAAGCGGGATTTGAGAAATACTTCTTCATCAACGGTCACGGCGGCAACATTGCCACGATGAAAGCAGCATTTGCCGAGAGTTACGCGCATTTATCGGATTTGAATATCCCGAATTGCGATCGAATCCAGTGTCAAATCGGCAACTGGTTCATGTGCGGCTCAGTCTACAAACTCGCAAAAGAATTGTACGGAAACCAAGAAGGTTCCCACGCCACCCCCAGCGAAATCGCCTTAACCCAGTACCTTTATCCAGAAGCAATCAAGCAAGCACCGCTCTCGGAAGAAGTTGCTTCCGGGTACAAAATTTACAGTGCTGCTGACTTCCGGCGCCGATTTCCCGACGGGAGAATGGGTTCAAATCCAGCCTTGGCAACTCCCGAACACGGCCAGCAATTTTACGAATTAGCAGTCAAAGAATTGACTAATAATTATTTGGAATTTTTGAACTCAGATTAATTAAATCAGGAGACGGCAGTGCCGTTTCCCTACAATTAATTTGGCGTAGGGACAAGGCCAATCCCATTGGTGTCAACAATATCCTGAAAGCAGTTCGTAAGATCACACGTCTGAAAACC
>JANPMV010000071.1:0-9099 GCA_031427135.1 Cyanobacteria bacterium VAR_87_metabat_62 | reverse complement strand
TCAAGTTTTAGCTCTTCGTACCAATATAGAAAGCATTCACATAGTTTCTCACGGTGCTCCGGGTAGCTTGCAAGTGGGCGACGGTAGTTTGAGTTTAGATGATCTAGAGGGCGATCGGCATGATCTACAGCAGTGGTTTTCACCACTGGGCAAAAATCTACCTAATATCCTGCTGTACGGGTGCGAAGTCGCAGCAGGCGAGACAGGTAAAGCATTTGTCAAACGCTTGAGTGAGTTAACTGGGGCTAGTGTTGCTGCTTCCCAAAACCTCACGGGAAGTGTAGCAAAAGGTGGGGACTGGGAACTAGAAATCAGCACCGGGAAAATAGAAACAGCGCTAGTATTTGAAGCCGAAGTATTAGCCGATTACGAATACGTTTTGAATAGTTTTGGTACTTCAACTAACTTTCCCATAACCTACAGTCTTCGTAATCTCACCACTGGCGATTTTAACAAAGATGGCAAGCTTGACCTAGCTTTTGCCAGCACTGGACTTGCTTCCAACATCTCGATCGCATTAGGAGATGGCACTGGCAAATTTGGCGCTGCCACTTTTCTTAACCCCAACCCGCCGGGCGAGCTCTCTACCTGGTCTGTCGCTGTAGGCGACTTTAACAAGGACGGCAATTCTGACCTGGTTACGGCCAATAATTCTACTAACAACGTTTCTCTCCTGTTAGGGAATGGCAACGGCACTTTTGGTACCGCCACCTACTTTGGTGTGGGGTCAGGTCCGTATAGCGTCGCTGTGGGAGACTTCAATGGGGACGGCAATTTTGATGTAGCTACAGCCAATAAAAGCTCTAACAACATCTCCATCTTGCCGGGGAATGGCAATGGTATTTTTGGCGCAGCTACTAATTTGAGCGTGGAGTCAACTCCCTATTTTGTGGTTGTCGGCGACTTTAACAAGGATGGCAAGTCAGACTTAGCGACGGCGAACTTTGGTTCTAACAGCGTATCTATCCTGTTGCAGAATGCTAATGGCACTTTCGGCACTGCCACTAACTTTACCGTTGCAACTGGCCCTAATTCCATCGCTGTAGGAGACTTTAACGGCGACAATAATCCTGACTTAGCAACCAGTAATGAAAGCTCAAATAACGTATCAATACTGTTGGGAAATGGCACGGGAAACTTTAGTGCAGCTAGCAACTTTAGCGTTGCAACACAGCCCCTTGCGATTACTGCTGGCGATTTCAATGCCGATGGAAAACTCGATTTAGCCACAGCCAACAATGGATCTAACGATGTCTCCGTCTTGTTTGGAATTGGCAATGGCAGCTTTGGGACGGCCACTAATTTTATAGTGGGAACCAATCCCCAAGGTATTGTTGCAGGGGATTTTAACAAAGATGGCTTATCCGATTTAGCTACGGCGAACTTTGACGGTCAAAACACCTCGATTCTGCTGAATACATCCCCGGCAGTAAATTTCGGGGCTGCAACTTACAGTGGCACTGAAGGAACTGCGGATACAGTAGTCAATATTCCCGTCACTCTCAGCGGCACTCCCGACGCTGATGTAGTTGTACCGATCGCAATTAACCCCAGCAGCACAGCCACCCAAAATTCAGACTACACCATTTCCCCTACCTCGATTACATTCCCCGCAGGTGCAACAGGCGCCGCACTCACCAAGAATGTTGCAGTTACTATCAAACCTGACAATCTCCCTGAAAACGCGGAAACCGCAATTCTCAACTTTGGCACAATTACCGGAGGCATTGCAGGTACAACCAAACAAACAACACTAACTATTGCAGCTAACGGTACTGTTTCTTATGCGGTTGCTGCGGGTATTGCGAGCATTCCCGAAGGCGATAGTGGCACAAAACCTCTAACTTTTACTGTGACTGGCAGCGGCGACACTGGCGGGGCAAGTAGCGTCAATTATGCGATCGCAGGAACTGCTACCAACGTCAGCGATTACAACAACATCAGTGGCACTTCTGCGGCAACGGGTATCACAGGCACGATTAATTTTACAGCAGGTGAAACATCGAAAACCATTACTCTGGATGTGTTAGGCGACACCATCGTTGAACCCGATGAAACAATTACCGTCACTCTATCAAGTCCCACAGGCGCGGGCGTAACACCGACAATTACCACTGCTACCGCCACCACAACTATTACCAATGATGATCAGATTGGCGTTACTGTTGGCCCAGTTACAGGATTAACTACGACTGAAGTCGGCGGTAAAGCTACTTTCACAATCAAACTTAATTCTCAACCGAGTGCTAACGTTACTTTTGGTTTGAGCAGTTCCAATGTTGCCGAAGGAACTGTTTCGACTAATAGCTTAACTTTCACTCCGGCTAACTATAGTCAACCGCAAACAGTAACGGTGACTGGTGTTGACGATTTGGTAGCTGATGGAAATGTAGTTTACAAAGTTGTCACGGCGGCTGCTGTCAGCACCGATGCTAATTACAACAATCTCAATCCTGATGATGTGAATGTCACCAACAGTGACAATGAAACTGCGGGAATTACGGTCAATCCGACGGCGGGATTAACTACGGGGGAAGATGGCAGCAAGGCTAACTTTTCTGTGGTGCTGAATACTAAACCAATTGGTAATGTGACTATCGGTTTGAACAGTTCTAATGTTGCTGAAGGAACTGTTTCGACTCCTAGTTTAACTTTCACTCCGGCTAACTGGGATACACCGCAACCTGTTACCGTAACTGGGGTTGAAGATAGCATTGCTGACGGCGATATTGATTACAAAGTTATTACGGCGGCTACTGTTAGTACAGATCCGAATTACAGTAACAAAGATGTAGCGGATGTTGGTATTAGCAATAAGGACAATGATACGGCTGGTGTTTCTATTACCGCTACGCAAACAACTGCTACAGAAGGCGGTGCAAACGGTACATATGGTGCGGTACTGAAATCGCAGCCGATCGCCCCGGTAACTCTCACTCTCACAACAGGTAATCAGATTGAGCCGATCGCGCCGATCACTTTCACCCCGAATAATTGGAATGTATCTCAACCGGTTACGGTGAAAGCTGTTGATGATGCGATCGTGGAAGGGGCGCACAGCGGGAATATTACTCACAGTGTGACTAGCAGTGATGCTAAGTATAACGGGATTGTGGTTGCTGGGGTGGTTGTGGCGATCGCTGATAATGATGTAGCGCCGACACCGACACCAACACCAGAGCCAACTCCGACACCAACACCGACTCCGACACCGACGACATCAGTTACTCCGACTCCGACACCGACAACATCAGTCACTCCGACTCCGACGCCGACAACATCCGTCACTCCGACTCCGACACCGACAACATCCGTCACTCCGACTCCGACACCGACAACATCCGTCACTCCGACTCCGACACCGACGACATCAGTTACTCCGACTCCGACACCGACAACATCCGTCACTCCGACTCCGACACCGACAACATCCGTCACTCCGACTCCGACACCGACTCCGACGCCAACATCAGTCACGCCGACGCCGACTCCGACTCCGACGCCAACATCAAGGTTTCGGATAGGCAATTTTGGGACAGGTAACGAAACACCACTAGGTAACGGAAATGTCGATCGGATTGCTGGTGGTCCTAACGATCCCACGGTATATTTTTCCCAAGCTACTTACAAAGTCAATGAAAGTCGCACAGGAGTCGTTCAGGCAGAAATTACTCTCACTCGTTATGGGTGGGATCTAGACAAAATTTCCACGGTGTACCTAGAAGATCCTACTGGTTCAGCGACTTTGGGAACAGATTGGAACTTTCCCCCCAATTTCTCTCGCGAACTTACCTTTAATCGAGGCGAAGATCAAAAAACTTTCACGATTGACATCTTATCGGATCGTCAAGCTGAGAGAACAGAAAAAATCGAGTTTCGGATCACCGATCGGGCTAATGCCAATATTGGTGAGCAAAGCTCTGCCACCTTGCAAGTTTTGGATGCTGACGGACTTTTCACCGACACGAACGCTCCGATATCTAGTCGGGGTTCAGCTATCTGGGGAGACTACAACAATGACCGTCAACTGGATATCCTCGGAGACTACCGAATCTACTACAACACCAACAAAGGCTTTAACAAAGATAATCGAATAGATTTGCCAGGTCAGGTTTCACTCTGGGAAGACTACAACAACGATGGGTGGCTGGATGTCACGGTAAACAACAATAATTACAGCAATAATAAATTCATTGGTACCAACCAAGACCTCTACCCCAACCATCTCAACACTTCTTCTCAAAGCTTTAACATAGAGACACGTCTACCTTTGAATCCCCCGTTCCCGAGTAGGTCTTGGTCAAGTTGGGGAGATTACAACAATGACGGGGCTCCTGATTTCTTGCTCAGTACGGCAAATAACGGAGGCTATGGGTTCACGGACTTGAGCACCACGCTGTACCGGAACACAGGCGCGAACATTTCAGACCGCTTTCAAGACAGCAAAGCACATCTTAATGGAGTAGATCCCAGTCTCAGTGTCGGACGACTATTTTCTTCTGCCAATGGCAAAATAGCTGGTGCTACTGATTCTGGAGTTTGGGCAGATTACGACAACGATGGCAAACTCGATATCCTTGTCGAGGTAAAGGAAGTCCAAGACGACTATAACTCAAGGTACTTGGCAAAACTCTACCGGAACTTGGGCGATGGCGTTTTTGAAGAGACGAACGTAGAATTGCCTGGTTCGGGCGGTGACGCTCGTGATATGGCATGGGGAGACTACAACAATGACGGCCAACTGGATATTTTAGTCACGGGTTGGAATAATAATTCCCAGTCGTCCTTCACCAAAGTCTACCGCAACAAAACCCGTGAAAATAATGGGTCTGCCAGCTTTGAAGACACCGGTGCAAAGATACCTTATTTAGGTCGCGCTGCTTGGGGAGATTACGACAATGACGGGCTTCTGGATATCCTAGGCACTGGTGTCGATCCGCAAAATGGCGAAAGTTCAGCAACAATCGTCGCCAAAGTCTATCAAAACAAAGGTAATTTTTCTAACCTAGACAGCTTTACTGGCCCAAACAGCTTTATCGACAGTGGCCTACTAATCGACAGTGGCGAAAGTCGCACGCAGGAACTGATTAATCGTAGCTATTCCCAGGCTGCTTGGGGAGACTACGACAAGGATGGGAAATTAGATATCCTATTCACGGGTCATGCACCAAGCAACGACTATGGAGGACAAAACGAAAACGACTTCTTTACCAAAGTCTTTCGCAACAACACCCCTAATGCAAATACTCCACCCAATCAACCCAGAGAGCTGAAGGCTGAGCCGGATGGTCGAAATGTCACTTTTAAGTGGGACCCGGCGACAGATGCTCAAACTAAAACTCCTGGTTTAAGCTACAACCTGGGAGTTTACAGTACGCAAGGGGAAAGATATATTCTTTCCCCAGGATCTAGCGATGAAATTCAGCACCTTGTGGGGTTGGGGAATGTCAATCAAAACACCCGCTGGCAACTCAAAGACTTGCTTCCAGGGACATATTCCTGGACAGTGCAAGCAATTGATACTGCTTGGGCAGTTTCAAGTGTTGCCGAAGGAGGTACTTTTACGATTAGCAATCGCCCGCCAGAAGAGAAGATTCGTTTAGGCGGGAGGTACACTGAGTTTAACCAAGCCATCAAAGATGTATACACTGACCCCGATGGCCCGATTAATTACCAGTTAACTCTACCTGATGGCAGTCCTTTATACTATGACTCAAACACTAGCTGGCTTGGACTTCAATCTTACTCGGAAAACACCATCACATTCACTGGAAGTCCCCCAAGCGGTGCGCCATCTTTTCAGGCAAAGTTAATAGCTACAGACTCTTACGGTGCTAGTAGCGAACAGATTTTCACGGTAACAACAAAAGAGGGGCGCTGGGTTATTGACGGCTACATCTCCGGCGCAACTGTCTTCCTCGATGCCAACAAAAACGGCATCAAAGAGACCAACGAACCATCCACAATTACCGATACAGGCGGTAAATTCGATCTCAACATCCCCTTCGAGATTTTCGACACCAACAAAAACGGAGAAATCGACCCATCAGAAGGCAATATAGTTGCGATCGGAGGCACTGACACCGCCACCGGATTACCCCTAGAAACACCAGTCACGGCACCGCCAGATTCCACAGTTGTCACCCTCCTCACCAGCTTAGTCGCCGACTTAATCGACAAAGGAATTGCACCAGAAGCCGCCCAATCTTTAGTCAAAGCAGCCCTTTCTCTTCCCGCCCAAGTTGACCTGACTAGCTTAGATCCAATCTTAGCTACCAACAACAATCAACCAGGCGGAGTCCAAGTCTTAGCAGCAATGGTGAAAGTCCAAAACTTCATCACTCAAACTAGCGCTTTGATTGACGGTGCTTCCAGTGCAGCTACTAAGGATCTGGTCAAAGCTGTTGTCAGTTCAATTACGAATCAAATTCAATCCGGCACTGTTTTAAACCTGAGCAACGCAGCCGCTTTAGAACCAATCATTCAGCAAGCAGCCGCGAAAATCCAGCAAATAGACCCCAGTTTCAACATTCAAAAAGTCACCCAAATTACGTCGCAAGCTGCGACAGTAATGGCAACCGCAAATCAACGCATTGATAGCGCCATCTCCAGCACAACAACATCAATTCCTCAAGCAGTTGCCCGCGTCCAACAAGTATCTTTAGGCGCAACTACTCAAGATTTCAAAGCTGTTGGTGCGGGATCTAAGACAATCTCCCAACTCGTTACTGACAATACTGGTGCTGCTTTAGATACCAAAATTCAAGCAGTGATATTGCCTGTTGGAATTGCGGCTCCTATTCTGACTGGCGACGCAGATTTGGGCAGCAATTCCCCGAATCAAATTCTCGGTACAAATGGCGACGATATCCTGACTGGCGACAGCGCAAATAATGTGTTGATGGGCATGAGGGGTAATGATTCCCTCGATGGCGGCGCGGGGAATGACAGTCTTTTCGGCGGCAAAGGTAGCGATACTTTGCTCGGCGGTAGCGGTGATGATGCCTTGTTTGGTGGCCGCGGTGCTGACATTTTGAATGGCGGGGATGGCAATGATAATCTGCTGGGAGGTAAGGGAGATGATTTGCTGAATGGCGGTTTGGGAAGTGATACTTTGACAGGAGGTGCTGGTAATGATAAATTCTTGCTTTCCACCAATTTCGGTACTGATACAATTACTGATTTTGAAATCGGCAAAGATTTGTTAGTATTGGGTAACGGGCTGAGTTTCTCGCAATTGGCTATTGTTCAAGATAGCGGTGCAACTTTAATCCGAATTGCACAAACTGGGGAGATTTTGGCAAGTCTGGGCGGAGTTTCTGCTAGTAGTATCAGTGCAGTTAATTTCGGATTGATTTGAAATTGAGTTGGTTCGTAGTGAGGATTTTAGTCCTCACTTGAACCTAATTGTCTAGGGCGCAACCTAAGCACCAAGCCCGCGTCTTGGTGGCTTTTGTGCCTCTGGAACGCTCGAAATCTCGAAGGCTGCGATCGTTAAATCTTCTTCTTTGAAGAGATGATTCCCAATAAATTTGGTTTATTGCCGATCGCCAACAGCTAAAATAACGTAAATAGATCGATCGCGCCAGACACGGCTAGGTGGGCAATGTGCACCTTACTACTAATTGCTTTTGTTGCTTATTTGTTAGCTTAGTCGATCGCCCACCCCAACTCACCCTACAATAGGTTTGCATCTCTATTTCTTGCTAAGAATCCATTCCTTAAGATCCTGAATCGTAAAAACCGCCTCAAAGTCCAATCCAACAGAGCGATAAAACTCCGCACCACCTTGCTCTCGATCGATCAGCGACAACACTCGATCGACCTTATAACCAGCTCCCCGCAGCCTCTCCACCGCCTGCATCGCCGACTTACCCGTTGTTACCACATCCTCCAAAACCACCACATTCGCGCCCTCAGACAGCGTGGGCCCCTCAATATACGCCATTGTCCCGTGTCCCTTCGTCTCCTTTCTGACAATCAAAGCTGGTATCGGTCGATCGCCCAAAGCCGAAACCACACTCACCGCAGTTACAATCGGATCGGCCCCCAAAGTCAAACCAGCCACAGCCTCCACATCCGCCGCCAGCATCGATAACAGCAACCTCCCCGTCGCCAAAGCACCTTCTGGATGCAGCGTCACCGGTTTGCAGTTAATGTAATAAGAACTTTGCTGTCCCGAAGACAGCACAAAATCGCCTTCTTTGTACGCAAACTCGCACAACAAATCCAAAAGTCGATCGCGCAACACCTTTAAATCAGCAGCATTCATAACTAACACCGTGTAAAAAACACCAATAATCCGCCGATAATCAGTTTATAGTGGAATCGGAATTAATTAAGGAGGCCCAAATATATGAGTCAAAACTTAAAAAGCCTGAGCGGCGCGTTGATTCTCGCTATCGCCTCTGTCGCAATGGCATCCGTCAAACCAGCTCAAGCAGAACCAGCTCGATTTCACCCGATCGGCGACGACTTCAATCGGCAATTCTTTGAAGCATCAGGAGACTTTTACCACAACGTCAGCTTGCAAGGTTATCTGGGCGACTATTTAGGTATCGGTGCCCCCAGCGGCGTTGTTGCCTTTCCCGAAAAAGAAATTGAGCGGGATGCCAGCCGCATCAACGGCCTCTACCGACGAGTCATGCAGCGACAAGTTTCCAGCGATCCAATTCTCCGCGTCCCGGATGCTGTCAATCCCTTCGATTCCTCAGTCATGGCGCTGCCTCCAGCTTGCCAGCTAGCACCTCAACCCAGCGGTTGTTTCGCCCCGGGGACTCCAGCCCAAGATCAGTTTGTACCTCAAAGACAACAGCAAGATTCACAGACAGCTCCAGGCCCCGTCAGAGGACTTTATCAAGTATCGCCGGCTGGTGGAAATTAATTTGCCGGTTTGGAATTAATATTGCCCACAGTCAGGACACCACCCGTGCCGTTTCCCTACAATTAATCGGGCGATATAGCAATCCTAAATGATTATACTCGTTACTCGTTACCAGGCAGAGCCTGGTAACGCAGATCCGGAGGCTCTGCCTCCATTTTCGCAGGCGAGGCAGAGCCTCGCTTACATCGGTTCCCAGGCTCTACCTGGGAACCAGT
>JANPMV010000070.1:0-3431 GCA_031427135.1 Cyanobacteria bacterium VAR_87_metabat_62 | reverse complement strand
GCAAAATGTTCTAAAAAACTGGAATTTAAAATCTTCATTGCCTTCAATGAATCTGTTTTTTGTTGTTGAGAAGTTACATCTTTACTCAAACCTCTTGCCATTGATAGCACCAACAAACTACAATGAATTACACTAAACTACATTAAAAATCTAGTTGGATTTAACTGTAGCATATTTTGGGTTAAAGTTAAGATGCGTTTACCCTGGTAGTTGGAGTGAACATACGCAAAAAAGATTTGAGTTGTGACCACCAAAGCTCTATTGCGTTAAAATCCGGAGAGTATGGGAATAAACAAATAATACTCGCTCCTACAGATTCAATCATTGGCTTGATTGATGCTAATTTATGGGCGGGTAAATTATCCATCACTACTACCGCTCCTTCCCATAATTGAGGACATAAAAAATGCTCAATAAATATAGCAAATGCCTGTCCATCCATTGAATCATTCATTGTCATCAATGCCAACACTTTATTCATACTGATTGCGCCAATAGCTGTGAATGAGAGCCCCCCGATAAAATGCTTTTTTTTGGTATGCTCTTGTCCCACGTTGTGAACGGGCATGAGTTCTGCTCAATCCAAGTAGAATACCAGTTTCATCCAAAAATACTAAGTTTTTTGGCTCGATATCTTGAATCTTTTCCCAATACTCCACCCTTAATTTTTGGACTCTTTCAGTCCCGGCTTGGCTACTGCGCCATGTTTTTTTACGATTGAGTCCTAATTTTTGTAAGTAGCGACACATAGCAGTCCGACTCACCCAATTTCCCGTCTTAACAGCAAATAATTCACACAACTCTACCAAAGTAGCATCCAGATGCTCTGCCACCAGTGTTCTGATAAGTGCTTCTGCATTTGTTAGGTGACTAAATTGTGGTTTGCCCCTCTGTTTAGGCTGTAAATTTCCCTCGATTTGTTGTTGTTTTACCAATTTTTGGACGAGACCTTTGCTGACAGCAAACCTGATGGCTACTTTCCTAATTGACATTTTTTCGACCAAATGTGCTATGACTATTTTTTATCGGAGCTCGAGGGAATATGTTTTCATTAGTTTTGAATACAAGATGATATTTTGTTATTATTTATTGTACCATAATACAGCGGGAACCGCTGTATGAAGAAAAAAATCGCGATCTGATTGCTCGAATTGCGGCGCAACCACCAAGGCCAGGAACCGAAGCTGCATCGGAAAAATTGCGATCGGCTAAGGCCAAGTTTAAGTCTCACCCATAATTTTTTTGGGCGATCGTAATCTAAACACAGACGCTATAATTTTCTTTCTTTCTATTGCTAATCAAGGTTCGCTTGATATCATCCCAATTCGTTTTGTCACCTTAAAGGAGATTGCTTTAATATGTTAACTAAATACATCCAAGCTGCCATGAAGCAAGCTAAGTATGAAATTTTCCGTGATGATGGGACTTTCTACGGAGAAATTCCTATCTGTGAGGGAGTCTATGCAAATGCTGTAAGTCTCGAAGTTGCCCGTGAAGAATTGCAAGAGGTATTGGAAGACTGGATTTTACTTGGTCTCACCCTGAAACTTCCTTTACCAGTCCTTGATAATATCGACCTTACAATTACTAAAGAAGTCGCCTGATGCCCCCTTTAAAACCAATCAAACGTCGAGACTTAATATATTACCTGAAACAACTGGGATTTGACGGTCTCTATTCGGAAAAAAGGCATCAGTTCATGTTGAAACATAACCTTCGTATTACTATCCCTAATCCTCATCAAGGTGATATCAGTGCCAACTTTTTAGCTAAGATTTTGCGACAGGCTAAAGTTGATATGAGTGATTGGGAGAACCTCTAATTTGTGGAATGGTGAAGAAAAGGATGTTGCAGTCGCAATTCCGTGACTTGGGAGTAATCAGCAGTTGTTAATTCCCAAGTATGATAGAATTAATGTATCATAAAATCCTTAAATATTATGACCATTGAAAATCTTGAAGCTGAAGTTATGGCATTGCCAAGGGATTCTCAAGCAATATTGCTATCGCGACTCCTAAAGCACTTGGGACAAAGTAGTGAAATTGATCCAGAAGTGGCATCTGTCTGGGTCGAAGAAGCCCAAAGGCGCGATCGAGAAATGGATGGCGGCCAAGTCACTGGTATTCCGGCTGAACAAGTGTTTCAGAAGATTCGCGGGCTTCTGCAATGAAAAACGTGATATTTCATCCACTAGCCGAACAAGAATTAATTGATGCCACTGCGTATCACGAAGAACAAAAACCTGGGCTTGGGTTAGAGTTTTTGGGAGAAGTAGAAGACGCAGTAAACTTCCTCATGCTATATCCTGAAGCTGGTTCAAAGGTTAGAAGTTCTGTTCGTCGGGTGATTTTACCAAAGTTCTCCTACTCTCTGCTGTATCGTATTTTAGAAGGCGATCTGATTCGCATTTTAGCGGTTGCACATCACAAGCGTAGAACACAATACTGGGTTGAGCGAGAGCAGCAATCTAAAATCAGATGTTAATGAGGTGCGAGCGCTATTTGATTACCAACAAATGTAGGGTGCGTCACCTGCGATAATCGATCGTCTTGGTAAAAAATGGCAAGGTGACCCACCCTACTACTAACTGCCAAAATATTAGTATTTTCATCAAACTAGAGCTAAGAGAGTACCAATAGTTTTTTGTACTTTATTTTCCTCTTCTAATCGTTGTTGTCTCTCTTGTCTTTCCTCTTCTTCTCTTTCTAATCTCTCTTTCCTTTCTCGGTTCTTCCTTACTTACTATGCTAAATCAATAGCTAAAGTAGTAAAATCAATTAAATAAATATGTTAAAATGTAAATCAAGTCCTTGTCAGGCTTGACATTTAAGCTGGTTTGATTGTTAACTATAAATAGTCACAAGAGTTTGTGGGAGCAAATTAAAGTCATGACCACAAAAAAGGAGACTAAAGTTCTAACAGAGCTTTTGAATATAGAAGGAATTAAAGGGGAGCATCTCAGTTATGAAATAAGTAGAAATACTCAGGCAAAAGCCAGATTAAGATAAGAGCAGCGATGCTTGAGAACTTGAGAGATATTGTTGCGGTTCCATTGAGCACCCGATATTTTGATTCTACGCCCAATCTGCTTAATTGTCGATTCGACCGTACCGCTGCCAATCGTAATTCCTTGAGATTGAAAGGAATGGTAGTCAGGTATGCGTTGTCGATGTCTTTCAAGATAAGCCAGAAAGTTTTTTACTTTCTGAGCATCCCAATCGGCTTCATTAGCGATAGCTTCCTTAATTCTGCCATACCATAGGCTAGTTTCCACTTTTCTTAACTGCTTCTGAGAACCACCGAGCTTGTAGAGATTTTCTTGTTTGATGATACCAGTCAAGAATTTCGCGTCTTTGCTCCGGTGTGGAGATGTCCGCCATTAAATTCCACACCCCTGGATGACCATCGCCCAAACAAGTAATCGTTTCTGA
>JANPMV010000069.1:0-60888 GCA_031427135.1 Cyanobacteria bacterium VAR_87_metabat_62 | reverse complement strand
AAAAATTCGGTTATCTCTTAATTTTTTTCCCCAAAATTCGGGCGCGGCCTGGGCGGTGCCCCAAAAATTTTTTTTGGGTTTGGCACCGGCCACTGCCGTCTCCTCTATCATTCCGGTGCTTCGTTTCACTCGCAATGACATATCGTAAACGATTAGAATGAGACTGTTTTATGAAACCTGTTCTGAATAAAGGGCAACTGAAAACCTGGAAAGACGATCGGGGGTTTGGCTTCCTTAAACCGGATGATGGTAGTAAAGAAGTTTTCTTGCATATCAGTACGCTGAGGGGAGCAAGTCGCCGCCCAAAAGTCGGAGATACGATTTTGTACGAGCGAGTTGCTGAAACAGACGGGAAGTTACGTGCAGCTAAAGCCTCAATTCAAGGTGTTGCACCTCGACATCAGCCAACAAACCAGAAGCCAAAGAAACGCGGTGTACTCGAAACAGTTTTTGGTATTGGGATTCTGACTGTCATTGTGATTTTTACAATGGAGTTCAGTCCTAGTCGTTCTCCCTCTCCAATTACATCGATCGCAAAACCGGGATGTACTATCAAAGGCAACATCTCGATCGATACAGGCAATAAGGTTTATCACCTTCCAAGCATGGAAGATTACGAATCAACAGTTATCAATCCAGCTAGCGGAGAGAGATGGTTTTGCACAGAGTCAGAGGCTAAAGCCAATGGTTGGCGTAAAGCATCAAGGTAGGTATAGCATCTCAACAACCACGCTGCGTCGCAATGTATAGCCGAATGAAGAACTTGAATGCCAGAAATTAAGAGAATTGGCGATTTTAAAATCTGTTGTCTTACTTGATTGTGAAACCAATGGCGACCTAGATAATCTCAATAAGTCACTTTCTCACGCTTGGTTAATCGTGAAATTCTTGCAAAATGATTTTCCCTAAAGATGAAACTGTTGACCTGGTTTTCTTCAGCTTCAAATGTCGCCATTAACCTGCATTTGATGCACCTTGTCGGCCAATTCTTGCAGGCGCTTTTCGTCCAACTCGTCGATCGCCAGCATTCCGACATATATAATTTCTTTCAGCGTTAGTCTGGTTGCTAGCGCCTTTTTCTGCACGAAATCCTTGATAATTGGGCTGACTCCGATCGCGGTACTGGCTCTAGTCACAAAAATAACGGGAGATTAACAACTTTGACTAAATCTTAGCACCTTTAAGCTAAGGTTTTAGCTGCGATGCAAAATGTTTAAGCGCGTCTTGACAAGACGAAGCATAGGGTTTATATTGGAGATGTGGCAAAGGGCGATCGCCCTCAACCCTTCAAATCTCGCCATTTACCTGCATCTGATGCACCTTGTCCGCCAACTCTTGGCGACTTTCCTTATCCAGTGCATCAATTGCCAGCATTCCCAAATACACGACTTCCTTCTGGGTGAGTCGGGTCGCTTGGGCTTGTTTTTGAATGACTTCCTTAATCACGGAACTGACCGCGATCGCAGTATTAGTTTTTGCCACGAAGAATAATCAACTATAAATAACTTTCCTTGATGTTAGCATCCTAGGTTAGATTAAGTACGATAATGTTTGACAACCCACAGTTAATCATGCTATAGTGTAAAAAACAAAAAAAAGCGATCGGCTCACGTCTGGACAACTCAGGGCGATCGGCCTATTCCTCAATAATCTCCACCAAGTCCTCAATCATCACATCAAACGCCCGCGCTAACTTATACAGGGCCGTAAAGTCAACCATTGATATTTCGGAACGACGAGCATAGCTGGTTATGGTGCTGTAGATCACGCCCGATCGCTCAGCCACCTCCTTAAATGTCCAGCCCCTCTCAGCCGCTAGCTCTCGTACTTTAACTCTGACTAAACCCATGCTTGACAAATAATGCAGTTGCGTTTTAAAATAATTGCATCTGAAAAAGCGATCGCCCCCCCGTCTAGACAACTTAAGGTCGATCGCCCTACTCTTCCAAAACCTCAACCAAATCCTCAATCATCACATCAAAAGTCCGAGCTAACCTCCGCAGGCAAGTAAAGTCAACCATTGCCATTTCAGGACGACGAGCATAGCTTCTGACGGTGCTATAAATTACCCCAGAGCGATCGGAAACTTCCTTAAGCGTCCAGCCCTTTTCCGCCGCTAGTTCCCGAATTTTTAGCCTGACTAAACCCATGCTTGACAATTTATGCAATTGCGTAGTTTTTTTCTAAACATAGACTAATTTGACCAAGAATACTTAAAGTCGATCGGCTATTCCTCTAAAATCTCCACCAAATCTTCAATCATAATATCAAAAATGCGAGCCAACCTGTGTAAGTAGGCGAAATTAACGGTTGTCATACCTTGACATTGGGCATAGTTTCTGATGGTGCTGTAACCAATGCCCGATCGGTCTGAAACTTCCTTAAGTGTCCAGCCATTCTGGTCTGCAAACTCCCGAATCCGCAACCTCACTAAGCCTTTGCTCATACTTACTTGACAAATGACAATCTGCTGTCGTTTAATATTAAATAACTAAAGGGCGATCGACTACTCTTCCAAAACCTCAACCAAATCCTCAATCATCACATCAAAAGTCCGAGCTAATTTCCGCAACAAAGTGAAGTCAACCGTTGTCAGCCCTGGACAACGAGCATAATGCTTGACAGTGTTGTAGACAACCCCAGAACGTTCTGAAACTTCCTTAAATGTCCAGCCTTTTTCGGCCGCTAGTTCTCTGACTTTAATTCTTACTAAACCCATGCTTGACAATGGGTGCTGTAACACCTTATAATTATTTTATCTAAAAAGCCGATCGCCCCCGGTCTCGACAACTAAAAGGCGATCGTCTTCAAAACTTAAATAGACAGTTACTAGCTGTCTACCAGCCATGATATCAGAAACTTCGGCAAAATCACGGACGATCACAGAATCCAAGATAATTCACAAATCTCCCATCCTGCATCCGCTGGCGAGATTTGTCACAGAAGAAACAGTCGCACTCCTGTTCAATATCGGAGTAGACGACATTTACCGCATCGAATGCTGTCGCTACATGGTTTACGTGCACGCCAAACACATCAGCCGATTTGTCAGCTACGCCGATTTTCCGCCGATTGTGGAAGTAAATGAACCCGCACTTCAAGATTTTGGCAGATGGTACAAACGCTGGAAAAGCAAGCTAGCACCGATATTTTGGACTAAATTCTACACGCGCAAGTTTAAAGATGCTGTTTCTGTCGATCGCTTGTTGGAGTGGGGGCTGTTGGTAGCCAAAGTTAAATCAGCAATTTCTGGGGCGGGGCTGCAACAGCTACGAGATGTTTATGCCGCAGAAAAAGATTTGATGGAAAATTTCTAAAGTGCGATCGGCCCAACGTGCAACTGCGAGAATGGGTACAGGAAAAAATTAAAACAAATGGCTAAGTGAGAAAATGAAGGTAGAAAATGGACAATCACCATGCCTAGAAAAATTCGGGAGTTAAAAGCTCAGATTACCCGTGAGGGCTTTATTTATTTGCCCAAACGCGGCAAAGGTAGTCATGAGAGATGGCAGCATCCTTTGATTGGCAAGATATTAACAATTCCCGGCAAAGACGGAGATGATGTGCCACGATATTTAGAGAAGCAGTTGGCAATATTGTTAGCCAAACTCGACGAGTTAAAGGAGGAAGATTCATGAATCGATACAGTATGATAGTCCAATGGTCTGACGAAGATCAACTTTTCCTAGTGACGATTCCAGAATTTGCCGATCGCGTTGTCATGCCCTGTACCCACGGCAAAACCCGCGAAGAAGCTATCCGACATGGTGAAGAAGTGCTCGAAATGTATCTCGAAGCTTGGCAGGAAGAAGGCGAATTCATCCCCGCACCCAACATTCTTCAAATCGCCTAAAATACTTCATCCTCGATTCCCAGCCACCATTCGCCGAGATTCATTAAATCTTGCTGAATGTCGGCGAGCTCTGTAACATACTCCTCAGCAGAAATATCCGATCGCCTTTCTTGCAGTTTTTTCAGACGTAATTGTACTAACAGCCAAGGTTTGGAAATTCCATCGGTTGCTTCTATATATTTGGCTACGTCTTTGCTATTCATGGTTATTGGTTATTTTTGGGATCGGATTGATTTAACCGCAGAGAGCGCAGAGAAAGAGATGAATAATTATGATATCAACTTATCTAATATTATATCACTTTTAAAACGGATTAAAAGAATGTGATTTTTCCCAGTCGGTTTCAACCGACTTTCGCTTTGAGCCAGGGGTTTAAACCCCTGGCGGACTTCGCAGCTAAGATACCTTCACAAACATCCTTTACCTGTAATCGGAAGTCTGAATATCCTTCAACTTGGCTGCGTATTTCATGCCGTATTCCGGGCGGCAGAAGCGATCTATCTGAGACTCAAAAAATGCCCGATTCGCTTTCAAATGCTTCGGATTAGGGTCATCCAAAGGATACAACAGCGCAGCCCGCAGCGCGTGAATCACCGCCGAAGTTACACAATACATCGATCGCTGAAATGTTACTCCAATTTGATTCAGAACATCATCTTCGCCGCGACAGCGTTGTTTGTAGAAATCCATCAAATAAGGCGGCAAGAAGTGCAGCATATCTTGTGCTAGCAAAGTCGGAGGAATTCCCGCTGTACCTACGGGGAATTTGTCTGCATACAAAACTCCGTAGTGGAAGTCTTTTTGATCGTCGGGAACTTCCCTAGCTTGGGCGTTGTAAGATTTGGTACCACGAAACGGTGAAGTGCGGTAAAATACAGCTTCCACGTAAGGTAATGCTGCTTCGTAAAGCCATGTGAAACCTTTGGATTTAGGGATGATTTCGTAGGTTTCGCCGTCGATTAGGACGTGGTGGTAAATTGGCCTTCCGGCGATCGCAAATATGCCATTTACCAGGAAATCCATCGCTTGCGGGACTGTAGTAATTTTCCCTTCATCGTACAAGTCCGAAACTTCAAAAAACACTGGTGCCATTACTTCCCAGAATAAACCGAGATTGCTGTAATAAGACATTTGGCGGCATTGTTCTAAAAACAGTTCGGGGAATGCTTTGTGCAGCCCTAGCATGAATGGGTCTTTTTTGAAATAAGCTTTAATTGCGCGATCGGCATTAGCCTTATATTCGTCAGTGTCCAAATAAGGATCGAATTGATTCGTCGGCACGTACAAGCCCCGGTGCCAAAGCATTCCTCTCATGCACTCTTCGGCAAATTCCATGTTAATGCGATCGTGCCACAAATGCTGAAACAATCGCGGCTTTTTACCAGTTTCTCCATTTTCCATAAACTCCAAAAGCTCCGGGTGAGCGCTTCCAGTACCGCGCCACATCCGCAAATCTGCACCATCACCAGAATAGTGATTTTGCAAGTCTAAATACTCCTGGGGTAAGAAGTATTTAAAGAAGGGAAGCGGGTTTAAAAATACCCGTTCGGCGATGTAAAGCAAATCCCGCCAATAGAAGTCCATTGGCACCGCGTAGGCTTTCCAGATAGCAATGATTTGCATCAAATTTTCTGGTGTATCTGGAATCATCGCGCCGCCAGCTTCTAGCCTGTGAATTACGTCAGCAAATTCGTGCTTGGAAGGAGGTAGTTTAGTTGCTGGTTTATTAGGTGCTTGTACCATTGTTTCTTCCTTGGGTTGAGTGAATTTTAATATTTATTTACTCGTCAGTCGTTATTTGGGGGAAATAACTCAATCTACTCGTTTCCAGGCTCTGCCTGGTAACGCAGATCCGGAGGCTCTGCCTCCATTTTTCCTGCCCTAAAAGCGAGGCAGAGCCTCTAGGTATCGGTTCCCAGGCAGAGCCTGGGAACCAGTTAATTTCTTAGTCCGCGGAGGCGGACTTCGTTTGTGTAGACGCAATTTCAATCGCCGAGTTTGACCGGGGATAACCGATGTGTAGATGCTATTTCAATCGCCGAGTTTGACCGGGGATAGTTAATCGCTACTTGAGCAGTTCTGTCTTTTGGAAGAGTAGCAACGATCGCATTTGTAGTCGATTCGCTCCACTTCAGCAACCAAGCAGGTTGAATTCCCAAAACAAAAATAATACCCGCCAAAACCAGCGCCGGCATATTTTCGCCAAACGTAACTGCTGGATAGTAAGCCGTGGCGTTGTCCAACTTCCCAAAACAGGTGCGGTTGAGCAAAATCACAAAGTAAACTGCTGTTAAACCAGAGGCTAGAATGCAGATTAAAGTTTGAATGGGAAAGATCGAGAAACTGCCTTGAAATACTAAAAATTCGGAAACAAAACCCACCAAACCGGGAATTCCGGCGCTTGCCATTCCACCTAATACTAACAGCGAACTAGCCGTCGGTAAACCCCGCATTGGGTTCATCAAGCCGTTAAGCACGTCCAAATCTCTCGTACCGACTTTGGCTTCGATGATGCCTACTAAATAAAATAGCAAAGCTAAAATCAAACCGTGGCTTACCATTTGTCCGACTGCGCCAATTAAGGCGAGTTTTGTGCCGGCGGCGCAGGCGACGAGGATGTAACCCATATGCCCGATCGAACTATAGGCTACCATGCGCTTGATGTCTTTTTGGGCGATCGCGCTCAAAGCCCCGTACATCACGCTTACCGTCCCGATTATCGCTAAACCCGGAGCAACAAGCGACCAAGTTTCGGGAAACATCTGCAAACCGAAGCGCACTAAACCGTAAGTTCCCAACTTCGCCAGAATCCCTCCCAGCAGAATTGCGGTTGCTGGCGAAGCTTCGACATAAGCATCCGGTAGCCAAGTATGCAGGGGTACTAAGGGAATTTTAATTCCCAACCCAATTAGCAGAATTGTGAGCAGGATTAACTGCACTTTTAGAGGCAATTCTTGAGTGGTAATCGCACTGTAATCGAAGTTTAAAGAGCCGCTCAGCCAAGCCACACCCAAAAATGATGCTAACACTAAAATTCCTGAAACAGCCGTGTAGATCAGAAACTTCATGGCAGCGTATTCTCGCTGCTTGCCACCCCAAATCGCAATTAACAGATAAAAAGGAATTAATTCTACTTCATAAAACAGTACAAACAGCAGCAAATTTTGAGACATCAAAGCTCCCGCTACACCCGCATTAATCAGCAGAATCAAAGCGTAGTAAAGCTGGGGTCGTTCCATCTCTTTGCCAGTGCCGTAAATGACTAATAGAGTCAGCAATGCACTTAAAACCAGCAGCGGCAAAGACAAGCCGTCAATGCCCAAATTGTAGCTCAAACCTAATTGCGGAATCCAAGGCAAATATTCTTGAAATTGCAGTCCCGAATTGGCTGGATCGAATTGAGTCAGCAGCCAGATATTCAACAGGAAAACAGCAGCAGCAAAAGCCGACGCAATGGAACGCAACCGCATCCCATTGATGTTTCCGGGCAGGAACCCGACTACCGCAGCGCCCAGCGCGGGCAACCAGAGCAAGGCACTAAGCATAATTAAATTGTGAGGTGTAATATCGATTCCGGTTGCACCAGAATGATTGTTGACAGTTGACGGTGAGTCAAAACTAAAAAGGATACTAACAACGATTGTTTACCCGCCTACAATAAGCGACAGGCGAGCTAGCAGCGGCCAGCTTACTATCAGTCCCAAAAGTCCTACTCCGAACAGAATTGTCAGGGCGTAAAACTGAGTTTGACCGTTAACGTTGTACTTGAGGCTTTGCCCGCCGAAAACTGTTGCAAAACCGATGAGATTTACGAATCCGTCAACAATATTGCGATCGACCCAAGCGACAATTTGAGCAACTAAACCGACTGCAAATATCACTGTCACGCGGTAAAGTTTGGCGGTGTAAAAGTCGTAGGCAAAAAAGTCTTGCAGGGCTTGAGAACCAATTCGCACTGGTTTTTCCCATTTCTCGTTCAGGTAGATAAATGCTCCTGCACCGATGCCGATCGCCGTTGACAAAACTAGCAGTCCAGTTGCGGTATAATTCAAACTTGCCACAGGCAATAATTGCCACGCTGCCAAAAAATGTGGAACGTGCAAAGTAAAGCCCATTAAAATAGTCATTGGCAAGATGAAAGGCCAGTGAACTTCCGGCGAACGTTCGGTCATTTGCTTTGGTTTGCCGCCAAAAACTAAACCAAAAACGCGCACCAGCCCAAAAGCAGTTACACCGTTGACAAACAGCACTATTCCTAATAAAGAAGGGTGAGCTTCCGAAAGTCCTGATGTGAATTCTTCCAAAGCCCAAAAACAGCCGAAGGGAGGCAATCCAACCAATCCAGCGCTACCGACAATAAAGGAGATGGCAGATATCGGCCGCTTGGCCCACAAACCGCCGAGAGAACGGACATCCTGAGTGATGCTGTTCCAAACTACCGAACCGATGCTCATCACCAGCAAACCCATTGCCAAGGAGTAGGCAAATATCAATGTCAGGGCTGTTTCGGCTTGTCCGGTACCGACGGCGATGAATACTAAGCCCATATACGAGCTGACTATATAGGAAAGCGTGCGCTTGATGTCGATTTGGGCGATCGCAATTAATGAAGCACCAACCGCCGTCGCAGCACCTACAATAATAGTTGTCTTTAGTCCGATCGGCGACAAAGCAATCACCGGCTGCAACTTAATCAAAATCCAAGCACCGGTTTCGACAACTACGGTATTCCGCAAAATCGTTGCCGGCAAAGGGCCTTCCATCGCCTCATCCAGCCACAGGTGCAAGGGAAACTGGGCGCATTTGCCCATCGGGCCGGCAATCAAAGCCAAGGCCAACAGCGTCGCTACAGTCGGGTCTAAGTTCGCCGTTTTTGCCCAAACAGCCAACTCGTCAAAATTCCAAGTTCCCGCCAGCGGCAGAATTGCGACTACTCCCATCAGCAGGAATAAATCTCCCACCCGCTTGGTTAAGAAAGCATCGCGGGCGCCCGTCACCACCAAAGACTGATTGAACCACAGCCCGACTAGCAGGTAAGTGCCCAAAGTCAGAACTTCCAAAATCATGTAGCTGAAAAACAGGGAATTGCACAGTACCAAGCCGCACATCCCGGCTTCAAACAGCCCCATCAGGGAAAAAAGCCTAGCCCAGCCCCAGTCCATTTCCATGTAACCGAAAGCATAAATCTGCGCCAGAAAGTTCAGCCCGGTAATCAAAACTGTCGCCCCGACGGTGATAGCAGAGATTTCAACGGGAATGGTTAAGTCTAAACCCGCGACATTCAGCCACGGAATAAACTGCTGCTGAGCTGGCTGGTTCCAGATAGCCGTGAGGGCGATGACGCCGTGTAGGAAAGCGAACAGTGTTAATATCGCGTTCACGTAACCGGATGGTCTCGGCCCCGTGCGGCGGGTAACTGCTGGAAACCACAGTATCGACAGAACTCCGCCGATGAGTGGATAGCAAGGTATAAACCAAACGGTCTGGAGTAGGATTTGAGCCATTGGCACTACCTGTAAATGTTACAAAAATTTAATAATCTGAGAATAATCCCGATCGCCCTGACTACAGTAGTGGAAAGCCAGAAGTATGAATTATAGGCTATTTTGGCCTCAGCCTTCTAGTTTCTAGTTGTTTTGAGACGAGGCGCTGCACCCTAGACTTATTAATCTTATATTAAGTATTGCGTTAAATTTTCATATTTCTGATTCAGTATATTTATATCTACCGATAAAATATACTTATAGGTATTTATGGGGCGGATTGTATGCAAACGAATATAGGTCGATCGCACTTTCGTTAGCGAAGCTTGCCGCAGGCATCGCGTCAATGATTGATTGCTCTAAAATCTTAAAAGCGCTCAATTTCCCAAGCGGCTTCTGGAAGTTTGGCTTGGCGCTGTCCGATCGCCCTTGACCTAACATTCACTAGACCGATCGGCGTGCTAAACAAGTCTACCAGTTCCGCTTTACCGATCCTCTTCGAGGGCTTCGCTAACGCGCTTTTGAACGCAGCAACTGGCAATTCCTTCACCAACCACCTAGTCAGCCGATACAAATATTCCTGTGTTGTCAATTCTCTCATCAAATCGACACCGTGGAGTTCGTGCAAATATTTATTAGATTCGCCGTACCGATACCATTGACTTTTCAACTGTTTTATTGTACAACGGTGGCGATGTCGGACGATCGCACTTTCGGCAAAATGCAGTTTATAGGATGTTTGCCGCAAAATCCGCCAGCACAAATCCGCATCGCCGCCACTCGTAAGGTAGGGGCGAAACAAACCAACTTGTGCTAAAACCAGCTTGCGTACAGCTAAGTTGGCGGTTTGACCGTAAGCACAAAAAGGGTGAGCGAGAGTATGTTTTTGAGATAAAGTATTTTGGCGATCGGCGTGTTGTTCTAAAATAGTTTTACCAGGTAATGCGAGTATTTCGCCGGCGGACAGCGCGACTTCTGGATTGACGAAGGGCTTAACTAAATTTTCCAGCCAGTCAGATTCCGGGCGACAGTCTGCGTCGGTAAATGCAATAATTTCACCTTTCGAGTTGTGAATTCCTTTGTTGCGGGCGGCGTAGGAACTTTGAATTTGGTTTTCGGTGAGGTGGCGAATAGTTATTCTATCCGAATTGCCTTCCCCCCTTAGCAAGGGGAGTTTATCCAAATTACCTCCCCCCCTTAGCAAGGGGGGGATTGAGGGGGGGTTCAAGTTTGTAGCTGTTTGGATAATTGCTGAAGTGCGATCGTGACTGTTGTTGTCTACTAAAAGATATTCTACTTTGTCTGGGGGATAAGTTTGCGATCGTAGGCACTCAATTAAATCCGGCAAATCTGCCTCGCCGTTGTAAATTGGTACTACGACTGAAACTTCCGGTAAAAACACGTCACTCTGCATTGTTTGTTTTATAGTTTGTAGTAATACCAATTTAATGTGAATTTGCTTGCACATATCTCGATCCCCCTAAATCCCCACCCCCCCTTGTCCCCCCCTTAAGAAGGGGGGCTAGGGGGGATCGAGATATGTGCAGCCTCACATTAAATTGGCATAAGGACTTCAGTCCTCTCTTTTTCTACTGAGTCAATCAGGACTAAAGTCCGAACGATCAAACAAGTTTTATGACAGCTTAACTTATCGAATAATTTCTACTGTCGTTCCCTTCTGCACAAACCGATACAACTCATCAACATCCTTATTTTCCAACGAAACACAGCCCAAAGTCCAGTTAGACTTATTTTTGATAATATTATCCGAATTAGCCGGTACACCGTGAATCCCGACTTCGCTACCCACACTATCGCCCCAGCCAATTGTACCATTTTGCTTGGCTTTGATATGTTTTCGCCAAGATTGCTTGGTTGGATAATCCAGCCACAGAAACTTTGACCAAGTTTCGTGAGGATACATATCTTTAATGCTAAAAATTCCTTCAGGCGTCCGCAAATCCCCTGCTTTAAATTTATCACCTGCGGGATTGCCGCCAAATACAACAGGATAAGATTTGATTGGCTTTTTATCTGAATATACAGTCAGTCTATATTTTGATTTTTCAACCAGGATTGAAATTCTAGTTTTATCTAACTTATCCGGTTCGCCTAAAATTATTGTTAACGACTTGTCGTAGTTTAATAAATTATCTGCCTGCAATTTGGTATGTAAAGTAGTTAAATCATCAGCCGGACAATTATTTAAGCAGAAAACATCTAAAACATAGGGAATGGGAACAGCATAACCTAGTCTGACAAGTTTCCAGTAAAAAACTGAGCTAGCAGCCAGCAAGATAAGGCTTGCAGATGAAACAATTATCCAAATATTGCCCCGTCTTTTTTTGAGTTCCATTGCATTAACTGGGGATATCAGTTCTCAAGATTATGACTTCTGAGCCTGTAACGGGCAAGATGCCCATTCCACAACTACATTGAGTTTTTGTGGAACAGACATCTTGGCTGTTTCTTTCAAAGAATAGAACAATCTGTTGCATCCCTACATAATCCGCTCTCAACTATTGCCAGTCAACACAATAATCATTAAAACTAAAACCCCGTTAGTCAAATAAAAGATACCAACAACCTGAGTTTCCAACCAGCCGCACAGTTCTAGATGATGGTGCAGCGGAGCCATTTTTAACAGGCGTTTGCCGATGCCATCCGGGCCTTTTGTAGCTTTGTAATAACCTACTTGAGCAATTACTGACAGCGTTTCAATAAAGAAAATTCCGCTGATAATTAATAATATCCAAAGGCTATTAGTTAATAAAGCTACCGCACCCAACGCACCGCCCAAAGCTAAAGCACCTGTATCGCCCATAAACACCCGGGCTGGATTGCGGTTGTGGGCTAAGAAACCGAGACAACTGCCGCTGATGCAGGCGCAAAATATCATTAATTCTGGTGAAGTTGAGGCTACAGATGCGCCCAATCCCAAAAGTGCGATCGCCCCCAAACCACCCATCAAGCCGTCAACGCCGTCGGTAATATTGGTAGCATTGCTTTCAGCTACCAGCACAAAACCAGCCAGCGGCCAAAACAGCAAACCTAATGGCAATACCAAACCGAAAGGCAAAGCAATGTTCGTAGAAATAGCTGGATTGTGGAACATCAGCGACAGACAAAATATAGCTGCAAAACTTATTTGCAAAGCCAACTTCATCCGAGGAGAAATACCTTTGTTCGACTTGCGGCGGAGAATTTGCCAGTCGTCGATCCAGCCGATGAAACCGTATGCTAAAGTTAAAGCTGAAACGGCAACAACATCTGAGTTAAAATTAGACCACAGTAAAGCGACTGCGACCCCCGCTGGCACAAAAAACACGCCTCCCATTGTCGGCGTTCCCGCTTTTTTCAGGTGAGCTTGGGGGCCGTCTTCGCGAATTATTTGTCCTGCTTTCATTCGCTGGAGTAGGGGCACAACTACATAGCCCAACCCCGAAGCAACTAAAGCACAAACAACTAGCGGCATAAATAGCGATGCAGGTGAATTCAAAAATCTACCCGCTGCCAAATCTAAACTGATAGCTGCAATCCCCAGCCCTAAACCCAGCAGCCGGAACAAATTTCCGCCTGTAAGTTTGAAAGGCATACTGAAAGGGACTTTATCGTCCAAAAAGTTATCCATAACACTCCTCAACACACACACAATTTAAAAATAAGCAATTGACAATTGGGAAATAGGGTGCAATGTAGAAGATTCGGAAATCTCTTAATTTTTCTTCCCTGTTTCCGGTTGATCCTTCTTTTATCCTTCTACCAGCTACTCATCACTGGCACTCGTATCCTCTTCTGCTTCCTCTTCTAAATCATCGTAAGGACTGTCGTCAACTGCCATCAGTTCGGGAAATTCTTCTTCGTTCAGATAGTCTGGTTCTTGGACATCCCTTGCTAACAGGCGATTGTTAGATTCCAACCAATCTAAAAGAGAAGATTGCTGCTTTAATGGAATTACATCCGCAGGCAAGTGGCGAGGTATTTGGCGTAGAGATGGGTTGTACATAATTCTCAGTTTCTAAAGACAAAGACGCGATCGAGTGGAGGTAATATTTTGCCGACTGATTGCTCCTTTAATCTAGCCGAGCAAACCGGGCAATTAGTGCAGGGCTAAAGCATTATACCACAGGCACTGTTTGGTTCCGGATCGGGATAAGATGGCAGATCGAAAAGGCGATCGCCCCAGGCATGGGCCCAAGGATAACACTAAAATTCGCTCTTGCCAATCCTTCTTTCACCGTAAGTATTGTAATCTGAGACGATCGCCTTTTAAGATATCGCAGGACACAGGGCGATCCTATAAAGCAAGCACGGCGTTGACGGGCAAGCGGTTGATTCACAACAGTCTCCTGGTTTTCGATCGCAGCCTGATGCCAAATCCCCTCTACCGAATTCAGTCAACTCTCAAGCAATAAATCTCAGCATGGATACAACGGCGGCGGTTTTATATAGCAAAGAGGGTTACGACACCCGAGGGCAAAAACTTCTGGGGCGTCATTCAGCCGGAGAAGGGTTTCTCAAAAGCTTAGTCCAACACGGAACCGCTGACTCTCTCTACTGTTGCGCCGACAGCGAAACAACGTTTAAGGAGTTTTGTTCGCACATCCAACCTTGGCTGCAACAACCTCGGAAAGTCCGCTGGATTCCGACAGAACGACCGGATTTGCTATCTCAACCAGGCACAATTTACCGGCCCGATCCCGCCCTTGCAGACCTGGTTTGGGCACGTAGATTTGTCGATCAGCGGGCCTACAGCGTCTGCGGCGTTACCCACACGATCGCCACTAAGTATGTCATGGAGTCGATCGGCGATTTAATCACCGCACCGACGCAGCCTTGGGACGCCCTGATCTGCACCTCTAACGCCGTGAAAACAGCAGTAGAAGGAGTTCTGACAGAGTGGTCTGAATATTTAGCGCAGCGCAACGGCGGTCAACCCGAAATTTTGGTCAAATTGCCCGTTATTCCCCTAGGAGTGGATTGCAGTGCGTTTGGGCAGGGTGTGGAAGCAGTTAATATCCGCTGCCAACAGCGCCAAGAACTCGGCATTTCTCCCGGTGATATTGTCGTGTTATTTGTCGGCAGACTGACTTTTTCTGCAAAAGCTCATCCAGTACCGATGTACATCGCCCTGGAACGCGCCGCCCAACAGACAAAAGCCAAAATCCACTTAATTCAAGCCGGTTGGATCGAAGATCCGCGAGAAGAACCCGACTTTAAAAATAGCGCCCAAATCTTTTGCCCCTCCGTGAATGCTATTTTTTTAGATGGCAGAAAGCCCGAAATTAGAATAAATATTTGGTCAGCAGCCGACATTTTTATTTCGCTTTCCGACAACATTCAAGAAACCTTCGGACTGACGCCAATTGAAGCAATGGCTAACGGACTGCCGGCGATAGTCTCCGATTGGAACGGATACAAAGAATCAGTCCGCCACGAAATAGACGGCTTCCGCATTCCCACACTCATCCCGCCCTCGGAATCTTGTTTAGATTTAGCGCTAAATTATCTCGACGGCAGCTTAAATTGGCCGACTTACATGGGTCACACTTCCCTAGCCACAGCAGTTGATCTTGATGCTTGCACCCGCGCATTGTGCCAATTAATTGAAAACCCCGAGTTAAGAAAGCGGATGGGCGAAAATGCGAGACAAAGAGCGAGGGAGATTTATGATTGGAAAGTAGTAATTGCAGCTTACGAACAATTGTGGCGGGAATTAGCAGAAATTCGGATTTCGGCACCGGAGTCAGCACCTTTAAAAGCCGGGAAGCCGCCTTGTCCGCTGGGCGACGATCCGTTTCGGGTGTTGGGCCACTATTCCACTAAAGCTTTAAGCAATGAAATGATGCTGAGTTTGGGTGCGATCGCCACGCCGGAACTTTTGCAGCAGTTGCAGACAATTTGGTTTACCAGTTTCGGTCAAGACCGGAGAATATCTGTTAAAATCCAGATGGAGATATTGGATTTAATTAAACAAAAAGGTACTGTTAGGGTCGGCGAGATTGTCGATCGCTATGTTAAGAACGATCGACAATTAGCATACTTGTATCGGACTGTGCTTTATTTGGTGAAATTTGATATCTTAGTTATTAGTTAATACTCGGCGATTCAAGTATTCGGCGATTGAAATCGCTACTACACAAACAAAGTCCCAGTAGAGGGGGACTGAAGAGTACCAGAATATTTCTTCCTTCTTCCTTCTTCCTGCTTAAAAAATTATGCTTAAAAAATCTGCACTCTTAGAGATAATTGCTGGTAAGAATCGCGGTTTGCTGGCTACTCCCAGCGACAAACAGGCGATTCTAAGTGCGATCGCCCAATTGGAAGATTACAACCCCACGCCGCGCCCTGTCGAAGCCGCAGAGCTTTTAAACGGTGATTGGCGGTTACTGTACACCACCAGTCGCGCCCTGTTAAATCTTGACGGTTTTCCCCTCTTAAAATTGGGTCAAATTTATCAATCTATCCGCGTCAAAGAATCCAAAATTTACAATATTGCCGAACTTTACGGCTTGCCTTACTTAGAAGGAATAGTCAGCGTGGCGGCGAAATTTGAAGCTACTTCGGAACGGCGAGTGCAGGTGAAGTTTCAGCGGTCAATTTTAGGTTTACGCAGGTTAATCGGATATGAATCTCCGGTTGAATTTATCAATGAAATTGAGTCGGGTAAAAAGTTCGTTGCTGTCGATTTTGGGATCGAGGCACGAGAACAGCAAGGATGGCTGGATGTTACTTATTTGGATAGCGATTTGCGGATCGGGCGCGGGAATGAAGGGAGTGTTTTTGTGTTGACAAAAGAGTGATTTTGTGATGTGCGATCGAGTGCGATCGATCTTAATCATTCTCAAATTTTTACACGCTTTTATCTTAAATTATAACATATAATAAAGATCGATCTGTCCTGTTAATCTGCCATGACTGTACAATCTGTTTCGCGTTATGTCGCACGTCACCCTGAAATCTTGCAAAGCGAACCAATTATCGCAGGAACAAGGACTTCTGTTCGGGCGATCGTGGAATTGTGGCGTTTGGGTATTACTCCTGAAGAAATCCCGATGCACTTACCTCACCTGAAATTAGCTCAAATTTTTGACGCGCTGAGCTTTTATTTGGATAACCAGGAAGAAATAAATACTTATATTGAGCGCAATCGAATTCCTGAAGACTTGATTCATCCTGCCGTTAAAGCTGCAATGAGAAAACCGTGAAACTTTTTGCAACCATCTATACAGATGAAGATGTTTCCAGGCTTGTAGCAACTTTGTTAGGGGCTAGAGGCTTCGATGTGACGACAACGAGCGAACAGGGAATGCTGAGTCAATCGGATAGCCAACAATTAGTTTATGCTGTATCTGTTGAGCGATGTTTGCTCACACATAATCGCGTAGATTTTGAGCGACTACATCTAGATTATATAACAGAAGGACAGCAACATTCTGGTATTATTGTAATTCCTCAAAAGAACGCCTATGAGATTGCTCAACGGGTTGCCATTCTATTAAATACGCTAACGGCTGACGAAATCGCTAATCAACTTTTATATGTATAAAGCGATCGATACGATTGCACTCTCCTCCAAAAACGCTATCGCCCTAATTTATCTGCGTCCATCTGCGTCCATCTGCCTGCATCTGCGGTTAAAAAAAAGTCCAATTTCCTCAATAATAATCATCAAAAATATTACATCTAAAATCCCTAAATAAAAATGCTCCGACTCTCCCAAACCCAACTCAAAATCCTCGAAGAATGCCCCCGCAAATTCCAACACAGCTACCTAGAACTACTCGCTACCACCGCATCTCCAGAACACAAAGAAAAACTCACATGGGGAAGCCACTTTCACCTCTTGATGCAGCAGCGAGAACTCGGACTTCCCATTGAATTTATCATCCAACAAGACCCAGAAATGGGACGTTGTGTAGCAGCCTTTATCAACACCGCACCCGAAATTTTCGCCGATTCAGCAAATAGCGACCAAATCTTTCGCCAAGCCGAACACCCCCGCACCCTAATTTTCCAAGACTACCTGTTCACCGCTATCTACGACTTATTAATAGCGGAACCAAAAACCGCCCAAATTCTCGACTGGAAAACCTATCCCCGCCCTCAAAAATCAAAATGGATAGCCGAAAGTTGGCAAACTCGCCTCTACTTATATGTCTTAGTAGAAAGCAGCGACTATTCCCCAGAACAAGTTTCTATGACATACTGGTTTGTACAATTGCAAGGAGAAGAACCGCCGCAAAAACTCACATTTTCTTATAGCCAAACAGAACACGATCGCACACAACAAGATTTAACCAACCTCTTGCAGCAGCTAGGTGACTGGCGACAGCGCTATACCGAAGGCGTGGAATTCTTCCCCCAAGTACAAATTAGTTCAAATCTTTGCGATTCCTGTCAATTCGCCACTCGCTGCAACCGCACCCAAGACACCAAAGCTTTCTCGGCAAATCTTCTAGAAACCCCCGTAAATTGGCTGCCAAATCTTGCTATCATCGAGGAAATGTCTATTTGACAAAATATAAAATCTTAAATCGGATGACAGAACTACTTCAAAATTTGCCAACTCAACCCCTATCCCAGCCCCCAGCTTGGCTGATTCAAGCTGTCAGGAACCATGCACCAGAACTCCCGGGAAATTATGCCGCTTCACTTCTCTGGTATAGAGGAATTCAAAACCCGGAACAAATACCCGGTTTCTTAAATCCCCAACTTTACAAACCAGCAAGTCCTTTTGAATTTGGACTAGAAATGGACTGGGCAATAGAAAGAATTCAGCAAGCACGAAACAGCGGTGAGAAAGTCGCTATCTGGGGAGATTTCGACGCTGATGGGATTACCTCCACCTCAGTTTTGTGGGATGGACTGGGAGAGTTTTTTGCTCAAAATGAGCGACTAACTTATTACATTCCCAACCGCTTAACCGAATCTCACGGACTGAATATCTCAGGAATAGATGCCTTAGCAAAATCTGGAATTAGCTTAATTATTACCTGCGATACAGGCAGTACAAACATTGCCGAAATTGAATATGCTACTAGCTTAAATATCGATACAATTATCACCGACCATCATACACTGCCGGACGATCGCCCGCCAGCGACAGCAATCATCAATCCGCGCTACTTTCGCCCCACCCACCAACTGTTTAACTTGTCCGGCGTCGCCGTAGCTTACAAATTAATCGAAGCATTATATCATACATTGCCGGATATTCCGCAGCGCCCGCTGACGGATTTATTGGAATTAGTGGCGATCGGCTTAATTGCCGATTTAGTCCAACTTACAGGAGACTGTCGCTACCTAGCACAACTGGGAATCGAACAATTGCAAAAACAAACCACGAATCCCACCCGCCCGGGAGTTGCCAAATTGCTCGAACTGTGCAAAAGATCGGGCGATCGTCCAACCGACATTTCCTTCGGTCTCGGCCCCCGCATCAACGCCGTCAGCCGCATTCAAGGCGACGCCAGCTTCTGCGTAGAACTCCTCACCAGCCGAGACAAAAAACGCTGCGAAGAACTAGCAACTCTCACCGAAATTGCTAACACCAGGCGCAAATCATTACAAAAAGATGTTGCTAAAGATGCAGCCGACAAATTAGCCAAACTTGACATTTCAACCACCAGTGTGATTGTCCTCAGCGACCCTCAATGGCCAGTAGGAGTATTAGGATTAGTAGCAGGACAAATCGCCCAAGAATACGGTCGCCCCGTGATTTTATTCAGCACAGAAGGAAGCGAAGAAATTAACGAAAGTTCCCCTGAAATACAATTTATCGATTCTTTAGATCCCGAATCATCAACACTTTCTCAATCTAAATTTTCAAATCCAAAATCAAAAATTGCGCGCGGTTCCGCCCGTTCCGCCAATCAAATAGACCTTTACCAATTAGTCAAAGACCAAGCACATTTATTAGACAGATTCGGCGGTCATCCCTTCGCCGCCGGATTGAGTCTCCCAGTTGAAAATATTCCTTTATTTACCGATGCCGTAAATCAGCAACTGCGACAACAATACAGCACAGACAGTTTAACAGCCGCCCCGGTTCAAAACGACCTGATAGTTACTGTCTCCGAATTAGGCAAAGAGTTGTTTCAAGAACTAAAATTGCTCGAACCCTGCGGTATGGGGAATCCTGCACCAAAATTGCTGATTGAAAACTGTTGGTTTGATAATCTATGGAATCAGAAAATCAAAGATTTAAAAGGACAAAAAGTAGAATATATCAAGACAGAATTTACAATTTCGGATGAATCTACCAATACGGGATTTCCCGGCATTTGGTGGGGACACTACCAAAATGAAGTTCCCCAAGGTCGCTGCGATGTCACCGTTGAACTGGATTTTAATACTTACAAATCGCGGTATGAAGTGCGCCTCGTAGCAGTGACTGAACGCACGGAGGATAGGCAAAGCAATTCTCCGACTAAAATAGATTGGATTGTAGACTGGCGCAATAGAAATAGCGATGAAGAGTTGTTAGCCGCTAATGCAAACTTCGCATCTCAAATGCCAGCGGAAAATTTAGTTGACAATGCAGAAATGGTCGATCGCCAAAACTCGATCGTCCTTACAGAATGTCCCGCAAGCTGGGACGAACTGCGTATCTGGTTTCGCCAAGCACAGCACAAGCAACAACAACTGGCGATCGCCTATACATTACCCCCACCCGTACCCCCGCAGCAAATCTGCCAACAGCTAATCGGCATCGCCAAATACCTCAGCCGCACCCACAAACCCGTCACCAGACAACAACTCCGCCAAAAACTAGGCATCAGCGACACCTCCCTGCAACTGGGGTTCAAAACCCTAACACATCTCGGTTTCAAAATCAATTGCCGCGATCGAGCTTTCCACATCACCCGACAATCCGAAACAATAGAAATGGGAGAGAAAATCTCCAAACCCTTATTCTCTAGTCCCTCAACCCCATTCTCAGAGCAAAATTCTCCCATCGCCGCCCGTTTTGCAGCACAATTCCTAGCAGCAGTCTCCGAAGAACAATTCCGGCGGAAATATTTCTGTGAAGTGCCCCTTTCCACCATTGTGTCGATCGCTCGAGAGACAATTTTCAAAGAAGATTCTACCGCAAATCTCTTCTAACTGATATCTGCCACCACAATTAAAAACAGGCAGTAAGCCTTTTGCACTCATCTGATAACTTTTATTGTGGGCCCAGCACGCTCTTGTAGCAGGTGGGACGGGCTTTTGAGCTTGTCAAGTCAGAGATTTTTTTGTGGAGCTTGCTTGCCCTATTTCTGACACGGGTGCAACATCTCAGTTCTAAGAAATATCTTACTTATGAATTCATCCCGATAAAATAATGTATATGACAATGGAAGTTATCCGTTGCGAGTCAGGCCCAAAACTCATAACGAATAACTCACCACCCCAAACCCAAAACTCCTCCACTCTCAGACTCGATCGCAAATCTCCAATTTAAAACCCCTATGATCCTCTGTCCCCGCTGCCAATTTGAAAATCCCAATCTAAACAAGTTTTGTCAACAATGCGGAAATTCCCTAACTTACAAACCTTGCCACCAATGCGGAACCCAAGTCCCTGTTAGCGCCGAAGAATGTCAAAATTGCGGAGTCGCAACAGGTCAAGTGTGGCGGGCGATTATCTGCGGTCGATCGAATTTTGCAGCAGTAGAGCCAGCCGAGCTTGCACAAAAACTAGAAATTTTCCCAGAAACCGCACCCGCCCAAAACTCCCCTGAACCAATAACAGACAACATTAAAACAGAAATTACCGCTGAAGTACCCGGCTCAGGAGTCGAACCAACTCCTCCACAGCCCGGTGCTGCGGAATTAAGCAGCCCAGAAATTATAGACGCCGAGATCGTCGTAGAGGCGATCGGAGCAACATCCTTTCAAACAAACCCAAAAATCTCTACAACAGCACCAGAGAGCGAAATAACCCCATCTGACAGCAATTCAACAACCGCACCACAACCACAAACCCAGCCCAAAACCAACAGCCCCGAATCCGCAGAATTCTCCGTCCCCAATTCCGAATATTTAATTTCTTCCCAGCCAGCAGGAGCGTATCTAGACAGCCAGCAGCGCTACCAACTCCTAGAAACCCTGCCGCCGAGAAAACCCTCAGACACAGTAGCAGTAAGAGTATTGGACTGTCAGCCGCTGCAAATGTCACCCCTCAAAGCAATGCTAGCAGCCAACTCTGCCAGCGTCGCCAAACGAACCTCTCCCTATACCGCAGCAATCCAACCCGGAGAAAATTCGACTAATTTCGCCTTAGCAGAGCTTTGCCAAGGCATAGCTGAACCTTATCTGGCACTCCGGTGGCAATTCTCTCACAACCTGCCAGTCATTCACGATAGCTGGTCAGACAAGCAACAAGCAGTGTTGCTGCTAGAAGACTGCTCCCAATGGCCACTGCTGGTAGAACGGTGGAGTCAACCCGAAACCTCCATCCAGCAAATTGTGTACTGGCTGCACGAAATGACAGAACTCTGGGCCGCCCTAGAACCCTGGCGCTGCCGGCAAAGCTTGTTGGAACTGACAAATTTGCGAGTCAACCCCGACTCTTCCTTTTCCTTTGCCTCTTTGCGACTGCAATACCTCTATCCCGAACCCGCCGGCTCAAACCTGCAACTAATAGATTTGGGACAACTGTGGCAGGCGATATTTAACCAGTCCCATCGCACTCAGTTTGGCGCGTTGCTCGAACTGCTGCAACAAATGTACAGAGGCGAGATTAACACAATCGAAGAATTGCGATCGCGCCTAGAAACAGTTCCCCTCGAACTCCAGCCCGCACCTGGGCCAACCTCAACCCCCGAACCCGAGCATTACCGCAGCCCCGACGAATCGCCCCCCGACGTTGTTGGCGAAGTCTTAACCCAGCCCATGCCAGTCCAGATTTACAGTTTAGAAGACGCAGGCCTCACCGATGTCGGCCGCACCCGCGAGCACAACGAAGACTTCTTCAGCATTTGGACTCAGCTCAACAAACTCGAAACCTCCTTCGGTCGCATCTTTCAAACCAAAGGGCTTTACATTCTCTGCGACGGCATGGGCGGACACGACAGCGGAGAAGTAGCCAGTCAATTAGCCGCTGAAACCCTCAGAGAATTCTTTCAAACCAGTTGGGAAAATCAACTACCCCACCCAGACACCATCCGCGAGGGAGTGCTGCTAGCCAACAAAGCCATCTTTGAAATCAATCAAAAGGACGGCCGTTCCGGCAGCGCCCGCATGGGCACAACCCTAGTCGCAGTCTTAATTCAAGACACCAAATTCGCCGTAGCCCACGTCGGCGACAGCCGCCTCTACCGACTGCGAAAGGGACAGAACCTAGAAAAAATCACCTCAGATCACGAAGTCGGTCAGCGCGAAATTAAGCGCGGGGTTGACCCGGAAACTGCTTATTCCCGTCCCGACGCCTATCAACTAACTCAAGCCATCGGCCCGCGAGACGGTAGTTTTCTCAAGCCTGACGTGCAGTTTTTAGACTTGTGCGAAGATACTTTATTAATTTTGGCTTCCGACGGCCTGACAGATAATGATTTGTTGGAAACTCACTGGCGGGGTACTCTCGAACCTCTGTTCAATCCCGAAGCTAATCTCGATCGGGGCGTTGCCGAGTTGATTGAACTGGGCAACAAACGCAACGGTCACGACAATATCACGGCAATTATCGTTCGGGCACAGGTAGGCGCATTTCGATTTTAGAATTTGGGTGCTCTCAACTTTTTCTGAGAGCTGACTTTCGCCAGCGGCTGCCAGAGTTAAACCTGCAATTGTTGCAGGCAATTCGGATTAAATTAAAGTGGCGGTTGGTATGCGCGATCGCAAACTTGTTCGGCTTGCGGTCATCAGCAAGAAATGTCATTAAAACAACGAGTTTTTGATGGCGACTGTGGCAATCTGTTGCTCGCTCGGGAATTGAACGCAGCAATTAATTTAGCGATCATTTCGACGATCGGCCAGTCAGGATGTGTCGTCCTGAATTCGCGCCTGTAGACTAGAAAGAGCCGACTCCCTAGAAAGAAGTAGGAAATAAGTTTCTTATGTGTCCTATATATCTGTATTGTCCGCTTTGTATCAATCTTATGTGGCAGATTAATCACATCAATCAAAAATGCTGCTGACCCTCTTAGATCCAGAAAAACAGACCCCTCTGCAACAGTGGAGTTTCGAGAGCCAGTCCATTGTGCGTATCGGCCGCTCTCCTGAAAATCACGTTGTGATCCCCAATGCTCTAGTGTCGCGGGAGCACTTGGAATTGCAAAGAGTTAAAAGCGGCACGTCGTCCAGTCAGTGGTACTTAGTCAATTCCGGGACAAATGGCACTTTTGTTAACGGTATGCTCGTATCTCAGGGTTGGATATCCGACGGTGCTCTGATCCAGTTGGCGCGGGGCGGCCCTACTCTGCATTTCCAAGCTACTACTATTGAACTCGGCGGCAAAATTGAGGCGAACCCCAACCTCAATCTCGCGGCCCCGAGGTGCACCCACGCGGGAAACCCACCGGGGAATTTGTTCTGCATCCACTGCGGCGAACCGATTAAAGTCGATCGCACAATCCGACACTACCAAGTGCTCCGAACTTTGGGCCAAGGCGGTATGGGGACAACGACTTTAGCCTGGGATCGAGAAAAAGCGAAAGCTCAAAAACCCGGAAGTTCCCCCGCAGCTTCTCTGGTAGTCCTCAAGGAAATGAATGCTGACATGGCTCAAATAGCCAAAGCTCAAGAACTGTTTGAACGTGAAGCTAAAACTCTCAAAGCCCTCCACCATCCGGGAATTCCTCAGTTTTTTGACTTTTTTGTGGAAGGGGGCAAAAAATACTTGGTGATGGAAATGCTTCACGGCGAGGATTTAGAAAAACGCATCTACAATCGCGGGCCTGTTGCTCCCAAACAGGCGATCGAGTGGATGATCCAAACCTGTGAAATTTTGGACTACATTCACTCTCAAAAACCCCCGATCGTCCACCGGGATATTAAACCTGCTAATTTGCTAGTGCGGCATCGGGACAATGGGATTACAGTGCTGGATTTTGGGGCCGTTAAAGAAATCGGCACTCCTCCGGGCACTCGCATCGGCGTTGAAGGCTACACCGCACCAGAACAAGACCGGGGACAGCCTCTCCCTCAGTCGGATTTGTATGCTATTGGGCCTACTTTGATTTTTTTGCTGACAGCCCAAAGCCCTCAAAAGTTTTACGGGAAAATAGCTCGAGGTTACGGGTTTAAGCTGGAAAGTATTCCGACGATCGCACCGTTGCTGCGGGAGACCATTTTGCGAACCACAGCAGCTAAACCGGGCGATCGCTTTCAAACTGCTCAACAATTAGCTCGAGCTTTAGCAGCTTGCCTCTAACAAAAGCCAGAAGTCATTAGTCATTGGTCATTCGTCACTAGGAACAAGGAAGAAGTTAGCAAGAGAAAACTTATGAAAGAAAATGCCAGCCGATCGCATCTTCTTTTCTCCCAGACACCCAAGTCTTCAGTCTCCTCTGTTATTCCTCGTCCCAAGCTTCTACAGCTATCAACTCGCTAACGGGGTCTTGCATAGAAAAATCAAACTCTAGGAGTTGCTGTTTCCAGTAAGGCCATTCGTCGCCGTAAAGCAGAGCAATTTTCCAAATGCTGTCTGTAGGCTTAATAATGTCAGACGTGACGAGAGAATGCACCTGACGCTGGAACTTAACCATCGGCTGTATAACCTGCTGGCTCATAATACCTCTTGAATTGTTTAAATCTTGTGTAATTACCACTTAAGAGCTCACACTTTTTACCGCAGTTTCGCCAAGAACAGTCTCGCCAAGATACGTGTAGATTTTTGTCGGGAAGCTACATATTCAACTTGTATCTTAACACAGTTCGTTTTGACAAGGGGTTATAAGCAAGACTGAAGAGTCTAGAGCGACTTCAAAGAATTAATGATCTTTAAAACGTCTCGTTATGTGCTCTCGATCGGCGGTGGGAAGTTTGCCGCCTCGATTCTTTCAACATAGTAGCAGATACAAGGGCTAGGTTCGGCTTGTTTTTGACAAAGCTGACTTTGCGAGAAACTGCAATTACTGCCATGTGGCTGCTACAGCTTAATTTCGGGTTTCGGGCGAGTAAACCAGACCTGTTTGAGTTTCGACGCTGGCGAAAGCTTTGATAATGGGGTCTGAACTACCTGAACAAATTATAACTCTACCAGCGACAAAGGTGGTCAAAAATTGTTGGATACTGTTGATTGGAATCCCCCTGATGGTTGATCGAACATTCTAGGCGGCCGGACGCGAGTCCGCCTCCGGCAAGTTCCAAACCCATCATAAAAAAATCTCGGTAAGTGGGAAACTCAGAGCGCCCAACGGAAGCGGGGCTTTAGCCCGCTCGTGGTAAACGACTCGCGGGACTTCAGTCCCCGTATTCTTTCTTTGTTGTGGTACTCTTACAAAATAGCTGCTATAATGTGAGTATGACACAACGCGCTTTCAAGTACCGATTCTATCCAACGCCTGAGCAGGAAACTTTGCTGAGACGAACGATTGGCTGTACCCGGCTTGTCTATAACCGTGCCCTCACCGCAAGGACTGAGGCTTGGTATGAACGGCAAGAACGAGTAGGGTACGTTGAAAGTTCGGCTTTACTGACGACCTGGAAGAAAGAGGACGACCTCAGTTTTCTTTCGGAAGTTAGCTGTGTGCCACTCCAACAGGGATTGCGACACCTCCAAAAAGCCTTTGGTAATTTCTGGGCGGGACGGGCCAAATACCCAACCTTCAAGAAAAAACGCAATGGCGGTAGTGCGGAATTCACGAAGTCGGCATTTAAGTTCAAGGACGGGCAAGTATTTGTGGCCAAGTCCAGCGAACCCTTGCCCATTGTGTGGAGTCGTAACCTGCCCGAAGGTGCGAAACCCTCCACTATTACGGTGAAGCTCTCGCCCTCCGGCAGATGGACTGTATCTTTGTTGGTGGATGTCGAGATTGAACCATTGCCAGAGTCTCCTAACCAAATTGGGATTGACTTGGGTATTACGAGTTTGGTCGCGCTGAGTACAGGTGAAAAGGTTGCCAATCCGAAGGGCTTTAAGGCGAAACGTCGCAAACTGAGAAAAGCTCAGAAGGCTTTGAGCCGTAAAGTGAAAGGGTCGAACAACCGCTATAAAGCCCGTCTTAAAGTCGCTAAAGTCCATGCAGAAATTAGTGATGCACGGCAAGATTTTCTCCATAAGCTGACGACTCGATTGGTGCGTGAAAACCAAACCATCGCCGTCGAAGACTTGGCTGTGAAGAATATGGTCAAGAATCAGAAACTGTCTCAGGCGATTAGTGATGCTAGCTGGGGCGAATTGGTCAGGCAACTTGAATATAAGTGCGACTGGTATGGCCGCAACTTCGTCAAGATTGATCGTTGGTTTCCCAGTTCTAAACGATGTGGGCATTGTGGTCACGTTGTTGAAAAACTGCCGTTGAATATCCGGTCTTGGACTTGTCCTGAATGTGGGACAGAGCATGATCGTGATGTAAACGCTGCAAAAAATATTCTGGCTGCTGGTCTAGCAGTGTCAGTCTGTGGAGCGAACGTAAGACCGGATAAGCAATAGCTTTGATGGCGGTTGCTATGAAGCAGAAACCCTTAGAAGTGATTCTAAGAATCTCAGTCTATGAAAGAGCTGAGAGTAGTCAACCATCCTAATTCAGCAAATCTCAAATCTCAAATCTAAAATTGTATGACTTGGACAAGGCGACACATTCTTACTCTGGCTGATTTTACCTCCGACGAATACGACACGGTGCTGCAAACTGCCGCCAGTTTTCGGGAGGTGCTCGGCCGCCGCACCAAGAAAGTGCCAGCTTTGCAGGGTCAAGTGGTCGCGAATTTGTTTTTTGAACCCTCTACCCGGACTCGCAACAGTTTTGAGTTGGCGGCGAAGCGGCTGTCGGCGGATACGCTGAATTTTACCCCCGGCAGTTCTTCTCTGACCAAGGGGGAGACTATTCTGGATACGGCTAAGACTTATCTGGCGATGGGAACGGATTTGATGGTGATTCGCCACGAACAAGCCGGAGTTCCCAGCACGATTGCTTCGGAAATGGATCGTTTGGGTTCTAGAGTCAGCGTTCTCAATGCTGGAGACGGTCAGCACGAACACCCATCCCAAGGTTTGCTAGATTTATTTACTATCTGTTCTCTGTTAGATGCCGAAAGTCCGAGACTCAAACTTTTAGCGGGCAAAAAAATTGCTGTGGTGGGAGATATCTTGCATTCGCGGGTGGCTAGGTCTAATATCTGGAGTTTAACGGCAACGGGTGCGGAAGTTCACCTTGCCGGGCCGCCGACTTTGTTGCCGCTGTTGTTTGCCGAGTGTGGCGACGGTAGGGAAGGCAAGTTATTTTTGCATTGGCAGCTTGAACCTGCTTTGGCTGATGCTGATTTTGTGATGACTTTGCGGCTGCAAAAGGAACGGATGAGCGAGAATTTACTGCCGAGTTTACGAGAGTACCATTCTTTGTACGGGATTACGCGCGATCGGCTAAAACTCTGCAAGCCGGATGTGAAGGTGTTGCACCCTGGCCCAGTTAACCGCGGCGTGGAAATTAGTTCGGATTTGATGGACGATCCGCAGTTTAGCCTGATTTCTCAGCAAGTTACGAGCGGAGTCGCCGTGCGGATGGCCTTGCTTTACCTGATTGGTGGCGGTAAAGTGTAGGTTGTTAGTTGTTAGTGATTTATTTCGGATCTTCGATTATTTTCCGGCTCGATTATCGCCCCTTTAAAATAATCGTTACCCGGTCTGGCCGAATAACGATTAACACTCTTTCTAGAAATGTAAGTTTCTCTAGTTAAGAATTAGGAGAGCCACGACGCAGATATCCAGCCGCCGCCTTTGAGTTGGGCCCAGCCGTTTTTGTAACGACCAGTCAATTTCACATTGTCTCCATTGTATAACTTGCCGATCACATGAGAACAGCCGTTGGGCCGGTGGCGGATATTCAGGCGACCGCCGTTGGTTGCAACTTCGGCGTAGCTGTGATGGCTTTTATGGCCGCAGCGGGAGTAGTGGCAACTTGCTTGCGCTTCGCCAGCGACACCCATCACAGATAGAGCTACTGCCATACCTGCAACGCCTACCAATGCAGAAGTAGGAATTTTCAAGCCCAGCTCGTCTAACGACTTGAGTTGGAGTTCTGACTCTGGAGATTCATAAGCCACAAAAGAGTGGCTCAATGCTAGTGCTTCCATAGTTTCCTCGTGATGATTATCAATGTTTGCTGGTGCAGACTTAGGTCAAAACCTCAATTAATAGCCAAAACCATTAACTTATGTGTCAGAAAAGGCACAAGAGGGCGTTACGGTCTTGCTTTTACTGAGTATTCGCCAAATTGCCTGAACCCTGCACAGGTATATCATGCCATTAATGTAGCTTTCCTGAACAAAAAAATAAATAAAGTTTACATTTGCTGCTAAAAATTTGAGCACTGCGGATAAATAGGAGGGCAGAATTAAACTTAAACTGTGTCATTAAAAAGGGAACGAAGTAATCGCTTAGGGTTGGAGATTGCTTGCAGCGACTTCGGAATGAGACGACTCATTTTGGTGTCCTTACCTATTGAGTTGCTACAGCCCGATCGGCATTTATGCGATCGAACAAGTCTCCTGCTCATCTGTAAAATCTTAATTTTGTTCGGGTGAGTTATATTTTACCCGATCGCACTGGTGCAGAAGTTCGGGGCGATCGAGATTAGCCTCCTGTGTGTCCCCAACAAGGATGCAAGATCAATCGATCGCACTTGCTTGGTGTCAATGTGTCAATATAAGTAAGGTTAATTCCCCAGCACTATTTTGACCCAATGAATTCTGGCGCAGCTCTGGCGATCGACAATATTCCTCAACGCAATGCTAAAGATAGTTTTGCCATTACCATCGCTCCCTTATCTGTAGGAGAAATCTACACTTTGGCAGACGACGCCAGTAACGGAGCCGTGGTAATGATGAGCGGTACAGTTCGCAATCAAACTGACGGTCAAGCTGTGGTTTCCCTAGAATATCAAGCCTACGAACCGATGGCCCTGCGAGTATTCCAGCAAATCGCTACAGAAATCCGTCGCCAGTGGCCCGATGTCAATCGAGTTGTGATTCATCACCGCGTCGGACACTTGCAGGTGGGAGAAATCAGCGTACTGGTGGCTGTTGGCTGTCCTCACCGGGACTCAGCCTTTGCAGCTTGCCAGTACGCCATAGATACGCTAAAACACAATGTACCGATTTGGAAAAAGGAACATTGGGCCGATGGTTCGAGTAGTTGGGTTAGTATTGCAGCGTGCGAGGCGATCGGGCATTAGTCAATCGATTTTAGATTTTAGATTTTAGATTTTAGATTGAAGAGGGGAACTTGTGGAGCCCGCCCAGCGTCAAAAAAAGTGGAATGTTCGATGAGCTAATTCCACAAATGAGCGACTTTATTTCTGTGTCCTGGTCTGCGGTTGTGGCGACCGTTCAAAGAGTGCAATTGCCAGCCGAAAAACTCTCTAACTATGACTTGGTGTTGCGGTGTCAGGAAGGAAATCGACCTGAGACCACTGTTTTTTCAGAACTTTTGAAACGGTATCAGTCCCACGTAGACAGGGTTCTCTATCACTTGGCCCCTGACTGGCAAGACCGGGCCGACTTGGCTCAGGAAGTCTGGATTCGAGTCTACCGCAATGTTAACCGCTTGCAAGAGCCTGTTAAATTCCGAGGCTGGCTGAGCCGCATCGCCACTAATTTGTTTTACGATGAGTTGCGGAAGCGCAAGCGGGTGCGAACTCCGCTGTCGCTGGACGTACCTCGTGCTCTGGAAGATGGGGAGATTGATTGGGAAATTCCGGCCGACAGTCCGGGGCCTGATGAAGATTTGACGACTAGAGAATTTTACGACGAGTTGCGGGTGGCGATCGCCGATTTGCCGGAAGTATTCCGCACGACAATTGTTTTGAGAGAAATCGAAGGTTTAGCCTATGAGGAAATAGCAGAAATGACTGGAGTTTCTTTGGGAACTGTCAAGTCGAGAATTGCTAGAGCTCGCCAAAGGTTGCAGTTGCAATTGCAAAAATATCTCGACGGTAATTAGCAAGGGTAATTTTCGAGGCGGATCGAGAAGATTTGATGATGTTTGCTGTGACATCAAAACTTCTATTTTAAAATATAAATAAGCAGTAAATCGTCCTAATAGTAAGCCTGTGCTTCCCCAAATTTGAGCAAGTGATGTGAAATATGAATTCTAACTTTGAATCCGATAAAAATCAGAATCAGCAAGGTCTTGGGGATTCACTCGCTGAAACTAAAACTAACAACAACTATCCCCAGGGAAATGTAACTACTATGATGCGCGATCGCTTTGAATTGCTGAGTGCCTACATCGACGGCGAAGTGACGGCGGCAGAACGCCGACAAGTTGAAGACTGGCTGACAAATGACCCTGTGACGAAGGGTTTGTACTCGCGACTGATGATGATGCAGCAGGGTTTTGCGTCAATGCCAGTGCCTGCTGCAGAACAATCTGCACAGGAGTTGGCGGCGAAGGTTTTGCAGCAGGTGGAACAACGTAAGACGAAACGGACTTGGCTTTTTGGTGGAGGTGCGATCGCAGCTTTGTTGATTGCGGTGGTGTCTGGTGTCGCCCCCGGCCGCCAAATGTTTGCCCCTCAGTTTGCTCGATCGCCCGTTCCTGCTGAATCTGACGGTTTGATAGTGGCTTTGAACGAGCCTTTAGTCGAGATTGTTAATCCTAACGATTTGATGCTTGGGGTGAATGCACCGATAATGGATATTCCGAAAGCTGCTGTAGCAAGCCCTCAAAAATCATTACCAAAAGCGCAGTAGGATTTCTGTTTTGAGCAATAACTGAAGTTGGAAAGCTCCCTAAAAAAGGGGGCTTTTTGCGGTTTTTCAAGGTGGATAGATCCTTTGAACACATCCCGGCTTTGAATGGCGAATTGTAGGGCGATCGCATCTTAATATCGGAGTTGGTTGCTAGTAGAATTAGAAGGCGCGATCCTCTTCGAGGGCTTCGCTAACGCATTTGTTACCTATTTTTTGGATATTTGCGATGTCTCTTAAATTTCCTGCCACAGGGCGGCAATTTACTAACCTAAATCGGCATTAACCACTTTATTTGGTCAAAAATTGATTTTCCCACCTGCCATCTGGCAGCCAGATGCCTCCCAGGGAACGAACGCGATCGGGTAACATGAAGTAAGCCCAAGCCGTCCCTAAAGGTTTGAGGTGTCGATCGAAGATTTCAATTTCCTGTCGCTGATATTCGTTTTCTGTCGGTTCCCGCAGCGGATGATAGTCTTCAAGTCGGTCTAAATCGTCCAAAATAGCCGAATTTGGGAAACAGAGGAGAAAACCGCAGACTGTCCCATCTCCGGCCACCATCGCAGGATAGCCGATCGGCAGTGCAAAAAGTTCACCCCGGGCGATCGCGGGGCAAGCATCCACAACCTTTCCCTCGCAGTAGCGGAGGTAGTTGCACTCCCCCGGTTTGAGAGTGCCGTAGACAAAGACTTTCATGGGGCGGGGCTTAACGGCTAGTTTTTGCTAACATAGATGGACGCTAATAGTTTAAGTCTCGCGGGCGATCGCGACTGCAATCTTCATAAATTTCGTTGTTTACCCTTTCTTATAATTCATGACTCTAGTCGTTAGTTTTATTGCTTTTGGACTTGGGCCTTTGTACTTGAGCTCTTTCTTACCCTCCCTGCCTCTAGACAGCCTGTTTTCGACTCAGGGGATTATGGTGATGCTGCTGGCCGCCTATGCGGGGGCAATGTGGATGTTTCTCACCAGTGCTCCGAAGGTACACACGGTGATGGTATCGGATCTCGGCCAAGCGAGAGAATTCTATGAAGGTATGCTAAGCCTGCCCGTAGCAGAAGTGCCACTGCACTACTATTACAATTACGAGCAAACCTTGGGGACGACTGGTATCGATCCGCTGTATTTGTCGCCGAATGTCGGGAGATCGACGAGTTCTCAAACCCTCGGGAGTCCCGAGGGTTTGTGGTATCAGTTGATGAAAAATACCCAACTGCACATCATTAGCGGGGCCGGTGCAGGCGAAAAAAATCGCCAGCGTCATGTTTGTTTCGATCGCGATTGTTTGGATCAGCTATTGATGAGGGTACAAACTCGTGGCATTAGTTATAAAATTCGCCGGGAAAAGCCGCTGAATTTTTTGGTCAAGGATTATGATGGCCACGTGATTGAAATGGCTGAGGTTAGTAATTAATTAGATCAATTCCGGTAACACTCGTGATGATAGAAACGGAGGACACGGCACTGCCGTTTCCCTACAATTAATTGTAGGGAAAGGGCACTGCCGTGTCCTGATTGCGGGTAATATTAATTCCGGTAGTACCGGATTTGAGATCAATTAATCTTCGCACTAACACTGGATTTTTCTGCCACTTCTTTTATCTCTGAAATCGCTTTCTTGCTGAAAATTTGGAAATAAAGAGAAACAAAGAATTCTTTAACCGGAAAAACGATAAATGTCAAAGGATTAATTGTGACGATGATGTTTCTAGCATCGGCTTTAGCTTGTTTGACAATTTGCTGCGCTACCCAGTCGGGAGACATGATGCCGATCGGGTTTAAATTGCTTTTAAACGGCCCTAAAATCAGTTTGCGAACGATACAGGGTGCATCCAGCCTGCGTAACGTGACTAAATCTCCCAAGGCGCGTTTGCTGAGTTCGTACAGGGGACTGACAGCGGGAATTACTTCTGCTTCTGAAGTGTTGATCCAGACTTCTTTGCAAGCAATGTGTTCGTTAGTACGGACTGTTAAGAAAAATAGTTCCATCAGCCGCCATGCGGAAAAAGTGTTAATTTCGTATGAGTTGGCGATCGCCTCGCCGGTTCTTTCTCCCTGTACATTAATCCCGTGATTGATGACCAGAATATCAATTTTTTCTAACAATAGGGCTAAGTCTGCCTCTTGGCCAGCTTGCCAAGTTACCGTTTTTACAGGCAAATTTTCGCCGTCAACATTCAAAGTAATTTCCTCATTTCCAGACGAGAGGGCGATCACTTTTGCACCAGCTTTGTGCAGATGTTTGAGAAGCAAACGCCCCAAAGTTCCCGATGCACCGGTGACGGCTACAGTTTTGCCTTTGAGAGAAAGTGCTGTGCCTATAAGTTTATCTATCAAGGTGAAAGTACCGCAATAGTAAGCATTTTGATTGTCGAAATGATGCTTCCAGTGGTAAGGTTTATTCACAAACCAGTTGCCGGGGGGAGTCAGGAAGTCTCCGGGTTGGTGGGTGATGTCGGTTAATTCGTCTGCGCCTTTGATGCCGATCGCCCGGGCGATCGCGCTCAACAAAAAGCCTAAAGTATAAATACAACCGGCTGCTGCACCCCAGTGGTATTCTGGTAGCTCAAAATACGCTAAAACCCACAGCAACAAGCCTAAAACCATCATCGCCCCAGCTTCGGGCACGTCGTGGCGCCAGTGTGCTTGCTTGTAAATTTCCTCGCTGACAGCCGTCAAATTCGGGCGGAAAACGCGGTGATGCCAAGTGTGCAGCTTTTGCAGCGGTGTCCAATAATGAGACGCGACGTGATAAAAGTCTCGTATGATTTCTGCCCAGCAGACAGAAGCTATTGCCACAGCGCCGACTATCCAGTAATTTACCATGCTCGCACCAGTTTGAAATTTAAGATATTAGATATTGTCTGCTTTGAAAGATAACTCAAAATGGCTTTTATTGCTAGTCTGGAAGTTGACTCAGGCGTTTTAAAATCTGCAAAACCCGGTACAATTCATTGCCGGGATTGGAAACAACAAATTCAGCCGATCGCGCATACTGTAAAGTTTCGCCTCTAACTAACTTGACAAAAGAGAAGTTAGCACCTGTGGAAATCATTCCAAAAGTAGGAGTTTCAGGATCTGGATCTGCCAGCATATATGTTAGGAGTTGCGCGAGTGCTTCGTCTGTGGAGAAAGCAAGTTGTTTGGATTCAATTACTGTCACCCACAAGTTTGCTTTCATAATCAGGATATCTATTCTGCCTTCGATGATTCTGCCTTCGTCTTCTGCTTGAATGGCGATCGACTTTTCGGCTTTGACTTGAAAGGGAGACTCAAAAAGACCTGCAATAAACAAAATTGGGCTGATAATTGTTAGCTTGACTGCATTTTCCAAGACAGGCGGGGAGTCTACCAGGTTGTAGTATATGTCTTGGACGCGATCGAGCAATTGTTTTTCTGAGTCTGTTACTTCGGGCAAGTTTTCTCGCCATTCTTGGAAAAATTCTTGATTCCGAACTCGCTGCAAGCCGAAGTTATCGATTAAATAGCGGAGGTTGATATCTCTTGCTTGTAGTTTTTGCATGAGAATTGATAAAAGTTTTTATGGTTATTAATAAGTTTAGCATAATTTGGATTTTGAACCGCAGATAAAGGCAGATTAACGCGGATGAACGCAGATGAGATATTAGGTGTGTTTATGGGGATTTGCGATCGATAGTTTGCTGTAAATTATTGTATTTTGGGGCCAATATACCCAATAACTATCTTTGCAGGTCCTAATTCTGTGGAGAAATGAAGTCGCCAAGCTCCCGGTGTCATGCGGACGTGGAAGCTAAAAAGTCGTTTGTTTTCATCAGGACATCTAATGGTAAGTTCCTGCCTGAACTTGTGGAGTCTGGACTCACTCTCTGGAGATGTTTTACAGGGAAGAGTATTTTGATCGAAAGCACCCGATATCCAAATCTTACTGGCATTTTCAAGCTGAGATAATCGTTCTTGAACAGACCACAACATTGGATCTTCAGTCAGAAGACTTTGTAATTGCTTTTCCACTGCCTCACAAAATAACAAATGAGGAAATAAAACTTCTCTACGTTGCCATAAATCTAGCCCATTACGTATTTCTTTTCGGGTACGTTTCTCTATCCAATCAGCGTGTTCTATTGCATGATAGCGACGACTAGCATGAATAATATTTTCATTAATAGTAACTAATTGATCATTCTCATCAACAGGGGTTACTTCCAACTGTAAACGACTGCAATCCCATTCTGGATCTGATATCAAGCTCAGTGCAATTGCCTTAAAAACAAAAGCATAATCAAGTCCAATAGCTTGTTTCCCTTGATACTTAACCTCAATACCTAGATCGGCAATATCTGGTAACGGAGGATCGTTTTTATCTTGAAGAGCTTTCAAGAATCTTCGAGTTTCTATATCTACATCCGGATCGTTACGCCATTGAGCTACACGATAGTCCGGTGCAATAAATAAGTAATTAAAATCGTTTCGAGTCCGAAGTTTTCTTTTAATACCGGGCGCAGGTCTTATTGCACGTATGGTATCTATCAATACTAACATCCATTGTCGTGCTGTGGAAATATCAGCAGCAGCAGTTTGCAGGGACAATTCATTAAACACGATCTCCAAATCCATCCCTTATTCTCCCTCCACCACAGGTTCCAACAAAATATCCAAGCTTTTATCCCATTCATCAAAAAAACCATCCGGCCATCGATCGATTCTGCCGTTACGATTTATCCTTGGCGATATTACCTCAGTCACAGCTTGTCCTTCTTGATTTTGACGCTGGAAGTAATGCAACTGAACATCCTTCGGGTCCAGTTTACCCCCGTGAACCGCAAGGCGAATCCCATTTAAAACATGATCGCTGTGAGTTTCTATCACAACTTGAACGCCACCGCTAGCTGCCAAAGCCAATAATTGACCCATTTTAACTTGTCCTTTGGGATGGAGATGCGCTTCAGGATTTTCAATTAAAATTATTGTACCAGGTGTTGATGCAAGTGCCGCTACAATAATCGGTAAAGTGTAGCTAATTCCAAATCCCACATTAGTTGCACGGTAAGGATTGCTATCTCCATAGGAATATTGAACACTCATCAAATCAACATCAAATTTAGTGTCAATTTTGACGCGAGTACCCGGACTAATTTCTCCCATCCATGCCTCAACTTGGTCGATTAAATCCATTGATTTATTAGGAATCTGTTCCAAGTTTTGCCTTTTTAATTTTACCTCTGGATGACTGAGATTACTATTAGGGATAGCCGCACGCCCATTAATAGCAAGAAAATGTGCAGCATATTCGCCTTTGATACCCAGTTGACCGAGCTGTCGTACTTGGTAATCAGACATTTCATTAAATGGGCGCGGCCCAAGCCTTTCTGCCTGAAGATAGTGAAAATTATTGCCAAAAAGATTCGATTTATAGACTTCAGAGCTAACTGGTTCCGAGTCAATGTTTAACACATCTACTTCTCTATCATATTTGAAACGCCATGTCGCTTTGTTATTATTTTTCCAAACAATGCCAAAACCAATTAAATCCTCTTTTGCTCCCTCAAAAAGTGCGTCTCTAGCAGTACCGATATTCACAAAATCGCCATTAAGCGCCAACCCTTTTTCTGGCAATAAACCCTGTTGGTAAGATTGTCTTAGCAGTAGGATCGATTGCATAACAGAAGATTTCCCCGTGCTGTTCAAACCGGAAAATAACGTTAATTTTTTGAATTCCAATAACTGATTTGCAAAAGGTTTGAAGTTGAGCAAGTGTAGCGAAGTAATCATGCCAGAACCTCCTTAATTATTTGTTCAATTATCATAAATCTGTACTCAATTTTTTCCGTTGCTTGAGAGATAGAAGTCGAAAAATTTCGATCGCTATCTACATAATTTCTAAACTTTTCAATCAAATTCTCCTTTCGCTGCTTCAAAATGTCAATTTGGTCATCGCTAAGCAAACTGAGATTAACAGACCAAACTTCAAATAGTGCTTTATTAATTGGAAACTTTTTTGTTTGATGTTCGGACATTTTACGGAAGGCATTTTTTCCGAAAATTTCCCATGCTGCAAGCATAGCTTTTTTGAAATCATTTTCAATTACTTCTAATTCTAGTTCAGGCATATTATTGACTTTAGATAATGCCTTACTCAAAAACAAATTTCTTTTCTCGGATTGATCGTTTTTATAAGATGTAAGTGTAAAGGCTAAAAAACCGAGTATAAATTCCCGATCGTCCATCCGCATTTTACGCAACTTACTCAGATTAGTCACTTGCTCAAATTCATTAGATGTAGCAAGTTGAGCTAAAAATTTTGTTGCCTTCCCGGGGTTAAGAGCATGGCGGAGTTCTTGGGGAGTCATGGGTAATCCCCCTGTATTAATGCGTTTAAAAATGTTATATTTAACTTCAGGAGGCGTACCTTTTTCAATCAAATAAACTGTTACCTGAGTTTCTTGAATGCGACGCTGGTATCGGCGTTCTATTTCATCATAAGTTTTGCCGTCAAGATTGGTTAAATATTCTAGTTCGCATAACCTAAGTGTTTTATCGCTCATAAATTGCTTGAGAGCAGATAGGCGCTGCAATCCATCCACAACCAACCATTTATCTTCATCAGTTGCATCTATATAAAAAGCTGGTAATGGAATCCGGATTAGGATCGACTCAATCAGTCTGCTTTTAGCGCCATCTCTCCAGATGTTTGCATGGCGTTGAAAGTCCGGTGCTAAATCAAGAGCTTCCTCATCGATTCTTCTTAGGAGTTGCTCGATGGTTGGTTCTTTCGTAAAAATATTAATTTTCTCAGGGTCATAGATCAATCGGTCGGTTTCATAAGGTTCATCATCGTTATCTTCTTCTTGACTCAAATTTAAGTCATCAATCGAATCTTGGTTGGATGATTGCTGATATGGTTGTGGCTGACTTACCATAGGAAATACTCCTTTATGTTTAATTTTATTATAATCTCGTATTGTCCTAATAAAACTTTGATGACGATCCGCTCCTAACAGAAAGGAACATTTTCAAACATTATCGCACAAATTGCCGCTTGTAGAGACGCTACGAGGGAGCATCTCTACAAATAATATCCTTACAACCGACAAGTTTGTCGCGCTCTTTCATCCTCCGGTTCTTGCCATCCAAAAGAGAAATGGCTTACCGCATTAATTTGCGGCGTTGCAGAGCGAATTGCCCGCATTTGAACTTCCAAAGAAGGTCGATTTTTTAGAGGTTTTCCCCAATCCCCGGCGATCGCCGGAATGATTTTTGCTCCCCGAGGTGCTAAACTCAACGTCCGCTGCACCTGCGGCACAATACAACTGACATCCCCGCAATTTCCGTAAGACATCGCGTGGAATTCTACGGAAGCAGGAAACCTATCCCAAGGCTGCAATCTCGAATCAAATCCCCCTTGATTTATCTTTTGATTTCCATTGGGAAAAAACACTGCTCCTACAGGAATTCCCATCCTTTGAGCTGGTTGGGTTGCCATTCCGAAAAAATCTAGAATTCCTTGGACTGCATGACCAATACTCAATTGCCAGAGGTCTTTTTGCAGAATACCAGTATCGGGAAGTGGCGGTGCTGGCGTCGGTTTTGGCGTTGGGGTTACAGGGTTTGGCTTGTTAGTAACGGGAGTTTTTGAAGCGGCTCTTGATGTGGGATTCTCCCTGCGAGGAGTTGGAGTTGCTACGGGTATCGGGCGGGGAATTCGTCCCTGCCAAAGAGGTTCTTGCTCGGTTGGATATTGTTTGACTACTGCTTGAACGTCATTAGTATTGATAAAGCCTTTAGTCAAATATCGCTGAATTAAATCTCGCCCTTGCTGATTACTTGCCCGCTGGAACAGCACTTGCTGCGATGCTGAACCGTAAATCCACAAGTCTTGAACTTTGGTAGCAACTGAAGCTGGCCCGACGCCTCTTACATAGCGAATGTAGTCGAATAACATTCCTTGTGGCTTGCGCTTGACTATTTGATTTACCAACAAGGAATAGTCTTGCTTTGCTTGGGGATTGTAGGGGTCAACAAAGGCGTGTGTGGCGTGACTTTCTCCGGTTTGGTCGTCTAAACCCGCGTCTTGAATTACTGTTAAACTTGTCTGATTTTTACCGTTTCGGGCGAGGGTTTGCGATCGGTCGGAACGCTGAGAATATGTATAGCCAAAGTTCATGGTAAATAACCATGCGTATACTTTTAAACCTCGCTGTTTGCCTTTGGCGATCGCCTTTTCTAGCAAGTCGTATTTCTCGTAGCCGCGATTTCTCAAAACCGAAGGCCAAGCAGTTGGATTGTCGGCTGCTGGAAGCAGCACTTGACCGTCATAAAATACTTCGACATAGACTTGATTGTAGCCTTTGTTGACAACTTTGTCTAATACTCGATCGATCTCTCCGGGTCTGACATCGCAGGGATACAAACGCAGCCAAACTGCTTGGGTTTCTGGCCAAGTTTTTTGGCGACATTCTGCTATTTCCCGCGCGTGTTTGTTCAAAACGGCAAAGTATGCTTGCTGAGATTCTGGTTTTCCTGACAGCGCGGCGCGGCGCAAGTCTTCTTTTTGATTTACCTGCTCTTTGGATAATTGGCAATAGGCTGATGTTTCGGCAAATGCTGGTTGATTTTCGATAAACGGCAAAATAAGCTGGCTGATGAAGCTACTGGTTAAAACAGCAGTTACCGCACTTAAAAAGCGTCGCTGATGTGGTAATTTCGCGATGCGAGTTGGTGCAATTTTCATGGGTGAATTAAATGGGGTTTTTGGTTTAAATTGGGTGGCGATCGCCACTCAAGCCGTAGCTTGCGGGGCGGGACGCCATCGCCCTTAACAAGCAGCCACTGATTTTCTAATTTTTTGGTTGACCTAGTTATGGCACAAGTCGATCGCACAATGCAAATTCTGTCTGGCGGCTATTTATATCAGGTGCGATCGAATAAAGGCGATGGCGTCCCGCCCCGCAAGCTACGGGTAGGATAAGAGTCGGCGGTTTCAACCGCGACTAGACAAACGAAGTTCGCCTTCGCGGCCTAAAGAATAAATGGGTAAAAATCTCAGATTTAGCACTAAAATTCAGCAAAAAAGCGCCTCGGTACACTGGGCGCTAAAAACAGTCGATATTTGTACTAAAAATTATTAACACTCAAATATTAAGGATGAAAGATTAATTATTAAAATTTATCTTTTATCCTTAAGTTTTGAGATTAAGACCCTCTGTTCAGAGCATTTTCTACCTGCTGAAATTCGGACTCAAGACGCTTTTTCAACTTTTCAGGAACGGGACGGTTTGGATAGGAACTGTAATGTCCAGCCAAAGAGTTTAATGCCGTCCGCATTGTCGTGAAAGATGCGAGCTTGGTAAGAGCCGGATCGCGGCGGTATGCAGCAAAAAAATCGTTGATACTTGTGCGAGCAGCGGCTTGAGCGGCTGCTTTTTCGGGCGCGCCTTCTGGCAAAGTGAGCGCTGTTCTCAAGCTTTTCACTAATGCCAATGTGTCTTGGCCGTAATCTCCACTCAGAGTGGACGGAACATTGGTACAGCCTGCTACGCCGATGACAACAACTAATACAAGGGCTAACAGACGGGAAATGTAATGCTTCATAAGGGTTAGAAAAATGGAAGCGAAAGCAGCAATCAAAATTAACCTTCATAGTATCTCGAATTGAGCTAATTATGTTAATTTTTCAACTTTTTTGCCTTTCTACCATGAAACAGAAAATTTGTCAATCTCAAATGGATTAGTTTGTCAATTTAAAATCTCAAATCTGAAATCTAAAATTGATGGATTTGTCCGCTAACGACGGAGAGAATTTGGGTTTGTCGCAGCCACTGACTGTCAAAAGCGCCTAGGTGAGTTGTTGTAATTAGAGTTTGAAATCGTTCTTGAATAGTTTCTAAAAGTTGATTTTGGCGGCTGAGATCGAGTTCTGCAAGTACGTCGTCGAGCAAGAGTAAAGGTGCTTCGCCGACGACTTCTTCAATAAGCTGCAATTCGGCTAATTTTAAGGCTAATACCAGAGTGCGTTGCTGGCCTTGGGAGGCGTATTGACGAGCTGGGGTATTGTTAATGGTAAATGTAATATCGTCGCGGTGGGGGCCGACTAAAGTGGTTCCTTGAAACTGTTCGGCGATCGCCCTTTGTTGAATTTTCTCTAAAAATGCTTGCCGCACTCCTTCGAGATTGTCTTTAGCGATTAATTCTGGGCCTACTTCAATATTAGAATCATATTTCACATCTAAAATTTCTGCTGAACCGCTAATTGAACTGTGCCAATTTCGAGCTAAAGGCATCAAGCGCTCCAAAATTCGATCGCGCCTGCGGATCACGCGAGCCCCGGCTGTCGCCAACTGTGCGTCCCACAAAGCTAATTCTGAACTCTTAATTGGGGATTGGGAAAACCCTTCGACTTCGCTCAGGGGCCAAGTAGTCGAAGCATTGGGAATTGGAAAGTCTTCTATATTTTCCGATTCGGGACTTTCGGGTGAAAGAGATGGAATTTTGTCAAAACTTTGAGAAAATTCTGCTTTTCTGATTTCTCTAGATTGTTTCAACAGAGCATTTCGCTGGCGCAAAATTTGGTTGTACTGCTGCAAAATGTGAGCGTAAATCGGTTCTAACTGGATAACTAGCCGATCGATCCAATTGCGCCTTCCTTCGGGCCCGCCGCGCACTAAGTCCAAATCTAAACAAGAAAATTGCACTACATTTAAGACGCTCAAAAAGTCTAAATGGCGGCGCAGCGGTTCGCCGTTGAGCTTGCAGGTGCGGCGCGACTGGGAGCGCAGAGTTAAGGATAAGTCGATCGCTCCGGTTTGACGATCGAGTGTAGCATCAATTTGCCCGATCGGCTTTGAGTCGAGGATTAAATCGCGATCGCGCCCTACCCTGTGGCTTTTTAATGTAGAAAGTAATTCCACTGCTTCTAATAAGTTAGATTTTCCTTGAGCGTTGTTTCCTACTAAAATAGTTTTGGGAGCGTCAAATGCTACCTTTTGATCTAAATAGTTCCGAAACTGCCGTAGGTGCAGTGTTTTCAAATACATAATATTGGTAATTGGGAATTGGTAATTGGGAATTGGTAATTGGGAATTGGGAATTGGGAATTGGGAATTGGTTATCCTAGGGTGTGCATTGCACACCTTACCTAGGCGTTGCTGATTTGGAGTATGATTTGTCTCCGAAATTTAGAGTAGGGGCAATTCATGAATTGCCCCTACTCTAAATTTCAGGGATTGCTATAGCGAGTGAATCATACCTACATTCAGCAACGCCAAAAATTGCTCATTATCCGTCAGCCGCTAACACTACTTTCTAGCTTTGTACAACCGAACGAACAGTTTTTCCATTTCAATCCAGACAAACATCAGGGCGCTGAAACCGAAGCAAACCAGCAATTCAAAAGGTGTCAAATAGTGAGTACCGAAAAATGCTCTCAGCGGCGGAACGTAAATCAGCATTAGTTGCAAACCAGTAGTAACAACCACAGCTCCCCAAACAAAAATATTAGTGAAGGGATTTAACTCGATCGTTAGCTGAGTGTTAGACCGAATGGCGATCGCGTGACCCATTTGTGCCAAACAAAGAGTGGTAAATACCATCGTTTTCCAAGTATCTCGATTGCCCTGATAATTGGCAGCGTGAGTGTATCCGTAAGCCCAGGACATCATCGCGATCGTCAAAATCGCAAAAACAATCCCGACTCGAATCATGTAAGAACCCAAACCCCGGGCAAAAATACTTTCGCGCGGACTGAAAGGAGGCTTTCTCATCACGTTTGGTTCGGCAGGTTCCACGGCCAAGGCCAAAGCGGGAACGCCGTCTGTGACTAAGTTCATCCACAAAATTTGCAGCGGAGTTAGCGGGACTCCTCCCAAACCCATTAAAGGTGCGGCGGCAATTGTCAAAACTTCGCCGATGTTGCTGCCCAAAATGTACTTAATAAAGCGGCGAATGTTGGTATAAACCACTCGCCCTTCTTCAGCGGCGGCGACAATCGTTGCGAAGTTGTCGTCGAGGAGCACCATATCGCTAGCTTCTTTGCTGACATCGGTGCCCGTAATCCCCATGGCGATGCCGATATCGGCTTGTTTCAAGGCGGGGGCGTCGTTAACGCCGTCGCCGGTCATGGCTACAAATTCACCTAAACTTTGCAAAGCTTGGACGATGCGTAATTTGTGTTCGGGGGAAACGCGGGCGTAAACGCTAACCTGTTTGACTTCCAGTTTGAGTTCTTCTTGGCTGAGCTTTTCTAATTGTTGACCGGTGAGAACTCGATCGCCCTCTGTGGCAATTCCTAAGTCATAGGCGATCGCTTTTGCAGTCAATTGGTGGTCTCCTGTAATCATCACCACCCGAATGCCTGCTTCGCGACATCTCACCACTGCTTCTCGCACTTCCGGGCGTGGGGCGTCCAGCATACTGACGAGTCCCAGCCAAATCATGTCTTGTTCGCTGGTTTCCTCAGAACCGGAGGGCGGCACGTTTTCCCAGAGTTTGTAGCCAAATCCGAGAACTCGCAAACCTCCGCTTGCCATGTTGTTGTTTTCGGCGAGGATGCGATCGCGCATTTCCTGAGTTAAAGGTTCAACTCGATCGCCGACTATAATGCCTTTGCAGCGCTCCAAAGTCAACTCTGGAGAACCTTTGGTCAGCATCAAATAATTGGACTGCTGTCCGTTTTCTGCGGGAAATCCCGAATGTCCCGATTTGCCAGGAACTTCGCAAATCACGCTCATCCGCTTGCGTTCGGAAGAAAAAGGAAATTCCGCCGTCCGTTGCAGCAATTGAGACTGTTTTTCCTTATAAATGCCTGCTTTTCCGGCTAAAGACAGCAAAGCTCCTTCGGTGGGATCTCCCAAAATCTTCCATTCTTGCTGTTCTTGCTGCAACACTGCGTCGTTGCAAACTGCACAAGCAATTAATAAAGATTCGAGTTCTGGATATTCTTCTAAATTATTAATTTGGGCTGAGGTATGGCGATCGGTAAAATCTCCGATCGGGGCATAGCCTTCGCCTGCGACGCTGACAGTGCAGTCGCCAGTAGATACTAGCTGAACCACCATTTTATTTTGAGTCAGAGTACCTGTTTTGTCGGAACAAATGGTAGTAACTGAACCCAAAGTTTCTACAGCAGGAAGTTTGCGAATTAGGGCGTTTCGCTTCACCATCCGCCTAGTTCCGAGTGCCAAAGTGACTGTCACGACTGCTGCGAGTCCTTCGGGAACCACAGCCACAGCCATGCTGAGAGAAACTTCTAACAGTTCTTCAAACCTGCTGGTATCGAAACCGATGCCGCCGTTTTTGAAAGTGATCATGCCGCCGATGACGACGACTGCGACTAAGGCTAGGGCACCGGAGACTAGAACATTTCCTAACTGGCCCATCCGCTGTTGCAGGGGAGTCGGTTCGCTTTCTACTGACTGAAGCATGGCGGCAATTTTGCCCAGTTCAGTTTGCATTGCGGTGTTGGTGACGATCGCCTTAGCTCGTCCCTGAACAACTTCTGTGCCCTGAAAAATCAGGTTGAGCCGATCGCCCAAGGAAGCATCTTCGGGAAGTTCGAGTTCGGCTTGCTTGGTAACTGCTAGAGCTTCTCCTGTCAAAGCAGATTCTCTGACTTGCAAGTTGGAAGCTTCGAGCAAGCGTCCGTCTGCTGCTATTTTTACCCCAGCCTCTAACAGCATCACGTCTCCGGGTACGAGTTCCTTGGCTGCTATTTCCGAAGTTTTGCCGTCCCGCAGGACTCTGACTAGGGGGGAAGCGAGGTTTTTGAGGGCTGCGAGGGCTTTTTCAGCACTTTGTTCTTGGAAATAGCCGAGAATGCCGTTGAGTACCACGATCGCAAAAATGGCGATCGCATCTTTGGGAAAAGTGTTGGACTTGAGATCCAAGAAACCGGAAATCACAGCTACACCCATCAGCATCAACAACATGATGTTGGTGAACTGATCGACAAAAATCGACCAAGGGCTACGCCCTGCTATTTCTTCTAGTTCGTTGGGGCCGTATTGCTGCAAGCGTTCTGACACCTGTTGGCTGCTCAAGCCAGCGTCTTTGTTGCTGTTTAGCTGCTGGAGGGTTTTGTCAATTGCTACGGTGTGCCAAGAAGAGGGAGAAGTTGAAGACATAAATTACGATCGAGCATAAGGGCATAAAGGTGGTTGCGGCCGGACAGCTACAGCCAGTAGATGCAGCGAGCGGGTATTGGCAAGAGGTAAGAAGCAGGAAGCTAAATACTTCTGTATCTCTGGCTCTCTCGATCTATTTATAGATTTACCGCTAATAGCACTAATCCACCTTAACTAAAAATTACCAATTTCTTCGGCTTTTACTCAACTATCCAGGGCTGAGTCTTGTCTCCAAATGCTGATATTTCCGGCAACAACTCTCGATCGGGGCGCTCATGTTCCTGGGATTCGCCCGTCCGGCGATCGGCCTAAATTCTTACCATTTTCCTTGCTTCAAGCTGCCTCTTTTTCGCAAAATTTTAATAAACGTAATTTTTCTTAACAATTGGTGCAAGCGGGGGAAAGGCAACAGGGGCGATCGCCCGACGCGAGGGTTCGGGGCGGCCCCACCGCCACAGCACGGGCGGCAGAACCACAGCGATTATAAAAGGGTGCAACCGCGCATCTACCGCAGGAAGTAGATTGGCCCGCAGTCGCTCAGCCCCCATTTACCTTCTAAGAGAGATAAGTTTCTGTAATAATTTGTAATAAACAAACGCGAGCGAGCATTGTATAAAGGTTATCAGAGGGTTGAAAGGACAGGCTAAAGTTAACAAAAACACTGATTAACAAGGTTTGTCGCATCTCATAAAAGGTGTAAAATTTTCTAAGGTTTCTTAAACGTCCGTTGCAATGTAACAATAGTACAGGTAGCGGAAAGGGAGAGAACGAGTAGGCCAGCGCAGTAGCTGGAATTAACCTTCAACCCTTGCAGGCTTAACGGCCTGAACAAATTTAACTTAACGGTTTTATACCGCCACCAAACTCAATTAACTCAAGTAGGAGAGTTCTTTCATGTTTGACGCATTTACAAAAGTAGTTTCCCAAGCTGACACCCGCGGCGAATTTTTGGCCACCGGTCAATTGGATGCCCTGAGCCAAATGGTTGCCGAAAGCAACAAGCGCATGGATACAGTCAACCGGATCACCAGCAACGCTTCCAGCATTGTTGCTAATGCAGCTCGCTCCTTGTTTGCTGAGCAGCCTCAGTTGATCGCCCCCGGCGGCAACGCATACACCAACCGTCGCATGGCAGCTTGCTTGCGCGACATGGAAATCATCTTGCGCTACGTCACCTACGCGATTTTCGCAGGCGACGCCAGCGTACTTGATGACCGTTGCTTGAACGGCCTTCGCGAAACCTACTTGGCATTGGGAACACCCGGCGCTTCTGTAGCCACCGGCGTTCAAAAAATGAAAGAAGCCGCTTTGGCGATCGCTAACGACCCCAACGGTGTAACTCGTGGAGATTGTAACTCCTTGATGTCTGAAGTCGGCAGCTACTTTGATCGCGCCGCTTCCGCAGTAGGCTAAACCAGCCTGTGCAACCAAATTTGTAAAGTAGCTAAGCGCTCTTACAAACCTCATTCGTACAAAAAACCGCAAACATTAGGGAGAAAGCAAAACTATGAAGACCCCATTGACTGAAGCAGTCACAGCAGCCGATTCTCAAGGCCGCTTCTTGAGCAGCACCGAAATCCAAACCGCTTTCGGTCGTTTCCGCCAAGCAACCGCCAGCTTAGAAGCTGCCAAAGCTTTGACAGCCAACTCTCAGCGCTTGATCGACGGTGCAGCCCAAGCAGTGTACAACAAATTCCCGTACACCCAACAAATGCAAGGCCCCAACTACGCTTCTACCCCAACAGGTAAAGCCAAGTGCGCCCGTGACATCGGCTACTACCTGCGGATGGTCACCTACTGCTTAGTTGCAGGCGGCACCGGCCCAATGGATGAGTACCTGATTGCAGGCGTCGACGAAATCAACCGGACATTTGAACTGTCTCCTAGCTGGTACGTTGAAGCCCTCAAGTACATCAAAGGCAACCACGGCCTGAGCGGCGACCCCGCAGTGGAAGCTAATTCCTACCTCGACTACGCAATCAACGCCCTGAGCTAGATTTGCGTGATGCCCGGAATTGTAAGCTGCTGTTAGCTTGAGTGTTAGCGGTTGTATACAATTCCGGGCATCTGCGATCGAACCCTAGTTTTGCACATACTTTTTTTAGAAGTTTTCAGTTTTTAAAGGGAAAAGGGAGAAGCGAAGATGGCCGGATTAGGTGCAGCAGAACGGTTGGGAATAAAAGCATTTGAAGAAGCGGGACGGGTAGAACTGCGCCCCCACTGGACGCAAGACGATGCGAAAGCAGTAATTCGCGCCGCTTACAGCCAAGTTTTTGGCAACGAGTATTTAATGTCGAGCGAACGACTTACCAGTGCTGAATCTCTGCTAATGCAAGGGCAGATTTCAGTGAAAGATTTTGTGCGGGCAATTGCTCAGTCCGAAACTTATCGGAAAAAGTTTTTTTACCCGAACGCGCAAACCCGGTTAATCGAGCTTAATTACAAGCATTTATTGGGTCGCGCTCCTTACGACGAGTCGGAAATTGCTTTCCACGTTGATGTGTACAATGCAGAAGGCTACGAAGCTGAAATCAATTCTTATATTGACTCAGTAGAGTACCAAGAAAATTTTGGCGAAAGTGTAGTTCCTTACTATCGCGGTTTTGCGACTCAAAGAGGTCAAAAAACCGTCGGTTTTAACCGGATGTTTCAGTTGTACCGGGGTTTTGCTTCGAGCGATCGATCGCAAAACCAAACCCAAGCCAGGTTAACTTGGGAAGTAGCGAGAAATATGGCTTCGCCGATATACACGGCCTGTGGCGGACAATCTCTCGCTGGTGCTTCCGGCGGTTCTCGCGGGCAACTCTACCGAGTCACCGCAATGCAAGGTTCGGCTAAATTTTCGCCCCAAGTGCGTCGCACAACTAACGAATATCTCGTGCCTTACGAGCAACTTTCGAGCCGCTTGCAGCAAATCAACAAACGGGGCGGCAAAGTGGTAAGCATTACCACAGCTTAAAGTTTGTAAAGACGTTTTTTTACAGCGTCTTTATCAAATTAGGACTAACGCTAAAAAAATCTTCCATTTTATGTGTATAGGTACGGTGCGCCATACGTGGATAAGGTGCGTCGAGGCGCACCCTACGTGGAGAGATATTAGCCTTAGTCCTAAAATTCTCAAGTACAACAAAACTTTCAATTAACACTCATAAATTTAGGAGAAATTCTGGTGGCTATTACGACAGCAGCGTCCAGACTGGGAACATCCGCATTGAGCGATGCGCCGAAGGTAGAATTGCGCCCAAACTACACTAAAGATGACGTAGAAACAGTAATTCGCGCCACTTACCGTCAGTTGTTGGGCAACGACTATTTGATGAAATCCGATCGCCTGATAAGTGCCGAATCTCTCCTGCGAGATGGTAGCTTAACAGTGCGAGAATTTGTGCGCGCAGTGGCAAAATCGGAACTGTACAAAACCAAGTTTTTATACAGCAGCTTTCAAACTCGGACGATCGAACTAAACTACAAACACTTGCTCGGTCGCGCTCCCTACGACGAATCTGAAGTAGTTTATCACTTAGATTTGTACCAAACAAAAGGCTACGAAACTGATGTTGATTCTTATATCGATTCAGTAGAGTATCAAGAAAACTTTGGCGAGAATATCGTCCCTTACTACCGCGGCTTTAACACCCAGCGCGGACAAAAAACCGTCGGTTTTACCCGGATGTTCCGGCTGTATCGCGGGTACGCAAACAGCGATACATCTCAACTAGAAGGCAATAACTCCCGCTTAGCTGTCGAACTCGGCACTAACACCGCTACGGCTGTAGTTGGCCCCTCCGGCGGTAACGAAGGTTGGGCATACCGGCCTTCAGCGCAAAACGTGACTCCTAGCACCGGTTTCGGCGGCGCGGCAGCTTACGGTAAGCAAGGAAGACTATTGCGTGTGGAAGTTTCGGGAATTCGCACGGGTGGCTATCCTAGCGTACGCCGCAGCAGCAAAGCATTTATCGTCCCTGTTGATGATTTGTCCTCGCAAATGCAGAAATTTCAACGCATGGGCGCGAAAATTGCCAGCATTACTCCAATTTAGTTAGTTGTTATTGGTGATTGGTGATTGGTGATTGGTTATTAGAAGAGTGACAATTCCCAATTCCCAATTCCCAATTCCCAATTCCCAATTCCCAATTCCCAATTCCCAATTCCTAAGAAGCTTATGTTCGGTCAAATTGTAGCTGGAAAAAGTGGCAATACAGCTTCCGCCGGTCGCTGTTTTCGGTACGAAGTTGTTGGCTTGCGCCAAAGCGATGATACAAATAATGTAGATTATTCGATTCGATCGAGCGCGAGTACATTTGTTACCGTGCCGTACAATCGGATGAATCAAGAAATGCAGCGGATTACTCGCATGGGCGGGAAAATTGTCAGCATTCAGCCTTTAAACGCGATCGCAGAATCATCGGCAGAATCATCGCCTGAACCATCCTCGGATGATAATTAATAGTCTCCTTCTAGGGGGGCTCGAAATCGGTGATTGAAAACGGCGATTGAAATCGCCGAGTTTCCCCAACCCGCGTAGGCGGGTTTCGTCTGTGTAGCCGCGATTTCAATCGCCGAGTATTCGCCGAATAATATTCGCATAATATTAGCAATAGAAAAATTATGAATTATTACGAATCAGATTCACCGCCGGCGGGTGTAGCTGAGGGCGAGTCTTTAACATTGGAACAGGCGATCGCAAATTTGCACTCCCAAGATTACAGTCTCCGCTATTATGCGGCTTGGTGGGTTGGCAGATTTCGAGTCAAGGAACCAGCAGTTATTGCAGCTCTGATTGATGCTTTGCAAGCAGAATCAGAACAAACAAAAATCGGCGATTATTCCCTACTGCGAAATGCGGCGCGAGCTCTGGGAAAATTGGGCGATAAACAAGCCTTACCGGCGCTAACTCGCTGTTTGGAATGTGCGGATTATTACGTGCGGGAAGCGGCAGCTCAAGCTCTAGAAATGCTGGACGATCGCGATTCTATTGGGCCGTTAATGAAACTATTAGATGGAGGAATTTCTGCGGCGGTGCGAGTGCCGGGAAAATCGCATCTAGTGCAGCCTTACGACTCGGTAATTGAAGCTTTGGGTACGCTGCAAGCTGTGGATGCTCTACCGTTAATTAAACCTTTTTTAGAACATTCCGTCGAGCGGGTGCAGTATGCTGCGGCGCGGGCGATGTATCAGTTGACTGGGGAATCGGTTTACGGAGAGCGGTTGGTAACTGCTTTGAATGGGGATAATTTGCAGTTGAGACGATCGGCTTTAATGGACTTGGGGGCGATCGGCTATTTACCCGGAGCGCAAGCTATCTCTGAAACTTTAGCAGAAAATAGCATGAAATTGATTGCTCTCAAAGGAGTTTTGGAGCATCACCTAGAAAAACAAGCATCTCTATCTTTGTCAGATGAAGCTATCCAAGTTATGAACTTAATGGATAGCTTGCTGTGACAAAAAATTTGTATTTTAGGCAGGATACAGCGCCGTGCTGTGTCCCTACGGCATAGATGAGAATGTTGGTGGGTGAGGCTGCCTAAATGTTCGATCGCGCGATCGAGCCAACCTACAATTACAATGGTCACGGTACATTTTATAAGTAAATGGCATTAGAACTAATTCGCGCTGTCGAACAAGCAGATTCTTCCGAAGGCTTGTTAAACACAGTCAAAGCACTGGCGGCCGCTGACTCAAAACAAGCAATTCCTACCTTAATTACAGTGCTTGGTTACAACAACCCAGGCGCTGCTGTTGCCGCCGTTGACGGACTGATTCAACTCGGAGAAGCTGCGGTGCTGCCGCTGCTAGAACAGCTTGACGGCTACAATTACGGAGCGAGGGCTTGGGCGGTTCGGGCTTTGGCTGGAATTGGCGATCCCAGGGGTTTGGAGATTTTGCTGGATGCGGCGGCGAATGACTTTGCTTTGAGCGTGCGGCGGGCGGCGGCTAGGGGTGTGGGGACGATTCGCTGGGAACAGATGCCGGCAGAACAAGTTTTAGAGGCTCAAATTCGGGCTGTCAAAACGCTGCTGCAAGCGTCCCGAGACCCGGAGTGGGTGGTTCGCTACGCAGCAGTGGGGGGTTTGCAAGCTTTGGCGGGTGCGGCTGTTAAACCGGATTGGTTAGCGGAAGTTTCGGTAAGGCTTGACGAAATTGTCGATCGCGACGAAACTGCTTCTGTTAGAGCCCGAGCAATGCTAGCCAAACAAAGATTGTCACTTGGCTAGGGTTAGGGCGATCATCTCTTCCAAGTCGCCTTGACTGAGAGTGGTTAATATAAAAACTTCTTGTACGGTTGTGCCCTGTCTGGCAATGATTTTAAATCCCCCGCGGATAGGTACTGACACTCTTAATGTCATACGGGGGATGTGTCCTTTAACTTTGTTGATGACCCCAGGCGTAACGGTTTGAATGCCCATTTTTAGGGTGAGGCGCTGTAAAATTGGTATTAAACCGGGAAGGTGGGTAGAGTGATTCCAAACTAGGCGGCCTTTGGGTTGTGCGTTCATAATTTTTTAACCAAATTCAACATACCCAGTCTAAGCCACCTCTGGCTGGAACCAATTCTCAATTCCCTCAATTTATGTATCAATAACGTTACTGTCCGCGTCATTGCGAGCAAACCGACGCAATCTCAAACTTATATTTTTGATTCCTGGCGCGCAAGCTGAGATTTGATGGCGCAGAATTGTCCTGTACTTTTTGATACTTTGAGTTAGTAAGTGTCGGTTTTTGTAGTTGAGTTGCGATCGCCCGAAGTATTTCTGCGACGCTGCAAGGTTTCTTGAGATAGCCGTCTGCTTTGAGTTCCAGGGCTTTTTCCATTTCGGTGGCTGTCATAAAAATAAACGGAATACTGGCGGTTGCAGGGTGCGATCGCAAAGTCGCAAAAACTTCAAAACCATTCCGTTCGGGCATCATCACATCAGACAAAATCAAATCGGGAATCTGGGCGACGGCTAACTGGATACCGACTTGTCCATTTTCTGCACCGATCGCTTCAAAACCGCGCGATTCCAGAAGTTCTAATACGGTTTCTCGGATTAAATTATTGTCTTCAATTACTAATATTTTTGTCATTTTTGTTACTTTTACAGCTAGCTCTATTGGTATTTGTATGTTAAAATCATACCAACAGTATTTTAATAATTTCAAGTGGACTATTGCAGCTACCCAGTTTTTTTCGGGCTTGGGCGATCGCACTTCATAAAAAATTTTCATAAATCCATCAAACAGACTAGGAAAAATATCATGAGATTTATCAGCCCTAAAACAGACTTTGCCTTCAAAAAAATCTTTGGTTCCACCGACAGCCAAGATATCCTGATCAGCTTCTTAAATGCTCTAATTTATGCCGGTGAACCAATCATCCAAGACTTACAAATTATTGACCCTTACTCGGCTGCTACCGTTAGCGGACTCAAAGATAGTTATTTGGATGTCAAAGCTCGAATTACTGGCGACAAAACGGTAATTATTGAAATGCAAGTTCTGAATGTAGCTGCTTTTGAAAAACGAGTCGTCTACAATCTAGCCAAAACCTATGCCAATCAACTCAAAATAAGAGAAGGTTATCCTAGATTAAAGCCAGTAATTGCTTTGACGATTACCGATTTTGAAATGTTTAAAGAACAACCTGATGTTATTTCCCATTTCGTTTTCAAAGAAAAAGAGAAACTATTTGATTATCCCCATCTCCAAGTAGAAATGTTTTTTGTCGAGTTGCCGAAGTTCAACAAAGAGTTAGATGAACTCACAACTTTGACTGATAAATGGATTTATTTCATGAAGCACACTCCCGATCTAGAAACAATCCCAGCTACAATGGAAACAGTTCCAGAATTAGAAAAAGCTTTTCAAATTGCCAATGAGGCTAACTTAAGCTTGAAAGAGTTCGAGGATATGGAAGCTCAAGAAATGGCGATCGAAGAACAGCGGGGAACAGTTTCTAGAGGTATAGAAGAAGGTTTGGAGCGAGCTGTGGAGGGAGCTGTGGAGCGACCTTTGGAGGGAGCTAGGGCTCAATTGATGCAAGAAGGGATGCAAGCAGGGATTAAAGCAGGTCAAAGAGCGTTGATTCTGCGGATGTTGGAGCGACGTGTAGGAGAAGTAAGTCCCGATGCAGTTTCGCGAATTGGGGAATTATCGGTTGAGCAATTAGAGAGCTTGGTAGAGGAGGTAGTCGGATTTTCTAGTTTATCCGATTTAATGGCTTGGTTAGAGCAGAATAGTCGATAGATATCTGTGAGATTTTTTAGGTCGATCGACCTAAAAACAGCCATATTCACAAATTTACAGCGATCGGCTAAAATGCAATTCAGTGTATCGTAATTTGAGGAAAAAGATATGTCAGAATTTCTAGACTTTCTCAGACATCAGTTTGCTTACATTGCCATTGGCGAATTTAAACCAGGAAAATTTAAGGAAGCAGAACAACTTTTTGTCAAAGCAGTTGCAACTTATGCTACAGGTTTTAAGGGAGCATATTTACTGCAATTACCCAATACTGACAAGGGTATTGCCATCATTTTTTGGGAAAGCGTAGAAGAGATGGCGGCCAATCAAAGCGAAGCTTATCAGGAAATATTGAAGCAGATGACGCCTTTGTTTGCAAAAATTCCCGATACTGATGTTTATGAAATCGTTAGTGAAATTAAGCCAAAAGGTGAATGATTAAAAATTCTGCAATCGGCGCGTCATTCCCATTCCCATCGGCGTTTTTCGCCCAACTCCGCTGTAAAGCGCAAAATCGGCTAAAGCGTTAATTTGCTTAATCGCCACCGGATTGACATCTCCCATGATTCGATAACTAACTTCGCCGACGCAGCCAATAAATTTACTGCGAGAATCGGTACTAACTTCGGTTCGGATATCGAAGAAGCTGGGGAAAATAGCTTCGGTGAAAGTAGATTCGATCGCAATTGGGCTGTACTTATTCCAGCGATTCGCCAAACTGCCAAAAACACTTTCTCTCGTTGGCATAGCAGTATCGTATACACCTTGCCGAAAATTAGTAGGAGTGCAAAATGTAAAAGCAATGACGCGCTCAGTTTCGGAAGCTCGATCGAACAATTCGGTATAAGTGCAAGAATTTACCCAAGGCTGGTTCGATTGGGGTTCGCTGACAATATCAGTCACGTACAAATCTGTCGGGCCCAGATGCCAAGGGCTCTCGAAATTGAGTTGCTGCCAAAGTTGAGTTAGCCGATCGAACAAACCGTCATCCAGCAGAGAAATTCGCCACCAAATCGGCGTATTTTCGCGAATTGCTTGCTTTTGTTCCCACTGTATGGTCTGGAAAGTAGTGCGCGAAGCCGGAGGCAAAACTCTCTTTTGTGTCTGCGGTGCGCTGATTTGATTACCCTCTTTTCTGCTGATTTGAAAAGGGCTTAAAGTGAAAGCTTTTTCATTAGATTGGTCGTGCAGGTACGCGCTCAAATCGCTGTCTACAGCACTCACAAGGTTCAAAAATAAAGCGTGGAGATGCCGTCCGCTTAAAAACTGGGATGGAATTGGTGCAACTGGCAGTAGGTTTAAAACAAGGCTGTGAGGCATTTTAAAATTATAGTTTACATTTTTAGATACCCAATTTCTTGAAGAAGTCGGGTATCTGAGTATTCTGTTACGAATTTTTAGGCGATCGTAATTTCGGACGACAAATAAACGTCTTGAATGGCGTTAAACAATTTTACACCTTCTTCAAAGGGACGCTGAAAAGTTTTGCGACCGGAAATTAAGCCGCAGCCGCCAGCTCGTTTGTTGATGACTGCGGTGCGAATGGCTTCCGCAAAATCGGTTTTGCCCGACGCACCGCCGGAATTAATTAAACCCATCCTGCCTGCATAACAGTTTAGCACTTGATAGCGAGTTAGATCGATCGGGTGATCCGTCGTCAAATCGGAATAAACACGCTTGTCGGTTTTGCCGTAACTGTCACCGCTAGATGCGGCAACTGCTCCATAACCGTTGTTGCACTCGGGCAATTTCTGCTTAATAATGTCAGCTTGAATTGTCACTCCCAAGTGATTTGCTTGCCCGGTTAAATCAGCGGCTGTGTGATAATCTTTGTCTTGTTTAAAGATATCATTGCGGAGATAGCACCACAGAATTGTTGCCATTCCGTATTCGTGAGCGTGGGCAAAAGCTTGACTGACTTCTTGGATTTGTCGCGTCGATTCGGGGGAACCAAAATAAATTGTTGCTCCGACTGCAACTGCTCCCAAATTCCAAGCTTGTTCCACAGACGCAAACATGATTTGGTCGTATTGATTGGGATAAGTCAGCAATTCGTTGTGATTTAGTTTCATAATGAAAGGGATTTTGTGCGCGTATTTGCGAGATACACTTCCCAAAACTCCTAGGGTTGTCGCGACAGCATTGCAGCCAGCCGAGATTGCTAGTCTGATGATGTTTTCGCTGTCAAAATAGATGGGATTCGGTGCAAAAGAAGCGCCCGCCGAGTGTTCGATTCCTTGGTCTACGGGCAGGATGGATAAATAGCCTGTATTTGCTAAGCGTCCGCTAGAATAGAGTTGCTGAAGCGATCGCAAAACTTGAGGAGATCGATCGGTTTGGCTGAAAATGCGATCGACCCAATCCGGGCCGGGCAGGTGCAACAAATCTTTAGAAACTTTCGCTTTATGGGTAAGCAAGTCTTCGGCTTCGTCGCCCAGCCAAGATTCGATGGAACTGGGAACAGATAGTGTAGCTGTCATGCAGATTTCCCTCAATTTTAATTGCAGGCTGATGATTGCAGACATTAGCCTTGCTAATATTGTAGCGAAAAAATCATATTTTTCATCCTGGCAAAGATCGAGCTAGTTTTTAATAAGATTAGAGACAAAAACAACTGGACGAGTTACCCTAGAATAAGCTGGCGGCTCAGCAGCAGCTAAAGTACCAGCGATCGCCGATCGATTTGATTCATAACTTTGCCATCAAAATGTCACATACTTACTTTGATTCTGAAAACGGTCACAAATCCTTCGAGATGCCCGGTGCTAGGCCACATTATAACCCCGATCGCCCTGGTCAAGTAGAGCATATTTTCCTCGACTTAGTGCTGGATATTCCCAAACAAAGCTTTCGCGGCACTTGCAGCATCCGCATCAATCCAGTCCGTAGCGGGATTGACAAATTAACCTTAGATGCTGTAAACCTAAAAATTAAATCCGTAAAAGTCGGCGACACCGAGCAAACTTTCGAGTGCGACGGCGAATTCCTCCAAATTCAACTGCACGAACCCACAGAAGCGTACGAACCGATTACAATTGCGATCGGCTATTCAGTCGAAAAACCCCAGCGGGGTCTCTATTTCGTCGGCCCAGACAAACACTATCCCGACAAACCAACACAAGTTTGGACACAAGGCGAAGACGAAGATTCCCGCTTCTGGTTTCCCTGTTTTGACTATCCCGGACAACTCGCAACTTCCGAAATTCGAGTGCAAGTTCCTAGAGAATTTTTTGCTATTTCCAACGGCGAATTAGTTAGCACAAAAAATGAGGGAAATGATAAAATTTATCATTGGTCTCAAACCCAGGTTCATCCGACATATTTGATGACTTTGGCTGTGGGAGATTTTGCCGAAATTAAAGACGAATGGAACGGCAAACCTGTTAATTATTACGTCGAAAAAAGCCGCGAAGCCGACGGTAAGCGCAGCATGGGCAAAACGCCCCAAATGATTGAATTCTTCTCTAAAGCATTCGGCTATCCTTACCCTTTTCCCAAATACGCTCAAGTTTGTGTCGATGATTTCATCTTCGGCGGCATGGAGAATACTTCGACAACTTTGCTGACAGATAGGTGCTTGCTAGACGAACGCGCCGCCCTCGACAATCGAGGTACAGAAAGCTTGGTGGCCCATGAATTAGCCCACCAATGGTTCGGCGATTTAGTAGTAATTAAACATTGGTCTCACGCTTGGATCAAAGAAGGCATGGCTTCCTATTGTGAGGTGCTGTGGACTGATAAAGAATACGGCAAAGAAGACGCGGCTTATTATATGTTAGGTGAAGCCCGCAACTATTTAGCGGAAGACAGTTCTCGCTACCGCCGCCCGATGGTGACTCACGTTTACCGGGAAGCGATCGAATTGTACGATCGGCATTTGTACGAAAAAGGCGCTTGCGTTTATCACATGATTCGCGCCGAGTTAGGCGATGAGTTATTTTACAAAGCAATTCACACTTTTGTGCGCGATAACGCTCACCAAACTGTAGAAACGATCGATTTGCTCAGGGCGATCGAAAAGGCTACTGGTCGCAATCTGATGTTCTTGTTCGATCAGTACGTTTATCGCGGTGGTCATCCAGATTATAAAGTTGCTTATGCTTGGGACGGAGATAACAAATTAGCGAAAGTTACTGTCACCCAAACCCAGGTAAAAGATAGCAAAAATGACAACGGCAATAGTAAGGATGTATTCGATCTAAAAATTCCGATCGGCTTTGGTTATAAGCCGGAAAAAGGAGACGGCGATGATAGTTCAGTCAACCTAAAAACTTTCACAGTGCGAGTATACGAACGCGAGCAAAGTTTCTATTTTCCTCTCGAAGAGAAGCCCGCCTTTATCAGTTTTGACGTTGGCAATAAATACTTAAAAACAGTTGTTTTAGAGTATGCAGTTGCCGAACTAAAAGCTCAGTTGCAGTTCGACCCAGACCCGGTTTCCCGGATTTACGCCGCCCAAGCTTTGGCGAAAAAGGGAGGATTGGAAGCGGTAAATACGCTGTCAGAAGTTCTCAAGAAAGAGCCGTTTTGGGCAGTGCGCGCCGAAGTTGCGGGCCAGTTGGTAGATATTAAACTTGACCAAGCTTTTGATGGTTTAGTCGCTGGTTTGAAAGATAAGGATGCTAGGGTTCGCCGCGCGGTAGTGAATGCGCTGGGTAAAATCAAAACTCACGAAACTTATAAGGCGCTGAGGTCGATCGTGGAAAAAGGCGATGCTAGCTATTACGTAGAAGCGGCCGCCGCGAGTGCTATGGGTTCCATTGCAGGCGCTAACCCCGACGAGAAGCCGACTGACGAACAGGTTCTGAAAGAGTTGAAATTGGTGCTGAAAGAGCGTCAGGGGTGGAATGAGGTTGTGCGATCGGGTGCAATTTCCGGTTTAGCGCAAATGAAAACTTCTGAAGATGCGCTGGATCTAATTTTGAAATACACAGCCATTGGTACTCCCCAAGCTTTGCGTTTGGGTGCAATTCGTGCTTTGGGTACAATTTCAACAGGTCAAACTAAGATTAATTTAGAACGGATTTTGCAGCGATTAGCAGAATTATCTAAAGAGACATTTTTCTTGACTCAAGTATCTGTAGTTGCAGCATTGGGACAAATGGAAACTCGCAAAGCGATGCGAATTTTGCGTTCTTTAGCTGACCAAACTCCTGATGGGCGCGTCCGCCGGATGGCTGATGAAGCCGTGCAAAGAGTGCAGAAAAATGCTGGTTCTGATGCAGCAGTGAAACAGTTGCGGGAGGAATTAGATCAGGTGAAAAAGGATAATCAAGATTTGAAGAGTCGTTTGGAAAGTTTGGAGGCTAAGTCGAAGAAAGATTAGGTTAAGTAGACAAATCGAAAAACCCGGTTTCTTCGATCAATTTGGATTTATCTCACATATTGCACCATTGTCAGCAACAGGCAAGATGCCTGTTCCACAAAGAGTGAATTTCTTGTGGGATGGGCATCCTGCCCGTCCATAAAAAGCTTGTTGAGAATGGTGCAATATCTCAGTTTATCCAAGAGATTGATTCAGAAACCGGGTTTTTGACATCGTAATTTTAAAATCAGGGTGCAATCTTTGTTTTTAGTCTTCAAATATCAATCAAGTTGAAGTAGTTTTTGCACCCAAATATTTCGTACAAATTATGAGTACCAGAACAATTGTATTGGTGGAACAATCTGGGGTAATTCCCTACCGTATTATGGACGGAAAAATTGAAGTAATGTTGATTACTTCGTCGGGAAGTAAACGCTGGGTGATACCGAAAGGTTTAATTGAACCTAATATGACTCCCGAAGATTCCGCAGCTAAGGAAGCTTGGGAAGAAGCAGGGGTGTTGGGTAAAGTGTTTCCCGATTTGATGGGAACTTACGAATATTATAAATCTGGCTGTACTTGGCAAGTAGATGTATTTTTATTGCAAGTAGAAACTGTTGTGGAAAATTGGCCGGAAGCTTATAAGAGAAAACGGCAGTGGGTAAGTATTCCTAAAGCAATTAAGCGGGTTGATGAACCAGACTTGAAACTGATTCTTGGGGATTTGCCGAATATATTTTGGTGAGCAATACCCAGAAGCCCGACTTCTTCAAGAAGTCGGGCTTCTAATTCGTCGCATCCAAAATCGAAATGACATCTTTAATCCCCAACCAACAAAAAAATTGTTATAGTAGACAACAAGCTTTTCCATATACATCCTTATGCCCTGCGCCGTTATTCTGACTGCTCTCTTAGTCGAGCGCCGTGCCGTTCGTGTCCATCTGTCCGATCTTCAGGAAGAGGTTCATCCGCAGGGGACGATTTATGACTGGGGGAAATTCGCCTCGCCTACAGGTATGTGGGATGTGGGTATTGTCGAAATTGGAGCAGGTAATCCCCGTGCAGCAATGGAGGCAGAAAGAGCGATCGCCCATTTCAATCCTGATGTTATTCTTTTTGTCGGAGTGGCTGGGGGAATTAAAGATGTAGCCCTCGGCGATGTTGTCGCAGCCACTAAAGTCTATGGATATGAGTCAGGCAAAGCAAACAAAACCTTTGAAACCAGAACTGAAATCGGCTTGTCTGCCTATAGCTTGGAGCAAAGAGCCAGAATAGAAGCTGGGAAGCCTGACTGGCTGAAAAGACTATCCGTTTCAGAGCCGATCCCTCGCGTCTTTGTTGCGCCGATCGCAGCGGGTGAGAAGGTAATTGCCTCCACGAAATCGGAGGTTTTTCAATTTTTGCGATCGAACTATGGGGATGCAGTTGCTGTTGAAATGGAAGGATTTGGTTTCCTGGAGGCAGCCCGTGCCAATCAGCAGGTGTCTGCGATGGTCATCCGAGGTATTTCTGATTTGATTGATAATAAGGCTAAGGTGGATAAGGCGGGTTATCAAGAAATTGCTGCTCGTCATGCCAGTGCTTTTGCATTTGAGCTATTAGCTAAGCTACAACCCAACGCTATACAAATTGCTAATGTTGAAAAACCCATAAATAATGCGTCATCTGGAATAAATATTCCTGCTCGTCACTGTCGGAAGGTTTTTGGGCGGGAAAAACTGGTTGAAGAAGTATTAAATTGCTTGAAGAATCCTGAAGAGGCTTTCATTCTCTGTCTCAGCGGTGTGGCAGGATACGGCAAAACAGAAGCTGCTACCTGCGTTGCTAGAGCTGCGATCGCTCAGTCAGTCGTTGAGGATGTTGTGTGGGTGACTGTTCGAGAGAGTGAATTGTCGGGTACTTTTATTACTGCCAATAATTCCAACAAACTGTTTCAGTGGCAAGAGTTATTAAGTAGGTAGGTGGGAAAATTTATCTTTATGTAACGAAACATTAACTACCCGCATTGGAGTTAAATTTAACACGTTGTGTACGGTAGTTTCCTCTTTCTCCTCTAACTTCTACTCCCTGAATTACGGCGTAGGCGAGA
>JANPMV010000068.1:0-36203 GCA_031427135.1 Cyanobacteria bacterium VAR_87_metabat_62 | reverse complement strand
AGATCCCCCTAAATCCCCCTTAAGAAGGGGGACTTTGAAAAGATTCCTGTCCCCCCCTTCTTAAGGGGGGCTAGGGGGGATCTGGTCTCAATCGTCAAACAGCAGTCTGTGACTGGGTTTGACGTTAAGTTGACACCTATGAACACTGCTGTGTCCCTACAGCTCTCGAAATCCTAAGAAACTCGGCGCACTCGAAAAAGTTTGGCATATGCCAATATCGGCTCTAGCCGGCGTTGATTTCGCTTAAATGCCGATCGCAATTTTTCGGAAGGGCGGAACACCAGAGGAGCCGAATATTTGGTCAGCAGCTCCATATCGGGCGACTGGCTCAGCAGCATCAGCCGTACATCTTTGTCAAGCAAATAACTCAGGGAAAGCAAATCTCCCATGTTCGTAAAATCATTACCGCGATCGCTAATTACAATTGTATCTTTAATCGATCGGTTAGCTATCACCTCTTTGTTAATATTTTTTGCAACTTCAGCATTAAAATAACTCAAGTCTTTGCTCCACCAAGTATCAGAAAAAGCACTGACTGTACACGAAGCTATACTTGCTGTAAATACCAAAACTAAAATGACTTGCCAAAACCGCTGCTGACTTTTTAGACTACTTGCGAGCAAATAAGCAATTGCTAACTGTACTCCCGGAAAGCAGGAAATCAGATACCGACTGACAGCGGAACGTTTGCCACCTAGAATTAGATCCGGTAAAGCTAGTATCAAAAAAGGTACAAAAATTGATGTTAAAATAAACAGCCAAGTTGAACTCCTCGTCCAGCGGCATATTTGGTAAATCGCTACCGCAATTAACAGCAAAAATGGTAATCTCAGCAGATAAGTCCAGATATTATCAAAGCCGAAATCTAAGTCAAAAAATAATGCTGTAAAGCTGAGCGTCCACAATTTGACAAGATACAGCAAACCCGGAGATACTCGCGTCCAATCTGTCGTAGCCGAAGCTCGTTCCAAGTTAGTCGCCAGCACGTAAATCCACGGAATATACAAGATTAAAGCGGCTGTTACTGCTAAAAAAAATTGAGAATTAGTGACGTGACCTTCCACTGATCTTTTTTTTACAAACAGCCAATAAGCAATTACAAAAACTCCGTGTCCGACGAGTGTTAGACCGAAGAAAGGGTGAGTGTAGAAACCAAGGGCGCTCACCAATGAATAAGATACCCAATTTTGCCAATCCCGCAACCGCACAGCTCTCAGCAGCAGCCAACTGCTACCAATAACTAGGACTGTTAGCAAACTGTACTGCCTTGCTGTCTGAGCAAACAAGATATCAAAGGGAGATACAGCCAGAAGTGCTGTTGCGAGTAACGCAGTTAAATTCGAGGCGAAAAGTTCCTGAGCTAAAGCGTACATCAAAGGCAGCGACAGCAAACTCAATAGTGCTGGCAAACTGCGGGATGCTGTTAGAGAACTGCCAAATTGCTGCATCCACCAACGAGCCATCAGAAAGTATAAAGGCGGGTGCTGCGGGTCTTCTAGTGCTAAAGAACGAATGGTGTCTGCTTCTGTACTTCCGGGTTTAATTTGCTGATATTTCTGCAATTCGGGTGCGGGAATAATGCGGTTTTGAAAGAGTTCGTCGTCGATTTGTTGGCGGGTGAAACCAGCGGCGCGGATTGATGTGTAGGCTTCGTCGTGCCAGTAAAGTTTGCGATCGAGCTCGAAGAACCGAAATCCGATACCTAATAAGATGCCGATCGCCAATAAGCCAATCAACCAGCGGGAATTTTTGGTATTGACAGATGTGTCTTGATGTGTTGTAGATGCCATGCTTGCCATGTTAACGAATTTTACTTGTTACCAGGCTCTGCCTGGTAACACAGATCCGGAGGCTCTGCCTCCAATTTTAATCTAAGCTTTTCGAGGCAGAGCAAGAGTGAAATCGGTTGCGAGGCAGAGCCTGGGAACCAGTTAAGCAGGCCCAAGCACCGCAAAATTAAGAATCTTCAACCAAATCCTCCCAGAACCTCCAGACCCCAAAAATAACTGCTAACATACGTGTTGTACAGTTAATCAACACGCTCCGCAAGGGGTCTACCCGCGTACCGAAAATGGCAAAAAAAGAAACGTCTACAAAAGCTGCACCTGAAAACACAGAAAAGCAAAAAGCCCTAACTTCCGTACTGTCCCAAATCGAGCGCAGCTTTGGCAAAGGGGCGATCGTCCGATTGGGAGACGCCACGCGCATGAGGGTAGAAACCATTCCTAGCGGAGCTTTGACACTCGACATCGCTTTGGGCGGCGGTTTGCCAAAAGGTCGAGTAATTGAAATTTACGGCCCCGAAAGCTCCGGTAAAACGACTCTAGCCCTTCATGCGATCGCCGAAGTCCAAAAAACCGGCGGTATCGCAGCCTTCGTGGATGCCGAACACGCCCTCGATCCCACCTACGCCTCAGCTTTAGGCGTCGATATTGAAAATCTCTTAGTTTCCCAGCCGGATACCGGCGAAATGGCCCTCGAAATTGTCGATCAACTCGTGCGCTCCGTCGCCGTCGATATCGTAGTCATTGACTCCGTAGCCGCCCTCGTCCCCCGCGCCGAAATCGAAGGCGACATGGGCGACTCTCACATGGGTTTGCAAGCCCGATTAATGAGCCAAGCTTTGCGAAAAATCACCGGTAACATCGGCAAATCCGGCTGTACCGTAATTTTCCTCAACCAACTGCGGCAAAAAATCGGCATCACTTACGGCAACCCCGAAACCACAACCGGCGGTAACGCACTCAAATTCTACGCCAGCGTGCGGCTCGACATTCGCCGCATTCAAAGCCTGAAAAAAGGTACCGAAGAATACGGCAACCGCACGAAAGTTAAAGTTGCTAAAAATAAAGTTGCTCCACCTTTCCGCATTGCCGAATTTGACATTGTATTTGGCAAAGGCATTTCTACTTTAGGCTGTCTGACTGACTTGGCCGACGAAATGGGAGTGATTTTGAAAAAAGGTTCTTGGTATAGCTACAACGGCGAGAATATAGCTCAAGGACGAGACAAAGTGATCCAACACATGGAGAAAAACATCGATTTCAAAAATGAAATTGAGCAGCTAGTTAAAAAGAAACTTGAGACTGGTGCTGTGGTTTCTGCTAATTCTGTCGCTCCTGTTGAGGACGTAGAAGATGTTGATGATGTTGATGATGATGTTGATAATGATGTAGATGATGATGTTGTAGAAAATATGGAAGATTTGGAAGAAATCTAAATCTTTGAGTCAGTAAATGTTTTTCTGCTAGAGCCCCGACTTCTTCAAGAAGTCGGGGCTTTCGTTTGGAGTATCAATTCCGGGCCGCAACGATCTAAACGGAGGACACGGCGCCGTACCCAAGGAGTGTCAACTTAAGCCGAAAGCTTTGAGAAATCTCGTTTTTACCGCAGGCCCGATCCCCCTAAATCCCCCTTAAGAAGGGGGACTTTGACCCCCCCTGTCCCCCCCTTCTTAAGGGGGGCTAGGGGGGATCTAGGTTTAATAGTCAAACAGCAGTCTCTGACTGGGTTCAACGTTAAGTTGACACCTAAGGCCAAGCCCTCTCCTGACGCTGTATCTGCACGAAATTGAGGCGCTAGTTTTCGTTTTCAGGATAAAAAGTAACTTACGATACAAATTTTTGTCATAACATTAACTCAAAATTAAGAATCTGTATTATTTCTTAGGATAACTTAATATGCTTCAAGGGCTTTTATCATTCAAAGGGCCTTTTCGGATTCTGAACCTGAGTTGGTTTGCTTTTTTCTTAACGTTCATCGTGTGGTTCAACTACGCGCCCTTTAGTACAACGGTGCAGCAGGATTTGGGTTTGACGATCGGGCAAGCTAGAATTATCAGTCTCTGCAACCTAGCCCTCACCATTCCGGCAAGCATCATTATTGGTATGTTGCTCGATCGCTTCGGGCCTCGCATCACCTTCTCTTCCATCCTCATCTATGCAGCATTTCCCACCCTCGCATTCGCCTGCGCCCAAGACTTCAATCAGTTGGTTTTGAGCCGTTTGGCAATGGGCATTGTCGGTTCTGGATTCGTGGTTGGCATCCGCTTAGTTACCGAATGGTTTCCCCCAGAAGAGATCGGATTTGCTCAAGGTATCTATGCCGGCTGGGGCAACTTTGGTTCTTTTGCCGCCGAAGCAGTGTTACCATCGATCGCCGCAGCAACGGCTTTTCTCTCAGTCGGCGAAACAAATTGGCGATTGACGATCGCCCTTACCGGCATTGTCGCAGCAATTTTCGGAGTCATTTTTTACTGCAACGTTCAAGATACACCACCGGGCAAAGTCTACCAGCGCCCAGCCCGCAACGGCGCAATGGAAGTCACCAGCCCTCAAAGTTTTTGGGCATTATTGCTCGCCAATATTCCTTTATTTGGTGCCTTAGCTTTAATTGTGTGGCGTTTGCAGAAAGCAAGTTTTCTCACTACAAATATCATGTACGGAATTTGGGCTGGTTTGACAGCACTCTATTTAATTCAGGCTTACAAAACCTGGGAAGTTAATCGAGAAGTTGTGACTGGGCAAAAAGATTACCCAACTGAAAAACGCTATCAAATCAGTCAAGTATTCGTATTACAACTAGCCTATGCAGTCACCTTTGGTTCAGAAATCGCTGTGGTGTCAATGCTACCAGAATTTTTTGAGAACACCTTCAACTTAAATCAGGCGATCGCCGGGCCAATAGCTGCGATGTTTCCCCTAATGAACTTGATCAGTCGTCCCACCGGAGGCTTAATTTCTGACAAAATTGGTAGCCGGAAGTGGACGCTCACATTCCTGATAGCCGGAGTAGCATTAGGCTATTTAATCCTGAGCCAAATTACCGGCAATTGGCCGTTACCCGTTGTGGTTGTCACGATCATGTTATGTGCCTTCTTCGTATTCGGCGCAGCAGGTGCAACTTTTGGCATCGTCTCCTTAATTAAACGAGAAGTAACTGGTCAAATTGCCGGAAATGTCGGTGCTTACGGCAGTGTCGGCGCTGTAACTTATGCCACTTTTTATAGTTTTCTGCCCCAAGAAATTGCTGGAAACCACACCTTTTTTCAGGTACTCGGAAGTGCGGCTGCGATCGTCTGTTGCCTTTGTGTTTTGATCCTGAAAGAGCCGCAAGTTTCTCAAAGCGAAGAATTAGCAGATACAGCGATTCTGGTAAGTCATTAAATACTTTCACCAGTTGCTCCGCGTGCGGTGTCGCTCAAATGAGTGACACCGCACACGGAGTGTTATGGGCATCAAATCCGCAAAACTTCACCCTACTTCAGCTCTCTTCAACTGTCTTCACTTACCTTTCCTCGGATCGCTGCTTTACACGCTTCAACTTCTGACTCATTGCAGCTTCAAATAATCATCAGCAAAATAAATTTATATACGTAAGTAAAGGAGTTCAAGTCACGGCTCAATACTGTGGATTTTACGGAGACTTCCCGGTGGGTCAAGTTGCGGCAACTAACACTCTTTTGATTTTTACAACTGGTAGATTTCGCATCTGAGACTATTTGTAAAGAAATATAAAAGATCCGGAAAGCTAATTGCTGTGATAGAAGGTAGGATTTCTAAGCTGAGACTGTAAAAAAAAGTCGTATTGATTCATCGCAAAAATGAACTTGACAAATACGAATTTAATTTGCGAGAAACTTAAGTCTTTGTTCGAGAGAAAATAAATTATGGCTGATGGTCAATTAGGAGTTATATTAAGGATGGCTCAAATAATTAATCCTCAAATTGAGAGCGATCGATACTTTGAAATCGACTTGGAAAAATTGCGGCAACTACCAGCAGGAACATTAGGGTGCGAAGTAGCGCGATTTTTGGACGAACAAGGCTTTGAGCCGATCGCATCGGGAGACTGGATTCAGCAAAATCACGACGTTTGGCACGTTCTGACGGGTCTTTCAGCTTCGCGTGAAGATGAATTTGTACTTCAAGCGTTTACTCGCGCTCAAGTATTTCGCCCTGACTGTGCGATTTTAGTCTTAGTTTGACTGATCAGCGGAAAATGCGCATCGCACAAATTATCAAAGGTTTAAAATGCGGAAAATTAGCCGATCGACTAATTGACTGGAATCCTGAATGTGATTGGGAAACTCCTTTGTCTGAAGTCCGAAAAAAAACTGGGAATTCTACTACTAATTGATTAATTTTTAACTCGTTACTGCACTGCAAAAATATGCAAAGCACAATTTACAAACCGGTTGTTAGTCTGAGTCCACGGGAAAGGGCGATCGCGCAATTAGTCGCCCAAGGCTTACCAAACAAATGTATTGCCAAAAATTTAAATATTAGTCACTGGACTGTTGCTACTTACGTAAGACGGATTTTTATCAAACTCGGTGTTTGTTCCAGAACAGCCATGATTGCACTCTTGATTAAAGAAAATTTGCTCTGGGATTAACAAACAGTAGAATTCAATACGGTTCAGTTAACACTGCTAATTCCCCGGAGATCCCCCTAAATCCCCCTTAAGAAGGGGGACTTTCACCCCCCCTTTCCCCCCCTTTTTAAGGGGGGCTAGGGGGGATCTGTCTTATCTGAACCGTATTGCAGTAGAATTTGTCAGATATCAAGAACGGGCTCTGGGGCCCGTTCTTATTTGCAAGCGTTAATTTTTTTCTAACTCAAAGCCAAAGAAGGAGAAGAATTTCTGAGAAAACTCAGCAATTCTCGATTCACGGTTTGCGGCGCTTCCTGCTGAATCCAGTGACCGCAATTCGGAACTAATTTTAACTGAAACGGAGCCGTAATTAACCTGTCTAAACCTTCTACAAGTTTGTGGCTCAAAAACGTATCTTCTTCTCCCCAAAGTACCAACGTAGGAACATTTACCATTTCCCATTTTTGCCCCAAATTCCACATCCTCTGCGGGTGAAACATTTGTCGGTAATAATTGATTGCGGCATTTAATACTCCAGGTTTTTCTAAAGCAGCCTGATAAATCTGAGCTTCTTCTGCACTAAAAGCTCCTTTGCGAATCGCTTGTCCTTGAAAAACATTGTGCACAAAATCTTTTAAATTTTGCCGAATTAGCCATTCGGGAATACCGGGAACCTGAAAAGCCAAAACGTACCAACTACGGCGAAGTTGATCTAAGTTGCTCGCCATTTCCTGTACAAATCGCTGCGGGTGCGGAGCGTTTAAAATTGCCAACCGGTTGAGTTTTTCGGGGAATTTTTGAGCTAAATGCCACGCAATTGCGCCTCCCCAATCGTGACCGACAATGTGAGCTTTTGTATAGCCGAGCCGATCGATCAAACCGCGAATATCCGCACTCAGCGTATCTAAATCATAGCCGCTTTCCGGCTTATCAGAATCGTTGTAGCCCCGCAAATCCGGCACCACCACCTTGAAATGACGCGCTAAAGCAGGGATTTGATGGCGCCAAGAGTACCAAAACTCTGGAAACCCATGCAGGAGGATAACGAGCTCGCCTTCTCCTTGAGAAACGCAGTGCAGGCGGATGTTGTTGGTTTCGACAAAGATGTGTTGCTGTTCGGAATCTAAAGATTTCATAGTTGGAAAGTTAGACTTATTTTCGGGAAGTACAGAATCCGCCGACTGGTAGCCGGCCCAAACTTCCCAATGGTTTAATTCTTCTGCTTTTATTGTAGCTGCTTTTCGATCCCCGCCGCTGCAATCTCATTAAACTTAAAACTTGTAGGGTTTTTCGCCGTCTTGTTTTTTCGGTGTAATTACTGAGCTTAACTTTATCAACTTAAATTTGTTGTTTTAACAGCGGCGCAGGCGATTTAACAATAGCACAATTTCGTCAGTTGCCGATCGCACTTTTGCAGCAGACAGATCCGATTGATTGACGATAATGCTAAACACCAGCGGCTCGTAATTCGGAACTTCGATATATCCCGATAGCGCCGAAACTCCGCTCAAAGTTCCAGTTTTTGCTTGCAAAGTTACGCGATTTGGTGTAATATTTATCCGATTTTTCAAAGTACCGCTCTCGCCAGCCACAGGTAAAGACGCGCGATAAACGGATGCAGCAGGTGAATTTGCCATCAATCTCAAAGTTTGCACCAAGGCTTCTGGACTGATTAAATTGTGGCGGGATAAGCCTGAACCGTCGGCTAATTTGTAACTGTTGGGATTTACTCCTAATTGAGTTAAAGCTGTTTTTAATTCCTTCAAGCCGATTTCAGTTGTATCCTCTTGTGGCACGGGAATCTTGCCTGTAACTTTCCCCAACAATCTCAATAAAACTTCTGCATAAAGATTGTTGCTTTCTCGATTAGTTTCTTTGACCAATTCCGCCAGCGCAGGCGATTCAACTGCTGCTAATTCTCGATCGAAATTGCGAGAAGTTGATGCAACTAAAGTTTGTTTAACCGGAATTCCCTCAGCCACCAGGACTTGCTGAAACTGCTGCACAAAATTATTAGCGGGATTGACAATGGCGACATAAGCTGATTCAGATGCTGCACCAACTTTCAACTGCCCGCTAACTCGAATTGCCGATCGATCAAATTCCCGGCCAACTTCAATAAACTCGGATTCGTTTTGGGCGACGGTGACTGAGTTGTTCTGAATTTGCCACTGATTTGTCAGCTTTGGTTCGGCAAAAGTGACTTTTAGAGGTTGCCCGAGATTCTGTGGCGACAACAAAAGCTCGATCGCGTTTTGATTGAAAATTAAACTGTTAATCGGTGCGCCATAGCCAGCTTGCGCGTCTTCCCATTCCCAATTCGGATTGACTGCATTGCCTTGAAAATAGCTGTCATCACCAATTAACTTGTTTACTCCACTGATTCCCCGCTGTTTTAACTGTTGAGCCAAGGATTTTAACTGAGCCTCAGCAATACTCGGATCGCCCCTTCCAGCAATGTATAAATCACCATTTTCGCCGCTGTAAACAGATGTTTTAATCCGAAAATCTGCGCCGAGTTTCTGCAAAGCAGCGGCGGTGGTTAGCAGCTTGACATTGGATGCTGGAATAAAATATTTGGTGCTATCCCGGCTGTAGAGAGTTGCGGTGGAAGATAGAGGTTGAATCAAAATTCCCCAGCGCGATCGGCTAAATTCAGCACGATTGGCGATCGCATCTACTTGCGCCCCCAATTCCCCAGGACAAATATCCCCAGCAACCGCCGCCGTTTGAGCGACTACCTGCGGAGTGTGTCCAAACACTAGCATTAATAAACTAACCGCAATTCCTTTCGTTTTCAAAGCGTAATTTCCATAATAATCACTATTCAAATTAGCCTTTTTCATGGGGACACGGCAATGGGTGCATCTCTATGAGCAAGGGCGAAGCATTTCGGCACGCAATTTATTAGTGAGAACCAGAGATTTACTGCCGAAATGCTTCGCCCCTACGAATATATTTGCACTCATTGAGATACACCCGGGAATTGGCAATTCCATCAAATCAAGATTAATAATAATAACGCATATGAATTCTCGGATTGAACAGCGCCTCTACAGGTTTTCCCTCTTTCAGGTGCTGTTCCACAATTAACGGTACATCACTTGGTTTAACTCGACAATACCAGATTTCGTCTGGGGTGACTCGCACAGTCGGGCCAGTATTGCACTGTCCCTGACAGCTACAGCCCTTCACTGTCACCCCTGGAACTTGTTGGGCTTCAAAAGCTGCTAACACTGCTGCTGAACCATTTTTCAGGCAAGATTGATACTGGCAAACCAATACACAGCGTGTTTCTGCTTTGGATTCTGCTTCTGGGGCTGGAGATTCTGACATCGGTGGCGTATTTATCGGCTGTTTAATTTATCTTAACAATCTTGTCAGGTCGATCGCCCGGCGCGACAGAATATCAGAGTGCGATCGAAAAAAACAGCAAAATTCTGGCATTCAAACTTTTTCCTTCCTTCTTGCTTCTAACGAATCCCTTCAGCAGAGCTGCCTTTGTTCAGTCTGTGTCACGGTTTCGCTATATGATCTGATGTAGAGCAACAACTCAATAAACCGCCAATCATGCCCAAAACAGTAGCCGATGTGATGAGCCGCGAACCGATCTTAGCGCGACCCTCCATGCCTTTGAACGAAGCGATTAAAATTTTAGCCGATCGACACATTAGCGGTCTTCCCGTCGTCGATGACAATGGCTTGCTGGTAGGAGTCATTTCCGAAACCGACTTGATGTGGCGCGAAACCGGCGTTACTCCGCCCGCTTACATCATGGTACTCGATAGCGTGATTTACCTAGAAAATCCAGGTCGTTACGAGCGAGAACTCCACAAGGCTTTAGGACAAACAGTAGGAGAAGCGATGAGTAAAGAGCCAGTTACCATCGAACCCGACAAATCTCTCCCAGAAGCGGCAAAACTGATGCACGATCGTAGCATCCACCGATTGCCAGTAGTCGATGCTGCGGGCAAAGTAATCGGCATCCTCACTAGGGGAGATATTATCCGATCGATGGCGGCCGAATCTTAATTAACTGTTGCAGTTCCAGGACTGTATCAGACAATAAGTCGATCGCTCCTTCAATCTCCCTCACTTTTGGCAATTACCAATTACCAATTACCAATTACCAATTACCAATTACCAATTTTAAAATTCCATGACTATTACCCCTGAGTCTGTCGAACAATTGCTGAATTCCGAGGATTTTGGCGAAAGACTGCAAGCAGTCAACCAACTGCGTCAACTAGATCCTGCGATCGCCTATAATTTGATTCAAATTGCGATCGGCGACAAAAACGTCCGCGTTCGCTACGCAGCAGTCAGCCAACTATCAACCCTCGGCACGCAGAATCTGCCGAACGCTCTAGAGGTACTGCGAAACAGCCTGAACAACGACCCCGAACCCGACGTGCAAGCAGCAGCAGCCGATGCTTTGGGCGCATTGAAATTAACCGCTGCTTTAGAAGATTTAGAGCAAGTTTACAGCAGTACATCTGAATGGCTGGTGCAACTGAGCATCGTTGCTGCTTTGGGAGAAATGGGCGATCCGAAAGCTTTTCCGATGTTAGAAAATGCCCTCACTTCTGAAAACGAATTGATCCAAACTATTGCCATCAGTGCATTAGGAGAATTGGGAGATAAACGGGGGCTGCCGCTGCTGCTTCCCTACGCTTCCAATGCAGATTGGCAGATTCGTTACAGAGTTGCTCAAGCCCTGGTGCGGTTGGGCGGTGCCGAAGCAGAGGCGGCTTTGGAAATTCTCGCCAAAGATGAGGTTGAGCAAGTTGCTCAGGAGGCAAAAGCGGGGCAAGAAAGTCGGTAAACCGCTAAGTAAGTCTACTGAAATAGGACTTACGCAGAAGAGTGTTTGTCATTATGAACACAAGCGTTCATCTCAAAATTACGTTGAAACACGTAAGTCGTCTTCAAAAAATAGAATATCAAGAACCCCGACTTCTTTAAGAAGTCGGGTATTTAACATAACAGTGTTTGACGTTATGAGGTCTATCTAGTTATAAACCGAGTCCGTATATCGACGGAGATGAATAGAAAATGTGTCATTAAATTGAGCGATGCAAGCATCTTGACATCCTTATTTTAGTAAAGCTATAATGATAATGAGCTACAGCAGTGGGAAAAATTAGCAGAATCTTTAATCCTACCCAGCCACAGCTCAATCAGGGGAACTTCTCATTAAGACGGTCAGCTATCTACCAGCAAAACTAAGTCTTGAAAATTTTTAGAATACCCCATGTCTCAACAACTAACGAATTCCGCCTCTAAATCTTTCGATATTTTAACAGGAGAGCGATCGGCCTCTCAAGTCGCACCAAGTTCAACAAATCAAAACTTTATTAATAGAGTTTTAGAACTTACCAACATCGAACGCAGCAAAGTGAGTTTGTCCCCGCTAACCTTAAATACTCAGTTACTAAATGCGGCGGCAACTCACACCCAAAACATGGCACAACAAGACTTCTTTTCCCATACTGGAAAAGATGGTTCGTCAATGGGAAGTCGGATTACTGCAACGGGCTATAAATTCTCAGGGGCGGCAGAAAATATCGCCGCGGGTTCGTCTACACCCGAAGCAGTTATATCATCGTGGATGAACAGTAGCGGTCACCGGACTAATATCCTTAACCCCAATCTCAAAGAAATTGGGATCGGTTACTATTTCTTAGCCAACGATACTGGTAGTGTCAATTTCAATCACTATTGGACGCAAGTTTTTGCGACTTCTCTTGACGGTAGTGTCAATCCCGCACCCACACCAACTCCCACACCAACTCCCACACCAACTCCTATATCAAGCGCGATATCTATTACATCACCAATCCCCAATGCTACAGGGGATGGCAGCCCGACAACAGCACCTAAAAATACAGCCAGCGGCGGCAATTATTTCCTATCTGATGGTGGGGATAGTCTGTTACCGGCAAGTGCTGCGGGATTGCCAATTTTTGCCCTTTCCGGTAAAGATAATCTCACCGGGGGAGCGGGTGTTGATATTATTAATGGGATGCAAGGTGCGGATACAATTAATGGTGCTGGCGGTGATGACAGCTTATCCGGCGGTAAAGATTCGGATTTAATTGATGGGGGTGCTGGTAATGATTTTATCAGTGGAAATAACGATAACGATCGACTGATCGGAGGAGACGGCAACGATACCATTCGCGGTGGGAAAGAAGATGATATCTTGATTGGCGGTAACGGTGATGATTTGTTGGCAGGCGATCGCGGGCAAGATATTCTGACCGGCGGTGCTGGAAATGATACGTTTATTCTGGCGGGTGGTTTGTCTGCTGCGACTACCTTAATCAGTGCGGATGTGATTACCGATTTTGTGGCTGGGGATAAGATTGGTTTGAGTGACGGTATCGGATTTGCTAGCTTGACTTTTGAAGCGGTGAATTTGCAGTTGGATGCAGGTGCAAGCATCGCTTCTACGGCGATTAAGTCGGGTAGCAATTATTTGGGAATCGTGCAAGGTGTGAGTCAAAGTCAGCTTACGGCGCTCGTTTTTGTGAATGGATAACGGGGAATCGGTAGATAATCAATGATATTAATTCCGGCTATGCCGGAATAATATAGAGGAGACGGCAGTGCCGTTTCCCTACCGAAAATAACATTGTAGGGAAACGGCACTGCCGTGTCCTGATTTCGGCCACTAATAATTCCGATACCACCGGAATTGATCTGACTACTGACTAATTGATGCTACAGCCGATCGCAAATTCCCTTGAAACTCTCCCAAAATTCGATCGCACTCTTCCTTCTCCAAATTAGTCCAGTGCATCATCAAAGCTAATTTTACAGACTTGCCGCTTTTTTCGAGCAAAAAACCCGCTTCATCCCGACTCAAATCAGTCAAATCTTGCAGCATCCCTAAAGCCCGATCGCGCAATTTCTTGTTTGTCACCGCCACATCAACCATCCGATTGCCGTAAACTTTCCCCAGTTTCACCATGACGCCAGTGGAAATGATATTTAAAGCCATTTTTGTGACAGTACCAGCTTTCAAGCGCGTCGAACCCGCCACTATTTCTGGGCCAACCAACAACCGAATATTCACATCAGCCTCAAAATGCACTTGTTCCACGGATACGCAGGCCATAAACACGGTTTTCGCCCCGCGCTGGCGCGCCGCCTGCAAAGCACCGGCTACAAATGGCGTTGTACCCCCAGCCGTAATCCCGACAACTACATCTAAGTTGGTAATTTGACGGTGGGCGATCGACTCCGCCCCATCCTCTGCCCGATCCTCCAAATCCTCCGAACTCCGCACCAAAGCTCCCGCACCCCCGGCAATTATGCCCTGTACGAGCTCTGGTGGCGTGCAGAAGGTGGGGGGACACTCGGCGGCATCGAGCACCCCCAAACGCCCGGAAGTACCCGCACCGACGTAAAATAGGCGGCCTCCTTGACGCAGAGATTCGGCGCCGATGTCGATCGCCCGGGCTAAGTCTTCCCGCGCACGGGCGATCGCGCTTAATGTTTGGGCGTCTTCTGCGTTGAATAAGTCCACTAATTCGATCGAACTAAGTTGGTCTAAATTGGCGCTGTTGGGATTCACCTGTTCCGTCAGCAGATGCCCTCTTTCTTCCAAATTCTTCATATTTTGCAATTCAAGTCTACTAATGACTACCGATTACTGGCTGCTGCCAACTGCCAACTGACTGTTACAGAAGTCCTTCGAGTCGGCGGCGCATAGAATCCAGTTCGTTTTGGGAAACTTCAGAATCCGGCTCGGGATCGGGCTCCGGCTGCCCATCGACCTGCCACTGAGTCTGTGTTACATTGTCCTCTGGCGGAATTGCTAGCGCCCCGGCCGGTACCAGTTCCCAATCGTAGTCAACACTATCGCAGAACTCCTTAATTTCCTCATCGTCGATCGCCTCGACAGCGGGCTCGGGGAAATCTTGAGCTTCCAGCATCACGCCAAAGCGGGTGGCGTCGTCTTCTGACTCAAACATCAGAACTTTGTTACGATCGCCGAGTTGTATGGTATGAATTCCCTCATTCTCGGTGCGGGCATTGAAGAGTAAGACGAACACTCGCATAAGTTTTAAAGACCTTCTTAACCACCGTTTTTTTATCTTAGAAGCGATCGGGCGATTTTAAATTTTAGATTTTAGATTGACTGTCGGTTTTAGGTGGTGTGGCGTGTTTTGATGGAGTTCGGTTAAGGTTTCTAGAGTCTGCCCCGGAGTAAGGCGCGAATCTAGAAGTTGGATCGATCGGCACTTCGGGCCTCTGTTCTGAGTCTACCAAAGACAGAAGACACCTTTGCGAATCAAAGCAATTCTACCGCATCGAACATTGGCTGAATTTCTGAATTCTCAAAAGCTCTGAGAGACACCCATGACAAACTCGGACGATGATAAAAATCAACTCGCACCCCGTTCAGGGCGCCGCTGGTGGCGTCTGCTGCTGCTTAGCGGTACGGGAGTGGGTATTCTCGGCCTGATTGGGGCGATGGTAGCTCAGGCGTGGGTGCGCGAAAAGTTAGCTCCGATTGTGGAAACAGAAGTCAGTCAGACACTGAAGCGGCCCGTGCAACTCGGACGTTTGGAGGGATTTTCTCTTACAAGTTTGCGGTTTGGCCGATCGACTTTACCTGCAACTGCTACCGATCCGGATTATGCTTCAACAGAAGCAGTGGAAGTGCAATTTTCAATTTGGCCGCTGCTGTTCAACCGCACTCTCAAATTAGATATTACTTTAGTCAAAGCCAAGGCTTATATCGAACAGGACGATCGAGGCCGCTGGATTAATATGCCAACTGCGGAGCGAAAATCTCCGGGTTTATTTAAAACTGAAATTGAGGCCGTGCGAGTCGAAAATTTCGGCGCATTTTTGGTTCCTAGTCCCGCAGCCCATCAGAAAACTTCGGCTCCGATTTCTGTAAGTCTGAAAAATGGCAGCGCTCTATTTCGCGACCAAAATCAGCGCGTTCTCTACGAACTCAACGGCCAGTTTACTAATAATGACAATTTTGCCGTTAAGGCTGATTCTCTATTGTCTGCGGCTCAAACTAACGTGCTTTTGCAAGGTCAAAACTTGCCTTTGACTGACCTCGCCCGCTTGCTAAAACTTCCTGGCATTTCTTTACAAAAAGGTCTGGCAAATGGCAATTTGACATTGCAAGTTCGAGATAATAAACTCTCTGGAATTACCGGGACGGCTAGTTTTGCTGGAGTGCAGGCGAGTATTGCTCCGCTGAAACAGATCGTACAAAATAGTAGCGGTCAATTGCGGTTTCAGGGAACTAATTTGATTGTCGATAGTTTGACGGCAAATTACGGTCTAATTCCTGTTGCAATAACCGGAACAGTGGCTGCGGGAACTAATTTCGATCTCGAACAAGCTCGGTTCGATCTGGTAACAAACGTGCCACCGGTGGCTGTGCAAAATGTGGTCAGCGCGCTGGAACAAGAATTAGGTCAAAAAGTAGTATTGCCTGTGCCGGTGGCAGGGGAATTGAAAGTAGATGCTAAGCTGACTGGGACTGCGGCGCAACCGATACTTGCAGGTACGATCGCCAGCACGAAACCCGCTACGGTCGATCGCCTGCAACTCAACAATATTAGCACCAATTTTAAACTGGAACGCGGGAGAATAGCTCAAACTCCGACTCCCAATTCTCAATCGTCAATTCCCCCATTTTCATCTTTAGCTTTGACTTTGAGCGATATGTTAGTCGTGCCGGCGGCGGGCGGTAAAATTGGCGGGAAAGGTGAAGTTGAGATCGGGTTGGCAAGTCAGAATTCGCGATCGGGTTTGGTGTTTGATTTGCAAGCAGAAAACTTGCCCGCAGATGCGATCGCCCAAATTTACGCTCTCCCGATTCCGGCTGCTGTTAAAATTGGCACTGTCTCCGCAAAAGCGCAAGTTTTCGGGCCGTTAGACAACATCCAAGCTAGAGTTCAATGGCAAGCACCGCAAGGGACTTTTCCCGCAGCGGGTGAAATTCGAGCCGGACGCAATTCGGCGGATTTGCAAAATACAACTGTGAAAATTGGCGATGCTACTGTGAATGTGGATGCGGCGCTCAAAGACCGTCAGTGGCAAGCTATGATCAAGGGCGATCGCGTGGCAGTAAACAGTTTACAGCCACTCGTACCGGGACTTGTTTTACCTCCTGAATTAGCAGGTTTGTTCACCGGCACCGCAGAAGCAACGGGAACTCTGGACGATTTGAGTTTAAATGCGATCGCGGCGACGGGCAAAGGAACGCTGAATATTGCTGATAGTATTGTTGATGTGAATGGCAAACTGGAATCAGGCCGCTGGCAAGCTTCGGGCAAAAGTGATAAAGTTGCTCTGAATCGCTTAATTGATATCGGATTGCCGTTTTTAGCACTGGAAAATCCCGCTAATCTCGATAATCTTAAAGCCAAAATCCAAAATCTCAAATCCCTTGACGGACAGCTAGCTGGTGAATTTCAAGCCTCGGGAAATGTTGACAATTTGACCGCTAGTGGTATCAATCTGAGCACCAACGGCAAACTGAATATTGCCGACAGCAATGTGAATATTCAAGGAGAATTGACCGCCGGAAATTGGCAGGGAAAACTAGAAACTGATCGCGCTTCGATCGCCCGCCTGGTAGATTTGACACTGCCGATTTTAGATGTGGCTTCCGCATTCAATCCCGAAAATCAGCAATCTGCAAATCTAAAATCCAAAATCCAAAATCTAAAATCGATTGACGGACTGCTATCGAGTCAATTTACCGCATCGGGAAGTCTTGACAATTTGACCGCTAGCAGTATCAATGCCAGCGGTGGCGGCAAACTCAATCTGGCCGGCAGTAATGTGAATTTTCAAGGAGAATTGACGGCCGGAAATTGGCAGGGAAACGCAGAAACCGATCGCACTTCCATCAGGCGCTTAGGAGATTTAGGATTGCCGCTGTTAGATGCGGCCTCGGCTTTCGCTGCTGACAATCCCCAAACAGTCGCCAATATCAACACTCTAAAATCCAAAATCCAAAACCTCCAATCGCTTGACGGACAAATATCCAATCAAATTCAAGCCAGCGGCAGTCTTGATAATTCAACCGCCGCTGAGATAGGCATCAGCAGCAGCGGCAAACTCAATATAGGGGACGGTACTCTTGCTTTTAGAGGTAAATTAGAAGACAGACGGTGGCAAGCTTTCGCGGATCTCGATCGAGTTATTCTCAGTCGCTTAGAAAAAACCATCCGCGATACTCAACTCTTTACTCTCACCGCGACTTTGCCTAAAGGATTTGACGGCAGAGTTAACGGCCAATTCCAAGCAGCGGGCAGTTTGGATAATTTGACAGCGAAGGGAATTCGTGCTAGTGGGGAAGGACGGATTTTGGCCGATCGACTAGGGGCGATCGACACTGAGGCAAAATTGGAAAACGGCAACTGGCAAGCATCCCTAGAAACCAACGGCGTCGCCCTCGCCAATCTGGAACAAACCCTCAAACAAACCGGGTTGCTAACAGCCAATTTACCGCGAGAAATTGACGGCACCCTCGACGGCAAAGTCCGCCTTTTGGGAAGTGTAGATAATCTCACCGCCAACGGCATCACCGCCAACGGCGACGGACAAATTCGACTCGCCAACGGCGGCGGAATTGTCAACGCGGTTGGCAGCGCCCAATCGGGGAATTGGCGCGCGTCAATTTCTGGCGGACAAATTGCCCTAAGTCGCTTCCAGAAAGCCTTTGAATCCCAGCGCCAAAGCTTGGAAGCCGGAGGTTTAGTCTCGCAAGCCCAAAATCTCCCGCTACTCCGAGGATTATTTAACGGTAATGTCAATTTGTCTGGCCCGATTGCCGCATCCCCGCAAAATGTTCGCGCCGGCGGTAGTTTCCGCATTTCCGAATTGCCGTTTCTCAAACAACCTTTTGACGCAATATTTAATTGGGATGGCAAACGGATAGAAATTGAGAAAGCCACAACTCCCGGTTTGAGGGCAAATGGTATTGTTAACGTCGAGTTGGCAGGTAAGGGATTGCCTTCGATTTCCAATTTGGACTTGAATGTCAAACTCTCCAACTTTAATCTGGCAGCCCTACCAACTGAACAACTTGGATTTTTGACACCAATTGGTGACAAAAAGTCTTCAGAGAATAATCAGCCCCTGCGCGGCAATGTCGATTTTACTGGCCGCCTCACCGGAAATCTGGCAGCCCTCAGCTTAGTTGGCGACGTGGAAGTGCGGGATTTAGCTGTAAATCAAGTCGCTTTTGATCCGGTACTGGCGGGGAGAGTGAATGCGAGTTCCGATAAAAGTGTAGACTTGCGTTTGGCTGGCGCCAGCGACAAAATTGAAATCGCTTTAAATCAATCTTTCCTGCCGACATCTTTCCTAGTCAAACGCGGGGAATCGATAGCCAGCGGCCAAACTGAGGGCGAAACTCTGCGAGTCAATTTAAGCGACTTTCCCCTCGCTGCTTTGAACCTATCACCGGGTAAAGATGCTGGTTTGGGGCCGATAACTGGTACGGTTTCGGGACAAGTGAATGTGCCCGGTTGGAAGATGCCGCTAAATCCGGCGACTTTGCAAGCAACTGGACAAATTGCGATCGCCCAACCTGCGATCGGCTACATTAAAGGTGACAGTTTTCAAGCCGAATTCAGCTATGCTAACGGCAGTGCTACTTTAACTAACGGCATCTTCCGGCAAGGTAGCGGTCAATACTTAATTTCTGGCAACGTGAAAGCAGGCGCAAACCCAGAATTTGCCGGAAAAGTTAATATCCAGCAAGGCGATTTGCAGCAGGTTTTAGCCGCTTTGCAGTATTTCAATTTAGGCGATTTAGCCCGAGGCTTAAAACCTCCGGTTTATGGTAGCGCCGCCGACGTGCAAACGGTAGCAGTCGGAGAACCGGAAGCCGCGCTAATCCTACAGTTGCGCCGCTTGGCAGAAATTGAAGCAATTTTGCAGCAGCAACAACAGGCTGTGAAACAATCGGAAAAATTGCCTCCTTTATCTCAATTGCAGGGAACTTTTGGCGGGGAAATTGCAGTTGCTGGTTCTTTGCGAACGGGCGTGCAAGCTCAATTTAACGTCAAAGGCGATGACTGGAAGTGGGGCAAATATGTCGCCGAACAGTTCAGTATTGAAGGTAGTTTTCAGGACGGGATTTTAACTGTTTTGCCGCTGGAAATTCGATCGGGCAAAAGTGCGATCGGGTTTTCGGGACAACTGGGACAGAAAGCGCAATCCGGGCAGTTGCGGATCGAAAATGTCCCTGTCGAAGAGTTGGCAAAACTCGTCGAATTACCCTTTGTTGACGTTACCGGAGATTTAAATTTGCGGGCGAACTTGGCCGGTAGTTTGGAAAACCCGCAACTAGCTGGAGAATTGAGTTTGCTTGACGGTACTCTCAACGGAGAACCGATTAAAAAAGCCGACGGCAGTTTTAGTTATAGCAACGCCCGCCTGAATTTTGGCGGCAGCGCTTTGGTAACTCAAACTGAACCGATTGAAGTCACCGGAAGTTTGCCTTTTGAGTTGCCCTTTGCTGCTGTAAAAGCTGACAGCAATCAAATTGATTTGAGGGCGAATTTGCAAAATGAAGGATTAGCAATTATTAATGTGTTGACTCCGGAAGTTGCTTGGGTCAGTGGCAAGGGAGCCGTGCAAATTCGCGTGGGAGGGACGCTGCAACAGCCTGTAGCTGAAGGAATCGCCAATTTTGAAAATGCCACCGTCCGGGCGAGAGCTTTCCCAGAACCGCTGACAGGGGTGACTGGGACGGTGCGCTTTGAGGGCGATCGAATTCGGGTAGAAGGAATTCGCGGACAGTTGACTAAGGGCGAAATAGTCGCCCAAGGCGTGATTCCGCTGTCTGTCCCCTTTGCTGAGGGTGATGTCGATTTTGCTAATCCCTTAGCAGTGAATCTCGACAAGTTAGCCCTAAATCTCAGAGGATTGTATCGCGGCGGCGCAGTCGGTCAAGTCCAAGCAACGGGCACGGCTTTGCGGCCGCGGTTGAGCGGTAACATTGAACTGTACGACGGCGAGGTATTTCTGCCAAGTGCAGGCGGCGCAACTCGGTTAGCTTCTGTCGCTGCTGATTCTGATTCTCCTGTTACTGAGGTTTCTGCTTCAGATTCAGGTGCGACTTCCCCGAACCCGAACCCTTCTCCTTCCTTTGAAGTTGCATTAAACAATTTGCAATTGAAGTTAGGCCGGGGAATTCGGGTAACGAGTGCACCGATATTGAATTTTCAGGCGACTGGGGGTTTGACAGTCAACGGAACTTTAGACGATATTCGCCCGGAGGGTACGATTCGGTTGACTTCGGGTTCGGTGAATTTGTTTACCACGCAGTTTAGACTCGATCGGGGATACCCGCAGACTGCTACCTTTGTACCAGCACAAGGACTCGATCCGACGCTGGATGTGAGATTAGCAACTTCGGTACAGGAAGTAACGCGGTTCCGCACTCCGGGAACATCTGTCGCATCGGAAATAGCCGACGAACCGACGAGTTTTGGCAGCGTGCGGAGTGTCCGAATTCAAGCGTTAGTGCAGGGTAAGGCTTCGCAGTTGGCCGAAAATCTGGAGTTGAGGAGCTCTCCAGGTCGATCGTCCACCGAGATTGTAGCGCTATTAGGTGGCAGTTTCGTGCAGACATTAGGACAGGGAGACAGTACACTGGCGATCGCCAATTTAGCCGGTGGCGGTTTATTTAACAACCTGCAATCTGTGATTACCAACGCCACAGGATTGAGCGAATTTCGCCTATTTCCGACTCGGATCAGAGGGAATGAAGTACAAGGAGGGCGATCGGGTTCTGGGAGTACATCCGGTGCGGGTTCACTCGGTTTAGGTTTAGAAGTTGGGGCCGATATCACGCGCAATATTTCAGCATCAATCATTCGAGTTTTGTCAGCAAATCAGCCGACAGAATTTAATTTGCGCTATCGCATAAGCGACCAAATTTTGCTCAGAGGTTCGACTAATTTTCAAGGAGACAATCGCGTTACTGCTGAATATGAATTGAGATTTTAGGCTGTTGGGAGTAGTCAGTTGGCTGTTGACTGTTGGCTAGTTACAATTATCAATTACAAATTACCAATTACAAATGCTATAATAGTAACAGCAGCAAATTAGTCCTGCTAACCCCACACACAAGGTTATAGGAGTTAAGTCAAATGGCAAACAAACTCCAAGTTAAAACACAGTCGATCGGCTACAGCGATTTTTACTGGAACCGCTTTAGTCCAAGAGTTGCGACTATCAGCAGCATCCGCAACGCCAATCACTGGGACGGCGGATTTATCACCTATCTTGCATTTCCCACAAAAGTAGAAGCCACAGCAGCAATGAAATATTTGCTTCTGCATCAAAAAGCTGCTGATGTCGATATGCGGAAAGCCCAGCGAATGAAAGCAAAAGGCATTCGGTGGGAACTCAAAATTCGGGGTTTAGCTTTTAATGAAGTGCTGAAACTGGCAACAATGGATATAACTGGCAAGCTAGTGATGTCTGCTGCAACTACTACTCAAGCCACAGGCTGATAGCTGCATACCTATGATAGGTTGGGTTGAGACAACAAAACCCAACCCTTCCAATATTGGTCAATATCCATCTTCCTCTCTTTTCTCCTCCTCTGTGTCCTCAGCACCCTAGAAGAGTTAATAAAAACAAAAAATCCTCTAAAATATATGCGTTTCATCAGCCCCAAAACAGACTTTGCATTCAAAAAAATATTCGCTTCTTCCGAACATCCAGAAATTTTAATCAGCTTCCTAAATGCAATGCTGTACAACGGAGAACCTACAATTCAAGAATTAGAAATAATTGACCCTTATTCAGCCGGCAGCGTTACAGGATTGAAAGACACTTACCTCGATGTCAAAGCCAAGATTACCGGCAACAAAACCGTGATTGTGGAAATGCAGGTACTCAACGTCGCCGCCTTTGAAAAACGAGTAGTGTACAATGCAGCTAAAACCTATTCAACTCAACTCAAAGCTGGAGACGGTTACTTAAGATTAAATCCAGTCATTGCTTTAACCATCACCGATTTTATCTTATTTGAAAACACCGAAAAACTAATTTCACAGTTTGAATTCACAGAAACTGAAGAGAAATTCGTCTATCCCAACTGCGAGTTAAAGTTAGTGTTTGTCGAGTTACCGAAATTCAAAAAAGAATTGAATGAACTTGAAACTCTGCCGGAAAAATGGATTTACTTTATGAAAAACGCGCCCTCTTTGGAAGCAGTACCAGAGACATTGGAGTCTGTGGTAGAGATTAATACCGCGCTGGAAATTGCCAACCGAGCTAATTTGACAGTCAAAGAAGCGGCAGATTTGGACAAGCGAGAAATGTTTATCCAAGATCAGCTTGGATCTGTAATGAAAGGGATAGAAATTGGTCTACAGCAGGGAATTGAACAGGGAATCGAACAAGGAATACAACAGGGAATCGAACAGGGAATCGAACAGGGAATAGAACAGGGGATAGAACAGGGAATCGAACAAGGAATCGAAAGGGGTAAAATTGAGGGGGAAATAGGATTAATTATGCGTCAGATCGTGCGGCGGATGGGTGATGTTACACAGGAAGTTCAAAATCGCATCCAGGGGTTATCTGCGGAACAGTTAGATGAGTTGGGAGAGGCTTTGTTGGATTTTAGGAGTCAAGAGGATTTGATCGTGTGGTTGGATTCTGCGGTTGGATGAATTGATGAGTTAAAATGAGACTCGGCGGTTGAAACCGCCGAGTCTCATCGGGGATTTTTAACGCGGATTTAATATAATTCTCAATCTCTGCATTCATTTAAACTTTAGTATCTGCGGCAACTTCACTCTGTACCAGTATCCAACCTAACAGCGCTAAAATAAGACCGATCGCCAGAAAGCCTAAATCCCAAGCTAACTCGTTGATACCGGGTTTGACGTGGTGGATTCCCAGAATTTGATGGTCAACAATCCCTTCGACAAAGTCAAACAATCCAGCACCAATTAATATGGAACCGAAAAAAGTTTGAGTTGACAAAGGAACATCTTTACGCTTAACCGCACGCCACAAACAGAAAATTCCCGCCAGTGTTACCAACCAATCCGCAGCGTGAAACAATCCATCTCCGAGGGTATTCAATTCTAAACCGGCAACGGTAGCATCGGTTTTAACGCTGCTAAACATATGATGCCACTGGAGGAGTTGGTGCAGCACAATGCCGTCAAAAAAGCCGGCTTGACCGATACCGAGGAGAATTCCGGCAATAATTAGAGGTTGGCGGTTGTTAACAGCGGTGGCTGGTGAGTTTGTGCGATCGTTCAAGGGAAAACCTCAGATGCTTTAACTGCTGAGCCTAAGCTTGTGGAGAGATTTGCAAGTACATTTTTTAGTTTTGCGCGATCGGCGGGGCCTCGCATCATCCGCGAGATAGATTTCTGGAGTAGAGTGCGATCCTCTTCGAGGGCTTCGCTAACGCGCGTTGATTTTTGATGGATGATGGGGAAGTGCGATCGAATCTTACCTGCAATAACTTCTAAAACACCATCCACATACTAATTGATAGTTTTAATTACATTAAACCTCAACATATTTGCATAAAGTCCTGGCTTCAGGAATAGACGAACCAGATTGACGCAACTCTTCTAAATGAAAAACTATTGCTGCTTTAATTTGCTCTTCTACTTCCTCGATAGTTGTACCTGTTGCTACGCATCCGGGTAAATCTGGAACATACGCAGAATAATTGCTTTCAGATTTCAGGATTGCAATTGCATAACGTATAATTCTGCTTTGACTATCTGCTTTGGCGTCTGCAAACACAATAGACCCTTCTGGCGTCAATTCCCACCTATCGCAAGGCGAATTTGTTTCTACATATCGTTGAACCAAGCCATCAGCAGCCAGTTTTTTTAAGACAACCATCATGTCAGGTTCTCGCGGTACATCGCGACGGGAAAGTGCATTGGCGAGTTCGTACCAACTCCACTTTCCTTGACCTTTAGCTACTAATTCCAGCAGCACTAATTCAAGCTGGGTTAATTGAGTTAGGTTTTTCATTCTTTTTATCGTATAACTTATCCAACTCGAAAAGCTTGCCCCATCGGTTGAAAATCTTGAGTCTCTTCTCGCTGTAACTGCTGTCTAATTTTTGCAAATTTCCTAACTGTTTCCACAGAGTACAACCGTTCTCCACAGCTTAGGCAAACTTCAGCGGATACTTTTAAGATAGCAGTATGCTTGCCGCCCCGTAAAAGTTTATCGACTTCTTTGATAACTATTTCACCGCCGCAAATTGGGCATTTTTCTACAGATAGCATTGTTAATTTCTCCTTTGTATCCAATTAATCCATCGATTTGCATCTGGACGATAAACTGTGATTAGGATGGCTAGTTTATTACTAGGGACATAAGACCAAACACTGTGAATAGGATCGCCTCTAAAGCTTTCACCATAGATTAAGTATCGGGGATAGGGTTTTTCTTTGGGATAATTTTCGATGATTTCACCATAAAGGACGGAAAAGTAGATTTCATCAAATGAGAGATTATCATCCTCTGCTTCTTCATCAGCATGGTCTGTAATTCGCACCCTATTTTCTAATATTGCTTCTCTGATATCGTTTAGATTCATTCGTTGAAAGATGAGTTTGTCGGGAGGGAGAGTGGGAGGCGGAAGACCCAGAAATTTTAGCGGTGGCAGAAAAATTTATCTTCGCTAACTGTTATAACCCGCAAGTGGCGGGGCAGATACTACAAGAAACTACGCGAAAGCCTAAAGAAAGTGAGGACTGCCAGTGCCTGGTATCGGAAACGTAGAACTGGCGTAGTTTCGTGGTTTTTGCCTTTGTAATAAATCTTTATGAAAACCTGAAACGCTTAGATGTTACAGTCTACAAGTCTCGACGCGAGAGAAGAGAACGCCCCACAACAAGCCCCCCACCAACCACCCCATCAGTTAACTTTCCCTTCACACACGGGAGGTGTCCTATAGGTGCTTTGGTGTTGAATTTTAGATCATTATAGTGCAACCATTTACTACTATTCACACGCCAACCTACCCGATCGCCAAAAGCTTCCCAAATTTTCCGATCATATTCTCTGCTTCCCCCCAGACTTTCATAGATGCGTTTCTGCACCGAAAAGCCGAAACGTCCGTTACTGTATTTTACCCAAAGTTGGTCAATAGTTCGTAAGTCTTCACAGGGGAATCGATCGATATCTTCACCCCTCAGCCAGCCATCCTTTGTTCTCCCCGCTACTTCCAGCATTTTTATTGCCGTTTCCCCATCCGCCTCTTGCCATTTTCCGCTAGCCAACAGCCGATCGAGTTGACGATAATCAACTCCTTTTGCTGAAATCAATTTTACAGGTTGTGGCGGTGGCTGCGGGCTAGGAATCGTTGGCGAAACACCCCCTCTTTGCCCCCAATTGCCAATGGTGGCTTGTGGAAGCATAGCCAACCATTTTTGAACCGACTGAGGACGCTTTGTCTCATCCATTTCCATCCCTTTAAGAATTGCCCGATCCACCGCATCGCTAATATTAGGATTAATCTGAAACGGCGGCTTTAAAGGATGATTTAAAGCCCTCAAGTATGCAGGAGTTGGTGGTGTTATCGTTAGCAGATAGTATAGCGTTGCTGCCAGAGCATAAACATCTGTGTACTCAGCAAATCTGCCCATTTCCCCGTACTGTTCGGGAGGCGCAAAACCATGTGTTAATCCCAAAGTCATTTGTTGAGTGCGATCTGGAATAAAACCCCGCGCCAAACCAAAATCAATCAAAACTGCATCTTGATTGTCGCGTACCATAATGTTTTCTGGCTTAATATCCCGGTGCAGCAAACCTTTTTCGTGAACAATAATCAGTGCTTCTCCCACTTTACGGATGTAGTTTAAAGCTTCTGTTTCTGACAGAATACCGCGCTTTTCCACCCATTTCCACAAATCTTCTCCTGCCACATATTCCATCGCAATGCAAGGCAAATTACCGTGAGTGAAGTAGTTGTCTATTTGCACAATATTGGGATGCCTGCACAAAGATAGCAGTAGCGCCTCATCCCGAAATTTGTCCCGAAACCAGGCAAAATTTGGATCTCTCAATAAGTCATCTTTCAGCGTTTTGATGACAACCCGCTGCCTGTTTTGCGCCTTCTGCGCTAGGTAGGTGATGCCAAAGCCGCCCTCACCTAACTTGCCTTCAATGATATACCGATCGCCATTTAACCGCTGCCCCGGCGTCCAAACCATTCTCCTCACCGCCAACCAATATCAATGTTTATCTCGGCCTAGCCTGTATTTTAACTGTATTTTCTAAGTTCGGTTTAGTTCCACGGGCCCAACTTCAGTTCGCCTTCCCGGTGATGGTTGGCTTTTAGTTCGATCGCCCTTTTCCGACATAATTCGATCAACAAATTCGCAGGAATCTCATTAAGAATCCTAAATCCCAAAACCTCTTTGCCCAAACAGACCCTTTCTGTGCAAACCTAAAAAACAGCAGACACAATTTTTATAGACTATAAATTTTACAGAACACTAGCAACCAGTTATGCAAACTCTGCCCAACCCCACTAAAACCCCCACAACCGAACCAATCTTCGACACCGCCATCAAACGCCGCAAAACCAGGCCAGTCAAAGTCGGAAGTATCACCATCGGCGGCGGCTACCCGATCGTCGTCCAGTCGATGATCAACGAAGACACCCTCGACATCGACGGATCAGTCGCCGGAATACGGCGCTTACACGAAATAGGCTGCGAAATCGTGCGCGTCACCGTGCCCAGCATGGCCCACGCCAAAGCATTAGCCGAAATCAAGCAAAAACTCCACGCCACCTACCAACCCGTGCCCCTTGTCGCCGATGTCCACCACAACGGGATGAAAATTGCCCTCGAAGTGGCCAAACACGTAGACAAAGTGAGAATCAATCCGGGCTTATATGTGTTCGAGAAGCCCAAAGCCGACAGAACCGAATACACCGACAGCGAATTCGCCGAAATTGGCGACAAAATCCGCGAAACCCTCGAACCTTTGGTAGTTTCCCTGCGCGATCAAGGCAAAGCTTTGCGAATCGGCGTCAATCACGGTTCCCTCGCCGAACGGATGCTGTTTACCTACGGCGATACGCCCCAAGGCATGGTAGAGTCTGCCCTAGAATTTATCAAAATTTGCGAATCCCTCGACTTCCGCAATATTGTACTTTCCCTGAAAGCCTCCCGCGCGCCGGTGATGGTGGCTGCTTACCGCTTGATGGCGCACCGGATGGACGAATTGGGCATGGACTACCCGCTGCATTTGGGCGTTACCGAAGCTGGCGATGGCGAATACGGCCGCATTAAATCCACGGCTGGTATCGCACCGCTGTTGGCTGACGGTATCGGCGATACTATCCGCGTCTCGCTGACTGAGGCGCCGGAAAAGGAGATTCCTGTCTGCTACAGCATTCTGCAAGCTTTGGGATTGCGGAAAACGATGGTTGAGTATGTGGCTTGTCCTTCCTGTGGCCGTACTTTGTTTAACTTAGAGGATGTGTTGCACAAAGTGAGGGAGGCGACGAAGCATCTGACGGGTTTGGATATTGCTGTTATGGGCTGTATTGTCAATGGGCCTGGGGAAATGGCTGATGCTGATTATGGCTATGTCGGGAAGCAACCGGGTTTTATTTCTCTGTACCGCGGCCGGGATGAGATTAAGAAGGTTCCTGAGTCTGAAGGTGTGGCAGAATTGATTAATTTGATTAAGTCGGACGATCGCTGGGTTGAGCCTTAATTTCAGTCGTTAGCGCAGTCCGCCCCTACGGGGGCTGCGCCAACGGAGAGGATCGCCCCTAATGCGTGTTTTTAAACCCGGAGATCCCCCCTAACCCCCCTTAGTAAGGGGGGGACAAGAGCGACGATGAAAGTCCCCCTTCCCCCTTGGGGGGGCTAGGGGGGGTGGGGATTTAGGGGGATCGAGACTTTGATACAAACGAGAGAGACAGAGAGTTTTAGTCTTAAGTTGACATCGCAGAACTCAGCAAAGTTGAATAAATATGTATCCAAAATCCGACCAAGCCTTGCCTGTGTTAGATTGAGCGTGATTATTCTGAACTCTTTTCCTCCGGCGCGTCAGACAAATGGTTATAACAAAACGAGGGCTTTTTCTAAGTGCAGCAGCGGTGGCACTCACTGCTGTAACTCTTGCCAACACTGGTTGCAGTTCTAAGTCTCTGGCTTCTTTTAGGGGAAGTCCTAAAGAGTTGGTAGATGAAGTTTGGCAGATTATTGACAAAAGTTATGTTGATGGCACTTTTAACCAGGTTGACTGGAAAGCGGTGCGGAATGATTATTTGAACCGGACTTATACTAGCGATGAGGAAGCTTATAAGGCAATTCGAGAAATGCTGAAGAAGCTGGACGATCCTTACACGCGGTTCATGAACCCGGAAGAGTTCAAGAATATGCAGGTTGACACTTCTGGGGAACTGACAGGAGTGGGGATTCAGTTGACTCAAGATGAGAAAACTAAGAAGTTGGTGGTGATTTCGCCGATCGAAGATACCCCTGCTTTTACTGCTGGTATTCTGGCAAAAGATATCATTACTAAGATTGACGGCAAAAGTACCGAGGGTATGGATACGAATCAAGCGGTAAGTTTGATTCGCGGCCAGGTGAATACTGAGGTGACTCTGACTATTTTGCGCGAAAACAAGGAAATAGACTTTAAGCTCAAACGCGCTAAAATTGAAATTCATCCCGTGCGGAAGTCGGTGCAGAAAAGTCCGATCGGGGAAGTCGGCTATATTCGCTTAAATCAGTTTAGTGCGAATGCTGCATCGGAAATGCGATCGGCAATTAAGGATTTGGAACAGAAAAAAGTCACCGGCTATATCTTAGACTTGCGTTCAAATCCGGGCGGCTTGCTGTACGGAAGTATTGAAATTGCTCGGATGTGGCTCAAAGAAGGTACGATCGTCTCGACGGTCGATCGAGTCGGTGAAGCCGATCGGCAAACTGCAAATAAGGTAGAACTCACAGACAAACCGTTAGTTGTACTGGTAGACGGCGGTTCCGCAAGTGCTAGCGAGATTCTATCCGGTGCTTTGCAAGACAACAAACGCGCGGTTTTGGTAGGAACAAAGACGTTTGGTAAAGGTTTGGTTCAGTCGGTACGCGGTGTTGGTAACGGCTCTGGTTTGGCGGTGACAATTGCCAAGTATTTTACTCCCAACGGTACCGATATCAACCACGCCGGGATTGAACCGGATTTTAAGGTTGAACTCACCGACGCTCAAAAGAAAGATTTGAGGAGCGATCGCGATAAGATTGCTACGACAGCCGATCCGCAATACGCGAAAGCTATGGAAGTTTTGACAAAGCAAATTACTACTGGTAAAGCAGGTAACGATAAGGCCGAATCGAAACCGAATACCGCGTCGCCTAAGCCAAATGCGGTGCAGGCAAAACCGAGTCCGGCACCAGCTAAATCCAAGTAGTTTTAAGTCGCAAAAACTCGATCTGAGAAGGACTTGTATTCCTGACTGCGAACCTAGTTTGTAGTTAGGAATGCAAGTCCTTCAAGTTGATTTATTGCGGTTGACATTTGCCTGCGCGAATTAAACCGATGCGGCGGGCGATCGCATCTTCTGCAGAATCGTAAGGGCCCCATTTTTCAATAATAGCGGGGTTTTGTGCTTCGAGTTGGGCGATCCTCTGCGTTGGCGCAGCCCCCGTAGGGGCGGGCTCCGCCAACGGCAAAATCTCGCAATTACCCGCAGAACGTTTGACAATGTAAAATTTTGGTGTGGCTGTCATAGCTAAATTCGTGCAATAAAATCTGGATACTAACTAAGCAATTCGCTGATTATATCAATTCCGGTTGAATCGGAATTAATATAACCCGAAATCAGGACACGGCAGTGCCGTGTCCCTACAATAAATCGCGGTAGGGAAACGGCATTGCCGTGTCCTCTATATCATTCCGGCGCAGCCGGATTTGATATCGAGTAAAGATCCGGTTTTCACCCCCAACGATTAATTAAGAATTAAAAAAAACTAACACTTTCGGAAGATGCCAAAAAATTTATCTATGATAAAAATATAGACATTTGTCTAAACAGTGCATTAAACACTTTCAGAAACACCGAAATATTCTAATCAATACCAAAAAGAACTCATGCAATTTGTACCCAAAATAGCAGAAATTAACCCAGAAATCATAGCAGTTAAAGAATCCCCGCCAGAACTTGTTACTTTCGATGTCGGCGGGATGAAATGTGCGGGCTGTGCGAAAGCTGTGGAACGCCAACTCATGCAGCACTCAGGCGTAATTTCAGCTTGCGTTAACTTAGCCGTAGAAGTCGCAACGGTTGAGTGTCAACCGGGGGCTGTGGATGCAGAAGCTTTAGCGAAAAAACTGACTGATAATGGATTTCCATCTTTGTCTCGTTCAGGTGGAAATCAGCGGGAAGCAGAAGCGGCGGCAATTGAAAGGCGGCGGCAAGAAATTCGACAGCAAATCAACCAATTGTCGATCGCCCTAATCCTAATTATTCTATCCGGTTTAGGTCACGTACTCGGCACAAAAGCCCCAATTCTCAGCAATATTTGGTTTCACTGGGGACTCGCCACCCTAGCATTGCTGCTACCGGGCCGCCCGATTATCGTTGACGGGTGCCGCAGTTTGTGGCGAAATGCACCCAACATGAATACTTTGGTAGCTTTAGGCGCTGTCACGGCTTACACGGCTAGCAACGCGGCACTGCTATTTCCACGAATGGGATGGGAGTGCTTTTTTGACGAACCAGTGATGCTGTTGGGCTTTATTTTGTTGGGCAAAACTCTCGAACAGCAAGCCAGACGGCGCGCTGCATCAGCTTTGCAAGCTTTAATTGCATTGCAGCCGGCGAAAGCCCGGTTAGTTGATTTTAAACTCCCGAGTTTAGATTTGCGATCGGAAGAATTGCCTTTAAACTCGACATCTGCGGTCTACGATCCACAATACATTGAAATTCCCGCCGATCGCGTCCGAGTCGGAGAATGGCTGCAAGTTTTGCCCGGGGAAAAAATTCCGGTAGACGGCGAAATTTGCGAAGGCAAAACAACCGTAGATGAGTCGATGCTAACTGGCGAATCAATGCCGGTTGTGAAGCAAAAATTAGATGCAGTCGCGGCGGGAACTATCAATCAATCCGGTGCAATTGTGATGCGCGCAACTCGCACCGGCAAGGAAACAACTGTCGCTCAAATGGTGGCTTTGGTACAAGCTGCCCAAACTCGGAAAGCACCGATTCAACATTTAGCTGATACTGTCGCCGGATACTTTGTGTATGGGGTAATGGCGATATCGGCTTTAACTTTTCTATTTTGGTATTTTGCTGGAACTCATATTTGGCCTTCTGTGCTTTTAGGACAAGGCGCAATGGACATGGGACACGGGGCAATGAATATGGGAAATGAATTGCCTATTATCCATTATCAATCGCCTTTGCTATTAAGTTTGAAATTGGCGATCGCAGTTTTAGTCATCGCTTGTCCTTGCGCTTTGGGACTGGCTACCCCAACTGCAATTTTAGTCGGTTCTGGTATTGGGGCGGAACGCGGGCTTTTAATTCGCGGCGGCGATGTTTTGGAACGAGTACATCAATTAGATACAGTAGTTTTTGACAAAACTGGCACTCTCACAACCGGCAATCTCACACTCACAGATTATTTGCCGCTTTTCCAGAATTCTGAGTTGGATTTGAATTCGGATCTGAATATTGGCAACAAACAAGATGTTTGTTCCACAATTAACTCAAAACTGCTGCAAATTGCGGCGGCTGTGGAAAGAGGCGCTTGTCATCCCATCGCCGCAGCGATTTTGCTGGAAGCTCAACAGCAAGGTTTGCCGTTGCTGGCTGCTGAGGATTTCTACACGGAACCGGGATTCGGGGTTTCTGCTTTGGTGGAGGGTCGGCGGGTGTTCGCGGGGAATGCCGAGTGGATGAGCGAGCAGGGGGTCGCTGTGGCGACGCAATTGTCTAGTTCCTTGGAAGGCAAAACGGCGGTTTACGTGGCTTCTGGGGGCGTTTTGCTGGGGGTAATCGGGCTAAAAGATACTCTGAGGCCGGATGCTAAGGCGGCGGTGGAACGTTTGCGGGGCATGGGATTGCGGGTGATGATGCTGACGGGAGATACGGCTTCGGCGGCGGCGGCGACAGCGCAGCAGCTAGGTTTGACGGCGGCTGATGTTTTTGCCGAAGTGCGCCCGGATGGGAAGGCGAGGACGATCGAACTTCTGCAAGCCCAAGGCTGTAAAGTGGCTGTGGTGGGGGATGGTATCAATGATGCCCCGGCTTTGGCTCAAGCTGATGTTGGTATTGGTTTGCACTGCGGCACTGATGTCGCAGTTGAGACGGCTCAAATTGTGCTGATGCGAAATGCTTTGATGGATGTGGTTGAGTCGATCGATCTTGGTCGCGCTACTTTTAACAAGATCCGCCAAAATTTATTTTGGGCTTTTGGTTACAATACTCTGGGAATTCCCGTCGCCGCCGGTATCTTGCTACCTACAACTGGAATTCTTCTCAGTCCGGCGGCGGCAGGTGCATTTATGGCGTTTAGTTCTGTTAGCGTAGTTACAAATTCTTTGCTGCTGCGCCGCGAATTTCGCTCTTAAATTCAGGCTTTGCAAATAAAAAATGGAGGTCATCAGTCGTTAGCTAGGAACTGATGACTGATGACCTCATGTAAAGATGGATACAAGCCCTTGAGAGTCGGAATCGACAGCAAATAAGTTGGGACGTTAGTTCAAGCCCCCAGATTCATCTGTGAAGTCAATCTAAAATCTAAAATCTACAATTTACAATTGACTGACTGATGGCTACAGTGCCATACTTTCCAAGAGTCGCCAATTATTGTTGTTCATAACTGAACGACTGACTAGCTCGAACATTTGACGGCAGTGGTTGTTGGTTTGCAAGGGCAATTCCTCGTTTTTGATCACGAAATTCATGCGAACCTCTGATTCGCTGGCCGTGTTTTTCTCAATTAGGACTTCTGCTGTGACAAGTTTCGGAATCGAAACTTGACCGGGAATTTCGCGAGCCATGACGGAATCTCCTGTATTGTAGATAATATCAAGATTGCATGACTCTAAAATTTCAATCAGGGATTGACGGAGACGGTCGATCGGAACGGCAACGATAAAAAAACCAGTGTAGCGAGCCATAGACAACTCCAGCCGTGAGGCATTTAGACTTTATTATCATACCGAACCTAGAACAGATGTACAGCACAATATGGATTTATTTTATTCAGGTGGAAAGTTAGGGCAATGAAGGGCAAACTTATTGTGTTTGAGGGGGTTGAAGGTGCGGGTAAAACTACGCAAATGCAGCAATTGATACAGTGGCTGCAAGCAAGTTACTTTCAGAAAGTCCGGTTGGTGGCTACTCGCGAACCGGGAGGTACTGAGTTAGGAAAGGGACTGCGGCATTTGCTACTAAAACAAGAGCAGGGGGAATTGGTATCCGATCGAGCAGAACTACTCATGTACGCGGCCGATCGCGCTCAGCACGTCGAAACTTGTCTCAAACCCGAGTTATTGAAGGGAACGATTGTTTTATGCGATCGCTTCACTGATTCTACAATTGCTTATCAGGGCTACGGCCGCGGTATTAACTTAAATTTAATTAAGCAGTTGAATGAAATTGCCACCGGCGGCTTGCAAAGCGATCTCACTTTGTGGCTGGATATTAATGTGGAGGCCGGTTTGGCGAGGGTAAGGGATCGGGGAGGGTGCGATCGGATCGAGCAAGCCGATTTGAAGTTTCACCGCCTTGTGCAGCAAGGTTTTGCGGACTTAGCCGGGGAAAATAAATCTCGAATTGTCCGCATAAATGCCGATCGTACCGAAGATGAAGTCGCTCAAGAGATTCAAGCTATCGTAACTCGCAAGTTAGAAGATTGGGAATATTCAAATAATACCAATTCTGATAAATAGGGTGACATAACATGGATTATTTCACATCATTAATCGGACAACAACGAGCCGTAGAATTACTAACCCAAGCAGTCGAGCGAAACCGAATTGCTCCTGGTTATTTATTTATCGGCTCTAACGGTATCGGCAAAAGTTTAGCAGCTCAGTCTTTCATCGAGCTTTTATTCTCAGCCAATCTTCCCGAAACCAGACTAATCAACGCCGTGCAAAACCGCGTGCGGCAGCGAAATCATCCAGACTTGCTCTGGGTAGAACCAACTTACATGAACCAAGGCAAACGGCTTTCGACAAAAGAAGCAGAAGAAGCCGGTTTAAAACGGAAAGCACCGCCTCAAATTCGCTTAGAACAAGTTCGAGAAATCAGTCAATTTCTGAGCAGACCGCCCCTAGAAGCGGCGCGTTCAGTCGTAGTTTTGGAACAGGCAGAAACAATGGGCGAGGGAGCTGCTAACGGCTTGTTGAAAACATTAGAAGAACCGGGAAAAGCAGCGCTCATTTTAATTGCTCCGACGGTCGAAGCTTTGCTCCCAACTTTGATTTCCCGCTGTCAAAAAGTCCAGTTTTCTCGGCTGAATCCCCAAGCAATGGCACAAGTTTTGCAGCAAGCGGGATTCGGGGAGATTTTGTCACATTCCGAGGTAATGGGGATGGCTCAGGGAAGTCCTGGGGAAGCAATCGCTATTTGGCAGCAACTGCAATCCATACCCGAGGATTTGCTGCAAAAGGTGAAGCAGTTGCCTCAAAATCTGCGGTCAGCTTTGGAATTGGCCAAGGAAATCGATAAAACTTTAGATACTGAATCTCAGTTGTGGTTGATCGATTATTTACAGCATTGTTACTGGCAGCAATTTTTAGCAGGGGGAATTAGCCGATCGCCCTTAGAACCCTTGGAAAAAGCGCGGCAATATTTGCTAAACTACGTGCAGCCGCGATTGGTCTGGGAATGCACGCTAATGGGAATTTGTCAAGCATAATAAGAGTGCTAAGTTCGATCGCAATACGATGAGTCACACAATGGAAAAAGCCACATTTGCAGCCGGTTGTTTTTGGGGAGTGGAACACAAATTTCGCGCCGTTGCGGGTGTCGTCTCGACTGCGGCGGGCTACACGGGAGGTCACTGGCCGAATCCCTGCTACCTCGATGTTTGCGCCCGAGTTACCGGTCATGCTGAATCAGTGCTCCTAGAGTACGATCGATCGCAAATCAGTTACGAAACACTGCTAAATATATTCTGGAACTGTCACGATCCTACCCAAATCAATCGCCAAGGCCCCGACAGAGGCGAACAGTACAGGTCTGTAATTTTTTATCATAATTCCGAACAAGAAAAAGCCGCCCGCGAATCCAAACAAAAATTGCAAACTTCCGGTAAATACGACAAAGATATTGCCACCGAAATCAAACCTGCTGGTGAGTTTTATCTGGCCGAGGATTACCACCAACAGTATATTGAGAAGAAGCGCCAGTCATCCCGGTAGCCCAGTTTGTTTGCATCTAAAACCACAAGAATAAAATTGGTTTGTAATAAAATCCCTCAAAAAAATCTCCAAACAAAAAGCGCCCCTATTTCTAGGAGCGCTTTTTGCAATCAAGAGTTAAAAATTAACCGTTGATCGAAGGAGCAACCAAAGCAACTGGAGTTGTTTCGCCAGCGGCCAAGTCGAGAGGGAAGTTGTGAGCGTTGCGCTCGTGCATTACTTCCATACCCAAGTTAGCGCGGTTGATGACATCAGCCCAGGTGTTGATGACGCGACCTTGCGAGTCGATAATCGATTGGTTGAAGTTGAAACCGTTCAAGTTGAAAGCCATTGTGGAAATACCCAAAGCGGTAAACCAAATGCCGACAACTGGCCATGCGCCTAACAAGAAGTGCAAGGAACGGCTGTTGTTGAAA